>NZ_CP013421.1:614923-1229847 GCF_001718695.1 Burkholderia ubonensis | reverse complement strand
GGCCGCGATCGCGGCGATCGAACGGAATGTCGGTATGTCGGAAGCCGGGCCCGCGGCCGGCGCCGGCATCGCACTGCCGGTAGCGAACGTCGTGTTCATGGTCGAGCGGCTCCCCTGTATCAAGCTCGCGCAAGCATAGCGCGATGCGACGAACCTTGTCCGTACGATGGAGTGTGCCGAATATGACGCCGCCCCCGTCCCCCACCCCGCCCGTTGCATCGTCTGCGCCTGCGCCGTCGCGTGCGCGCGCGCCGGCGATCGTCGCGATCGCCGTGCTCGCGCTGCTGCTCGTCGCGCTGCTGGTCTACGAGTTCGATGCGCGCGATCGCGGCACCGACGACGCGTACGTGACGAGCCATCTGCACGTGATCTCGCCGCGCGTAGCCGGCGCCGTCGAGCGCGTGCTCGTCGACGACAACCAGTTCGTGCGCGCAGGCGCGCCGCTCGTGCAGATCGACCGGCGCGACTTCGACGTACGCGTCGCATTGCAGCGCGCGCGGGTCGCGCAGGCACACGCCGACGCGACCCGCGCGCACGCGGCGGTCGAACAGGCCGATGCGACGCTCGTGTCCGCGCGCGCCGATGCCGAGAAGGCCGACCTCGATTACGCGCGCGCACGGGAACTGACGCGCGAGACGCCGCGCGGATTGTCGAAGCAGGAGTTCGACGCGGCCGACGCCGCGCGCAAGTCCGCGCACGCGCGGATCGCGGCCGCGGACGCGCAGCGCCGCAGCGCGCTCGCCGCGCTGCAGGCCGCCGATGCCGAGCCAGAACGATGCGGCGTTGCGCGATGCGCTGCTGCAGCTGCAGTACACGACGGTCGTCGCGCCGTCCGACGGCTACGTCGGCAAGAAGACCGTCGAGACCGGCGAGCACGTCGCGCCCGGCCAGGCGCTGCTGACGCTCGTCGCGCCGCATCCGTGGATCGTCGCGAATTTCCGCGAGACGCAGCTTCGGCACGTGCGTACCGGCGACGCCGTGCGATTGCGCTTCGATGCGCTGCCCGATCGCACGTTCACGGGTCGCATCGACAGCCTGTCGCCGGCCACGGGCGCGCAGTTTGCGCTGCTGCCGCCCGACAACGCGACCGGCAACTTCACGAAGGTCACGCAGCGCGTGCCCGTCAAGATCCTGCTCGACGGGCCGGCCGCGACCGAGCCGCGGATCCGTCCCGGGCTGTCGGTCGTCGTCACGCTGCAGCGCAGCCCTGACGCACGATGAAGCGCGCATCCGCCCTGCTCGCCGCCAGCCTGCTGGCCGCATGCACGATCGCACCGCAGCCGCTTGCGCCGGTGGCGCTCGGGCACGACGGGTTTCAGCATGCCGACGCGTCGGCCGAGCATGCGCCATCGATGCAAGCATGGCCCGCATGGTTCGGCGACCCGCAACTGCACTCGCTCGTCGACGCCGCGCTCGCGCGCAACTTCGACGTGCGCGCCGCCGCCGCACGCGTCGATCAGGCGCAGGCGCTGCTCGGCGTGCGCGAAGCCGCGCTCGCGCCGACCGTCGGCGTGAGTCCTTCGTTCAGCCGCTCGCGCGTGTCCGGCACCGTCGACAACGCGCTGCCGAAGCGCACGATGCGCAATTGGTCGATGCCGGCCAGCGCAAGCTACGAAGTCGATCTGTGGGGCCGGCTGCGCGGCGACGCGGACATCGGCGCGCAGAACGTGCTGCAGGCCGCTGCCGATCGCGATGCGATGCGCGTGCGCGTCGCGACCGAAGTCGCAAGCGACTACCTGACGCTTCACTATGTCGACGAGGATCTGGCGGCGCTCGACCGCGCGATCGGGCTGCGGCGCACCGCACTCGACGTAATCGCCGCACGCGTGCGGGCCGGCGCGGCGAGCGACCTCGATGCGCTGCGTGCGGCGGCCGATCTCGACACCGCGCGCGCCGAGCTCGCCGACAGCCGCCGGCTGCGCGAGAATCTGGTCGATGCGCTCGCGGTGCTGACGGGTATGGCCCCGAGCGCGTTCGAGCTCGAGGCGAGCGCCGTGCCCGTTCGCGTGCCGAACGTGCCGCCCGGCCTGCCGTCCGCGCTGCTCGCGCGACGCCCCGACGTGTTCGCCGCCGCGCGGCGCGCCGACGCCGCGTCGCTGGAGCTGGGCGTCGCGCGCACCGCATGGCTGCCGACGCTGACGCTCACCGCACAAGGCGGCTTCGCGAGCCGCGATCTCGGCTCGTTTCTCGATCGCAACAGTTCGCTGTGGCGGCTCGGCGCGAGCGTCGCGCAGACGCTGCTCGACGGCGGCAAACGCGATGCCGCGGTGGCGGCCGCGCGAGCCGGCGTCGAGGTTGCCGACGCGAACTACCGGGCGACTGCGATCGGCGCGTTGCGCGACGTACAGGACGCGCTGAACGACATCGCCGCGCAGAAGGAGCGCATCGCACGCTACGACAGCGCGGCGCGCGCGACCGACGCCGCGGCGCGCCTGTCGCTGAGCCGCTATGGTCACGGCTACGTCAGCTATCTGGAAGTGATCGATGCGGATCGCGATGCGTTGAATGCGCGACGGCAACTGATTCACAGTCGTCAGGCGCTCGCGACCGCGACGGTCGGCCTCGTGCGTGCATTGGGCGGCGGCTGGACGGCGCCCGCGGGAGCGGGCCGGCAAGCGGCGCGCGATGCGGTGCAAACCGATGCGCAGTGAAGCCGCGCTCGTCGTGCGGTGCGCGCATGCACGCGCGCATCATGCGAGCCGGTGCGCATCCTCGCCGAGAAACCGGTGCACGAAGGTCACGGCCATCGCGCCTTCGCCGACTGCCGACGCGACGCGCTTGACCGACCCGGACCGGACGTCGCCCGCCGCGAACGAGCCCGGCACGCTGGTCTCGAGATAGTAGGGACGGCGTTCGAGCGGCCACACCCGTTCGAACGCCGGACAGTCGTACAGATCGGTGCCGGTGACGAGATAGCCGCCGGAATTGCGGATGATGGCGGTGTCCTTCGCCCATTCGGTATTCGGCGCGCCGCCGATGCAGACGAACAGGCGTGTGGCCGGCACGCGTTCGGATGGGCCGTCGTCCGTGCGGATTCCGATCGCATCGAGCCAGCCGTCGCCGTACAGTGCGTCGACCGCCGACCGGTAGCGCACCGCGATGTTCGGCGTGCGCTCGATCCGGTCGATCAGATAGCGCGACAACGTGTCGGCGAGCGATGCGCCGCGCACGAGCATCGTGACCTCGCGCGCATGGCGCGAGAAATTCATCGCGGCCTGGCCGGCCGAATTTCCGCCGCCGACGATGAACACGTGTTCACCGGAGCACATCGGCGCCTCGCTCGATCCGGCGCCGTAAAACAGCCCGGCGTTGAGAAACGCGGGCTCCTCCGGCAGCCCGAGGCTGCGGTATTCGATGCCGGTCGCGCAGATGTTCGAGCGGGCGACGAGCACCGAGCCATCGGCGAGATCGACGTGAATCTTGCCGTAGACGAAGCGCGCGTGCACGCCTTCGCGCATCGTCAGCAGTTCGACGCCGAACTTCATGGCCTGTTCTCGTGCGCGCTCCGCGAGTTCCGCGCCGGGAATGCCGTCCGGGAAGCCCATGTAGTTCTCGATCAGCGAGCTGGTGCCGGCCTGACCGCCCACCGCGGCGCGCTCGATCAGTACCGCGCGCAGCCCTTCCGATGCCGCATAGACGGCCGCCGACAAACCGGCCGGCCCCGCGCCGTAGATCGACACGTCGTATTCGACGAAGCGCGGCTGCGCGACCCAGCCGAGCCGCGCGGCGATTTCCGCGAGCGTCGGCCGGTACAGGCGCGAGCCGTCCGGAAAGATCACGACCGGCAGCCGGACGTCGCGCAATGGTGCGATGCCGAGCTCGCGCGTGCTGTCGGCGTCGGAGGTGAGCTCGCACCAGTCGTACGCGACCATGCGACGCTGCAGGAAATCGCGGATCGCATACGCGTCGCGGCTGCGCGGCATGCCGATGATTCGTATGTGGTGCGGCTGATTCATGCGCGGCTCCCGATGTTGGCGATGGGGACGCGGCCGGCTGGTGGGATGATCGCCGCCGCAGTCGCGAATGTACGCCGTGAGGCGCGGTGCGTGGCGGGGTTCATAACAATTAAGGCGGGGTGGGTGGGGGCTGGCGCGGTCAGCCTTCACTCAACGCGCCGGCGCTATAACGCGGGTTGTAGCCTGCCGAGAGGCCACGGTCGGAACCCCAGACTTTGTGCTGTATTCCAGAGCATCGTTCGATGCAATCACGGCTCGCTGACGGGCCGGCAACTCCGAATTCACGATAGAGATGGTCCGGGATATCGGTCCCCTCAACGGCGGCCTGCTCGTAGGCATGGCGTCCCGGCTGCTTGCCGATCAGTCCAGGTTCTACATCAAGCGGCTGGCCTTGACGCGGCCATCTGAAGAAAGCCGGCCTGGTGCGGTTCGGCACCGACTTCGAGCCGCCCGGCCGCATGTGGCTGACACGCCGGGCGGCTGACCGCCACTGATTCGACGCCCGGGTCACTCCAACCCAGCCGCGGCGGCCCGATCCCGCCCCATCCGACACCGAGGGTTAACACGGCGCACTTCCGGCTTTGTGCCGTGCGTCTTTTCGCCTAGAATTTATCGACCGATAACTTATCTATCGATAAACAAGGAGTTCGCCATGCCTGTCTCGCGACTCGCGCACTACTCGATCCGCACGCTCGACCTCGACCGGTCGTGCCGGTTCTACGAGCGGGTGCTCGGCTTCAAGCGCGGCTACCGCCCGCCATTCGACTTCCCGGGCGCGTGGCTATACGCCGGCGACGACGAAGCCGACTACGGAATCGTGCACCTGATCGGCATCGATCCGGCCGACCCGCGCGGCCTTGCCGCCTATCTCGGCGACAAGGCCGTGCCAGCGACAGGCACCGGCACCGTCGATCACATCGCGTTCCTCGCGACCGGCGTCGAAGCGATGTGGCGCACGCTGCGCGCCGAGAACGTCGCGTGGCGCGACCGCACCGTGCCGAGCCTCGGGCTGCATCAGATCTTCATCGAAGACCCGTCGGGCGTGACGATCGAACTGAACTATCCGGCCGCCGAAGTGGCCGGCCTCGACCCGCGCGGCGCAGCCGCGGCTACCCGTGGAGCGTGACATGAACGACCGCAATTCGACCAAGCGCAATGCCGCCATCGTCGGCGGCTCACTGGGCGGCCTGTTCGCCGCGAACCTGCTGCTGCGCAACGGCTGGGACGTCGACGTGTTCGAGCGCGTGCCGGACGAACTGTCCGGGCGCGGCGCGGGCATCGTCACGCATCCCGAGCTGTTCGACGTGCTGCGCGCGGCCGGCGTCCGGATCGACGCGTCGATCGGCGTGAACGTCGAGGCGCGCATCACGCTCGCACGCGACGGCTCGCTCGCCTCCGAGCGGCCGCTGCCGCAGACGCTCACCGCGTGGAGCAAGATGTACCACGTGCTGCGCGCCGCGCTGCCCGACCAGCATTACCACGCGGGCGCCGTGGTCGCCGACGTGGCGGACGGCCCCGATCGCGCGTCGGTCACGCTCGCCGACGGCTCGGTGGTCCACGCGGATCTCGTCGTCGCCGCGGACGGCCTGCGCTCGGCGATCCGCGAAACCTTCCTGCCCGACGCGCGCTTGCAATACGCGGGCTATGTCGCGTGGCGCGGGCTGGTCGACGAACGCGAGCTGTCCGACACGACGCACGCGACGCTGTTCGGCAAGTTCGCATTCGGGCTGCCGCCCCGCGAACAGATCCTCGGCTACCCGGTTGCCGGGCGGCACAACAGCACGCAGCCCGGCGAGCGCCGCTACAACTTCGTCTGGTATCGCGCGACCCACGAAGACACCGACTTGCCGAACCTGCTGACCGACGCGACCGGCAAGCAGTGGGCCGGCGGCATTCCGCCGACGCTGATCCGGCCCGACGTGCTCGCCGCGATGGAAGACGCCGCGCATGCGCTGCTCGCGCCGCAGTTCGCGGAAGTCGTGTCGCGCGCCGCGCAGCCGCTGTTTCAGCCGATCTACGACCTCGAGGTGCCGCACATGACGTTCGGCCGGATCGCACTGCTCGGCGACGCCGCGTTCGTCGCGCGCCCGCACTGCGGGATGGGCGTCACGAAGGCGGCCGGCGACGCGATGGCGCTCGTGCAGGCGCTGGGCGCCCACGCCGATACGCTCGATGCGCTGCATGCCTACAGCGACACGCGCACCGCGTTCGGCGCCGCGATCGTCCAGCATGCGCGTCATCTCGGCGCGTACATGCAGGCGCAGTTGCAGAACGACACCGAACGCGAAATGGCCGAGCGCTATCGCACGCCCGAAATCGTGATGCGCGACACCGCCGTGCCGCCGCAACTGTGAATCGCGCAGGCCGCCTGCCCGACGTGCCGCACCACGTCATGACCGATACCAACCAGGAGACACCGTGAACCGCTCGATTCCGGCTTGCGCCGGCCCCGTCCCCGATCCGGACGCATTCGCCGCGCCCCAGCACCCGCTGCTGCGCGATGCCCACTTCCGCCAACTCGTCGCGCGCAGAAGGCGGTTCGCGTGGTCGCTGACCGCCGTCATGCTCGCGCTCTACTTCGCGTTCATTCTCGCGCTGGCGTTCTCGCCCGCCTGGCTGGGCCGGCCAATCGCGCCGGGCCGCACGACGACGTGGGGCATCCCCGTCGGCTTCGGGATGTTCGTCGCGACCTTCGCGCTCGTCGCGCTGTACGTGCGGCGCGCCAATTCGGTACACGACGCGCGCGTCGCGTCGATTCGCGACGGAGGCGGCCAATGAAGCGCGCCGCCACCATCGCTGCGCCGATCGTCGCGGCGGCCGGCGCAACGCCCGCATGCGCGGCCGTACCGGCCGTGCATGCGCCCGCGCACGATCCGCTCGCGATCGGCATGTTCATGCTGTTCGTCGCCGCGACGCTCGTCATCACGCGCTGGGCCGCGCGCCACAACCACAGCGTCGCCGATCACTACGCGGCCGGCGGCGGCATCACGGGCCTGCAGAACGGCCTTGCGATCGCCGGCGACTACATGTCGGCCGCGTCGTTCCTCGGGCTCTCCGGGATGGTGTTCATGTTCGGCTTCGACGGGCTCATCTACTCGATCGGCTTCCTCGTCGGCTGGCCGTTCGTGATGTTCCTGATCGCCGAGCCGCTGCGCAACCTCGGCAAGTTCACGTTCGTCGACGTCGTGTCGTACCGGCTGCAGCAACGCCCGATCCGCGCGTTCGCGGCGTCGAGCTCGATCGTCATCGTGCTGCTGTACCTGGTGTCGCAGATGGTCGGCGCCGGCAAGCTGGTCGAGCTGCTGTTCGGGCTGAACTACACGGTCGCGGTCGTGATCGTCGGCGTGCTGATGGTGGTCTACGTGTTCTTCGGCGGGATGACCGCGACCACCTGGGTCCAGGTGATCAAGGCCGTGCTGCTGCTCGCCGGCGCGGCCTTCATGGCGGTCATGGTGCTGAGCCGCTTCGGCTTCAGCCTCGACGCGCTGTTCGCGCAGGCGATGCGCATCCATCCGAAGCACGCGGCGATCATGCGGCCGGGCGGGCTCGTGTCCGATCCGGTGTCCGCGGTGTCGCTCGGCATCGCGCTGATGTTCGGCACGGCCGGCTTCCCGCACATCCTGATGCGCTTCTTCACCGTCGGCGACGTCGGCGCCGCGCGCAAGAGCATTCTCTATGCGACCGGCATCGTCGGC
The DNA here is from genome assembly GCF_001718695.1 of Burkholderia ubonensis. Lineage (NCBI taxonomy): Bacteria > Pseudomonadati > Pseudomonadota > Betaproteobacteria > Burkholderiales > Burkholderiaceae > Burkholderia > Burkholderia ubonensis. Next base: position 1,222,196 of record NZ_CP013421.1, on the reverse strand, counting down.
GCCGGCTATGCGCTGATCATCGTGATCGGCTTCGGCACGATCGCGCTCGTCGCCGCGGACCCGCAGTATCACAACGCAAGCGGCGCGATCGCGGGTGGCGCGAACATGGTCGCGATCCATCTCGCGCACGCGGTCGGCGGCGACCTGTTTCTCGGCTTCATCTGCGCGGTCACGTTCGCGACGATCCTCGCGGTGGTCGCGGGCCTCACGCTCGCCGGCGCAACGACGATCTCGCACGACCTGTACGCGAACGTGCTGCGCCGCGGCCGCGCCACCGACCGCGACGAAATGCGCGTCGCGCGCGCGACGACGCTGGTGCTCGGCGTGCTCGCGATCGTGCTGGGCATCGCGTTTCAGAAGCAGAACATCGCGTTCATCGTCAGCCTGACGTTCTCGATCGCGGCCAGCTCCAATTTCCCGGTGCTGCTGCTGTCGATCTACTGGCGCGGGCTCACCACGCGCGGCGCGGTAGTCGGCGGCGCGGTCGGCCTCGTCACCGCGGTCGCGCTAACCGTGCTGAGCCCGACCGTCTGGGTGCAGGTGCTCGGCCACGCGCATGCGCCCTACCCGTACGAGTATCCGGCGCTGTTCTCGATGGCGGCGGCGTTCGTCGCGATCGTCGCGGTGTCGGTGACCGACCGGTCGGCCCGCGCGCGCCGCGAACGCGCGCTGTTCGATCTGCAGCTCGTCGCATGCGAGTTGGGCGTCGCGCCGTCGCAGTACGACCATCACAACCTGGAGACGACACGATGATCTGTACCTGCTGCATGTCCAGCGGCCGGCGCCGCGTGCTCGGCGCCTTCGCGGCGCTCGCCGGCGCGGCGGTTGCCGGACGGCCGGCGACGGCCGGCGAGCCGGGCTCGGTTTCATCGCTTGCATCGGCTTCATCGGCTTCATCGGCTCCATCCACGCCGCCCGCCGCCCACCCGCGCGCGATCGACATTCACGCCCACTACTACCCGGAGAGCTTCTGCACGCTGGTCGGCGGCGAAGGCAAGCGGTTCGGCGGCGCGTTCACCTGCGACGACACGAGCTTCACGTTCCGCACGCCGGCCGGCGACCTCGGGCCGCTGCCGATGAAGTTCATCGACGTCGACGCGCGGCTCGCGGACATGGACGCATCCGGCGTCGACGTGCAGGCGCTGTCGCTGAGCGTGCCGATGGCGTACTGGGGCGACCGGCCGTTCAACGCGAAACTGGCGCGCACCTGGAACACGGCCGCGTCGCGCGTGCATCAGCGTCATCCGACGCGCTTCGTCGTGCTCGCGACGCTGCCGATGCTCGATGCGACCGACGCGATCGACGAGCTCGAGCGCGCGTCGCAGCTGCCGGGCGTGCGCGGCGTCTACATGGGCACCAACATCGACAACCGCGACCTCGACGACCCGCGCTTCGCGCCGGTCTTCGCCCGCATCGAGCAGCTCGGGCTGCCGGTGTTCCTGCATCCGCAGCAGACGGTCGGCGGCGCGCGGCTCGGCGATTTCTATCTGAGCAACCTGCTCGGCAATCCGTTCGACACCGCGATCGCCGGCTCGCATCTGATACTCGGCGGCGTGCTGGACCGCCATCCGGCGCTGCATTTCACGCTGCCGCATGCGGGCGGCGCGTTGCCGATCCTGGTCGGGCGGCTCGATGCCGGCTGGAGCGTACGGCCCGAAACGCGCCGGCTCGCGCAGCAGCCGAGCAGCTACCTGCGGCGCTTCAGCTACGACACCGTGTCGCATTCGGGGCCAGTGCTGAACTTCCTGATCGACACGGTCGGCATCGACCGGCTCGTGCTCGGCAGCGACTACTGTTTCGACATGGGCTACGCGCAGCCGGTGCGCTTTCTCGACCGGCTGGACCTCACCGCCGCCCAGCGCGCGATGGTGCTGGGCGGCAATGCCGGCCGGCTGCTGCGGATCTAGGCGCGGGCGTGGCGCGCGCCGCGCCGGGGCCTGTTCACCGGTCCGATGCGTTCAGAACGTTTCAGCCGGGCTTCAGGCCTTGATCGCGCCCCGTGCGTAGACTGCCATCCTGAGCCGCCGCGCAGCACCGCGCGTGCGCTCGTCATCGACTGCTGGAGTAATCACATGACCCCTGTCGCCCATCACCGGCGCGCGACAACCCGACCCGCACGACGCGGCCTGCACGCGTCGTGCGGCGCCCCGACGCGCACGGAGCCCGCATGAAGCACACACGACTCTGGTTCGGCGCGGCCGGCATCGCGATCGCCGGCCTGGCGATCGCGATCGGCATCATGGTGCAGCCGTCGATCGCACCGATCGACCCGCCCGCGCGCGCGTCGTTCGATCCGCAGCTCGTGCGCGCGGGCGCGCGCGTCGTCGCGCTCGGCGACTGCGTCGTCTGCCACACCGCGAAGGACGGCCAGCCGTTCGCCGGCGGGCTGCCGCTCGCGACGCCGTTCGGCACGATCTACGCGACCAACATCACGCCGGACGCCGATACCGGCATCGGCCGCTGGTCGCGCGACGCGTTCGCACGCGCGCTGCGCAGCGGGATCGCCCGCGACGGCCACCTGCTCTACCCGGCATTTCCGTATATTCATTTCACGCGGATGACCGACGACGACATCGCGGCCGCCTATGCGTACCTGATGACCCGCGAGCCCGTGCGCGCGGCGGCGCCGGCGAACGACCTGATCTTCCCGCTCAACTTCCGTCCGCCGCTGGCGTTCTGGAACATCCTGTTCCTGCGCAAGGGCGCGTACCAGCCCGATCCGTCGCAATCCGCGCAATGGAATCGCGGCAAGGCGCTCGTCGACGGCCTCGGCCACTGCGCGTCCTGCCATTCGCCGCTGAACGCGATCGGCGGCGAACAGGCCGGCAAGGCGTTCGACGGCGGCCTCGTCGACGGCTGGGAAGCGCCGCCGCTCAATACGCTTGGCCATGCGACGCGCCCGTGGACGCAGGCGCAGCTCGGCACGTACCTGCGCACCGGCCGCGCGAGCGAGCACGGCGCGGCGGCCGGGCCGATGCTCCCCGTCACGCGCGATCTCGCGACGGTGCCGGTCGAGGACGTCGAGGCGATCGCCGCCTACATCCTGTCGATCCAGAAGCCGGCCGGCGCACGGCCCGCGACGCCCGGCGCCGCGCGCAGCGCGACGACGCCCGACGAACATCGCGGCGCGGTGCTGTTCCAGGCGTCGTGCGCACAGTGCCACGGGCCCGCCTCGCCGATGCAGTCGATCGGCGAACGGCCGACGCTCGCGTTCAGCACGGCCGTCAACGCCGATACGCCGCGCAACGCGATCCAGATGATGTTCAACGGGATCGGCTGGCATGGCGAGGACACGCTGAACTACATGCCGTCGTATCTCGACCAGTACGACGACGCCCAGATCGCGGACCTCGCCGCATACATTCGCGCGGCCTACTCCGACCGCCCCGCCTGGACCGGCGTCGAAGCAATGGCCGCGAAGCTCAGAAAGGAGAACAGCGCGCGATGATCACCCTCAACGTGAACGGCGTGCAGCACACGCTCGACATCGATCCGTCCACGCCGCTGCTCTATGCATTGCGCAACGACCTGCACCTGCACGGCGCGAAGTTCGGCTGCGGGCTCGGACAATGCGGCGCCTGCACGGTGATCGTCGACGACAAGCCGATGTTCTCGTGCCTGCTCCCGGTCGCCGCCGTCGGCGCGCGCCGCGTCAGGACCATCGAGAGCCTCGGCACCGCCGACCATCCGGGCCCGCTGCAGCGCGCGTTCATCGAACACCAGGCCGCGCAGTGCGGCTACTGCATCGCGGGGATGATCATGCGCGCGCAAGCGCTGCTCGAGCGCAACCCGAAGCCGACCGAGCGCGAGCTGCGCACGCATATGGAACCCAATCTGTGCCGTTGCGGCACCCACATGCGGATCCTGGCGGCCGTGCGCCAGGTCGCGGGCCTGCCCGAGCCGGAGCCCGGCTCCGCCCCTGTCATGATCAACAAGGCATTGTGATGAACGCTCACGACGACATCGACGAAAGCCGCCGGCACTTCATGGTTTCCGGCGCGCTGTTCGTCGCGTTCAGCCTCGCGCCGGCCGCCCGCGCCGCCGCCCAGGTCGTGATCGCGGACGAAGGCGCCGCCGTGCACGTGTCGAAAGCCACGGCAACGCTCGCCGGCAGCCTGAAGACCAACCCGCTGCTGGACGCGTGGATCAAGATCGCGCCCGACGGCAAGGTCACCGTGTTCACGGGCAAGGTCGAGCTCGGCACCGGCGTGCGTACCGCGCTGCTGCAGGTGGCCGCCGAGGAGCTCGGGATGCAGCCCTCGCTGATCACCTTCCTGACCGCCGATACGGGCGCGTCGCCCGACGAGGGCTTGACCGCCGGCAGCCACACGATGGCGGACAGCGGCTCCGCGTTGCTGAATGCCGCCGCGCAGGTGCGCGGGCTGTTGGTCGACGCGGCGGCGAAGCAGTTCGGCGTCGATGCGCGCCTGCTCACGACCGCCGACGCCGTGATCAAGGCGCCGGACGGCCGCACGCTGCGCTATGGCGACGCGGTGCGCAGCGTCAACCTGCATCGCAGTGCGACGCCGACGTCGCCGCTGAAGAATCCGGCCACGTTCGCCGTGATCGGCACGTCGCTGCCGCGCGTCGACATTCCGAACAAGGTCACGGGCGGCGTCAGCTACGTGCAGGACATGACGCTGCCGGACATGCTGCATGCGCGCGTCGTGATGCCGCCCGTGTACGACGCGAAGCTGCTCGCGTTCGACGAAGCCGCGACGCTGAAGCTGCCCGGCGTCGTGCGGATCGTGCGCAACGGCAGCATGCTCGCGGTCGTCGCGCGCGGCGAATGGCAGGCCGTCGTCGCGCAGCGCGCGCTGGCCGCCGGCTGCCGCTGGTCGCCCGGCCGGCCGCTGCCCGATCGCAAGACGGTTCACGACGACCTGAAGCGGATCGCGACGCAGCGCATCGAGATCGCCAACACGCATGCGACGACCGCGCCGGCCACGAAAACGCTCACCGCGACGTTCCTGAAGAACTACCTGCTGCACGGCTCGATCGGGCCGTCGTGCGCGGTCGCCCATCTCGAGAACGGCATGCTGACCGTGTGGACCCACTCGCAGGGCGTCTACCCGCTGCGCGACGCGCTCGCCGAGATGCTGTCGATGCCGAAGGCGCGCGTGCGCTGCATCCACACCGAAGGATCGGGCTGCTACGGGCACAACGGCGCGGACGACGCGGCCGCGCATGCGGCGCTGATCGCGGCCGCGATGCCCGGCAAGCCGATTCGCGTGCAGTGGATGCGCGAGCAGGAACATACGTGGGACCACTTCACGCCGGCGATGGTGACCGAACTCAGCGCGTCGCTCGATGCGAGCGGCCACATCGTCGACTGGAACTACGCGCTGTGGAGCAGTTCGCACAACGAGCGGATCGTCAATGCCGGCCGGCTGCTGCCCGCGCGCATGCTCGAGCCGCCGTTCGCGCCTGCGCCGTCGACGCCGATGCTGCAGCCCGAGGGCGGCGGCGACCGCAACGCGATCCCGCTGTATGCGCTGCCCAACCTGCACGTCGTCAACCACTTCTCGCCGACGATGCCGCTGCAGACCTCGGCGATGCGCTCGCTCGGCGCGCACACGAACGTCTGGGCGATCGAGAGCTTCATGGACGAGCTCGCGCACGCGGCCGGCGTCGATCCGGTCGAGTTCCGGCTGCGTCACATGCAGGACCCCCGCGCGCGTCACGTGATCCAGCTCGCCGCGACGCGCTTCGGCTGGCCGCGGCCGCCGCGCGCACGCAATCGCGGGGTCGGCTTCGCGTTCGGCAAGTACAAGAACCTGATGGCCTATGTCGCGCTCGCGGTCGAGATTTCGGTCGTGCCGGAAACCGGCCACGTGACGCTCGAACACGCGGAAGCCGCGGTCGACGCAGGCCAGATCGTGTCGCCGGACGGCATTCGCAACCAGATCGAGGGCGGCATCGTGCAGGCCGCGAGCTGGACGCTGTACGAGGCGCTGCAATACGATACACAGCGCATTCGCAGCTTCGACTGGAGCAGCTATCCGATCCTGCGCTTCTCGGCCGCGCCGCAGAGCATGAAGGTGCACCTGATCAATCGTCCCGGCGCGCCGTTCCTGGGTGCGGCGGAGGCGTCGATGGGGCCGACCGCCGGCGCGCTGGCCAACGCGATCTTCGATGCGACCGGCCAGCGCATGCGGGAAATGCCGTTCGCCGGCGACGGGCTCCGAAAGCGCATCGACGCATAGCGGCACACACACACACGACAGCGCGCCGGCACGCACCGGCGCCGCCGATTCACGGGTTGGAGAGAATCGAACGATGGATACACTGCTTTCGATGCGCGTGTTTACGCGCATCGTCGAGACGGGCAGCCTCACGCGCGCGTCGGACACGACAGGGCTCACGACGCCGCGCGTATCCGCGCTGCTGAGCACGCTCGAACAACACCTCGGCTGCCGGCTGCTGAACCGCACGACGCGCCGGATCGCGCTGACCGAGGACGGGCGGGCCTACTACGAACGCTGCGTCGCGGTGCTGCGCGAGATCGACGACATGGAAGCGTCCGTGTCCCAGGCGCGCAATGCGCCGCGCGGCCGCCTGAAGGTGAATCTGCCGCCGGCCATGGCGAAACAGATCATGGTGCCGGCGCTGCCGGCGTTCCTGGCCGCGCACCCGAGCATCACGATCGAGCTCGGCGTGACCGATCGCCAGATCGATCTCGTCGGCGAGGGCGTCGATTGCGTCGTGCGCGTCGGCGCGCTCGACGACTCCGGCCTGATCGCGAAGCGGATCGGCAGCCTGACGACCTGCACCTGCGCGTCCCCCGCCTATCTCGAACGGTTCGGCGAACCCGAAACGGTGGAGGATCTCGCGCAGCACGTCGCGGTCAGCCACATCTCCGCCGATACGGGGCGGCCGCGGGCGTGGGAATACGTCGTCGACGGCGAACCGCGCGTGATGCAGATGTGCGGCACGGTGGCCGTCAACGATGCGGATACCTATATCGCGTGCGGCGTCGCAGGAATCGGCCTGATCAAGACCTCGCTGTATCTGGTCGATCCTTATCTGAAGTCGGGCGAATTGCGCGAAGTCCTGACCGGCTTCAATACACCGGCGCGGCCGATTTCGGTGCTGTATCCGCCGAATCGCCACGTGCCGGCCAAGCTCAAGCTTTTCGTCGACTGGCTCTCCGGCCTGTTCGAGCAGATTCCGACGCTGCAGGGCAAGCGGGGCTGAACGCGGCGATTGCGCGCGTGATGCGCCTGATCCGCCCGTTTTTGCACGGTGCGCAATGCTCGATTGCGCACCGGACGTATTCCTTTGTGATCGATCGATCAATAACCTGACGGCAGTGCGGTGACCTGTTTCGCCGCGGCGGCCTGGGCCGTTCGCGCGCAGGAACGCCGTCGGCACGTCGACCCCGACTTCCCGCAGGGTCCGCCGCTGCGCCTGGCACGACCGGACGCATTGCGGCAGGGCCCTGCGTCACTCAAGAGGAAACCACCATGCCTTCCCTGCTCGACAATTACGATCTGCGCGGCCTCGCGCTCCCCAACCGTGTCGTGATGGGCCCGATGACGCGTTCGCGCGCCCCGTTGCGCGGTCAGCCGACCGAACTGATGGCCGAATACTACGCACAGCGCGCATCCGCCGGGCTGATCGTGACCGAGGCGACCAACGTGAGCCCGGCCTCCGCGTCGTTCGAGCTGACGCCGGGGCTCGTCACCGACGAGCAGGCCGCCGGTTGGAAGACGATCACCGACGCCGTCCATGCGAAGGGCGGCCGCATCTTCGCGCAGTTGTGGCATGGCGGACGCGTCGGCTCGATGACGCTGCTCGGCGGCGAGGCCCCGCTGTCGCCGTCGGGCGTGAACGACGATCTCGAGCAGCTTCAGGTGTGGGCCCAACTGAGCAACGGCTACTACACGAAGATTCATGCGACGCCGTCGCGCGCGATGACGACGGACGAAGTCGTCGAAGCGGTGGCCGAATTCCGGCGCGCGGCGGCGCGCGCGATGGCGGCCGGCTTCGACGGCGTCGAGATCCATGCGGCCAACGGCTACCTGCCGCACCAGTTCCTGTCGTCGATGCTGAACCGCCGCGACGACTGTTACGGCGGCTCGGTCGCGAACCGTGCGCGCTTTCTCGCGGAAATCGTCGACGCGGTCGGCGGCGTGATGCCGCTGAGCCGCGTCGGCGTGCGCATCTCGCCGTACGCGAAGTACAACAACGTGCGCGACGCGGACCCGGACGCAACCTATGCCTACGTCGGCCGCATGCTCGACGAAGCCGGCGTCGCCTATCTGCACGCGGCCGACACCAACGGCTGGAGCGGCGAGCCCGATCTGCCGCGCATCGTCGGGAACGCGCGCAAGACGTTCGGCGGCACGCTGATCGTCAACGGCGGGATCTCGCCGGATGCCGCGAACACGCTGATCGGCGCCGGCGACGCGGATCTCGTCGCGTTCGCGCGCGCCTACATCGCGAACCCCGATCTCGTCGAGCGCATCGCGACGCGCGCACCGCTCGCGCAGCCGAAGTCGAGCGGCTGGTACGGCGGCGACCGCGCCGGTTACGTGGACTATGCGCGGCACGATGCGGCGGAAGCGGGGGTGTAGGGATGTGGGGGGCGGAGAGCGTGCAGTTACCCGTCGCCGCCCGCCCCATCCCGCGGCAGCCGGCCTTCGCCCGGCCGCACCGACGCCGTCACGCGTCGGTCCATCGCGCGCCGAGCACGCGTCCGCAGAAGTTCAGCCGATGAAAATCCGGGTCGACCCGCTCGAGCACGTCCGCGCTCCACGCGCCGAACGTCGAAGCGGGCCGATGCGCGACCCCACGCGCGATCGCATCGAGGAACGCTTCCCCGAACCCGTTGCCGCGCGGATACGCGGCGAGCAATGCGTCGCGCTCGTCGGCCGTGTACGCGTCGAAGTCGGTCGCCATCAAGTCCGTCGACACCGCGGCCGCCAGCGCGCGAGCGAGCGGCGACACGCGTGCGGCCACGCCCGGCGTCGTATGCAGCGCGATCGCGCGCCACACGTCGTCGCGCATGCGCTGCGACGCGCGGTGCCGAAGCAGGAGCGCCTGCGCGGCGTCCGCGCTGTCGAGCTCGTATCGCTCGGTCGAGCGGCAGTATGCGGCGCTCAACCCCATGTTCGCGTACATCGCGGCAACGTACAGCGCATCGGCGTCGCACGCGTCGCCCGCGCGGCGCGCAGCGAGCGACGCGAACACGAATACGCGCGCGGCGTGACCGGCGAGCGCGGCAGGCAACGATGCGCGCGCCGCTTCGGCGGCTTCGATCGCCACGGACGTCCGCGGAATGCGGACCCCGGCCACTTCGTCGTCTGCCGGTGCGCACGCGTGCGCAGAATCCATCTCGTCTCCTCGTGCCCCGTGCACGGGGCGGAAAATCGTTCAATGCAACGCGCGGCCGCGCTCGCGGCGCGCCGGGGCGGCGCGCTAGAACGCGACGCAGCGGCAGCCGAACGCGTCGCAACGATCGCCGGCCGCGCTCGCCGTCGGGAAGCGCGAGCGCGCGAAGCGGCGTCCGTGGCCGCGGGTACGGCACGCGTCCATCCCCGGCTCGGCGCATGCGCCCGCCGCCGCCGACGCGCGCGCACGGGCTCGCGCGCCGCCCGCCGCATCGTCGGCGCCGCCGTCTGCGCCGCGGTCGGCGACCGGCGACCACGCGGGACTGACCGGCAGCGGCGGCGGCGCCAGCGGCGCGAACTCCTCGTCCGCATGCACGACCTTGCCGCCGACGACGGTCAGCACCGACGACAACTGCGGAATGCGCGCGACGTCGATCGCGAAGTAGTCGTCGCTCAGCACCGCAAAGTCCGCGTATCGGCCGGGCGTCAGCGCGCCCTTGCGGTGCTCGTCCGCCGAGAACCACGCGCTGCCGAGCGTGTGCACGCTCAGCGCCTCCATCCGGCCGAGCCGCGCACGCGCGGGGTACAGCGGCGTGCCGCCGACCGTTCGGCCGGACACCATCCAGTACAGCGACACGAACGGGTTGTAGCCGGCCGTCTGCGTCGCACCGGAGCCCGCGCCGACCGGCAGCCGAGCCGCGAGCATCGCGCGGATCGGCGGCGCGCGGCGCGCCGCGGTCGCGCCGTAGCGCGCGATGAACGCCTCGCCCTGGAACGCCATGCGCGGCTGCACGGTCACGCCGCCGCCGAGCGCTGCGATCCGCGCGATATTGGCGTCCGACAGCGTTTCACAACGGTCGAAGAACCAGCGCAGCCCGTCGAACGGCACGTCGCGGTTCACGGCCTCCAGCACGTTCAGGAAGCGGCTGATCGATTCGTCGTACGTCGCATGCAGCCGCAACGGCCAGCGGTGGCGCACCAGCAGCCGCACGACGGCCGCGAGATCCGCCTCGAGCGACGCCGGCAACTCGGTGCGCGGCTCGAGGAAGTTGCCGAGATCGACCGCCGAGAACAGCAGCCGCTCGCCGGCGCCGTTCGTGCGCAGGAATGCGTCGCCGTCGCCGGGCGCCGTCAGCGCGATCCATTTCGCGAAGTCGTCGACTTCGCGGCCCGCATGCCGCGCGCCGAGCGCGTAGGCGATGCGCGTCGTCAATTCGCCGCGCCGCGCGAGCGTCATGACGGCCGCATAGTCGTCCGGATAGGCGAGGCCGTCGCCGCCCGCGTCGATCGCACTCGTCACGCCGACGCGATTCAGCGCATGCATGAACTGTCGCGTCGAGTTGAGCCGGTCGCCGTCCGACAGCGCCGGCGCTGGGTCGAGCGCCGCGCTCAGCACGGCCGGGTCGGGCCGCGCGAGCAGCAGCCCGGTCGGTCGCCCGTAGCGGTCGCGCCGCAGTTCGCCGCCGGGCGGATCGGGCGTGTCGCGGCCGTAGCCGATCGCGCGCAGCGCGGCCGCATTCAGCAATGCGCTGTCGCTCAGATGCAGGATGAAGACCGGCGTGTCGGGCGCGATCGCGTCGAGCTCGGCAATCGTCGGGCCGCGCTTTTCCGCGAACTGGAATTCGGTCCAGCCGCCGGCGACGCGCACCCAATGCGGCGCGGGCGTGCGCCGGACCTGGCGACGCAGCATGTCGAGCGCATCGGCCAGCGTCGGCACGCCGTCCCAGCGCAGTTCCAGGTTGAAGTTCAGGCCGCCGCGAATCACCTGCAGGTGCGAATCGTTCAAGCCGGGAATCACGGTGCGGCCGTTCAGGTCGATGCGCGTCGTGGCGACGCCCGCATGGCGCAGCACGTCGCGATCGTCGCCGGTCGCGACGATGCGCCCGTCCTTCACCGCGAGCGCGCTGACGAACGAGCCCCGCTCGTCCTGTGTCGCAATCTTGCCGTTGAAGACGACGAGATCCGCCGAGTGCGCGGGTTCCGTCGCTCTAAGCACTGTCGGGCCTCCGGTGCGCGGCGCGCCGCGCGGTCCGCGGCTCGTACGCACTCGCCAATGCGGCCGGCACGCGCGCGGCGGCACGCATGCCGCCGACGCACAGCGGCCCCGCCGCCCCGAATGCGCGCATCGTCATGCCCCCTGCTGCGCCGCGTCGACGGCGTCGTGTCGGGCGCGCGGGCGGGACGGCACGGGCGCCGCGTCCTGACGCACGAAACTCTGCACCCGCAGCAGCCGGCGCACGTCGTGCGCGCGCGAGCGCGGGTCGAAGTCCTGCACGATGCCGGCGACCAGCGACGACGCCTGCCCGGTCTGCCCGCGCTCGATCAGGTGATCGGCGAGATCCAGCGTGCCGCGCAGCGCCCACACCGCGGCGCCCTGCCGGTTCGCGGTCTGGATCGCCATCAGCAGATGACGATGTCCGTCCGCTTCGCAGGCGACCGCGAGGTCCGTATCGGCGGTGCGCGCTTGTTCGAGCATCGCCAGGCCTCTGGCGCGCAGCAGTTCGGGCACGAACAGATGTTCTCCGTGCGCCCGGCAGCGCACGAGCGTCGCGTCGAGCTTCGCGCGCGCCTGCGCCGCTCGCCCCGTGCGGGCGAGCCCTTCCGCGTACGCGACGATCAGCGGCGCGAGCAGACGCCGGAATCCGCTCGCTTCGACGCGCCGCAGCGCAGGTTCCAGCCGCGCGAGCCCGGCGCCGGGATGGCCGGCCTGAATGTCGAACTGGCCGGCGAGACATTCCGCATGACTGCGCCAGATGTCGAACCCGTTCGCATCGGCCGTCGATCTCAGCGTCGCGAGATAGTCGGAGATGGCATCGTGGTCGCCGTAACGCAACGCGATCGGCACGGCCGCGGCGCCGAGCACGATGCACAGCGCGAGCGCCGAACGGCCGCGGCGCGCGCATTCGACCGCCTGCGCGGCCAGCTGCATCGCATGTTCCGGGTCGCCCTGCATCCAGACGAGCCGGGTGAGCATCGTCCGGCCGAGCGTCGCCACGTCGACGCCCAGTGCAGCCTCGGCGCACGGCGGTTCGTCGGCATCGGCCAGCGCGGCCAGCGCCGCCTCCAGCCGCTCGCGCGCCTGCGCGTGCTCGCCGAGGTAATGAAGCGACGTCGCGACCATCGCGTTCGCGAGCAGCCGCTGCGACCGGTCGCCGCGCCGCGCGGCTGCCCGCTCGAAGCGAGTCGCATAGCGCAACGATTCGTGAATGTCCGACAGCGTCAGCGTGGTGTGCCACAGCCCCACCAGCGCGCGCGCGTCGAATGCGTCGTCGCCGACCTGGGCTGCGAGGCCGAGCGTCCTGTCCCACATCGCGGCGGCCGTGCGCGCGTCGCCGTCGGTATGCAGCAGCGCCGACGCATACGCCGCCCGCAACCGCATCTCGCGGCCCGCGTCGAGCGTGGCGGCGGCGCCTGCGTCCAGCGCGTCGAGCAGCTGTCTCGCGTGCGCGGCGGACTCGCGCATCCGCGCGGGCTCCTGCAATGCGTGCGTCAACAGGTCCGGGTCGGGGTCGGGAATGGCGGCGGCCGGCGGCGCCGGGTCGGTCGTGGCTTGGGCTTGGGCTTGGGCTTGGGCTTGGGCTTGGGCTTGGGCTTGGGCTTGGGCTTGGGCTTGGGCTTCGGCTTCGGCTTCGGCTTCGGCTTCGGCTTCGGCTTCGGCCGCTGCCATGATCCGGGCTTGCGCGTGGGCCTGCGCATGGACTTGCGCATCCGCCCGCGCATCGTCCGCGTGCGCCGCGCGCCCGTCCGCGTCCGTGTCCGTGCCCGCTTCAGCGCCGACACCCACACGCGCCGGCGCATGTTCGCGCTCGTACAGCGCGTGGCGCGCGGCGATCCGCTCGAACTCGCCCTCGTTGTGCAGTTTCTCCAGCGCATAGGCGCGCGTCGACTCGGTGAGCCGGTAGCACACGTATGCGCCATGGAATTCGACGCTCACCAGCGACTTCGCGACCAGTTCGCCCAGCACCGCGATCGTGTCCGACGCCGACGTGTCGGGCTCCGCGGCGACCGCGCGCGCGGCGTCGAACGTAAACGGGCCGATGAAGCAGCCCATCCGGCGAAACAGTGCACGCGCGGCCGGATCCAGCAGCACATAGCTCCAGTCGAACGTCGCCCGCAGGGTCTGATGGCGCGGCGGCGCCGATCGGCACCCGCCCGTCAACAGGTTCAGCCTGTCGTCAAGGCGCGCGGCGACGAACTCGAGCCCGAGCGTCGCGACGCGCGCGGCAGCCAGTTCGATCGCCAGCGGAAGTCCGTCGAGACGCCGGCAGATGTCCCCGATCAGCCGCACGGCCGCTTCGTCGATCGGGCACTCCGGCGCGGCGGCGCGTACGCGTTCCAGGAACAGCGCGACGGCCGAGCACCGGGCGATTTCGTCGAACGACGCATCGCTTGCCGGCACCGCGAGCGGGCTCATCCGCAGCACCGCTTCGGCCGAGATGTGCAGCGGCTCGCGGCTCGTGACCAGCACGCGCAGCGACCCGGCAACGGAGGTGAGGGTTTCGACGAGGTTGGCGACCAGATCGACGACGTGCTCCGCGTTGTCGAGCACGAGCAGGCAGCGCGACGCGGCGAACGCGTCGCCGACGCACTCGACGGCCGGTATGCCGTCGACGTCGAGCCCGAGTTCGGCCGCGATCGCGATCAGCATGTCGTCGTGCGTCGACGCGGCTGCGAGCTCGACGAACAGCACGCGCTCGCGTCCGTGGCAGCGCGCATCGTGCGCCACATGCGCGGCGAGGCTCGTCTTGCCGATGCCGCCCGCGCCGACGAGCGTGACGACCGGCGTGCGCGCCAACATGGCGACGATCTGCGCGAGCTCGGCATCGCGCCCGACCAGCGGCGGGGTCGGCACGGCGTGGGAGGCGTCGGGCAGCGCGGCGAGATCGGGGGCTGCGGACTCCACGAGCGCAACGGATCCAGCGGGCGCAGCGGCCGCGGACATGCCCTGCCCAGGCTCGCCGCCCTCTGGGACGTCCGGCGCCGGCCCGGCCGCGGCCGACGCGCTCGCGACCAGCAGGTAGCCGCGGCCGGGCACCGTCTTGATCAGGTCCCGGCTCGCGCCGAGCGCCTTGCGCAACGTCGCGACATGGACCTGAAGCCGATTCTCCTCGACGATCAGGCCCGGCCAGACGGCGTCCATGATGTCGTCCTTCGACACGACGGAACCGTTGGCGCGATGCAGCACTTCAAGGATGTCGAGCGCGCGTGCGCCGATGCGCAGCGGCGCGCCGTGACGGCGAATGTCCCGCTGCTCGAAATCCACCGACAAAGTCCCGATCTGGATCATGGCCGCCTCCGGGTACCTCAGGATGACCGCCGCATGAGCGCGGCAGCTCACGCGGCAGGAAGTCGGAGCCCGGCGCGCGATCGCGCCGGGCGGGGAAATATCGAATTGACGGCCCAGTGTAAAAGGACGTCCGGCGGAAATCTTGAAGAAAAATGCGCTGCGCGAGCGCCGGCGCGCCGCTCGGCGCAGTCACTTGCGTGTCGGGCAGCGCCGCTATACTGTGCCGGGCCCCGCGCACACGTGCCCCGCGCGGGCGTTCGGGCGTGCGGCCGTCGCGCCCGCGCATCGAAAGCCGATCGTCAGGGTCGCGAGCGGACCTTTGTACAAATTCATTTTGAATGCACGCGTGCCCGTATAAACTCGACTCGTCGTAACGCGCCACGAGTCACTCGCAGGAAAAAATCCATGCCCGACCTCGTCATCGCAGCGCCGGACGCCCCGGTCGCGCCAGCGCCGAAAGACACGCTCGGCTGCGCGGCAAGCCTGCTGTCGAAGGACATCGAAACGGCCGCCGGCGGCCTGAAGCTGCACCGCAAATGCATGCGCGAGGCGCACGTCGAGCATATCGACATGCCCGCATGCGATCGCGGCTTCCTGGTCGGCGTATCGCTGAACGGCGGCCACCGCCGCACGCTCTACGGGCGCGCGGGCGCGAGCGAGCGCCGGTTCCAGCAACACTCGATCTACATTCGGGATTTCTCGGAGCCTTTCCGGGCGGACCTGTACGGCAATTTCGACTTCGTGCTGGTCGAGCTGCCGCCCGCGTATCTCGAACGCGTCGGCCGGGAGCATGGCGGCAGCGCGGTCGGCGGCCTGACCTCGCGGCCCGACGTGCGCGACCCGGTGCTCGGTCATCTCGCGCACGCGGTCGCCGACAGCCTCGACGCGCCCGGGCCGCTCGATGCGCTGTTCATCGAGCAGATCGGGCTGGCGATGGGCACCCATCTGCTGCGCCGCTACGGCGCTGCGCGCGTGCGCGACCTCGAGCGCAAGGGCGTGCTGTCGCCCGCGACGGCGGCGCGCGCGAAGGAACTCCTGATGGAAAAGGCGAACCTGGGCGTATCGCTCGCGGAAGTCGCGAAAGAGTGCGACCTGTCGCGCGGCTATTTCATCCGCGCGTTCTCGCGGACCACCGGCCGCACGCCGCACCAGTGGCTGCTCGAACAGCGCGTGACGCAGGCGCGGCGGCTGATCGAGACGAGCGACATGACGCTCGCGGAAATCGCCGCCGATTGCGGGTTCTCCGACCAGAGCCATCTGAATCGCGTGTTCCTGCGCGTGATCGGCCATCCGCCCGGCGCGTGGCGCCGCGCGCGCTCGCGCTGATCGCGTCGGCCTGGCAACGGCGTCGGCGCGCAGCGCGCCATGCGAGGCTCATGAAACAGTTCAAGGTCGACAGCGTGGCCGAGCTGCTGCGCCTCGCGCCGTCGAAGCAGCGGGCCTGACGTTGCGCGAAGCCGTCAGGCGTGCGCGTCGCAGAATGCACGCGCACACCTCACAACCCACCTCCCACCCCGCCCCTGAATCGTCCTGAAGATCGCCCACGCCGCCGCTGCGCCCCACGCAGCCGACGCTAGAATGCGAACGGCATGCAACGCGACGTTGCGACACGCACGAGGGCGACCCGATGGACAAATTCTCCGCGCTGCGCGCGTTCGTGGAAGTGGCGGAAGCCGGCGGCTTCTCGAGCGCGGGGCGGCGTCTCGATCTCGCGGCTTCGTCCGTGGTGCGCGCCGTGGATGCGCTCGAGGCGTCGCTCGGCGCCGTGCTCCTGAATCGCACGACGCGGCAGGTGACGCTGTCGGACGCGGGCTCCGTCTATTACGCGCGCGCGAAGCGGCTGCTCGAGGAGCTCGCCGAGGCCGACGCGCTCGTATCCGATCGCGGCAGCGAACCGTCCGGACCGCTGCGCGTGTCCGTCCCCGTCGCCTACGGCGTGCGCCGCATCGCGCCGCACATCGCCGCGTTCCTCGCGCGCTACCCGAAGCTCGACATCGATCTGCAGCTCACCGACGAACGGGTCGATCTCGTCGTCGGCCGGATCGACGTCGCGATCCGGCTCGGCGAAGCGGCGCCGTCCGCGGATGTCGTCGCTCGGCAGCTCGGCACGTTCCAGCGATACGTCGTCGCGAGCCACGCGTACCTGGAAGCGCGCGGCATGCCGGCGACGCCCGGCGAGCTGGTCGATCACGCGTGCCTGCGCTTTCACTTCGGCGGCGATCAGCAGGCCTGGACCTTTGCCGATGCCCACGGCGCGGCGACAGTCATCGTTGCCGGGCGCCTCAAGTCGAACCACAGCGAAGTGCTGCGGGATGCCGCGCTGGACGGCGCCGGCATCGCGCTGCTGCCCGACTGGCTGGTCGACGCGGACGTCCGGTCGGGCCGCCTGCGTCGGCTCTTCGAACAGTACGAAGTCACGCCCGATGCGGCCCGCTCGGTCGTCACCGCGCTCTACCTGCCGAATCAGCGGGGCTCGAAACGCGTCGCCGCGTTCATCGACTTCATCGCCGCGCTCGCCCGCGCGCCGGCATGACGCGTCCCGCGTCACACGTCGGCCGTCACGCGCGTCACCAGCCGAACTTCGCTTCCATGCCGACGTAGTCGGCATTGCGCGCGCCGAGCGCGCGAATCCACGAGCCGAGCTCGAAGTGCACGGCCTCGAGCGCGAGCGCGAGGTTCGCGTTGACCAGCCAGTCGACGCGCGCCTGCGCGTACATGCCGGTCCACGCGCCGCCCTTGCCCGCCGTGCCCGGCACGGCCGACAGCCCCTGCCCGTAGATCGCGTCGGCCGTGGTCTGCCGCCACTGGAAACCGACGGCCGTGAGCACCGTGACCGAGCTGGACGGCTTGAACGTCAGCGACGGCTTCACGTGGATCAGGTTGCTGTACCCCGTGTAACCGGCGAGCGTGAAGTAATAGCCGTTCGGAAACATCGGGTTGAACGTGCCGACGCGGTGGTCGCCCGGATGCGCGTCGCCCGACGCGCCGTCGACCTGGATGCCGACGCGCGGCGTGCCGGGCGTCTTCGCGAACGTATAGCCGCCCAGTGCGCCGAACGCCCACGCGCCGACCGTGTCCTGTCCGACGTGACCGGTCTGCAGCATCGCCTCGACGTCCCAGTCGAGCGAGTCGGCCTTGCCCGCGTAGCGCACGTCGAACACGTCGCGGCGCTCGGTGCCCGCCGCGTCGGCGAAGCGCGCGTTGTCGCGCGTATAGCGCGACCAGTACGCGGACAAATCGCCGGGCCCCGTGCCGTTGCGCTCGACGCGCACGCCGTCGAAGCGCAGATGCCGGTTCGACACGTCGTCGAACGCCGCGTCGTCGCGGTACTGCACGGGCCGCGTCACATAGCCGATCAGCCGCCACTTGCCGATTTCATAATCGGCCCACAGACCGTCGTAGGCCTGCCGCACGTTCGGGCCGTCGCGCGACGACACGAAGCGCTGCAGGTCGAACGCCATCTCCTGCCGGCCGATGCGCGTCTTGATCGTGCCGGGCCCCACCTGATCGACGTACGCGACGAACGCCTGTTCGAGATCGAGCTGATCCTTGTCGACCGGGCCGACCGTGTTCTTGCCGAACGGCCGCGCGTCGACGAACTGCACGAACGCCTGCAGATGGCCGCGATAGCGCAGGTCGGCATGCACGTTCGCGCGCTGGATCACGTAGTTGTCGTCGTGCGCCGCGCCCAGCCCGAACAGCGGCGCGTTGTTCAGCTCGAAACGCTCGCGCAGGCTCGCGCCCAGCGACAGGTAGGTCGACGGGTCGTCGCCGAGCGGCACGTATTTCAGCGAGTCGAACGGCTTGCGCGGCACGCACGGGTTCGCGAGCACCGACCAGTCTTCCTGCCAGCGGTTGAACAGCACGACGGGCCGCTTCGCGGTACACGTCGCAGCGGCCGCGGCTGCGGGTGTCGCAGCGGGCGTGGCGGCCGGTGCGGCCGCCGGGGCCGTCGCGTCTGCCGCTTCGGCGCCGGCCGCCGCGCCCGCGTGCAACGCGACGCCGCCCGCCAGCACGACGCACGGCAGCGCGCCGCGCCACGCTCGGTTCATCGGGCGGCGCACGGTTATTTCGTCCGCGCGTGGATCTCGGCGACGTAGCCGCCGGGGAACTGCACGATCGCGGCGTCGCGCCCGTCGGCCGAATACGGCGGCACGAGCACGGTCACGCCGGCCGCTTCGGCCTTCTTCAGCGTCGCGGCGAGATCGGTCACTTCATAGCCGGTCATCTCGCGGCCGAACGGATAGGGCAGATGGCCGTCGGTCGCCAGCACGGTCATCTTGCCGAAGCCCGATTCGATCCGGATGCGGCGATACGTGTCGTTCGGCCGGCCGATCTCGACGCCGGGCGCATGGCGCACGTCCGACACGATCTTGCCGTGCGAGAACGCGACGAAGTCGCGCGCGAGCTTGCTCGCGCTTTGCGGCGACACGTACACGCGATTCTCCGGCACCGTCTGCAGCGGGTCGTAGTTCGGCGCCTGCGTGTGCCAGTAGAGCTGCATGTTGACGCCGCCCGGCCAGCTGACGATCGCGTCGCGCCCGATCGGATCGGGGAACGTCGCGACGATGACGTCGGCGCCGTGCGCGCGCGCCGACTTCACCGCCACGTCGATGTCGCTCACGAGATAGCCGGTGCGCTCCGCGCCGAACGGGTAGGGCACGGGCGTCTTGAAGCCGAACAGCGAGACCGTGCCGACCGGCGTCTGCAGCAGTTGCGACGTGGTCGAGCTCGGCGTCGGCGTGACCTGGAACACGCCCTGCTGCGATTTCTTGCCGCCGAAGGTCGCGAGGAAGCTCGCGACGAAGCGGTCGACGTCTTCGGGGGCGACGTACACGTGGGTCGTGTCGTACTGCGGGCCTACGGCGACGGCCGGCAGGCGCGTCGAGGCGGCCGGCGACGCGATGTCGTCGAGGTGGGTTTCGTCGGCATGGGCGGGCGCGCCGACCAGCAGCGCGGCGAGCACGGCCGACGCCGCGGCGGTCGAGCGCAGCATGCTGCGCAGATTCAGTGAACTCATCGGGTTTCTCCTTGATGGTGACGCGCGCGGCGTGGCGCCGCGCGCGGATTCGGATTCAGCGGGATGCGGGCCGCGCGTCGCGGCGGCCCGCGCGACAGGCAAGAAACACCAGCACCGCCAGCGGCAGCGCGAGCGCCCAGAACCCCGCATACAGATACGCGGTCGCACCGGCGCCCGCGCCGAGCGCAAAACCGGCGACCGGCGGCAGCGTGCGCCGCAACCGGGCGCGGGCGGCTTCCCGCTCCGCGGGCGCGGCGATCGGCACGAGCCAGTCGAATGCGTCGATGACGGCCTGCGTGACGTTGCCGGTCATCACGGTGTTCGCCACCACCGAGCGCGCGGTCAGCCGGCCGTGGGCATTCTGCACGCCCATCGCGGCGGCGCCGAGCAGCCCGCAGAGGATCGTCGCGGGCGCATCGGCGCTCGCGATCGGCGACGCCGCCACCCCGGCCAGCATGAAGCCGGTCAGCAGGATCGCCTGCATCGCATACAGCGAGCACGCGCGCGGGCCGTGGCCGCGCACGCGCATCCCGTGATCGAGCAGGCGGGCGGCGACGATCCCGGCGATGAACGCGGGAAACGCGAGCCACTTGATCACGAGGCCCTGCCCGACGCCCGCGATGCCGGAGCCGATCAGGATGAAGTTGCCGGTCACGTGCGCGGTGAACAGCCCGAACAGCGCGACGAAGCCGAGCGTGTCGACGTAGCCCGCGATCGACGCGAGCATCACGTCCTCGCCGGCCACGTGATCGGGCGCGCTCGCGCCGCTTGCCGCTAGCTGGCCAGCTGGCATGACGCACCCTCCTTCGTCCTCTGCGGCGCGCGCATCGGCGCGGCCATCAAGGGAAGCGCGGGCTCGCCCGCGACGATGACGATGTCGAGCGGCCCGGCGGGCGGGAGCGACGACGGCACGAGCGACGGCACGCGCGCCAGGTGGTACGGCGGGCCGGCTGCGATGCCGGCTCCCAGCGAGATCAGATGAGGCATGGTCCGTTTCGGTTGCGGCGCACGGGCCGGCGCCGGGCGGCGTCCGATGCGTGCGGCGATCACGGAGCAGCCTAAGGAACGCCATCCTTAAAGTCATGGCGGCGAACTTAAATCTTCTGAATCCGGCGGCCGGCTCGCCTTGCTATTTTTCGATCGATAAGTGCAGAATGGGCGCCACTCAGGAGCCGATGGATGACCGAAACCAAGCGCAAAGCAGCGTCCCGCCCGAGCCGGACGGCGGCCGCCGAACCGGCCGCCACGCCGGGCCGCCGCCTCACGCCGGAGGCCCGCGAGCGGCAGATCGTCGAGAAGGCGATCGAGCACTTCGCGACGCACGGCTTTTCCGGCAGCACGCGCGAGCTCGCGCGGCAGATCGGCGTGACCCAGCCGCTGCTCTACCGGTACTTCCCGAGCAAGGAGGCACTGATCGAGCGCGTCTACGACGAGATCTATACGTGGAATCCCGACTGGGAAAAGCTGATCGCCGATCGAACGACCCCGCTGCAGGAACGGCTCGTCGCGTTCTACCGCGCTTACGCGCAGACCATCCTGCGGCGCGAATGGATCCGCACGTTCATCTTCGCGGGGCTCAGCCGCGAGGGTTTCAATACGCGCTACCTGTCGCGGCTCCGGGAACGCGTCTTCCTGCCGGTGCTGCGCGAGCTCCGGCACGCATACGACATCGCCACGCCGGCATCGGAAGCCCGGCGCAACGCGGAGATCGAGCTGATCTGGAGCCTGCACGCGAGCATCTTCTATCTGGGCGTCCGAAAGTGGGTGTACGGCCTGCCGGTGCCCGACGATCTCGACACCGAAATCGAACGCCAGGTCGATGCGTTCCTGCACGGCGCGCCCGCCGCACTGAAGCGCGTGGCGGCGGACACGCCGACGACCACGACTACACCCGAGCCAACGCCCACACCGCGCCGCAAGCGCGGGTAGCGCAAACCCCGCCCGCCGTCCGAGCGCTTCAGAACGATTCAACTCGCGCGCGCCCATCCTGCCCTAAGCTCGGTGCGATATCGGCGCTACGCCGCCGCGCGCGGCCGCCCGCCGTGCGCATGGATCTTCGTCGGGAGCACACATCATGGAACGCGCATCGGGCCGCAAGGCCGTCATCGTCGGCGGATCGGTCGGCGGCCTGTTCGCCGCGACCGCGCTACGCGCGCGCGGCTGGCACGTTCGCGTGTTCGAGCAATCGGCGCGCGAGCTCGACAGCCGCGGCGGCGGCATCGTGCTGCAACCGCCGATCGAGCGCGCGTTCGCGTTCGGCGGCGTCGCGCTGCCCGCCAACGCGGGCGTCGATTCGATCGAGCGCATCTACGTCGACGCGCAGGATCGCGTCGTGCAACGCCTGACCATGCCGCAAACGCAAACCGGATGGAACGTGATCTATACGGCGCTGAAGCACGCGCTGCCGGACGACGTGATCCATGCCGGCGACGCGTTCGAGCGGTTCCAGCAGGACGGCGACCGGGTCGTCGCGCAGTTCGCGAGTGGCCGCGTCGAGACGGCCGATCTGCTGATCGGCGCCGACGGCGCGCGCTCGACGGTGCGCGCGCAATTGCTGCCGGACGTGCGGCCCGCGTATGCCGGCTACGTCGCGTGGCGCGGGCTCGTCGACGAACACGCGCTGCCCGAGCAGGTGCTGTACCTGCTGCGCGAGCGCTTCACGTTCCAGCAAGGCGGCGCGCACCTGTTCCTGACCTATCTGGTGCCCGGCGCGGACGGTGCGATCGAACCCGGCAAGCGGCGCGTAAACTGGGTCTGGTATCGCCGTCTCGCGTCGGAGCGGCTGCCGTCGCTGTTCCTGACCCGCGACGGCACGCAGCGCGACGGGTCGCTGCCGCCGGGCGCGATGCGCGACGACAACCGCGCCGAACTCGTGGACGCCGCCGACCGCATGCTCGCGCCGACGCTCGCCACGCTCGTCGACACGACACCGGCCCCGTTCGCGCAGGCGATCTACGATCTGGCCGTCGAGCGCATGGCGTTCGGCCGCACCGTGCTGCTCGGCGATGCCGCGTGCGTCGTGCGCCCGCACACCGCGGCGGGCGTCGCGAAGGCGGCGGACAACGCGGTCGCGCTCGCCGCGGCACTGCACGACGTCGCGCCGGGCGCGGCGTTCGACGCCGCACTCGCGACCTGGGATGCCGATCAGCGCGCGGCGAGCGCGCTGGTGTCCGCGCGCGGCATCGCGCTCGGCGCGCGCTTGATGGGCGCCGCATGAGCATGCGCATGCGCGACCCGCGCCTCGCCCGTCGTGCCCGTGGCCGCGACCGCGCGCTCGGGCGTCGCGTCGTGCTGCGGATTCAACGCGGCGAGCACGCTGGCGCGTCCGCCGTCGTCGTCGGGTAGTTGCGGCTGGCCGCGCGCGAACGCCGGTGCGACGGCGGCCGCGAGCGCTGCGGCGAGCGCCAGCGCCGTCACGCGCGCCACGACCACACGGGCCTTCACAACGCACTCCCCGTCGCCCCGGACGGCGCCGCCGCGGCGCTCTGCGTGTGCTGCTCGCCATGCCCGAGCGCATACAGCTCGCGGTTGCGCTCGATCGTCGGCGCGCTCGGCGGGTAATCCCAGCGCGACGTCGGCACCGTGCCGTCACGCTGGGCCTGGACCAATTCGGTGAGCACGTCGGCGCGGGTCAGGCCCGCCGAGGCGCTCTGGGCGAACGCGGCCACCGGCGTGCCGATGGTGAGCGCGAGCAAGGCGGCTGCAATCATCCTGCGGTTCATGATGGAACTCCCGGAAACGATTCGATGAAGACGCATCGTCGATGCGCCGCCGGCACGAGCCCCGATGCGACTCGCTGCCTGACGTCTTCATTCTGGCGATCGCGGTGCACGCGACGCTGACCGGAACATGACAAATTCGTCATCCGCCGCCGCCGCACGCGGATGACGGTTTCGTAATCTTCGCGACAGGCTCGGGTCAACGCCGCGCCGGCAGACTGCATGCTCGCCGCATCGAACGCGGCATCCGTGCCCTGCTTCGAGGAACAACATCATGTGGATCGTCCAGCTCGCATTGCGCAGGCCCTATACGTTCGTCGTGCTCGCGCTGCTGATCTTCATCGCGGGGCCGCTTGCGCTGCTGCGCATGCCGACCGACATCTTTCCGAACATCGACATCCCGGTCGTCAGCATCGTCTGGTCGTACAACGGCTTCTCCGCCGAAGACATGGCCAAGCGCATCACGTCGAACTACGAGCGCGCGCTCACGTCCGACGTCGACGACATCGAGCACATCGAATCGCAGTCGCTGAACGGCGTGTCGGTCGTGAAGGTGTTCTTCCACCCCGGCGCGGACATCAATCGCGCGATCGCGGAAGCCGCCAGCAACGCCGCGTCGATCCTGCGCATCCTGCCGCCCGGCACGCTGCCGCCGAACATCATCACGTACAACGCGTCGACGGTGCCGATCCTGCAGCTCGGGCTGTCGAGCGACACGCTCGCCGAACAGCAGCTGTACGACCTCGGCAACAGTTTCATCCGCACGCAGCTCGCAACCGTCCAGGGCGCGGCCGTGCCGCTGCCGTACGGCGGCAAGATCCGCCAGATCGTCGTCGATCTCGACACGCGCGCGCTGCAGGCGAAGGGGCTCGCGCCGATCGACGTGGTGAACGCGATCAACGCGCAGAACCTGATCCTGCCGGGCGGCACCGCGAAGATCGGCACGCACGAGTACGACGTGCAGCTGAACGGCAGCACGCAGACGGTCGCCGCGCTGAACGACCTGCCGGTGAAGACGATCGGCGGCAGCGTCGTCTATGTGCGCGACGTCGCCCACGTGCGCGACGGCTTCTCGCCGCAGACCAACGTCGTGCGCGCCGACGGCAAGCGCGCGGCGCTGCTGACCGTCGAGAAGACCGGCAGCGCATCGACGCTGACGATCATCGACCAGGTGAAGGCGATGCTGCCGAAGATCGCAGCCGGGCTGCCGAAGGCGCTGCACATTGCGGCGCTCGACGACCAGTCGGTGTTCGTGAAGTCCGCGATCCAGGGCGTCGTGCGCGAGGCGCTGATCGCCGCCGTGCTGACCGCGATGATGATCCTGCTGTTCCTCGGCAACTGGCGCAGCACGCTGATCATCGCGATCTCGATCCCGCTGTCGATCTTCACGTCGCTGATCGCGCTCGCCGCGCTCGGCGAGACCATCAACATCATGACGCTCGGCGGGCTCGCGCTCGCGGTCGGCATTCTCGTCGACGACGCGACCGTGACGATCGAGAACATCGAGCGCCACCTGCATCTCGGTTCAGGCTTGCACGACGCGATCCTCGAGGGCGCGGGCGAGATCGCGGTGCCGGCGTTCGTGTCGACGCTGTGCATCTGCATCGTGTTCGTGCCGATGTTCTTCCTGACGGGCGTCGCGCGCTACCTGTTCGTGCCGCTCGCCGAGGCCGTGGTGTTCGCGATGCTCGCGTCGTACGTGCTGTCGCGCACGCTCGTGCCGACGCTCGCGATGGTGCTGATGCGCGCGAAGGGCCAGGGCCGCCCGCCGCGCGGCGTGTTCGCGCGTATCGCCGGCCTGCAGGCCGCGTTCGAACGCCGCTTCGACGCGATCCGGCTCGGCTATCGCGCGCTGCTCGCCGCGGCGATCGCGCACCGGCGCCGCTTCGCGGCCGCGTTCGTGCTGGCGTGCGTGGCGTCCACGGGCCTGTTCGCGTTCGCCGGCCAGGACTTCTTCCCGGCGATCGACACCGGCGAGATCCGCCTGCATCTGCGCGCGCCGACCGGCACGCGGATCGAGCAGACCGCACGGCTGACCGACGAAGTCGAGGCCAAGGTGCGCAGCGTGATTCCAGCGCGCGAACTGGCCGGCATGCTCGACAACATCGGCGTGCCGGTGAGCGGGATCAACCTCACCTACGACTCGTCCGACCCGATCGGCACCGAGGACGCCGACGTGATGATCACGCTGAAGCCGGGCCACGCGCCGACCGCCGCGTACGTCGCACGGCTGCGCAACCTGCTCGCGCAGTCGTTCCCCGGCGTGACGTTCGCGTTCCTGCCGGCCGACATCGTGAGTCAGATCCTCAATTTCGGGCTGCCCGCGCCGGTCGACATCCAGATCGTCGGCAACAAGCTGGATCAGAACCGCGCGGTCGCGAACGCGCTGCTCGCGAAACTGCGCGGCGTGCGCGGTTTGGTCGACGCGCGCATCCAGCAGCCCGGCGACGAGCCGGCGATCGACGTGAACGTGGACCGCACCAAGGCGATCGAGGCCGGGCTCCAGCAGCGCGACGTCGCGCAGAACCTTTTGATCTCGCTGTCGGGCAGCGCGCAGACGACGCCGAACTTCTGGCTCGATCCGCGCAACGGCGTGAGCTACCCCGTGCTCGTGCAGACGCCGCAGTACACGATCGATTCGCTGCAAGCGCTCGCGAACGTGCCGTTGCCGACCAGCGGCGCGCCGTCGCCGCAGCGCCCGGCCGGCGGCCCGGCGGCCGGTGCGCCCGCGCAAAACCTGCTCGGCACGCTCGGCAGCTTCTCGCGCACGACGCAGCAGGCGGTCGTGTCGCACTACAACGTGCAGCCGGTGCTCGACATTTTCGCGTCGGTGCAGGGGCGCGACCTCGGCGCGGTCACGGCCGACGTGACGAAGCTCGTCGACGACGCGCGCGCGCAGCTGCCGCCCGGCTCGTCGATCGTGCTGCGCGGCCAGGTGCAGGCGATGCACGAGTCGTTCGCCGGGCTGCTCGGCGGTCTCGCGCTCGCGATCGTGCTCGTCTACCTGCTGATCGTCGTGAATTTCCAGTCGTGGCTCGACCCGCTCGTGATCGTCGGCGGCCTGCCGGCGTCGCTGGCCGGCATCGCGTGGATGCTGTTCGTGACGCGCACGACGCTGTCGGTGCCGGCGTTGACCGGGACGATCCTGTGCATCGGCGTCGCGACCGCGAACAGCATTCTCGTCGTCAATGCGGCGCGCGAGCTGCTCGCCGGCGGCGCATCGCCGTGGCAGGCCGCGCTCGACGCCGGCTTCAGCCGCTTCCGTCCGGTCGTGATGACCGCGCTCGCGATGATCATCGGCATGGTGCCGATGGCGCTCGGGCTCGGCGAAGGCGCCGAGCAGAACGCGCCGCTCGGCCGCGCGGTGATCGGCGGGCTCGCGTTCGGCACGCTGTCGACGCTGCTGTTCGTGCCCGTCGTGTTCGGCTTCGTGCACGCGTGGCTCGAGCGGCGTCGCGACGCGGCGGGCGCGCGTGGTGCGCTTGATATGCGCGATGCGCCCGGTGCGCCCGAAGCCCCCGATACGCCGGCGCTGCGTTGAGCGCGGACGGCCGCTCCTTCATCCCTCGACTCGCCCCGACCCCGGACCCATCATGAACGACTCGATCGAACCCGCCCCGCCGCCGGCTGGCGAAGCCGGCACTTCAACCGCCGCGACTGCGACGCCAGCGACGTCTGCGACGCGCGCCACCTCGGCCACCTCGGCCACGTCTGCTACGTCCGCCACGTATGCCACGCCCACCGCCACACCCTATGCAGCACCCGACGCGCCGCCCGCCCGCGGCGGCCGCAAGCTGGCCGTGCCGCTCGCCGGCATCGCGCTGGCGGCCGTGCTGCTCGCGATCGGCATCGTGCCGCGGCTCGACGCGCGCGCCGCGCAGCGTGCGCAGGTGGCCGCCCAGCAGGTGCTGCCGGTGTCGGTGATCGTGCCGGGCGCGGCGCCGGCCGACCAGACGCTCACGCTGCCGGGTGCGGTGATGCCGTACGAGGAGGCGTCGATCTATGCGCGTACGAGCGGCTACATCGCGCACTGGAGCGCCGATCTCGGCGCGCGCGTGAAGGCCGGCCAGGCGCTCGCGCAGATCGCCGCGCCCGACCTCGACGCGCAGTTGCGCCAGGCGCGCGCCGACGCGGCCACTGCGCAGGCGAACTACGACTATGCGAAATCGACCGCGCAGCGCTGGCAGCAGATGCTCGCCACGCAGTCGGTATCGCAGCAGGACGCCGACACGAAGGCCGCCGACATGAACGCGAAGCGCGCGATGCTCGCCTCCGCGCAGGCCAATGTCGCGCACCTCGCCGAACTCGTGTCGTACGAGTCGGTCACCGCGCCGTTCGACGGCGTGATCACCGCGCGCGACGTCGACGTCGGCACGCTCGTCACCGCGGGCGGCACGCCGGGCAGTGCGGGGCTGTCCGGCGAACTGTTCCATCTCGAGCAGACCGACACGCTGCGCGTGTTCGTCGACGTGCCGCAGGACAGCGCGACCGGCATCACGACCGGCACGCAGGTCTACCTGAGCACGCAGCAGTATCCGGGGCGCCGCTTCGCCGCGCGCGTCGCGCGCACCGCCGGGGCGATCGATCCGGTCACGCGCACGCTGCGCGTCGAGATCGACGTCGACAACCGCGATGGCGCGCTGCTGCCCGGCGCCTATGCGCAAGCGCATCTCGTCGTGCCGAGCGCGGCGCCCGCGCTCGAATTGCCGGTCAGCGCGCTGCTGTTCCGTCCGAACGGCGTGACGGTCGCGACCGTCGACGCGCACGGACGCACCGCGCTGAAAACCGTGCAGATCGGCCGCGATTTCGGCACGCGCGTGGAGATCGTCGCAGGGCTCGCGCCGACCGATCGCGTGATCGACAACCCGGGCGATGCGATCGCCGCGGGGGAAGCCGTGAAGATCGTGGCCCGCGCGGGTTCGGCAGTTGGCGCACCGGTTGCCTCACCCGCTGGCGCGTCGGTTGCGTCAGCCGTTGCCGCGCCGCTTGCCGCATCGTCCGCGCACGCCGTGCCGTCCCGGCCCACGACCGCCGCGTCACCGGCGTCTGCGCCGACATCGACACCGACCCACAGCTGATTCATCGACGACCACCCGCGAGATGCCCGCCATGCGCCTTCTTCGTCATCCGCTCCCGTTGGCCCGGCACATCGTCGCGCTCGGGGCCGCCGCCGCGCTGACTGCGCACGCCGTACCGTCCCGGCTCACGACCGCCGCCGCCCCGCCGCCATCTGCGTCGACATCGACACCGACCCAAAGCTGATTCATCGACGACAACCCGCGAGACACCCGCCATGCGCCTTCTTCGTCATCCGCTCCCGTTTGCCCGCCGCATCGTCGCGCTCGGCGTCGCCGCCGCGCTGAGCGCGTGCTCGACGCTGCCACCGTACGCGCCGCCGTCCGTCGCCGTGCCCGCCCGTTACGCGGGCGCCCCGGCCGCCGCAGCGGCCCAGGCCGGCTGGCACGTCGCGGTGCCGGCCGACGCCGCCGCGCGCGGCGCGTGGTGGACCGTGTTCGGCGACGCCGACCTGAACGCGCTCGAAGCCCGCGTCGACGTGTCGAACCAGACGGTGAAGAAAGCCGTCGCCGATCTGCAGCAAGCACGCGCGATGGTCGATTACCAGCACGCGGGCTTCCTGCCGACGATCACCGCGGGCGCCGCGCAAAGCCGCGCGCGCGTGTCGCAGAACCGGCTCGGCTCGTCGCTCGCCGGCAAGACCACGCCCGACTATCAGGCCGGCGTCGCCGCGAGCTGGGAGCCCGACGTGTTCGGCCGCGTGCGCGACGCGGTGGCCGGCGCGCAGGCCGATGCGGCCGCGAGCGCGGCCGACCTGCAGGCCGTGAAGCTGTCGGTGACCGCCGAACTCGCGACCGACTATTTCGCGCTGCGCTCGCTCGATACGCAGAAGCAGTTGCTCGACGACACGGTGCGCGCGTACGCCGACGCACTCACGCTGTTGCAGCAGCAGTTGGCGGCCGGCGCGATCGACGCGTCGGCGGTCGCGCAAGCCGACACGCAGCTCGAAGCGACGCGCACGCAGGACACCGACATCGACGCAGCGCGCGCGCAGCTCCAGCATGCGATCGCGACGCTCGTCGGCGAGAGCGCGTCGACCTTCGCGCTGCCGCCGCGCGTGACGCCGTTCGCGGTGCCGGCCATTCCGGCCGGCGTGCCGTCGCAGCTGCTCGAACGGCGGCCCGACATCGCGGCGGCGGAACGCCGCGTCGCGGCCGCGAACGCGCAGATCGGCGAGGCGCGCGCCGCGTTCTTCCCCGATCTCGTGCTGTCCGCGAGCGCCGGCCTCGAAAGCTCGTTCTTCGCGCCGTGGCTCACCGCGCCGAGCCTGTTCTGGTCGATCGGCCCGCAGCTCGCCGGCACGCTGTTCGACGGCGGACGCCGCAGCGCGTCGCTGCGCGGCGCGCACGCGCAATACGACGGCGCGGTCGCCGACTATCGGCAAACGGTGCTGGTCGCGTTCCAGCAGGTCGAGGATCAACTGTCGACGATCGCCGCGCTCGCGTCCGAAGCGCGCAGCCAGCAGCGCGCGACCGACGCGGCCGACCTGTCGCTGCGGCTCACGACGAACCGCTTCAACGCGGGCGCGGTCAGCTATCTGGACGTGGTCACCGCCCAGACGATCGCGCTGACGAACCGCCGCACGGCCGACCAGATCGACGCGCGCCGCATGGAAGCCGAAGTCGGATTGCTGAAGGCGCTGGGCGGCGGCTGGCAAGGCGCCGCGAGCCGCGACGCAGACGCGGCGGCCGGCGCGCAACCGGCGCCGTCAGCGGCGATGAACGACCGCGCGGCCGTCACGCCGCCGGCGGCGGGTTGAACGTGAGGATGAAACGCGTTCCGCGCGCGTCGCTCTCGACGCGCACGCTGCCGCCGTGCAGCTCCATCACCGAGCGCACGATCGCGAGGCCGAGCCCGGCCGTGCCGCCCGGCGCACCGCCGCTGCGCGCGGGGTCGCCGCGCACGAACCGGTCGAAGATCCGCGGCAGCAGCGCCGCGTCGATCGGCTCGCCCGGATTCGCGACGACGACCTGCACGGCGTCCGCCGTTTCGTCGACCGCCAGCGTGATCACGCCGCCGGCCGGCGTGTAGCGCAGCGCGTTGGCGAGCAGGTTGCCGATCGCGCGGCGGAACAGCTCGACGTCGGCCGTCAGCCGGCCGTGCCCTTCGACGCGCACCGTCGAGCCCGCTTCGTCGGCGAGCCCCTCGAAGTATTCGGCGATGCGATCGAGTTCGTCGCGCACGTCGAACGCGCGTTGCCGCGTGACGAAGCTCGGGTGCTCGGCGCGCGCGAGAAACAGCACGTTGTCGATCATCCGTGCGAGACGGTCGTATTCCTCGAGGTTCGATTCGAGCAGCGCCTGGTATTCGTCGGCCGAGCGCGGCCGCGCGAGCGCGACTTCCGTTGCGCCGCGCATGTTGTTCAGCGGCGTACGCAGGTCGTGCGCGAGATCCGCGCTGAACTGCGACAGGTGCGCGAACGCCTGCTGCAGGCGCGCGAGCATCGCGTTCTGCGCGTCGACCAGCGCGCGCAGCTCGTGCGGCGCGCGCGACGCGTCGAGCCGCGTGTCGAGCTTGTCGACCGTGATCCGGCCGGTGTTCGCGACGATCTCGCGCAGCGGCGCAAGCGCCGTGCGGATCAGCCAGTAGCCGAACAGCAGCGCGAACAGCGCGCCTGCCGCTCCCGCAACCTTCAGCCGGTCTCGGTAGCCGTCGAGCAGCTGCGCGCGGTCGTGCATATTGCGCGCGATCGCGATGCGGATCGGCGTGTGATCGCCGAGCGCCGCGGCGATCACGACGCCGCGCATCGGCGTGCCGCCGTCGACCGTCCATGTCTGCAGCCGCTCGGCCGTGATCCGTTCGTTGTCGGGCACCGGCACGGCGCGGGGCGCCAGCAGCTGCGCGTCGGTCGGTGCGCCCGGCGCGTCGTAGAGCGCCGCGTCGGGTGCGCTCAGCCGGACGTTGTGGCGCACCAGCACGTCGCCGTTGGCGTCGAGGACGACCATCGACAGCGCCTCGTTGCCGAGCACCTGACTCGTCAGACGCTCCGCGTGCGCGCGCACCGCGTCGAGCGATTCGAGCTCGCCCGCGAGCCGGCGCGTGTGGCGCGCGGCCAGCACGATGTCGAGATCGTCCTGCGTGTTCACCTGCCGCTCGAGGCCCATGTACACGTACGCGCCGACGAGCGCGAACGCGGCGAGCGTGGTCGCGGCGAACGCGAGCGCGAGCGTCGCCGACAGCGATCGCAAGCGCGTCATGCGTCGTCCTTCGGTTCGAGCACGTAGCCGACGCCCCGCACCGTATGGATCAGCTTCACCGGGAAGGCGTCGTCGATCTTCGCGCGCAGGCGCCGGATCGCGACTTCGACGACGTTCGTATCGCTGTTGAAATTCATGTCCCAGACGTAGGACGCGATCTGCGTGCGGCTCAGTACCTCGCCCTGCCGGCGCGCGAGCAGTTGCAGCAGCGAGAATTCGCGCGGCGTCAGGTCGATCCGCACGGCGCCGCGCTTCACGCGGCGGCGCACCACGTCGATCTCCAGATCGCCGACCGCCAGATGCTCGGTTTCGCGCGGCGGGCCGCGACGCGCGAGCGTGCGGATGCGGGCCAGCAGCTCGACGAAATCGAACGGCTTCGCGAGATAGTCGTCCGCGCCGAGCTCGAGGCCCTTCACGCGGTCGCCGACGTCGTCCATCGCGGTCAGGAACAGCACCGGCGTGGTGTGCGTGTCGCGCAGCCGCTTGAGCACGCCCCAGCCGTCGAGCACGGGCAGCATCACGTCGAGCACGATCACGTCGTAGCGCTCCTCCTGCGCGAGCATCAGCCCTTCACCGCCGTCTTTGGCGAGATCGACGCTGAATCCGGACTCCTCCAGACCCTTCTTCAGGTACGCGCCCGTCTTCGGTTCGTCTTCGACTATCAGGATGCGCATCGCCGGCTCCGTCGCATGGGGAAAGATGCGGCGATGTTACCGGGAAACGGCGATGGCGAGACGTTCCGTGCATGCGTCGGCAGCGTCGATGACGAAACTGTAATGTGCCGGTCATCATCGCGTTCGGCGGCGATCGCGGCACGCGGCACATGGCGTGCGGCATGCGGTCGGCCCGGCGGCGAGCTGGGCACCGCCGGGCACCGCCGCGATGCCGTCTGCGCGTCGGCGCCCGGACGCGCGTTACACCATCGCCTGGCTGACGAGCGCGTACAGCCCGCAGTCCGGATCGTGCGGCGCGCCGTGCGCCGCGGCAGGCGCGTTGCGGACCATCTTCGAGCAGGTGTCGACGCGCTTCAGGCCCTGCGCATGGAGCCAGTCGGGCAGGCAGGTGCCGGACGGCACGTCGATGCGAACGAATTCGCCGTCGCGCGCGCGCAGCCAGTGCGCGATCAGCGCCTTCGCATGCGCATCGTCGGGCGAACGCGGCGCGACGACCGGGCCGATCACGTGGCCGCGGCCGAAGCGGCGCAGCACCGCAAAGCCGGCGATCTCGCCGCCGCGCTCCAGCACGACGCCTTCGCCGCGCGCGAGCAATGCGGCCAGCAGCGCGGCGCGCCCGAGCCCGGACGCGCGCGTGTCGAGCGCCACCAGGCAATCCAGGTCGCCCGGCGTGGCGGCCCGCAGGCGCTCGCCGTCGGCGAGCGTCTGCGAGGCAGGCCGCTCGACGTTGCCTTGAAACTGATCCAGCGAGCCGCACACGGCGAAGCCGAGCTTTTCGTAAAGCGGCTGGCCGGCCGGCGTCGCGTGCAGGAAGGTGATGCGCGGCCCGAGCTCGTCGAGCACGATCTCCATCAGCGCGCGCCCGATGCCGCGCCCCTGGTGCTCGGACGACACGATCACGTGTCCGAGCGCAGCGCGATCCGCGCCGTACTTCCAGCACATCGCCGTACCGATGACCACGCCGTCCTCCTCGGCGACGAACGCGGTCGACGTGTCGGCGGAGAACTGCCAGTCTTCGGCCCGGAACGGCCAGCGCAGCGCCACCGACAGCGCGTGGGCCGCGCTCACGTCGGCGGCGGTGAAGCGTCGATAGTGCAGCGCCGTCGCCGGCGCGGCAGCGTTGGTCGCGTGTTCGTGTGTCATCGGGCGATCCCTCTTGTGTCGTGTGTCGAGCCGGCACGGACGACGGCCCGCGCCTGTGTTGCCGTATCGCCGGCGACATCGCGCGGCGTGTTCGCAGCGGTCACTATAGGAACAGACGTGTTTGCTGTGGCTAACGCACGCTTAAGCGTTCGTTAGCCGCCGTTTAATGCGGCGCGTTCGAAGCCGCGCACCGTCACGCCGCGCGCGCGAAATACCGCTGCGCCAGCGACACCCAGTAGCGCACGCCGGCCGGAATGATGTCGTCGTTGAAATCGTATTTCGGGTGATGCAGCGCCGGCGCGCCCGTTTCGGCCGGCGCATTGCCGATCAGCACGTAAGCGCCGGGGCGCTCCTCCAGCATGAAGCCGAAGTCTTCGGACGTCATGTTCGGCGGCACGTCGGGGCAAAGGCGTTCGTCGCCGAACGTCTCGCGAATCACCGCTTCGCAGAGTGCGGTCTCGGCCGGCGTGTTGACCGTCGCCGGGTAGTACTGAAAAAATTCGACGTCGACTTGCGCGCCATGGGCGCGGGCCAGCCCCTCGCACATGAGCTGGACGTCGCGCTGCAGCTGTTGCTGCAGTGCAGACGACAGCGTGCGAATCGTCCCGCGCAGCTCGGCGCTGTCCGGAATGACGTTGTCCGTCGTTCCCGCATGGAACATGCAGACGGAAATGACGGCGGGATCCACGGGATCCTTGTGCCGCGCAGCGATGGTCTGACACTGCAGCACCATCGAACATGCGAGCGGGACGGGATCGACGCCCAGATGCGGCTGCGCCGCATGCGCGCCTTTGCCGGTTACCGTGATCCTGAACCGGGAGCCCGCGGCCATGATCGGCCCCGTGCGCAACCCGAAATGCCCGGCCGGCAAACCGGGCCAGTTGTGCATGCCGAATACCGCTTCCGTCGGGCATTGCTCGAACAGCCCGTCGTCGATCATCTTCCGCGCGCCCGCGCCGCCCTCTTCTCCTGGCTGAAACACGAAATGAACCGTGCCAGGCAACTGCGGCAGGCCCCTCATGACGCGTGCGGCCCCGAGCAACATGACGGTATGCCCGTCATGCCCGCACGCGTGCATGACCCCTTGCGCGCACGATGCGTGTGCGAAGTCGTTGGCTTCCTGGATCGGCAACGCATCCAGATCCGCACGGAGCACGATTCCGCGCCCGGGGTCCGCCCCGGGCAGGCTCGCGACGACGCCCGTGCCGCCCAGCCCGCGCGACACCGTATAGCCGAGATCTTCGAGCTCGCGGGCAACGACGTCGGCCGTCCTGCGTTCCTCGAATCGCAACTCGGGATGCGCATGCAGATCGCGGCGCAGGCTCGCCCAGTGGGCGCGATGCGCGCTCAGCGACGCTTCGGAGAGGATGGCGTGTTCCAAGTTCGACACCTTCGATGATGGACGGTCGGGATTGTGCATCGCCGCGCGGACGTCGCGCGGCCAAGGCTTCAGTCGTAGAAGCCCAGGATCGACTTGATCTCCGTGTACTCCTCCATCCCTTCGATCCCGTACTCGCGGCCGTTGCCCGACTGCTTGTACCCGCCGAACGGAGCCTGAGGGTCCCATACCGGGTAGTTCAGGTGCACCTGCCCCGCCCGGATGCGCGCAGCCACCGCGCGCGCACGTTCCTTGTCGGTGCCCTGCACATGCGCGCCAAGCCCGTAAACCGTGTCGTTCGCGATGGCGACGGCTTCGTCGATGGTGTCGTACGGAAGGATCGCGAGGACCGGGCCGAAGATCTCCTGCTGCGCGATCGTCATGTCGGTGCGGACGTCGGAAAAGATCGTCGGCCGCGCATAAAAGCCCCGATCGAATCCCGCCGGCCGCCCGGGGCCGCCGGCGAGCAGCTTCGCCCGTTCGTCGATGCCCGCGTCGATCATCTGCGCGACCCGGCCGAACTGCGCGCGATTGGCCAGCGGGCCATGCGTCGTCGCCTCGGCGAACGGATCGCCGACCACCATCCGTTCCATGGCCGCGACGGCCAGTTCCTCGACGCGGCCCAGGACGCTGCGCGGCACGATCAACCGGGTCGGCGCGCTGCACGACTGGCCCATGTTCCGGAACGCGGCGGCGACGCCCGGCGCGACGGCACGCTGCAGGTCCGCATCGGGCAATACGATGTTCGGCGACTTGCCGCCAAGCTCCTGCGCGACGCGCTTGACGGTCGGCGCCGCCGCTTGCGCAACCAGCACGCCGGCGCGCGTCGACCCGGTGATCGACACCATGTCGACCTCCGGGTGCGACGCGAGCGACGCGCCCACTTCCGTGCCACTGCCGCCCACCAGGTTGAACACGCCCGCGGGCACGCCCGCATCGGCGATCACTTGCGCAAACAGCAGCGCGCTGAGCGGCGACAGCTCACTGGGTTTCAGCACCACCGTGCAGCCTGCCGCGAGCGCCGGGCCGACCTTCGCGGTGATTTGATAGATCGGCCAGTTCCACGGTGTGATCAGCGCACAGACGCCGATCGGCTCACGCACGATCGCGGTTGTCCCGCGCCGTGCCCGGAACGGATAACCGGCCAGATTGTCGCGCGCGACCCGGATATGTTCGGCCGCGAGCGGCACATGAGCAGCGCGTGCGTAGCTGATCGGCGCGCCCATTTCCATCGCGAGCGCCATGGCGAACCGTTCGGCGCGCTCCAGTAGCAACGCGTAAACGCGGTCGAGCAGCGCGGCGCGTTGCTGCGGCGAGGTCGCGGCCCAGCGCTCGAAAGCGTTGCGCGCGGCCTGCACCGCGCGATCGGCGTCGCGCGCGTTGCCGAGCGGGATTTCGCACAGCGTGTCTTCCGTGGACGGACAGACGACCGCGAATCGGTCGCCGCCGTCAGGCAAAATCCAGTCGCCGTCGATAAAGAAGCGATCGAGCCTTCCAGCTTCCATCAGGTGACGGACCGGTGATTGGTCGTAAGAAGTCATTGGAGGGTGTCCTTGAGTCGATACCATGCGCCGACGAACGGCAGAAACCACGGTTTGCCGAAGTGGCCGGGAATCGCCGGCCAGTCGAAACGTTGCCACGGGTTGAGATCGGCGCGTCCGTCCATGATCTCGGCCATCAGCGTCCCCATCAGCGTGGCCATGTGGGTGCCGTGGCCGCTGTAGCCCATCGAGTAATACACGCCGTCGCGCTCGCCGGCGCGCGGCAGCCGGTCGGCGGTCATGTCGACCATGCCGCCCCAGCAGTAGTCGACGCGCACGTTCGCCAGCTCGGGAAACACGGCGGCCATCTGACGGCGCAGGATCAGTCCGCTCTTTTCGTCCGAACGCGGGTTCGAGGTGGCGAAACGCGCGCGCCCGCCGAACAGCATCCGGTGATCCGGCGTCACGCGGAAGAAATTCACGAAGTTCTTGGTGTCGGTGACCATCCGGCGGGTCGGCAGCAGGCGGTCGAGCAGTTCGCGCGGCAGCGGCTCGGTGACGATGATGAACGCGCCGACCGGCACGATCCTGCGCCGGATCCAACCGAACGGCCCCACCTGCGAGATCCCGCTCGCGAGCAGCACCTGACGCGCGCGGATCTCGCCGAGCGGCGTGCGCAGCGCGTATGCGCCGCCTGCGTCGCGCTTCATCCCGAGCACCGGCGCATGTTCGACGACGTGCGCGCCGCGCGCCTGCGCGGCGTTGGCGAGGCCGCGCACATACCGGCCGACGTGCATCCCGGCGCTCTTCTCGAACAGCAAGCCGCCGTGGTAGCGGCTCGATCCGATCTCGTCGCGCAGCTGCGCCCTGGTCACGATGCGCGTGTCGCGATCGACGTTCGCGGCGAGCAGCGCCTGGCTGCGCACGAGCTTGTCGTAGTGCGCGGGCTTCGCCGCGAGCTTGAGCTTGCCGCGTCGCACGAAATCGCAATCGATCGACTCTTCTTCGACCAGACGCTCGACCATGTCGACGCCCGCGTCGAACGCCTGATAGAGCCGGTTCGCCAGCTCGGCGCCGATGCGCTGCGACAGCATCGCGTAGTCCTGCGCGAAGCCGTTGTTGCACATGCCGCCGTTGCGGCCCGACGCGGCGTGCCCGACGGTGCCGGCTTCGCACACCACCACACGCGCGCCCTTCTTCGCGAGCGCGAGCGCGGCCGCCGAACCGGTGATCCCGCCGCCCACGACCGCCACGTCGCACATTCCGTCCGGCAGCTCAGGCGAGCGGCTCGCGAAGGGCTCGGACGTATCGAGCCAATAGGAACCGAAACGCATCACGCACTCCATTGTCGGCCGCACCATGCCGCGAGGCATGGTGCGCATTGTTCGCGTCGCATCGCGTCGCACCGTGTCGTATCGTCTGCCTGCGCGAACGGCGCGTGACGATGCGCAGCGTCGTCACGCCGCCGGCGTCGGCCTAGAAATCGGCAACCTTGCCCCATGCGGAATCGCCGAACCGGCTCGGCCGATACGGCATCGGGTCCACGATCGGTTGCGCGCCCGTGGCAAGATCCGCGATCAAGTGACCGGCGCCCGGGCCAATGCCGAAACCGTGCCCGGAAAAACCCGCCGCCAGGATCAATCCCGGCACGCCCGGCACTTCGCCGATGCCCGGGACGCCATCCGGCGTGCTGTCGACGAACCCCGCCCATGCGTGCGTGATCGTCGCTTCGCGAAGTTCGGGCAGCAGTTCGACGGCACGGCGGTACGTTTCGGTGACCGTCCGCATATCGGGCTTCGGATCCAGAATGCGCACCGCCTCCATCGGGGTCGGCGCATCGAGCCGCCACCGCTTGAGCGTTTCGTGGCCGCCGCGCATGCCTTCGAGGCCGCCCGGAAGAAGGTTGCGCCAGCGCTTCGCGAACATCGGCACGAACTGCGGGGCGAATCGCAGGAACTGCGGCGTCACGTCCACGCGCGCGCGGCCGCTGATGGCGAGTGCGTAGCGTCCATCGCCGCGGCGCGTAACGGACACGCCCGAGGTGTACAGCGCATCCGGCAAGCGCTGTTCGACCGGCGACACGCTCAGGATCGACTGGCGGATCGACGCCTGTGGAAAACGGACGCCGAGCTGGCGGCAGAACGACGACGCCCACGCGCCACCGGCGAGCACGACCGTCCTGGTCTTGATCACGCCGGCTTCCGTGACGACGCCGCCGACGCGCCCGCCCTCGAGTTCGATGCCGCGAGCCGCGCAGTGCTGGTGGACGCTGCCGCCGAGCTTCATCAGTGCGGCTGCCACGGCCGGCGCGGCCTTGCCCGGATCGGCCGTGCCGTCGCTCGGCGAGAAAACGCCGCCTTTCCACGGCCGCCCGGTTGCGCGCCCGCGCTCGCCCGCTTGCTTGCTGTCGAGCATGTACGTCGTCACGCCCGCGGTCTTCGCGAAGTCGCCCCAACTGGCCCAGCGGGACAGCTCGGCCTCGTCATTGCTCAGATACAGCAGCCCGCAGCGATGAAAGCCCGTGTCTTCGCCGGATTCGGCGGCGAATCGTTCCCACAGATCGATGCTCTTGCTCGCCATCGGCAATTCACGCTCGTCACGGTTCTGCTGCCGGCACCAGCCCCAGTTGCGGCTCGACTGCTCGGCCCCGATTCGCCCCTTCTCGACCAGCGCGACCGACACCCCGCGCCGGGCCAGGTAGTACGCAGTGAAGACGCCGATGATTCCGCCGCCGATCACGACGACATCGGCCGCGGCCGGCAGCGTGGGCGAAGTTTCTATATGGCGCAGCGGAGGGGACATGTTCAGTCTCGTTCGGTTGATACGCGGACGTTTTGCACGACGTAGAACTTCGCCACGCGTTCGCGGCTTTCCCACCCGATCGATGCGCCGCGCGGCACGAACAGCGCGTCGCCGGCGCCGAGCGACAACACGCTGCCGTCGGGCGCGGCGAACCGTACGCTGCCGGCCAGCAGGAACATGAACTCGTTCACGCGATGCGGGCGAACGATCCGGTGATAGGGCGTCGAATCCCACGTGCCCGCGCAGTACCCGGCGCCGTCGTCGATGAAGACGTTGTCGCTGCGGCATTGCGGTGCGGAGCCGAGCAGCACCTCTGCCGGCAGCGATGCAGAGGGCTTGAAGTCGGCGTCTGCGCGCAGCGGGAACAGGCCGCGCTTCGTCGGTTGCGCGCACGCGGCAGCGCAGAACACGAGCCGCACCGGCGACGCCGCGCCGATGCGCAGCGCGGTGCCGGCGCCGATGACCGCACCCTGTCCCGGCCCCAGCACCAGGCGGGCGCCGCCCGCCGCGTCGAGCGTCAGCGCGCCTTCGACGACGACGATCGTTTCGATGTGCGGATAACTCGGGACGTCAAGTTCGCCAATGAAACGGATACGCCCGGCGGCCATCGAGTCGGGCCCTTCCCACGCGATCTCCCGATGTCGCGCGAAAGGATCGCGCTCGCCGAACGCCTGCGTGCGGAAGGCGGTTGTATTGGTTGTATCAGCCGTGCCGTCGGCACGATGCAACACGAAAGCTGCGGTCATTTCTGCTCCTGCCGGTGCGCGACGACGTGGCAGCCCAGCGGTCGCGCGTGTTGCAAAATATGCGTTTGCGGACGTCAGGTCCGCGCACCCCTCGGCGCACTCGAACGCGGTTGCGCCACTTGCGAACCATTGTGTCGCGTCGGTTCGCCTACCGGATTAACGCCTCACAAAACCATCGTTAAGCGCCGCTTAATGCGGCAAACGTGCCCGCGCCTCCCGTCGCGACCCGCGCCTATGCAACGTGACAGGGCGTGTCGCGGCGCTCGGCGCGCGCGTGCCGCGGCGCCGCGCGCAGCGCCGCGCCGTCCTGCCGCGCGACCACGTAATCGCGCGGCGTGATCCCGAGCACCCGCCGGAAATGCCGGCAAAGATGGCTCTGATCGAAGAATCCGACCTCGGTCGCGACGACCGAGGGCGCCAGACCGGCGCGCAACAAGTCCTGCGCGCGCCGCACGCGCACCAGACACAGATATCGGTGCGGCGACAACCCGACTTCGCTGCGAAAGCGCGCGGTGAAACGCGACACGCTCAATCCGGCCACCGCCGCGAGCGTGTCGAGGTTCAGCGGCTGCGCGAACGAGGCGTCGATCGTGCGCAGCACGTCGCCGATCGCCGGCGATACGGAACACGGCGCGGAACACGGCGCGGAATACGGCGCGCGCCGGGCGCGCGCTGCCTCGCGTTCGGGCACAGCGGGAAACAGGGTCGCCATGCTCGCGGTCCTCATGCGCCCGCGCACGCGGCGGGCGGACAAACGAATCGTGCGGTCATATCCAGTCCTTGCGGCATTCGCTTCAGTGCAGGAAATCCTGCATCCGGTAATACGCGCCGACGAGCGGCAGGAACCACGCGTGCCCGAAATGGCCGGGCATCGCCGGCCAGTCGAGCTCGCGCCACGGATTCGACGCGGCCGCGCCGTACAGCACGTCGGCCATCACGCGGCCCATGTGCACGGACATCTGCACGCCGTGGCCGCTGTAGCCCATCGAGTAATAGAGCCCGTCGTGCTGGCCCGCGCGCGGCAGCCGGTCGGCGGTGATGTCGACCAGCCCTCCCCAGCAGTAATCGAGCCGCACGTCGGCCAGTTCCGGGAAATAGCCGGCCATGCCGGCGCGCAAGATCTCGCCGCTTTTCTCGTCGGAGCGCGGATTTGACATCGCGAAGCGTGCGCGGCCGCCGAACAGCAGCCGGTTGTCGGGCGTCACGCGGAAGTAGTTGCCGATCTGGCGCGACGTCACGTACGCACGGCGGTGCGGGAACAGCCGGTTCAGTTGCGCGTCGGGCAGCGGCTCGGTGACGACGATGAAACTGCCGACCGGCGCGATGCGCCGCCGGAACCACGCGAACGGGCCGTGCTGCGACGCACCGGTCGCGACCAGCACGCGATCGGCGACGAGCTTGCCGCGCGTGCAGGTGATCGCGTGGCGCTCGCCGTCGATCCGCTCGAGCCCCGTGACGGCCGCCTGCTCGTAGATGCGCGCGCCCGCCCGCACGGCCGCCTGCGCGAGGCCGACGCCGAACTTGCCCATGTGCATCTGCACGCCGTTGCGCTGCAACAGCCCGCCGTAGAAGCCGTCGGAGGCGATCTCGTCGCGGATCCGCGACGGCTCGATCAGTTCGATGTCGGGGTCCACTTCGCGCCGCAGTACGTCGAACGTCTTCGCCAGTCCCGCGAAATGCTTCGGCTTCGCGGCGAGCTTCAGCTTGCCGGCGTGCCGGAAATCGCAGTCGATCGCATGTTCGGCAACGATCGCCTCGACGCTCCTCACCGCGCTTTCGTATGCGCGATAGAACTGCCTTGCGGGTTCGGCGCCGATCCGCGCGACAAGCGACGCGTAGTCCTGCGCGACGCCGGTATTGCACTGGCCGCCGTTGCGGCCGGACGCTTCACCCGCGATCTGCGCGGCTTCGAGCACGACCACCGATACGCCGCGCTGCGCAAGCGCGAGCGCCGCCGACAGGCCGGTGAAGCCGCCGCCGATCACGGCCACGTCGGCGCGCCCTTCGACGGGCCCTTCGCAGCCGGCACGAAACGCGGGGCGGGTATCCAGCCAGTACGAGTCGAATTTCATCGGATCCTTCTCAACCATTCCGGCGACAGCGATCGGCGATCGCCCATTGAAAGCCATTTAACCACCGTCTGAAAGCGCAGTTGCCGCGTATTCGCGCACGGCGCGCGCACGATTCACCGTTTTTCACGACCACCGCAGCACACTATGCGGAAGGCCGCTCGCCGCGGCCGGCGGCCGCGATGAATGAATGGCGCGGCACGCTACTGGCGCACCGGCTGCACCGGCGCGACGCCCTCCGCCGGTTGGGCCTGGAAGCGCGCGAGGTCTTCCTCGCTGCGATGGCACAACACCTGCGCGCCGTTCTCGAGCGTGCGCAGCGCGGGCGCGGTCCGGTTGCACACGCCGTCCACCCGCATCGCGCAGCGAGACAGGAACGGACACAGCTCGGCGTCGTCGGCGCTCGCGCCGATCGGCACGAGCGGCCGGTGGCAGCGCTCGGCCGCATCGTCGAGCCAGCCCGCACGCAGTTCCGGCGCGGACGACACGAGCAGGTGCGAGTACGGGTGGTAAGGCGGCGCGCACAGCGCGTCGCGGCTGCCCGTCTCGACGCGGCGGCCCGCGTACAGCACGACGATGTCGTCGCTGATCGCGCGCACCTTCGCGATATCGTGCGTGATGAACACGTACGACACGCCGAGCTGCGCCTGCAGGTCACGCAGCAGGTCCATGATCGCGGCGCCGACCACGGTGTCGAGCGCCGACGTGACCTCGTCGCACAGGATCAGGTCGGGCTGGGCCGCGAGCGCGCGCGCGAGGTTCACGCGCTGCTTCTGCCCGCCGGACAGCTCGCCGGTGCGCCGCCCGGCAACCGCCTGCGGCAGCCGCACGAGCTCGAGCAGTTCCGCGACGCGCCGCCGCGCACGCGCACCCTTGATCCCGTGATAGAACGCGAGCGGCCGCGCGAGCGTGCGCTCGACGGTATGCACGGGATTCAGCGCGGTATCCGCGTTCTGGAACACGATCTGCACGCGGCGGTGCTGCTCCTTGGTGCGCTTGGCCGTATCGCGCGCAAGCGGCTCGCCGTCGAGCAGGATCTGCCCGCCCGTCGCCGGCACGAGCCCCGCGATCACCTTCGCGAGCGTCGTCTTGCCCGAGCCCGACTCGCCGATCACGCCGACCGTCTGCCCGCGCCCGATGCGCAGGTCCACTTCGTGCAGGATCACCTTCGAGGGCCAGCCTTTCGCGGTGCGTCCGCCATACCCGGCGATCGCGCCGCGCACCTCGAGCAGCGGCGCGGGCGCAGCGGGCGCAGGCTTGCCGTTGCCGTCGCGCTCGGCGCCGGTCGGCGTGACGGCCGCGATCAGGCTCTGCGTATACGGATGTGTCGGCGCATGCAGGATCTGCCCGGTCTCGCCGACCTCGCGGATCACGCCGTCGCTCAGCACGACGATCCGGTCAGCCATCTGCGCGACCACCGCGAGATCGTGCGACACGTACACGGCACTCATCCCGTAGCGCCGGATCACGCTCTTGAACGCCTGCAGCACGTCGATCTGCGTGGTCACGTCGAGCGCGGTGGTCGGCTCGTCGAGGATCACGAGCTCCGGATCGGTGATCAGCGCCATCGCGGCCATCAGCCGCTGCAGCTGCCCACCCGACACCTGGTGCGGATAACGCTTGCCGATCGTCTCCGGCTCGGGCAGCGCGAGCGCGCGAAACAGCTCGACCGCCTTCGCCTGCGCATCGCGCTTCGTCATCGTCCTGTGGATCAGCGCGCTCTCGATCACCTGGTCGAGGATCGTGCGCGACGGGTTGAACGCGGCGGCCGCGCTCTGCGCGATGTACGCGACCTTGCGGCCGCGCAGCGCGGCGAGCGCCGGCGCGGGCAGCGTGCAGACGTCCGTGCCGCCGAGCTTCACCGAGCCGCCGGCGATCCGGCAGCCGGCACGCGCATGGCCCATCAGCGACAGCGCGATCGTCGTCTTGCCGGAGCCCGATTCGCCGATCAGCGCGAGCACCTCGCCGCGCCGGATCTCGAAGTCGACGTCGTGGACGATCGTCGTTTCCGCATCGCCCGGGCGACCGCCGACCACGCGCAGCCCGCGCACCTCGACGAGCGGGTTCGATTCGTGTTGCATCAGTGCCCTCCCGCGGCGCCGGCCGCGCCCTTGCGGCGGCCGCGATGCGGCAGGCCGTCGATCAACAGGTTGACGCCCACCGTCAGGATCGCGATCGCGACCGCGGGCATGATCGCGACGGCCGAGCCGTCGCCGAGGCTCGCGATGTTCTCGCGCACGAGCGAGCCGAGATCCGCGTACGGCGGCTGCACGCCGAGCCCGAGGAAACTGAGCCCGCTCAGCAGCAGCACGACGAACGTGAA
Source organism: Burkholderia ubonensis (assembly GCF_001718695.1). Taxonomy (NCBI): domain Bacteria; kingdom Pseudomonadati; phylum Pseudomonadota; class Betaproteobacteria; order Burkholderiales; family Burkholderiaceae; genus Burkholderia; species Burkholderia ubonensis. The sequence goes on along the minus strand of NZ_CP013421.1, from coordinate 1,177,946 downwards.
GCGCAGCCCGGTATCGGCCAGCATTGGATGAATCATGTTCGGCAGCATCTCGACGCACGCGATGTACAGCGCGCTTTCGCCGCGGGCGCGTGCAACCTGCACGAATTCGAGCGTGCTGATGTTGACTGCCAGCGCGCGCGCGATCCGGTATGAGCCCGGCATGTAGCTGACCGCGGCGGTCAGGACCAGCAGCGGCAGCGACGAACCGAACGCGGCGACGAACATCAGCGCGAACATCTTCGACGGAATCGACGTGAGCGCGTCGAGCAGCCGGCTCATCGTCTCGTCGACCGCGCGGCCCGACACGGTCGCGAGCAGCCCGAGCGTCGTGCCGGTCAGCGCGGCGAGCAGCACCGCCGCGAGCGCGAGCAGCACGGTCAGCCGCGTGCCGTACAGGATCCGGCTCAGCATGTCGCGGCCGAGGAAGTCGGAGCCGAACGGCAGCTTCGCGCTGAACGGCGCGAACACGTCCGGCGTGACGATCGCGCCGACGTCGTGCGGCGCGAGCAGCGGCGCGAACACCGCGATGAACAACATCAGGCCGACCATCGACAGGCCGACGCGGCCGCCGCTCGTCAGTTTGACGCGCGCGGCGCGGCGCTTGCACGGCTGGTCGGGGGCGGGCGCGGCGGGCGGCGTCGTGCCGCCCCACGGCGGGGGCTGATCGCCGGACGGCGGTAGCGCGCTGCTGCGTTGAACAGGGTCGGTCGGGTGCATGGTCGGCATCTCGGAAGGAGGACGGGACGCTCAGGTCCGCAGTCTCGGGTTCGACACGATCGAGCACAGGTCGGCGAACAGCACGAGCGTCAAATAGGCGACGCAGAAGATCAGCGTGCACGCCTGGACCAGCGGGAAATCGCGATTGCCGACGGCATCGACCATCAGGCTCGCGAGGCCCGGATAGTTGAAGATCGTCTCGACGACGATCACGCCGCCGAGCAGATACGACAGGCTCAAGGCGATCGCATTGGCGATCGGACCGATCGCGTTCGGCAGCGCATGGCGCAGCACGACGCGCGCGGGGCTCGCACCCTTGAGCACGGCCATCTCGACATACGACGCGCTCAGCTGCTCGATCACCGCCGCACGCGTCATCCGTGCCATCTGCGCGATCACGACCGCGCAGAGCGTCAGCACCGGCATCGCATACGCGCGCAGGAAGTCGTGCAGGCTTTCGATCGGGCCGCTGTACGACAGCGCGGACAGCCAGTGCAGCTTCACGGCCAGCACGAGCACGGCGACCGTCGCGATCAGGAATTCCGGCGTCGCGACGAGCGACAGCGTACCGAGGCTGATCGCGCGATCGATCGCGGACTCGCGCTTGACCGCGGCGAGAATGCCGAGCAGCAGCGCGATCGGCACCGACACGGCCGTCGTGATCGCCGCGAGCGCGAGAGACTTCGGCAGGCGTCCGCCGATCATCTCCGACACCGGCATGTCGCCGGACAGCGAGCGGCCGAAATCGCCGTGCAGCAGCCCCGCGAGCCAGTGCAGGTAGCGCACGTGGGCCGGCATGTCGAGGCCGAACTGCCGGCGCAGCGCGGCGACCGTCTCCGGCGTCGCGGACTGGCCGAGTGCGGCCTGCGCGGCGTCGCCGGGCAGCAGGTTCGTGATCGTGAAGATGATCGCGGACACGATCAGCAGCGTCAGCGCGGTGACCGCGATGCGCCGGCCGATCAGCCCGAGCAGGATTCGATTCATGGGCACTCCGGGAAAAGTCGCGCGCAACCGGGGCGGTGGCCCGCACCGGCCGCGCGGCGGCGGCACGCATCTGCGTCACGCGTTCCACCACACGTGCTCGGCGAACATGAAGCCCATCATCCCGCCGGTCGGGATCGAGCCGAGGCCCGCGAGCCGCTTGTCGTAGCCGTCGAGGAAGCTGATGAAGGCCGGAATGCCGACCCTGCCCTGCTGCGCGACGAGTGCCTGCATGTCGCCGTACATCTGCTTGCGCTTCGCGTCGTCGGTTTCCGATCGTGCGGCGAGCAGCAACTGGTCGAACTTCGCGTTCTTCCAGCCCGACTCGTTCCACGGCGCGTCCGACTTGAAGAACTGCGTGAACAGCACGTCGGCGCTCGAGCGCGGATTGATGTTGCCGAAGCCGAGCGGATGCTTCATCCAGTGGTTCGACCAGTAGCCGTCCGCCGACACGCGGTTCACCTGCAGGTTCAGCCCGATCTTCTGGCCGGCCTGCTGCAGCAGCACGGCCATTTCGATCGACCCGTTCGCGTCGGAGGTCGCATAGATCGGCGGCAGCGCGGCGCCCAGTGCGCCTGCCTTCTGGAACAGGAACTTCGCCTTGTCCGGATCGTGCGGCCGCTGCGGCAGCGACGCGTTGAAGTAGCGATGCCCCGGCGGGATCGGCTGGTCGTTGCCGATCACCGCGTAGCCGCGGAACACCGCCGAGCGGATCTGCTCGCGATTGAACAGGTACTTCATCCCTTCGACGAAATCGGGGTTCGCGACGATCGGGTTGTCGCTGCGCATGATCAGGTCGGTATAGAGCCCCGACTTGGTTTCCTGCAGCGCATAGCCCGGCGTCGACGCGACCCGCTGCGTCGAGCGCGGATCGATCGCGTTGATCAGGTGCACGTCGCCCGACAGCAGCGCGTTCAGGCGCGCGGCGCTGTCGCTGATGCCGATCAGCTCGATCTCGTCGAGGTACGGCATCCCCGGCTTGAAATAGCTGTCGTTGCGCACGCCGACGGTCGACACGCCCGGCTTGAACGACTTCAGCTTGTACGGGCCGCAGCCGATGCCGGTGCTGAAGTCGGTCGTGCCGTCCTTGACGATCACGAGCTGCGGCGTCGCGAGGATCACCGGCAGATCGGCGTTCGCACTGGCGAGCGTGAGCGTGACCTCGTCCGGGCCGCTCGCCTTCGCATCGGCGAACTGATCGGCAAGCGGCTTGACCTTCGACGCGGTGGCCGCGTTCTTGTGGCGCATCAGCGAAAACACCACGTCGGCCGGCCCGACCGGTTTCCCGTCGTGGAACGTGACGCCCTTGCGCAGCTTGATGATCCACGTCTTCGCGTCGGTCGTCTGCAGCGACTGCGCGAGATTCATCTGCGGCGTGAGGCTCGCGTCGAGCTGCGTGAGGCCGCTGTAGAACATGAAGAAACGAATGTAGTCGGCGCCCGTCGAGCCCTTGGCCGGGTCGAGCGTATCGGCGGTCGAGCCCGTTTCGTTCGCGACCCGGATCTTGCCGCCGCGCTTGGGCGCCGGCGCAGCGAACGCCGACTGCGCGTCCATCAGCAGCCCGCCGCCGCCGACGGCCATCATGCCGCTCGCCGCCATGACACGCATCATGTCGCGGCGCGTGAAGCCGCCCTTGCCGCCGCCGTTGTCGATATCGTCGCTCATCCGAACTGCTCCTGACTGTGGAAAGTGGGTCCTGGGGGCCAGCGTGGTTCGAGAATCCCGGCGCGTCCGCCTGCTGGTGGCGGGCGCGTCGTCATGCGCATTGAGGTCATTTAAGCATCGCCAAAATGCGGGTTGTCGCGATTCGGGGCGGCCGCACGATACGATTCGACCGTTTTGGGCCGCCTGCGCAGCATGATTTGCTGCGTGCCCCGGCGGCGGTCGAAGCGAGCGGAACATCCTGATCGAGCGCGGCGCGCGCGCCATCCAGGACTGCCGCATGAAAGTTCAGAGGATTGCCCGCCTTGTCGAAGCCGTGGCGGGTACACGAGACGATGCGCAAGGCCCATGTGACCTTCCGATGCCGACGACCTGCCGCGTGCGCGGGTGTTCCCGGACATCGCGACAGGCCGGCAGCAGGCAGCGCGGCGCTTACAGCCCGAGCTGCGTCGCGAGGTGGCCGATGTCCGACACCTCGTAGTAGTTGTAGAACGGCGTGCCGGGCTCGTGGCCGCGGTTGACGAACGCCTTGTGCCTGATGCCGAGATCCTCGGCCGTCATCAGGTCGTAGCGCAGGCTCGACGACACGTGCAGCACGTCTTCGGGCTTGCAGCCGAGCTTGCCGAACATGTATTCGAAGCCCTGCATCCGTGGCTTGTACGACTGCGCCTGCTGCGCGGTGAACACCGCATGGAACGGCGCGCCGAGCTTGTCGACGTTGCTCATGATCTGGTCGTCCGACGCGTTCGACAGGATCACCAGCTTGTACTTCTTGGCGAGCCGCGACAGGCCCGCCGGCACGTCCGGATGCGGGCCCCACGTCGGCACCGCATGATAGAAACGCTCGGCCTCGGCTTCGTCGAACTTCGTGCCGACCCGCGCGCAGGTGCGCCGGATCGCGTTGACGACGACGTCGCGATACGGCTTCCACGCACCGAGCACCTCGTCGAGCCGGTAGGCGGCGAACGCACGCACGAATTCCTCGAGCGCGACGGGCGACAGCCGGTCCGCATAGACCTCGCGCGCCATGTCGGCCATCCTGAAACGGGTGAGCGTGCCGTAGCAGTCGAACGTGATGAACTTCGGTTCAAATTGGATCATGGTTGCGTCCTGTCGGTGTGAAGCCCCGGCAGGGCCGGGGACGGGCTGGGTTCAACGAAATTGAATCAGGGCAAAAAATCCGTCGCGCATCGTTCGACGCCGTTCGGAACGCAGAATCGCCGCGTGTTGCAGGCCGCGGGCAGCACGATCTGCGGCGCCGGCCGGCGGACGTCACGAAGCCGCAAGATCGTCGCCCGGCGAGGCTCGCCGACGCGCGGCAGCGCCACCGCGTTTCCATCGTAGTGGCATTCGCACAGCAGAAGCTGTCGGAATGACGGGCCGCGCCGGCATGCGGCGTGCGTTCGCCCGCGCCGATCGAGCCGGTTTGCGTCGATCTCGCGCGACCGCCCGCCGACGCCGTAAAACAGGCGAATCGTCCTATCCGCGCCGCAACGGCGCTGGCAGAGTGAACGTGTCATTCCTACCCCTCCGGAGTCCGGCGTGGCCGACCTCAATCCTTCCAGCACGCTTACCTATCGCCCGTTCGCCGAAACCGACCTGCCCGCCGCGCACCGGCTGTCGGAGGCGGTCAAGTGGCCGCACCGGCTCGACGACTGGCGCTTCGCATTCCAGCTCGGCAGCGGCTTCGTCGCCGAAGACGAAGCCGGCGTCGTCGGCACCGCGCTCGGCTGGCGCTTCGGCGAGTCGCACGCATCGCTCGGCATGGTGATCGTGTCGCCCGCGCGCCAGGGCCGCGGCATCGGCCGCGAACTGCTCGCGCGCGTCGTCGACAGCCTCGGCGCGCGGACCGTGTTCCTGCATGCGACGCCGGCCGGCGAGCCGCTCTACGTGAAGTTCGGATTCAACGCGATCGGCACGATCGGCCAGCACCAGGGCGCCGCGTTCCAGCCGCCGCTGATCTCGCTGCCGCCCGGCGAGCGCCTGCGGCCGCTCGGCACCACCGACGGCCCGCGTCTCGCCGCGCTCGCGTCGCGCGCGGCCGGCTACCCGCGCGACGCGGTGATCGATGCGCTGCTCGGCGTCGCCAACGGGATCGCGCTCGATCGCGACGGCGAACTGCTCGGCTTCGCGCTGTTCCGCCGCTTCGGCCGCGGCCACGTGATCGGCCCGGTGGTCGCGCCGGACGCGCTGCGCGCGCAGGCGCTGATCAGCCACTGGCTTGCGCTGCACGAAGGCATGTTCGTGCGCCTCGACGTGCCGGGCGACAGCGGGCTGTCGGACTGGCTGCAGGGGCTCGGCCTGCCGCGCGTCGATACCGTCGTCGCGATGGCGCGCGGCGCGGCGCCCGCCCGCGATCCGGCGCTGCGCACGTTCGCCATCGTCAACCAGGCGCTCGGCTGAGCGGCAGGCACGCGCGATGAGCTTCCTCTACAAGGCCGACCCGGTGCGCGGCGCGCAATGGGCGCAGCGCTTCGCGCAACAGGCGCCCGACCTCGCGTTCCGGATCTGGCCCGACATCGGCGATCCGCACGCGGTGCGCTACCTCGCCGCATGGCAACCGCCCGACGATCCGGTCGCGCTGCTGCCGAATCTCGAGATCGTGTTTTCGGTCGGCGCCGGCATCGATCAATTCGACCTGTCGCGCGTGCCCGCGCATATCCCGGTCGTGCGGATGGTCGAGCCCGGCATCGTCGACGGGATGGTCGAATACGTGACGCAGGCGGTGCTGACGATTCACCGCGACCTGTTCGACTATGCGGCGCAGCAACGCGCGCACGCGTGGCGCGAGAAGCCGGTGCGCGCGGCCGCGTCGCGACGCGTCGGCGTGCTCGGGCTCGGCACGCTCGGGCAGGCCGTGCTCGATACGCTGCGGCGCTTCGGTTTCCCGTGCGCCGGCTGGAGCCGCACGCCGCGCATGCTCGACGGCATCGACTGCTACGCAGGCGACGCGGCGCTCGACACGTTCCTGGCCCGCACCGACATCCTGATCTGCCTGCTGCCGCTGACCGACGCCACGCGTGGGCTGCTCGGCGCGCGCGTGTTCGGCGCGCTGCCGGCCGGCGCATCGCTCGTGCAGGTCGGGCGCGGCCCGCAGCTCGATGTGGCCGCGCTGCTCGCGGCACTCGACAGCGGCCGGCTCGACAGCGCGATCCTCGACGTGACGGACCCCGAACCTTTGCCGGCCGGCCACCCGTTCTGGACGCATCCGCGCGTTCGCGTCACACCGCACATCGCCAGCGCGACGCGTCCCGACACCGCGGTCGACGCCGTGCTCGCGAACCTCGCGCGACATCGCGCGGGGCAACCGATGATCGGCGTCGTCGATCGCGCGCGCGGCTACTGACGCGCGCGGCGGCCGGCCCGGCGGGGCGCGCAGCAGAAAATGCCGAAGCGCCCCGTGCAAACGCCGCTTTCGTACGTTTCAGGCCGCAAATTGAAGACGCGTGCGGATTTCCCGCCCGGTAGCATGAACTCACGCTGACACCCGACGAGAGTCCCGCCCTGCCATGAACCAAGCCGCGCTGATCGAAGCCGATCGTCACCACCTGATCCACCCTGTCGTCAACTATCGTGCGCACGAGGCGCGCGGCGTCACCGTGCTCGACTCCGCCGACGGCGTCTTCCTGCGCGACGCGGACGGCCGCACGCTGCTCGATGCGTTCTCGGGCCTGTGGTGCGTGAACGTCGGCTACGGCCGCGACAGCATCGTGAAGGCCGCCGCCGAGCAGATGGCGAAGCTGCCCTACGCGACCGGCTATTTTCATTTCGGCTCGCAACCCGCGATCGAGCTGGCCGAACGGCTCGCGGCGCTGGCGCCGCCGTCGCTGAACCGCGTGTATTTCACGCTCGGCGGCTCGGATGCGATCGACTCCGCCGTGCGTTTCATCACGCACTATTTCAACGCGACCGGCCGCCCGTCGAAAAAACAGATGATCGCGCTCGAGCGCGGCTATCACGGCTCGTCGTCGATCGGCGCCGGCCTTACCGCGCTGCCCGCGTTCCACCGTCACTTCGACCTGCCGCGCGCGGACCAGCATCACATCCCGTCGCCCTACCCGTATCGCCACCCGCTCGGCGACGATCCGCAGGCGTTGATCGCCGCGTCGGTCGCCGCGCTCGAAGCGAAGGTCGCCGAACTCGGCGAGGACAATGTCGCCGCGTTCTTCTGCGAGCCGGTGCAAGGCTCCGGGGGCGTGATCGTGCCGCCGGCCGGCTGGCTGAAGGCGATGCGCGACGCGTGCCGGCGCCTCGGCATCCTGTTCGTCGCCGACGAGGTGATCACCGGCTTCGGCCGCACGGGCCCGCTGTTCGCGTGCGAGACCGAACGGGTCGAACCGGACCTGATGACCGTCGCGAAAGGGCTGACCGCCGGCTATGCGCCGATGGGCGCGGTATTCATGTCCGACGAAATCTACGAAGGGATCGCCGGCAGCCGCGCCGATACGGCCGTGGTCGGCCACGGCTACACGTATTCCGCGCATCCGGTCAGCGCGGCGATCGGCCTCGAAGTGCTGAAGCTCTATCACGACGGCGGGCTGCTCGCGAACGGGCAGGCGATGGCGCCGCGCTTCGCGGCAGGCCTCGACGCGCTGCGCGCCCACCCGCTGGTCGGCGACGCGCGCTCGGCCGGCCTGCTCGGCGCGCTCGAACTGGTGGCCGACAAGGCGTGCAAGACGCGCTTCGAGCCGGCGCTGAACGTGCCCGGCAAGATCGCGGCGGCCGCTTACGCGAACGGCGTCGTGTTCCGCGCGTTCGGCGACGGCGTGCTCGGTTTCGCCCCCGCGCTGAGTTTCACCGCGGGCGAGTTCGACCTGATGTTCGAGCGCGTGCGCAAGACGCTCGACGACGTGCTGGCCGACGCATGCGTGCAGCGCGCGCTCGACGCCGCGCACACGCAGCCCGCGTGAGCCGGACAACCGGGAAAGCGGGGCTTGTGGCGGCTACCGTTCGACTCTAAAGTAACCAGACATTCCATTCCTGCCTTCTGACGCGAACATGACGGACAGCAAGCTAGACCGGATCGACCTGCGCATTCTTTCCCAGTTGCAAAAGCGCGGGCGCATGACCAACGTCGAACTGGCCGATGCCGTCGGGCTGTCGCCCAGCCCGTGCCTGATCCGCGTGAAGCGGCTCGAGAAAGCCGGCTACATCGGCGGGTACGGCGCGCACATTCAGCTCGAGAAGCTCGGCGATGTGCAGATCGTGTTTACGGAGGTCACGCTGGCCGACCACCGGCGCGAGGACTTCGACCGGTTCGTCGCGGCGATCCGCAATGTCGACGAGATCGTCGAGTGCCATCTCGCGAGCGGCGGCTACGACTATCTGCTCAAGTTCGTCACGCGCAGCGTGAGCCACTACCAGACGATCGTCGAAGGGCTGCTCGAGCAGAACATCGGCATCGAGAAATACTTCAGTTACGTGATCATCAAGTCGCCGTTCGTCAAGCGGCACTACCCGCTCGAATCACTGTTCGGCGAACGGCACTGACGAACGGCGTGCGGCAACTTCGAACGCGGCAGCGTGCTGTCCGCGTGGAGTAGTCGCACGCGCCGCTGCCGTCTTCACCGAATCGCTCCATCCAAGGACCTGTCATGCCGCTTACGCTGTCCCGAACCGAACTGCTGCGCACCGCCAACCTGATCGACGGCACATGGCGCGATGCGCTCGACGGCCGCCGTTTCGACGTCGCCGATCCGGCGACGCTCGAGACCGTTGCCCGCGCACCCGACAGCGGCGCCGCCGACGCACGCGCCGCGACCGACGCGGCGGCGCGCGCGCTGCCCGCCTGGCGTGCAACGCCCGCTCGCGAACGGGCCGCGATCCTGCGTGCGTGGCACGCGGCGATCGTCGCGCACACCGACGATCTCGCGAAGCTGATGTCGCGCGAACAGGGCAAGCCGCTCGCCGAAGCGCGCGGCGAAGTCGCCTACGGCGCGTCGTACGTGCTGTGGTTCGCCGAGGAGGCGACGCGCACGTACGGCGACCTGATTCCGCAACAGCAGCGCGGCAAGCGGCTCAGTGCGGTGAAGGAGCCGATCGGCATCGTCGCCGCGATCACGCCGTGGAATTTCCCGCTCGCGATGATCGCGCGCAAGATCGCGCCCGCACTCGCGGCCGGCTGCACGGTCGTCGCGAAGCCGGCAGAGGACACGCCGCTGACCGCGCTCGCGTTGGCCTTCCTTGCGCAGGAAGCCGGCGTGCCGCCCGGCGTGCTGAACCTGATCGCCGCGTCGCGCGAACGCGGCATCGACGCCGTGGCCGACTGGCTGGCCGACGGCCGCGTGCGCAAGATCACGTTCACCGGATCGACGCCCGTCGGCAAGCTGCTCGCACGCGAGTCGGCGGCGACGCTGAAGAAGCTGTCGCTGGAGCTCGGCGGCAATGCGCCATTCATCGTGTTCGACGATGCGGAACTCGATGCCGCGGTCGACGGGCTGATGGCCGCCAAGTTCCGCAACGGCGGTCAGACCTGCGTGTCGCCGAACCGCGTGTACGTGCAGGCCGGCGTCTACGACGCATTCGCCGCGAAGCTCGCGGCGCGCGTCGCCGCGCTGAAGGTCGCGCCGGCGATCGACCCGGCCGCGCAGATCGGCCCGATGATCAACGCGCGTGCGGTGGACAAGATTGCGCGCCACGTCGGCGACGCGATCGAGCGCGGCGCGCGCGTGCTCGCCGGCGGCAAGCGTCTGGCCGAACTCGGCCCGAACTTTTACGCACCGACGGTGCTCGCCGACGCCACCGCCGACATGCAACTGAACTGCGAGGAAACGTTCGGCCCGATCGCGGCGTTGTTTCGCTTCGATACCGAGGACGAGGCCGTCGGCGCCGCGAACGACACGCCGTTCGGGCTCGCCGCGTATTTCTACACGCAGGACGTGCGGCGCATCGCGCGCGTGTCGGCGCGGCTCGAAACAGGCATCGTCGGCATCAACGAAGGCGCGCTCGCGAGCGAGGCCGCACCGTTCGGCGGCGTAAAGCAATCGGGCTATGGTCGCGAAGGCTCGCGCTACGGACTCGACGATTACCTGTCGATCAAGTACCTGTGCCAGGGCGGGCTCGACTGATCGGTTGGGCGGCGCCGATTCGCCAAGCGCAACCAGCGCGACGATTGCCGCGATTGTCACGATCGCATCGCATAAACGCCCGCAGCCGGCCCATAGCCGGTTGCGCCGCCGCCATCATCGCCCCGCATGCCGGCCTCGATTTCTGGGCAGTCCTGCCGTTAACACGGATTTGACCCGGCCGCGTCAGTCGCGGCCGGCTTCCGGAACGAGCGCGACCAATGCCTGCACCTCTTTCGATCGAGAAAATTGCCGACTGGGCCGGACGACACCATCTTGTCGTCGGCGCGCTCGGCACACTGATGTCGCTCGCTGCGCTGGGCCTCAGCGCGATGACGCTCTGGGCCGCGAGAAGCGAAGTCGTCGAGCACGCGCATGAAACGTCGCGCAACGTCGCCGCGGTGCTGGTCAGCGAGATCGCGCGGACCGTCGAGACGTCGAACAGCGCGCTCGCGTCGCTCGCGACCAATATTCGCAACCCGGCGATGGCCCGCATGAATGCCGGCTTGCGCCATGATCTGCTGTTCCAGCGCACGGCCGCGCAATACGTGACCGGGATGGGCGTGACGGACCGCTACGGCCAGCTGATCGACGGCTGCTGCGGCCCGTCCCACCACTGGGACTTCAGCGATCGCGACTACTTCAAGGTCCATCGCGACGCGGCGAATGTCGGCCTTTACGTGTCCGAGGCCTATCACGCGCGCTCGCGCGGCGGCACGAAGTCCATCGCGCTCTCCCGGCGCATCGAGCGGCCGGACCACGCGTTCAACGGGATCGCGGTCGTCGCCATCGACCTCGACTATTTCGATCAGCTGCTTTCCCGGCTGAACGTCGGGCCCCACGGCATCAGCGCGATCCTGCGCGCGGACGGCACGATACTCGCGCGCAACCCACCGCTGAGCGATGGCCAGATGGTGCGCCTGCGTCGCTCGAAGGCGTTCGAACGGATGGTGCAGCACGAATCGGGCTTCTACGCGGCGCGCTCGCGCATCGACGGGACCTTGCGGCTGTATACGTTCCAGCGGGTGCCGGGTACGCCGCTGATCGCGGTCGTCGCGCCGGCCGAGCAGGACGTGCTGGCCGACATCACGCGTGTCATGGTCGGTCGGCGTGCCGGCATCGATCATCTGCGCGCTCTTCTGCGCCGTCGTCTGGCTGCTCGCATTCGCGTTGCGGGACAATCTTCGCAAGCAGACCCTGCTGACCGATCTCACCCGCACCGATCCGCTGACGGGCCTGAGCAACCGCCGTGCGCTCGATGTCGCGCTGGCCGACGAATGGGAACGGCTCCAGCGCGGCAACGACGCCAGCCTGTCGGTGCTGTTCATCGATGCCGACCACTTCAAGCAGTACAACGACCGATACGGGCATGCGCAAGGTGACGCGGCGCTGAGGTTCCTGGCCGAATGCATCCGTGCCCACACGCGCCGGCGCGGCGATATCGCCGCGCGTTACGGCGGCGAGGAGTTCGTCGCCGTGCTGCCCGATACTGACGAGAGCGGCGCGGCGACCGTCGCGGAAGCGATTCGCGGCGCGGTGGAGCGCAACTGCCTCGACGGATTCGACGCGACGATGCCCGCGTTCACCGTCAGCATCGGCTGCGCGACCGCGCATCGCGGCCACCCGAAGTCCGTGCAGGCGCTGTCGCGTCAGGCGGACCTCGCGCTGTACACCGCCAAGCGCCAGGGCCGCAATTGCGTGTGCCGCGCGGACGCGAAATCGTTTGCGCAACCGGCTTGACCGTACCGCTTCGATCGTTCGTTTGAGCATACGCGACCCGCAAACGATTGGGCGATTCACACCCCCATATCCTTCATGTACCGTGCGCGCCATCCGGAACGCTATCGAATTACATGACAGGATGTGCAAGATGAGTAACAAGCCGTTGACCATTCGCGCGAAGTTGATGCTCGCGTTCGGGGTTCTGACCTGCGTCGTGCTGCTGGTGTCGGTGCTCGGCATCGTCTCCCTCAGCCGCGCGCATGGGAGGTTCTCGGACTACGTGAACGGCATCAACGCGCGCGCGACGCTCGCCGACCGCGTGCACGTCGCGGTTGACCGGCGCGCAATCGCCGCGCGCAACATCGTGCTCGCAGGCTCCGCGGCCGACGTCGAACACGAAAAGGAGGCGGCGCTGCAGGCGGACCGCGACGTCGGCACCCTGCTTCGCCAGTTGCGGCTCGCCGTCGGCCCGGGCACCGACGCGACCGACAAGGCGCGCGAACTCGTCAGACAGATCGACACGGTCGAGGCCAGCTACGGGCCCGTCGCGCGCGCGATCGTCGATGCCGCCGTGAACAACCGGCGCGATCAGGCGATCACGATGATCGACGAACAGTGCCGCCCGCTGCTGGTCCGGCTCGTCGCCGCGACCGACGCTTTTGCGACCTATTCGCGCGAGCGGGCCGCGCAGCTCGTGACCGATTCGGGCGACCGCTATACGTCGCAACGGCTGCTGCAGACCGCCATCTGCCTCGCCGCGGCGGTCGGCGCGATGGTGGCCGGCTGGGCCATCGCGCGCGACCTGATCCGCTCGCTCGGCACCGAACCGGCAATGCTCAACGGCATCGCGCAGCGCATCGCGGCCGGCGACCTCGCCGGCAACGCCGCGAGCGCCGCTGCACCGCGCGGCAGCGTGCTGGCGTCGATGCACGAAATGCAGGCGAACCTCGTGCGGCTGATCGCGCAGGTCCGCGCCGCGTCGAGCAACGTCGCGGCGGGAGCGAGCGAGATCGCGGCCGGCAACATGGACCTGTCGTCGCGCACCGAACAGCAGGCCGCATCGCTGCAGGAAACCGCGTCGAGCATGGAGCAATTGACGTCGACCGTGCGGCTGAACGCCGACAACGCCCAGCAGGCCAGAGCGCTGGCCGACAACGCGTCGCAAGTCGCACAGCGCGGCAACGTCGCGGTCGGATCGATGGTCGAGACGATGACCGAAATCAGCGCGAGCTCGTCGAAGATCGCCGACATCACGGGGCTGATCGAAAGCATCGCATTCCAGACCAACATCCTCGCGCTGAACGCCGCTGTCGAGGCCGCGCGCGCCGGCGAGCAGGGCCGCGGCTTCGCGGTCGTCGCGGGCGAGGTCAGCAGCCTCGCGCAGCGCGCGTCGAGCGCCGCGAAGGAAATTCGCGAGCTGATCTCGCATTCGGTGGAGAAGATCGAAGACGGATCGCGCCTCGCGAACCACGCGGGCGACACGATGAGCCAGGTGACGCAGGCCGTCGCGCGGGTGACGGACATCATGGGCGAGATCGCGGCGGCGTCGAGCGAGCAAAGCCGCGGCATCGAGCAGGTCACGCTGGCGATCACACAGATGGATGAAGTCACGCAGCAAAACGCCGCGCTCGTCGAGGAAGCGGCCGCCGCATCCCGATCGCTCGAAGAACAGGGCAGCCAGCTGGCCAACGCAGTCGCGCTGTTTCGACTCGATGAGAGCGCAGCCCACGCGTAGCCGCACGCGGCCGGTTCATACTGGCCGCAAACGTTTTGCAGCACGAATTCACCAAATAGTGAGCATTCGGCCGCGTCGACCGCGACGCGCCACAATTCCTTAACGGCCGCGTCACGATCGCGCTCGACAATCCGCCATCTTCGACCTTCAGGATGGAGTCCGCATGATCGTGTCACCCCGCCGTTTTCCGCTGCACGTCGCAGCACTCGCGAGCGCGCTCGCACTGGCCGCCTGCGGCGGCGGCGACGACGTCGCATCGACCCCGGCGACCAGCGCCGCGATGCCGGCGCCGCCCGCCGACCCCGGCTTCGTCGACAGCGCACCGGTGCCGAGCGTGCCGGCGTTCGTCGACAACATCGCGACCAACCAGCGCGGCGACGCGCGCTATGCGACGTTGTCGACCAACGCCGCGGTGCGGGTCGTGAGCCGCTTCCTCGATCTGTGGCAGCCGTCGACGATGATCGTCGACGCGGGCGTGAACGCGCCGGCCAACGGCGCGTTTCCGGCCGTGGTGGCGTCGACGTGCTCGGGCCTGCCCAGCAGCGGCACGCCGTGCGGCACGATTCTGAACGGCACGGTGCTCGCCGCCAACGTTCAATACGTGGTCGACGCAACGACCGCACGCACGCAGCAGCAGGCCGATGCGGCCTACTTCGACGACCGGCGCGGCAAAGGCTACAGCGTGACCGACGGGATGGGCCCGCTCACCGACGCGTGGCGCACGGCCGCGCAGCAGACGACCAGCATCACCAGCGTGCCGGCCGATGCGACCACGGTGCTGTACAACGACGCCGGCAACAACACCGGCGTCGGCAGCAGCACCAACGCGAACTTCGGCAAGGTCGTCGATCTGCTCAACGAAATGGGCACCAACGCGTCGACCGAACCGTCGAAGCGCTTCTATAAATATGCGCGTCCGTACCGCTGGAGCGCCGCGGTCGTCGTCGCGCCGACGCTCGTGCCCGCCGAAAGCGCGACGCCCGCCACCGACGGCGGCTTCATCAGCGGCCACGAGGCCGAAGCGATGCGCGACGCGACGACGATGGCGTGGCTCGTGCCGGAGCGCTTCCAGGAGATGGTGAGCCGCGGCCTCGAACTCGGCGAGAACCGGATCCTCGCCGGCATGCATTCGCCGCTCGACGTGATCGGCGGCCGCATGCTCGCGCTGGCCATCAGCGCGGCGAACCTGACCGCCTACGCGAGCGACGCGCAGGCCGCGTACGGCCAGGCGCACCAGGCGCTGCAGCAGCTCACGGGAACGACCGACGCGACGTTCGCCGCGTTCGCGCATTCGGGCACCACGGCGACCGACCGGTTCGCCGATTACACCGCGAACCGGGCCGCGTTCCTGCGCCGCCTGACGTTCGGCTTCGGCGCGATCGAATCGACCGACGCGCCGCCCGTCGTGCCCAAGGGCGCCGAGGTGCTGCTGCAGACGCGCTTCCCGTACCTGAGCGCGGACCAGCGGCGGGTCGTGCTGAAGACCACCGAGCTGCCGTCGGGCTACCCGGTGATGGACGATGCGGAAGGCTGGGGCCGCCTGAACCTGTTCACCGCGGCCGACGGCTACGGCACGTTCAACGGCAACGTGGTCGTGTCGATGGACGCGTCGCGCGGCGGCTTCTACGCGGCCGACCAGTGGCGCAACGACATCGGCGGCGCCGGCAAGCTGACGCTGCAAGGCACCGGCACGCTGACGCTCGCCGGCAACAACAGCTACACGGGCGGCACGCAGGTGAACGGCGGCACGCTCGCCGCGGCGTCCGCGAGCGCGTTCGGCAACGGCGACGTGTACGTCGGCGCGGGCGGCGGCGTCCGGATCGCGGCGGCCGCGCCGGTCACGATCGCGACGCGTTACACGCAGCTCGCGAACACGACGCTCGAACTCGACATCGACGGCAAAGGCGGCGGCCGCCTGCGCGTCGGCGGCCCGCTCACCGTCGCCGGCGGCACGCTTCACGTGAAGTTCGTGAACGGCTATGCGCCGAAGGCCGGCGACACGATCGCGCTGATCGACGGCGCGGCGCTCGCCGCGAAGTTCGCGACGGTGACGGTCGACGGCTTCAAGGCGACGCCAGTTTATACGGCTACGGGCGTGTCGGTGATGTTGTCGGCGTCCTGATCGGCGGTCCAGCCTCAGCGTGCCGCGCGGCCGTCGCGAGCACGCTGTGTGCGGGTCCCCATTTCATACCGGCCGGCACGCGCCTTGCTCGTCGCGACACGATCCACGGCATCTCCGAGGTATCGACGTGACGAGCCCATCAGCGCGCATCCATATCGGCATTTCCGGCTGGCGCTACGCCGGCTGGCGCGGCACCTTCTACCCGCAAGGGCTGAAGCAGGCCGACGAGTTGCGCTACGCAGCGAGCCGGCTGCAGACGATCGAGATCAACGGCACGCATTACAGCCTGCAATCGCTCGCCAGCTGGCGGCGCTGGTACGACGAAACGCCGCCCGGTTTTACGTTCGCGGTGAAAGGCGCACGCTATCTGACCCACATGCTGCGGTTTCGCGACGAAACCGCGACGGTCGCGTGCGCGAACTTTTTCGCGCAGGGGCTGCTTGCGCTCAACGACAAGCTCGGCCCGTTCCTCTGGCAATTTCCGCCGTCGCTGCGATTCGACCCCGACCACATGGAACACTTCCTCGGCCTGCTGCCGCACGATACCGGAGCGGCGCTGGCGCTCGCGCAACGGCACGACGGGCGGGTCAGGACGCCCTATCTCCAGATCGACCGCAAGCGCGCATTACGACACGCGATCGAAGTGCGTCACGCGAGCTTCGTCGACCCGGCGTTCGTGAAGCTGCTGCGCCGGCACGCGGTCGCGCTGGTCGTGTCGGATTCGACGGAACCGTGGCCGCAGTTCGAGGACCTGAGCGCCGACTTCGTCTACATGCGGCTGCACGGCACCGAGACCAAATATTCGGGCGAGTACTCGGATGCGTCGCTCGCCCGCTGGGCGCAGCGCATCGAAACGTGGAGCCGCGGCGCGCAGCCCGCCGACGCGCGCCTCGCCGCACCGGACCTCGCGCCGCCGCGCGCGCATGCGCGCGGCGTCTACTGCTACTTCGACAACGATACGAAGACGCGCGCGCCGTTCGATGCGCGGCGCCTGATGGCGCGCCTCGGCGTGCGGGCGCACGACGCGACCGTCGCAGCGGACAGCGCGCCGCAGGCTGAACCGCAACCGCAAGGAGAAGAACGATGACCCTGCTCATCTATCTGGTCGGATGGATCATTTTCATCGGCGGCGTCGCGTGGGGCTTGATCGCGCTGCACGTGTCGCAGCATGTCGTCGAGATCGTCGCCGTGATCCTGTTCGGCATCGCGGTGATCACGGGCGCCACCCGCGCGCGCAGCCGCGATCGCACCTAGGCGCGCGCGTCACGCGGCGTCGAGATAGGCGGCGAGCGCGTCTGGGCTCGCGGACGGAAACGCATCGGACAGATGCGCGAGAAACGCGGACACGCGCGCTCCCAACAGCCGCCGCGACGGGTACAGCGCCCATAGCGCGATGTCCGGCCCCGGCACGTCGCCCCAGCTGACGAGCGTGCCGGCCGCGAGGTCGCCGCTCACGAGCGACACCGGCAAGCACGCCGCGCCGAGCCCGAGGCGCACCGTATCGCGCACCATCACCAGCGACGACAGCCGCGCCACCGGTTCGAATGCGATACGGGCGGGCCCGGTCGGCCCGATCACGTCCCACGCGGTGCGCAGGTCGTCGGCGGTGCGCACGACGGCCGGCGCGGCCGCGCCGTCGCCGGGCCGCGCGAGCGCCGGCGTCGCGACGACCGCCAGCCGGTCGCGCAGGAACACGCGCCCGATCAGCGTTGCGTCCGGGTCGGGATTCACGCGGATCACGAGGTCGTAGCCTTCTTCGATCATGTCGACCGGCCGGTCGTCGGTCGTCACTTCCAGTCGCACATCCGGATACTTCAACGCGAACGTCGCGACGAGCTTGCCCATCGCCAGCTGCGAGAACAGCATCGGCGCGCTGATGCGCAGCCGGCCGCGCGGCCGCTCGCCGCCCGACGCGATCGCGGCGGCGCTGGCTGGGTGAGTGGGGAGCGTTGGGGGCGGTGCTGGCGCGCTAGCGCCTGCGCCGATGCGGCGATACGCCGGGACGCGCTGGCATGCGATGCGCGGTAAGGCGATGCGCCGTGCTGCGACGCGGTGCGGGTGGTCTGATGCGGCTGAACGCTGTCGAGCCGGTCGTCATCGGCAGCCGGTTCGCGGCGATCGCCGCGACCGATCCACCACCGCGATGGGCGCGATCGCCGCCATCACGGCAAAACGCCCCACGCATCGCCCCCCCCACATCGCCGCATTCGCGACCCAAGCAGCCGCGTGACGGCCTCCCTATAATCGGACCTTTCGCCGCGTTCGCGCGCGATGACGCAGCACTTCCCATTCCGAGCAACACCCTTCGCCTCTGGAGACGAGATGACCCTCCCCGCCGTTCCGTTCGCCGAATCGTTCGATCTCGAAGCCGCATTCGACGACGTATCCGAATACTGGTCGCCCAAGGTGGTCGCGCAGGTCAACGATCAGTACGTCAAAGTCGCGAAGGTGCGCGGCCGGCTCGTGTGGCACGACCATGTCGGCGAAGACGAGCTGTTCTTCGTCGTGCGCGGGCACCTGAAGATCGAGTATGAAGGCGGCCGCGTCGTCGATCTGCCCGCCGGCTCGATGCACGTGGTGCCGCGCGGCACGCTGCACAACCCGATCGCCGAAGAAGAATGCTGGATCGTGCTGATCGAGCCCGTGCAGACGAAGCACACCGGCGACGTGCAGTCGCCGTTGACGCGCACCCTGGACGAGCAGCTCGGTCAGCCGCAGCCGCGCTGAATTCGCGCGCGTCGCGGGCAGCGCAAGCCAGCGCGCGACGGGCGGTGCAGGCGGTTCGATAGCGCGCGCCCGCAGCGAACGCGCGTCCCGTTACCGCGGACATCATATGTATCCAGCACGCGGGTACGCGCACGCGGCACCGCGAGCTGGTCGCGGCTCGGGCGGCCGGCGCTTCGGGCGCACGCTGCCGCACGCAGTACCTCGCGCAGCACCTCCCGCAGCAAGCCCCGCCAACCGCCCCGCCCGCCTCAGCCGCGCACCGCCGCGATGCCGTCGAGTTCGCGCATCGCATCGTCCGGCAGCGTCAGCGCGCCGGCGGCCAGATTCTCGCGCAGATGAGCGAGCGACGACGTGCCCGGAATCAGCAGGATGTTCGGCGCGCGGCGCAGCAGCCACGCGAGCGCGGTCTGCATCGGCGTCGCGCCGAGCCGCGCGGCGACCGCGTCGAGCGTCGACGACTGCAACGGGTTGAAGCCGCCGAGCGGAAAGTACGGGACGTACGCGATACCGTCGCGTGCGAGCGCGTCGATCAGGCCATCGTCGTCGCGATGCGCGAGGTTGTAGTGGTTCTGCACGCACGCGATGTCGCAGATCCGCCGCCCTTCGGCGATCTGCGCTGCCGTCACGTTGCTCAGCCCGATGTGCCGCACGAGGCCCTGCCGCTGCAGTTCGGCGAGCGCGCTCAGCGGCGCCTCGATCGAGCCTTCGGCCGGCCCGTGCACGTCGAACATGATGCGCAGGTTGACGACGTCGAGCACGTCGAGGCCCAGGTTGCGCAGGTTGTCGTGCACGGCCGCGGCGAGCGCGTCGGCGGCGAAGGCCGGCAGCCACGAGCCGTCGTCGCCGCGCGTTGCGCCGACCTTGGTCACGATCAGCAGATCGTCGCGATACGGGTGCAGCGCGTCGCGAATCAGCTGGTTCGTCACATGCGGGCCGTAGAAGTCGCTGGTGTCGATGTGGTCGACGCCCGCTGCCACGGCTTCGCGCAGCACGGCAAGCGCGGCGTCGCGATCCTTCGGCGGCCCGAACACGCCGGGCCCGGCCAGCTGCATCGCGCCGTAGCCGAGACGGTGAACGCGCCGGCCGGCGATGGCGAACGTGCCCGATTGAACGATGGGGGACATGATCGTGCTCCTGTTTTCGAATGACAGAACGCAGGTTACGCCGCCTCACACTGCGCGATAACCCGTCATAATCTGCACGACCTGTACGAAAGGACGAACAATGCAAGTCGATCTGGGCGATCTGAACGCGTTCGTGGCGGTGGCGCGCGCGAAGGGCTTCCGTGAGGCCGCGCGGCTGGCCGATGCGAGCGCGTCGGGGCTCAGCGAGGCGGTGCGCCGGCTGGAGGCGCAATTGGGGGTCCGGCTGCTGCACCGGACGACGCGCAGCGTGTCGCCGACCGAAGCCGGCGAGCGTCTGCTGGCGCGGCTCACGCCCGCGCTGAGCGAGGTGCAGGCCGCGCTCGACGTGGTGAACACGTTCCGCGAGCGGCCGGTCGGCACGCTCAAGCTCAATGTGCCGACCAGCGCGGCGCGGCTCGTGCTGCCGTCGATCATCCCGCGCTTTCTCGACGCGTATCCGGAGATCCGGCTCGACATCGTCGCGGACGAGAGCTTTGTCGATATCCTGGCAGCCGGCTGCGACGCCGGCATACGCTATGACGACCGCCTCGAACAGGACATGATCGCCGTGCCGATCGGTCCGCGCTCCCAGCGCTTCGCGACCGCCGCGGCGCCCGCCTATCTCGCGCGGCGCGGCCGGCCGGCCCATCCGCGCGAGCTGCTCGACCACGCGTGCCTGCGCGGCCGCTTCGCGAGCGGCGCGATGCCGGCTTGGGAGTTCGAGCGCGACGGCGAAGTGGTGCGCGTCGAGCCGTCGGGGCCGCTCGTCGTGCAGATCGGCGGCGCCGTCGATCTCGTCGTCGACGCCGCATGCGCGGGCGTCGGCATCGTCCACCTGTACGAAGACTGGCTCGCGCCGCAGCTCGCGAGCGGCGCGCTCGAGCCGGTGCTCGACGCGTGGTGGCGGCCGTTCTCCGGCCCGTATCTGTACTATCCGGGCCGGCGCTTCGTGCCCGCGCCGCTGCGCGCCTTCGTCGACTTCATCAAGGCCGACGCCGCGTAGCGCATGACGTGGCGCGGGTGTCCGTCGCCCGCGCCCGCCTTCCGCCCCACAAGCCCCCCACCTCTACACAAGCCGCACCGCCAGCGCCGCCACGAGCGCCGGCAGCATCACACACGCGCCGATCGCCAGAAACTTCCCCGCGCTCACTTGCAGCCCGTCGCGCCGGATCGCCGCGAGCCACAGGATCGTCGCGAGCGAGCCGGTGACGGACAGGTTCGGCCCGAGATCGACGCCGATCAGCAGCGCATCGACCACCGGCTGCGGGCTGTGCGCGACGCCCACGATCGCGCCCGCGATGAGCCCGGCAGGCAGATTGTTGACGAGGTTCGACGCCAGCGCGATGGCGACGCCCGACGCAGCCGCCGCATGCGCCGTACCGCCAGCCGTCAGCGCGCGCAGCAGCGCCGCCAGCGCATCCACCGCGCCGGTCCGCTCGAGCGCCTCGACCAGCACGAACAGTCCGGCCACGAGCGGCAGCACGCTCCACGAGATCGCGCGCAGCGTCGGCCCGCAGGCCGCGCGATCGCGCGCCAGCACACAGGCCGCGGTCAGCGCGCCGGCCAGCGCGGTCGGCAACCCGAGCGGCCGATCGAGCAGCGACACGATCATCAGCGCGGCGGCCGTCGCCGCGATGCCGGCCAGCGCGATGCGCGCGCCCGCGCTCAACGAGGGCACCGGCAGATCGCACGCGCAATGGCCGCGCAACGCGTGACGCTGCGTCGCGCGCAGCATCGCGTAGGTACACGCGATCGACGCGACGGACGGCAGCGCGAAGCGTGCGAGCCAGGTGCCGAGCGCGGGCATGTGCGCACCGTACAGCACGAGATTCGCGGGGTTCGAGATCGGCAGCACGAAGCTCGCCGCGTTCGCGACGAACGCGCAGACGTACAGCAGCGGCAGCGGGTCCGTCTTCGCGCGGCGCGCGGCCGCGAACACGGCCGGCGTCAGCACGACGGCGGTCGCGTCGTTCGACAGGAACACGGTCGTGACGGTCCCGACCAGATAGACGAGCGAGAACAGCCGCCGCGGCGAACCGCGCGCGCCGTTCACGACGTGGGCCGCGACCCAGTCGAACAACCCCTCGCGCCGCGCGACTTCGGACAGAAGCATCATCCCGGTCAGGAACAGGTACACGTCACCGCCTTTCGCCACGGCCGCGAGCGCCGCGTCGGCGGGCAACAGGCCGAGAGCGACCAGCAGCACCGCGCCGGCCACGGCCCAGATCGCCTCGGGCCAGCCGAACGGCCGCACGATCACGCCGGCGGTCGCGAGCGCGGCGATCGACCACGCGAACGGAGCGGAATTCATCGGCATACCGGGCGGCTGCAATGCATCGACGCGCGCTTCATCGCGATGCGACCGGCAGGTCGGCCGGCTCACCGCCGTCCGCGCCGCCCGGCGGCTTGCCGCACGCCGCGCGCAGCGAGCGCGCGTAGCCGAGCCACAGCGCGAGCGAACCGGTCGACACCGCGCCCAGCACGACGAACGCGACCGGATAACCGTAATGCTGCGCGAGTACGCCGCCGAGCGCCGGGCTGAGCGCCGCGCCGATGCCCTGCACGGTCGCGACCGCGCCCTGCCCGGCGTTCACGTGGCCCGTGCCGTCGAGCAGGCGCACGACGAGCGCCGGCACGACGACGCTTTGCAGGCCGGCGCCGATCCCGTCGAGGATCTGCACCGGCCACACGCCGGCCTCGCTCATCAGCGCGGCCGCGAGCACGCCGCGCAGCGGCAGCGCCAGATACGACAGCAGCAGCACGCACCAGTATCCGTGCGCACGAATCAGCCGCGGCGCGCACCACGCCGCCGCGATCATCACGCATTGCGCGATCACGATGGTCTGCGCGGTAAACACACTCGGATCGCTGCGGTGCGCGGCGACGACGCCCATCCCGTACAGCGGCAGCATCGCCGCGTTGCCGAGATGGAACAGCGCGAGCGACGCGCCGAGCAGCACCAGCGGCCGGTTCGCGGCCACCGAGCGCCACGCGCGCGCAGGCGGCGCCGCGCCGCCGCCCGAGCGGCCACGGTCCGACGCCGGTTCGCCGCGCGCGCGGCCGGCTGCGTCGTCCGGCATCGCGAGGCCGCGCGCGCACGCATGGTCGATCGCCCGCGCCGGAATCGCGCACGCGCTCACGATCGCGAGCACCGCGAACGCGGCGACGAGCGCGAACACGGCGTCGAATCCCGCGTGCCAGCCGAGCCAGCCGGCGAGTGCGGCGCCGACCACGTTGCCGGCGTGATTCGCCATCTGGTTGCGGCCGAACTGGCGGTCGAAGCCCTGTCTGCGCGCGATGCCGAGCGTCATGCCGGCGATGGCCGGCGCGAACGCCGCGCCGCACACGGCGGCCACGACCTGCGATGCGGCGACGGCCGCGTAGCCGTCGGCGAAACGCAGCGTCATCGACGCGAGCGCGGTCGCGGCCGTCGCACAGACGATCAGCAGCCGCTTCGCGCGCAGCGCGTCGACGAGCGCGCCGGCGGCCGGCGTCGCGGCCATCGCCGCGAGCCCGGCGAGCGTCATCACGGAGCCGATCGCGTCGGCACTCCACCCGCGCGACAGCAGGATCACGCCGGC
Source organism: Burkholderia ubonensis (assembly GCF_001718695.1). NCBI lineage: Bacteria > Pseudomonadati > Pseudomonadota > Betaproteobacteria > Burkholderiales > Burkholderiaceae > Burkholderia > Burkholderia ubonensis. Next base: position 1,154,511 of record NZ_CP013421.1, on the reverse strand, counting down.
GAACGGGCCGATCCCGGCCTGCACGTCGGCGATGAAGAAGTTGAGCGCCTCGAGCGCGCGCGCCGGCCGCATGGTCGCCGCGCGTTCAGTCGGCCGGCGCATCGACGAGCTCGCCGATCTCGCTCACCTCGAGCGTCGTGCCGTACGGCGTGACGACCGCGTCGCCCCACACCTGTACGTGCGTGCCGGGACGCAGGTAGTCGGCGAGTTCGGCTGCCGCATGCGGCGGCAGCCGCAGCGCGACGCCGCTCGTCAGCAACGCGCCGTTGCACTCGCCGCGCGGGCCATGTAGCGCGAACGCGATCTGGCCGCACACGTCGATCGGCTCGCGTGCGGGATGCGGCCGCGCGTGCGGTTCGGGGCCGGGCCCGGTATCGACCAGCTCGGCGCCGTCGCGAGCGGTCAGCTGCACGGCCGACACCATGTCGGCGCCGCGCGCCTTGACGCCGCGCACGCGGATGCGATCACCGGCCGCGACATGCCGGACCAGCTCGCGCCCCAGATGCGGCGGCACGTGAACCTGCAGGTCGCCGTTCAGGATCAGGCCGTCGATTTCTCCGTGCGGATCGAGCAGGAACCGGGTGACGCGGCCGTGCGTTTCGGGCAGGCAAGCGGGATCGATCCAGTGCATCGTGGGGTCCTCATCGGGGTGTCGCCGCAGGCGTCGCACCCAGGGCCGCGGCGTACGCTGCGGCGGCCGGGCGGCGCGCAGCGTCGAACGCGCGGCGACGGCGGCGTGACGGACCGCGACGACGGGTTGCGGTCCGCCTCTCTTTGCAAACGCCGTGCCAGTGCGCACAGGCCCGCGCGGCCGTGCGGCGATCGCCGCGGTCACGCCCCAGGTGTCGGAAAGACGGACAGCAGCAGCCGGCCGGTGTCGGGAAACCCGACACCGGCTGCGCCGTTCAGTCGTCGCGCTCGATACCCAGATTCGCCATGCGCGCATACAGCGACTGGCGGCCGATGCCGAGCTGCCGCGCCGCCTCCGCGCGATTGCCGTTCGCGCGCTCGAGCGCGCGCAGGACCGCGGCGCGCTCGACAGCCGCCAGCGCATCGGGCAACGGCATGTCGAACAGGGATGCCGGCAGCGCGTCGGCGCCGGACTGGAGCGCCGGCACGGCGACGAGCCCGAGATCGGCCGCGGCGATGGCCGGCCCGGGCGCCAGCGCGGCCGCGCGCTCCATCACGTTGCGCAGTTCCCGGACGTTGCCCGGCCAGCGATGATCGAGCAAGGCCCGCTGCGCGTCGTTCGTCAGGTGCAACGCGCGCGTGCCTGCCGCGCACGCAAGAAAGTGTGCAGCGAGCGGCAGGATGTCGGCCACGCGCTCCGCGAGCGGCGGCAGGTGCAGCGGGATGACGTTCAGGCGATAGAACAGGTCTTCGCGAAACGTCCCGTTCGCAACCGCCGCGGCGAGATCGCGGTGCGTCGCGGCCACCACGCGAATGTCGATGGCCGTCGGACGATCCGCACCGAGCGGCGTCACCTGGCGCTCCTGCAGCGCGCGCAGCAGCTTGGCCTGCATGGCGGCCGGCATGTCGCCGATCTCGTCGAGAAACAGCGTGCCGCCGTCGGCCTCGACGAGCCGCCCGGCACGATCGACGTGGGCGCCGGTAAACGCCCCGCGGCGATGCCCGAACAATTCGCTTTCGAGCAGATCGGCCGGAATGGCCGCGCAGTTGACCGCGACGAACGGCTGCGCATGCCGCGTCGACGCGGCGTGCAGCACGCGGGCCGCCACCTCCTTGCCCGTGCCCGTCTCGCCGGTGACGAGCACGGTCGCGTCGCTCATCGCCGCGCGGCCGACCTGCTTTTGCACGTCGCGCATCGCGGCACTCACGCCCAGCAGCCGCGGGCGGTTCGAGGCGGCCTCGCGCGCGAACCCGCCACCGTGCGGCTCGGCATCCGCTGGCGGCTGGTTCGCAGAGACGATGCGCTCGAGCAACTGCGCGATATCGCGCCGCCCGATCGGCTTCGTCAGGTGATCGAATGCGCCGAGCCGCATCGCGTCGATCGTGTTGTCGCTCGTCGCATGGGCAGTGAGCATCACGACCGGAATCGCGGCCAGCGCGGGATCGTCGCGCAATTGCGCAAGCACCGCGAGCCCGTCCAGATCCGGCAAGCGGAAATCGAGGAAGATGCATTCGACGCGGCCGCCGTCGCGCAGCGCGCTCAGCGCGGCCCGCCCGGACGCGGCCTCGACGACCCGATGACCGAGATCGGCAAGCGTCTCGGCAAGGCCGTCGCGAAATGCGTCGTCGTCGTCGACTATGAGGATGGTTGCCATGGGATTTCAATGACGAATGATGCGCCCCGCGGTGCGTCGTCGAGCCACGCCTGCCCGCCATGCGCAGCCGCTACTTCACGGACGACCGCGAGACCGAGGCCCGCTCCGTCCGCACGACCGGTCACGAACGGTTCGAAAATCCGCTCGCGCTGCGCGGCGGGGACCCCCGGGCCGCTGTCCGATACGGTGATCCTCAGCCAGTCGCGTCCGGCGAAAGCGCGGCGCGCGGCGGCGAGCGTGACCGCACCGCCGTCGCCCGCATGACGCAGCGCGTTGAGCAAAAGATTGTCGAGCGCCCGCCGCATCTGGTCGGGATCGAATGCGGGAAGATCCGCCGGCTGCGCGAGTCGCTCGCGATTGCCGTCGCGCGACAGCGCGAGGTCGATCGTTTGCCGCTGCGCAAGCTCCCGGTGCGATTCGACGACCTGCGTGAGCCATTGATCGACATCCACACGCGCCGCATGCGGGCGGACCGGCTGCGTCAGCGCAAGCAGGCCCGACAATTGCGCGTCGATGCGCTCGATCTGCGCCAGAATCACGCGCAGCGCATCCTGCTGCCGTCGGCTGTCGCCGGCCAGCGCATTTTCGGCCTTCAGCCGCATCGCCCCCATCGGATTGCGAATCTCGTGCGCCAGTTGCGCGGCCAGTTTGCCCAGCATGCCGAAGCGCTCGGCCTGCGCCAGCCGCGTGCGGAGTTCGACGGTCTGCTGTTGCAGTTGTTCGGCGCGCCGTGCACGCGCGTTGAACGCGTCGATGATCCGATCGAGATCGGGCTCGCCGACGTACCGCAGGTGCGGTTCGCGACCGTCGGGCGCCAACCCGGCCTCGATCCGGGCGAGATTGCGCTTCCATCGCCGCAGCGCAACGGCCAACACGGCCGCGATCGCGAGAATCACCGCGAGCACGGCGGCCAGGCCCGTGGCCAGCAGTTCCCCGTGCCGGCCGAGCGGCGGGCGCGCGCGTGTCAGCATCCACGCGAACAGGCCCGATCCGGCGCGTACCGGACACGCCACCGCAATCACGGCGTCCTGCGCGCCCTCGACGACGTTCGACGTCGTGGCGCGCGTCGCGGCGGCGGCCCGCAGCGTCCGGAGGATCAGCGGCGTTTCCGCGTCCGGAACGTCGCGCTTGATGCCGCTTCCCTGATAAGTGGGAAAGGAGTATGCGAGAAAACTGCCCGCGGCCGGTGCGCCGCCGGCCGTCCAGAATCCGCCTTCGACGTCCGGCTCGCGGGCCAGAACGATATCGAGAATCGCATGCATCAGTGCCGGATCATGCCCGGCGCCGGCCGACGATACGGAAGCGTCGTAACGCGACGCGACCGCTTCGCAGGCCGCCTCGCCCGCGGCCCTGGCGCCGGCGATCTGCTGACTCTCGGCGGAACTCGCCATCACCCAGACGACCGCGACAAGCGTCGCGCAGAGCGCAGCGACGAGCGCCCAGAGCATGACGAGTTGGGTGGAAAACGGCGGACGCTTCATCGGATCGGGCGGGCGGTTGGGGGCGACAGGATAGCGTAAAGCAGGTGACGCCGGCAGCGGCGCTCGCACCGGCCACCTGCCGGATCGCATATGGCATCGCACCCGCCCGCAACGGCTGCCGCCGGGGACCGAACGATACGGCGCGCGTCAGCGCGCACCGATAGGGACGACCTCGCCCACGGCGTCGCCCTATCGCTCCGCCCGCTCGACGACACGCGCCAGCCGAATGATGTCGGTCAGCGCGAAATCGCTCGCGTCGGGCCCCGGCCGGTCGCGCTCGTCCGCCATGCGCATCGCGAACGCGAGCGCTTCGGAGCGCTCCCGCAGCAGCGCGCGCAGCGCATCCGCGATGACGCGGCGGTCGCGCGGATCGCCCAAGCCGAGCGCCGCCTCACCGCCGGTTCGACCGCGACACCACGTCGATCCACACCGCCAGCACCAGCACCGCGCCCTTGACGATCATCTGCCAGTACGCGTCGACGTCGAGCATCGACATGCCGTTGTCGAGGCTCGCCATCACGAGCGCGCCGATCAGCGCGCCATACACGGTGCCCGAGCCGCCGCGCATCGACGTGCCGCCGATGAAGCACGCGGCGATCGCATCCAGTTCGCCCATCGCGCCCGCGGACGGCGAGCCGGCCGCGAGCCGCGCGGTGTTCACGATGCCGGCGAACGCGCACATCAGCCCCATCAGCGCGAAGATCGCGAGCTTCACGCGATCGGTATCGACGCCCGACAGCCGCGTCGCCTCGAGATTCGAGCCGACCGCGTAGATGCGCCGGCCGAACACGGTCTGCGTCGCGATCCACGAGAAAATGCCGAGCAGCGCGAGCAGCAGCAGCACCGGCACCGGAATGCCGCCGTAGCGGTCGAGCGTCGCGACGAACGCGAACAGCACCGCGCCCGCGCCCGCGACCTTCACGACGTCCTGCCACGACGGCGCGACCGCGAGCCGGTAGCGGCGCCGCGTGCCGCGCTGCCGCACGACCAGCAGCACGACGAGCGCGAACAGCAGCAGTGCGAGGCCGTCCCCCGCCGCGCGCGGCAGGTAGCCCTGCCCAAGGAACACGAAGCCGTCCGACACGGGCGCGATCGTCGAGCCGCCCGTCACGCCGAGCAGGATCCCGCGAAACGCGAGCATCCCGCCCAGCCCGACGATGAACGACGGCACGCGCCGGTAGGTCGACCACCAGCCGTTGAAGAGCCCGACCAGCACGCCGAGCGCGAGCACGGCCGGCACCGTCGCGGCGACCGGCCAGTGGCGGTTCACGTCGAGGATCGCCGCGACGCCGCCGAGCAGCCCGAGCAGCGAGCCGACCGACAGGTCGATCTCGCCCGCGATGATCACGAACACCATCCCGCACGCGAGCATGCCGGTGATCGACATCTGCCGCAGCAGATTCGACACGTTGCGCGGCGTGACGAACGCGCCGTCGGTCAGCACCGAGAAGAACACCCAGATCGCCGCGACCGCGAACAGCAGCGCGAGGATCTTGTAGCGCACGAAGACCTGGCGAAGCTGACGACCGGTTGGGCGGTGTGCTTCTGCGTCCGGCGTCACCGGCGTAGAGGAAGAAAGTTCGGAATTCATGTCGCACTCGCTGCGGTGGGTTCGGTCGGCCGCCGGCCGGCTTGCAGCGCGGCGCCGAGAATCTGTTCCTGCGTGAGGCCGTCGTTGGCGAAATCGCCGCGCAGCTCGCCTTCGCCGATCACCAGCACGCGATCGGCCAGCCCGAGCACCTCGGGCAGTTCCGACGACACGACGATCACCGCGACGCCGCGCTTCGCGAGCGCGAACACGAGGCGGTAGATCTCCGCCTTCGCGCCCACGTCGACGCCGCGCGTCGGCTCGTCGAGAATCAGCACCTGCGGCTCGGCCAGCAGCATCCTGGCGAGCACGGCCTTCTGCTGGTTGCCGCCGGACAGGCTCGCGATCGGCAGGAACGGATGCGCGGCGCGCACCGACAGCCGCTGCATCTCGGTACGGATCGCGTCCAGCTCGGCGGCCGCGTCGATCCGCCCGCGCGCCGCGAAGCGCCGCAACACCGCCAGCGTGATGTTGTGGCCGACGCCGAGCTGCGGCACGATGCCGTGGCGCTTGCGGTCCTCGGGCACCATCGCGATGCCGGCGCGAATCGCGTCGGCGGGCGAGCGGATCGACAGCGGCCGGCCGTTCATCAGCACGGTTGCCGTGCACGCGCCCGGATACGCGCCGAAGATCGCCTGCATCAGCTCGGTGCGGCCCGCGCCGACGAGCCCGGCGACGCCGAGGATCTCGCCGCGCCGCACGCTGAACGACACGTCGTCGACCCGCTTGCGGCGCGGGTTCGTCACGTCGCGACAGGTCACGTGGCGGGCTTCCAGCACGACGTCGCCGATCTCGTGCGGCTCGCGCGGATACAGGTCGCGGATCTCGCGGCCGACCATCATCGCGATGATCCGGTCGGTCGTCAGCGCACGCATCGGCTCCGTCGCGACGTGGCGGCCGTCGCGGATCACGGTCACCGTGTCGCAGACGGCCTCGACCTCGTCGAGCTTGTGCGAGATGTACACGCACGCGACGCCGCGGCGCTTCAGGTCGCGCACGATGTCGAGCAGGATCTTCGTCTCTGCCGCGCTCAGCGACGACGACGGCTCGTCGAGGATCAGCAGCTTCGCGCGCTTGTTCAGCGCCTTCGCGATCTCGATCAGCTGCTGGTGGCCGCCGCCGTAGTTCATCGCCGGCTGCGCGACGTTGATCGCATCGATCCGCAACTCGCGCAGCAGTTCCTCGGCACGCTGGACCATCGCCGCGTAATGCATGCGCCCGCCCGGCAGCGTGATCTCGTTGCCGAGGAAGATGTTCTCGGCCACCGACAGTTCCGGCACGAGCATCAATTCCTGGTGGATGATCACGATGCCCGCGCGCTCGGTGTCGCGCACGCCGGATGCCACGAGCGGCGCGCCTTCCCAGCGGATCTCGCCGTCCCACGTGCCGTGCGGATAGACGCCCGACAGCACCTTCATCAGCGTCGATTTGCCCGCGCCGTTCTCGCCGCACAGCCCCACGCACTCGCCGGGCCGCACGGTCAGGTCGATGCCGTCGAGCGCCTTCACGCCGTCGAAGTCCTTGACGATGCCGCGCATCGTCAGCAAGGGTTCGGTCATTCGCTCATGCCTCGCAGTATGCGCGCGGACGCACCGGTGGGCCGCCCGCGCGCCGCGCCGTTACTGGCTCGCCAGCTGCGCCTGGGTATAGAAGCCGTCCTTCACGACGACGTCGACGTTGCGCTTGGTCAGCAGCGTCGGCTGCAGCAGCACCGTGTCGACCTTCTTCCTGCCGTTGTCGTATTGCGCGTTGAACGCGGGCTTCGCGCCCTTCGCGAGATCCACCGCGAGCTTCGCCGCTTCGCTCGCGATCAGCTTGAGCGGCTTGTAGACGGTCATCGTCTGCGTGCCGGCGATCACGCGCTTGACGGCCGCGAGGTCCGCGTCCTGCCCGGACACCGGCACCTTGCCGGCCAGGTGCTGCGCGGCGAGCGCCTGGATCGCGCCGCCCGCGGTGCCGTCGTTCGACGCGACGATCGCGTCGATCCGGTTGTTGTTCGCGGTCAGCGCATCTTCGACGATCCGCAGCGCGGTCGACGCGCTCCACTCGGGCACCCACTGCTGGCCGACGATCTTGATGTCGCCGCGATCGACCGCAGGCTTCAGCACCTTCAGCTGGCCTTCGCGCAGCATCTTCGCGTTGTTGTCGGTCGGCGCGCCGCCGAGCAGGAAATAGTTGCCCTTCGGCTTCGCGTCGACGACCCCCTGCGCCTGCAGCTCGCCGACCTTCTCGTTGTCGAACGAGATGTACGCATCGACGTCGGCGTCGAGGATCAGCCGGTCGTACGACACCACCTTGATGCCGGCCTTGCGCGCTTCGGCGACGACGTTGCCGAGCGTCTTCGAATTGAACGGCACGATCACGATCACGTCGACGCCGCGCGAGATCAGGTTCTCGATCTGCGAGATCTGCCGCGCTTCGCTCGCGTCCGCCGACTGCACGGATACCTTCGCGCCGAGCTTCGTCGCGGCGGCCATGAAATAGTCGCGATCGCGCGACCAGCGCTCGACGCGCAGGTCGTCGATGCAGAAGCCGATTTCCGGCTTGTCCTTGCTCGCATGCGCGAGCGGCGCGCACAGCGCGAGGGCCGCCAGCGCACTCAATACGGTACGACGCGTCACGGATTTCATGTGTCTCCACTCCTCTTTATTGGACTGCTGCTACGGATGCCGGGCTGTTCACGCGCCGGCCGCGAACACCGGTTCGAGTGCGCGATACAGCGCGCGAAACGTCGGGCGCCGCGCGTCGCGATACCACGCGTGGCGCGCCATGTCGGGCTCGCGCACGGCCACGACGGGCGGCTGCGGGCACACGGCGTCGAGCGGCGCATCCGGTTCGAGCGCGAGATGCGCGAGCCGCGCGGCGCCGAGGGCCGGGCCGACTTCGCCGCCCGCGCGCAGCGTCAGCGCGCGGCCGCTCAGGTCGGCGAGCATCTGCGTCCAGTACGCGCTGCGCGAGCCGCCGCCGATCACCGTGATGCTGCCCGGCGCGAGCCCGGCCGCGTGCAGCGCGTCGATCCCGTCGAGCAGCGCGAAGCCGACGCCTTCGAGCGTCGCGTTCGCGAGATCCGCGCGCCGCGTGTCGGGCGTCAGCCCGTAGAACACGCCCTTCGCGTTCACGTCGTTGTGCGGCGTGCGCTCGCCGCTCAGGTAAGGCAGGAACCACGGGCGGTCCGCATGCGCGTTCGCCTCGGCGTCGGCGAGCAGCGCGGCGACGCCGTCGTAGCCGGCCAGTTGCGCGGTGAAGTCGATGCAGCCGGCCGCGTTCAGCATCACCGACATCAGATGCCAGGTGTGCGGCAATGCGTGACAGAAGCTGTGGACCGCCGATTCGGGATTCGCGCGGAAACCGTCCGACACCGCGAAATAGACGCCCGACGTGCCGAGCGACAGCAGCGCGTCGCCGGGCCGCACGATGCCGACGCCGACCGCACCGGCCGCGTTGTCGCCGCCGCCCGCGACGACCGGGATCTCGCGTAGCCCGAGTGCGAGCGCGACCGCCGGCAGCAGCGTGCCGGTGATGCGGTTGCCCTCGAACACCGCGGGCATCTGCGCGCGCGACAGCCCGCACTCGGCGAGCAGTGCGTCGTCGTAATCGCGCTTCGCGACGTCGAGCCACAGCGTGCCCGCCGCATCCGACGGATCGGTCGCGAACGCGCCGGTCAGCCGGTAGCGCAGATAGTCCTTCGGCAGCAGCACATGCGCGATCCGCGCGAAGACGTCCGGCTCGTGCCGGCGCACCCACAGCAGCTTCGGCGCGGTGAAGCCCGGCATCGCGAGATTGCCGGCGACGGCGCGCAGCGCGGGCGCCAGCCGCTCCAGTTCCGCGCACTCGGCATCCGCGCGGCCGTCGTTCCACAGGATCGCGGGGCGCAGCACGTCGCCGTGCGCATCGAGCAGCGTCGCGCCGTGCATTTGCCCGGTCAGGCCGAGCGCGCCGATCTCACGCGGATCGATGCCGGCCGCGCGCGTATCGGCGACGAGCGCCTCAAGCGCGCCGCACGCCGCGTCCCACCAGTCGCGCGGCGCCTGTTCGGACCAGCGCGGCCGCGGCCGGCTCACGGTCAGCGGCCGGCTCGCGCTCGCGCGCACCGCGCCGTCGCGGTCGAGCAGCACGGCCTTCACGCCCGACGTGCCAAGATCGAGTCCGATGTACATGGCGTCAGCGCAGCCCGTAGATCGCCTGGTTCACGATGTTCTCGAGCCGCTCCTGCGCACCGCTCGCATGCCGCGGGTTCACGCCGCGCGCGAGCGCGTCGGCGGCGAGCGACTCCAGCGTATAGCCGCCCGACAGGATCTCGCGGCCGAATGCGCTGTCCCACTGCGCATAGCGCTGGCGGCGCAGCGCGTCGAGCCGGTCGTTCTCGACCAGCACCGCCGCGCGTTCGAGCGCGAGTGCGAGCACGTCGATCGCGCCGACGTGGCCGTGGAACAGGTCTTCCGGATCGACGCTCTGGCGGCGCACCTTCGCGTCGAAGTTCATGCCGCCGGTGGTAAAGCCGCCGTGGCGCAGGATCTCGTAGAACGCGAGCGTCAGTTCCTCGACACTGTTCGGGAACTGGTCGGTGTCCCAGCCGTTCTGCGGATCGCCGCGATTCGCATCGACGCTGCCGAATACGCCGAGCGCGAACGCGTTCGCGATCTCGTGATGAAACGAATGGCCGGCGAGCGTCGCGTGGTTCGCCTCGATGTTCACGCGAATCTCGTTCTGCAATCCGTATTGTGTGAGGAAGCCGTGCACGGTCGCGACGTCGTAGTCGTACTGGTGCTTGGTCGGCTCCTGCGGCTTGGGCTCGATCAGCAGCGCGCCGTTGAAGCCGATCCGGTGCTTGTGCTCGACCACCATCGACAGGAAGCGGGCGAACTGCTCGCGCTCGCGCACGAGATCGGTATTGAGCAGCGTCTCGTACCCTTCGCGGCCACCCCACAGCACGTAGTTCTCGCCGCCGAGCCGATGCGTCGCGTCGAGCGCGTGGCGCACCTGGGTGGCCGCCCACGCGAACACCTCGGGGTTCGGGTTGGTTGCCGCGCCCGCCGCGAAGCGCGGATGCGAGAACAGGTTCGCGGTGCCCCACAGCAGCCGCACGCCCGTCGCTTGCTGACGCTCGCCGAGGTAGTCGCTCATCCGCGCGAAGTTCTCGACGTACTCGCGCAGGCTGTCGCCCTCCGGCGCGACGTCGGTGTCGTGGAACGTATAGAACGGCGTGCCGAGCTTCGTGAAGAACTCGAACGCCGCATCCGCCTTCTGCCGCGCGCGCTCGAGCGGGTCGCCCGGCTGCTGCCACGGCCGCCGGAACGCGCCCTGGCCGAAGATGTCGTGGCCCGGCCACACGAACGTGTGCCAGTAGCACACGGCGATCCGCAGGTGCTCCTCGAGCGTCTTGCCGAGCACCCGCTTCGTGCGGTCGTAATACCGGTAGGCCAGCGGGTTGTCCGATTGCGGACCTTCGTAGCGAATCGCGGGAATCTGTTCGAAATACGACATGGCGTCTCCGTCCGGTTTCTTGTTGCGGTGCGGCGCGCATATCGCGATGGCGCGCGCCGGATTCGATCTGGCTGGATCGTGCCCGCCCCCAACCGCGCCCGCAATTGCGAAATTGCGCAGCACGCTTAACGTTTCTTGCCAGCACGCTGCGCACGGCACGCGTTCCGTCCTACAATCGCCGACAACAGAGACGAGCACCGCGCGGCCCTGCCCGCGCGCCCCGGAGACAACGGCGCGACGCCCGGACGGCGCGCGCCCCGAGACCGAGATGACCCGCGCCCCTTCCGCCCAGACGCCGCATCGCATCGCGCTGCTGTTCAACGCCAACAAGGTCTACGACCGCGAGATCATCAGCGGCATCGGCCAGTACCTGCGCTCGACGCGCGTGGTATGGGACCTGTTCCTCGAAGACGATTTCCGCTGCCGGCTCGCCGGCATCGAGCACTTCGACGGCGACGGCATCATCGCCGACTTCGACGATCCGGCCGTCGCCGATGCGCTCGCCGGCTCGCCGCTGCCGATCGTCGCGCTCGGCTCGTCGTACGAGGATCCGGCGCAGTATCCGGACGGCGTGCCGTATATCGCGACCGACAACGCGAAGCTCGTGTCGCTCGCGTACACGCACCTGATCGGCGCCGGGCTGGCGCACTTCGCGATGTACAGCCTGCCCGTCGCGCAGCAGAACCGCTGGGCGCAGCAGCGCGAGCTCGCGTTCGACCGGCTCGCGCGCGCGGACGGGCTCGACGCGCCGATCTACCGCGGGCTGTCGACGAGCGCATCGGGGTGGAACCATGCGATCGAGCAGCTGACCGGCTGGCTGCATGCGCTGCCGAAGCCCGTCGGCGTGATCGCGGTGACCGACGCGCGCGCGCGGCATCTGCTGCAGGCGTGCCTGATCGCCGGCCTCGCGGTGCCGGAGCAGGTCGCGATCATCGGCATCGACAACGACCCGCTCACGCGCACGCTGACGCGCATTCCGCTGTCTTCCGTCATCCAGGGCACCGAGGAAATGGGGCGTACCGCCGCGCACCTGCTGCACCGGATGCTGCGCGGTGCGCGGTTTCCCGACCGGCGGATTCTCGTGCCGCCGGTCGGCATCAACGTGCTCGAATCGACCCGCCACCAGCCGCTCGCGAGCCCGCACGTGATGCGCGCGCGCCACTTCATTCGCCAGTACGCGTGCCAGGGCATCAAGACCGAGCAGGTCGCCGACTACGTCGGCGTGTCGCGCTCGCTGCTCGAAGAGCACTTCCGGCGCGAGCTGCAGCGCACCGTGCACCAGGAGATCCTGCGCCACAAGCTCGAAGCGGCGCAGGCGCTGCTCGCGGGCAGGCAGGCGTCGAGCGCCGAGGTCGCGATCCGCTGCGGGTTTACGTCGCTGCAATACATGTATGCGGTGTTCCGGCGCGAGCTGGGCTGCACGCCGCGCGAATACCAGGAACGCGCGCCCGCCGCGCATTGAAGTCCGCCGTTCACCTCGAATCCGCTCATGCATATCGATACCGATTCTTCCCGCCCGGCACCCGGCGTCGCACGCGTCAGTTCCGAGCCGTGGGGCACGCTGCCCGACGGCGACCCGGCGCGGCGCTACACGCTGCGCAACGCGCACGGGATGCGCGTCGTCGTCAGCGACCTCGGCGCGACCGTCGTGTCGTGGCTCGCGCCCGACCGCACCGGACGCTTCGCCGATATCGTGCTCGCGCACGACACGCCCGCCGAGTATGTCGAATCGGGCGCCTACCTCGGCGCGACGATCGGCCGCTGGGCGAACCGGATCGCCGGCGCGCGCTTCACGCTCGACGGCGTCGACTACCTGCTCGACCGCAACGAGAACGGCAATCTGCTGCACGGCGGCGCGAGCGGCTTTCACCGCCAGCGCTGGGAAGTCGTCGACGACCGCGGCGGGCTGACGCTGCGGCTCGATTCGCCCGAAGGCGACGCCGGCTTTCCGGGCAACGTGAGCGTGCAGGTCCGCTACGCGCTCGACGACGACGGCACGCTGACGATCGACTACACCGGCGTCGCCGATGCGCCGTCGCCGCTCAACCTCACGAATCACAGCTACTTCAACCTCAGCGGCCGCGCGGGCAGCGACGTGCGCGGTCATGTGCTGAGCATCGACGCCGACGCGTTCCTCGAAGTCGACGACGCGCTGATCCCGACCGGCGCCGCGGACGTGACCGGCACGGCTTTCGATTTCCGGCAGAGCGCGCCGCTCGGCGCGCGCCTCGACTGGCCGCATGCGCAACTCACGCGGGCGCGCGGCTTCGATCACTGCTTCGTGCTGCGCGAACCGGGGGGCGGCGTGCGCACGGTTGCGTCGATCTACGATCCGGAAAGCGGCCGCGAACTCGTCGTATCGACCGATCAGCGCGGCCTGCAGCTCTATACGGGCAACTATCTGGACGGCGTGCGCGTGAGCGGCGGTGTGGTGTGCGCGCCGCATGCGGCGCTGTGCGTCGAGGCCGGGTACTTTCCGGATCAGGTCAATATGGATGGGTTGCGCGAAGAGACGATTCTGCGGCCGGGGCAGGTTTATCGGCAGACGACGCGGTATCGGGTGGGGGTGCGGGGGTAGTGGGCGCGTGCATGCCGCGGTTCGCCGGCGGCGCGCGTGATAGCGTCGTGCCGCGGTGCTCGGGGTGAGTTGCGGTCGAATTCGGCTTCGGTTCGTGCGCGGATCGTCTGCGCGGCCGCGATGCGTGATGTGGGGCGCAGGTGGCGAGCCGTTGGGATATAGCTGAGCTGACACACGTATCCCCCGCCGCTGTCAGCGCTGCGACGGCTCCACTCAGCGCTCGGGAATCTCGATCGCATGCGTCGCTCCGGACATCGATCTGGATGGTTGCTTTTTCAACAGCATGATGCTGAGCCCGACACCGACCAGGGTCAGTAGCGCGTTCCCGGTCATCAGCTTGCCGAGCGCCGAGTAGTAGGCAGCATGCGCAATCTGCGTCGCGGCCGCGAACGTCGGCGCATCGTTCTGCAATCCAGATTCGGCAATATTGCGGCTGCCGTTCGCGGCCATGAACAGTGCAGCGCGTGCCGGTTCGGCGAGCGGCAGTGCCGCATGCGCGAGACGGGCGACCACCTCCGCGTGGCTCACGCGATCCAGCACGAGCCCCGCGACGCTCACGCCGAACATCGAGCCCACCATCACGAGCGTAAAGAACAAGCCGATCGCCGTACCGGCATCTTTCGCAGGCACCTGGGTGGTGACGCCGTTGATGGTCGCGGTCGTCAGCATGCCGTTGGACACACCGAAGCAGAACAACCCAACGACGAAGATCGCACTCGACGTAGCGGGCCCGAGCACGCAGAACGCCGCGCAACTGACGAACAGCAGCGACATCGATACGAGCGTAGGAATGCGGAAGCCAACGCGATCGATCACTTTGCCGGCCAGCGGCGCGATGAACGCGACCGCGATCGTCATGCACAGCAACCACATGCCGGATTTCAGCTTCGAGTAGTCGAGTACGTTCTGCATGAACAGCGGCAGCACGAACAGAAAGCTGGCCATCGTGTAATTGAAGATCATCCGGATCAGGATGACCGTGAGATAGCCGCGGCTCGTCAACAACGTCACGTTGATCAGCGGAGCCGGCTTGCGCAGGCTGCGTCGCATGAATATCGCCGCCGACAGCAGCCCGGCCACGGCGATCGCGGCGAGTGTGGCGGTCGCGGCCGTGCTCAGCATGTTCGACACATAGATCAGGCAACCGAGGGCGAACAGGTAGAACGGCACGCCCGCGACGTCGAGCGCCAGCGGGCGACGCGCTCCGGCTGCGTCGTCGGACACGAAAATCCAGGTCAGTACGATCGAAAGCAAGCCGAGCGGGACGTTCAGCAGGAAGATCCAGCGCCACCCGAGATATTGCAGGATGAAGCCACCGGTCGGCGGTCCGAGCGCCATGCCGACCCCGGTGATGGTGACCGCGACGCCAGTCGCGAAGCCCTTCTGGTCCGGCGGAAACGCATTCGCGATGAGCACGAGCGCAAGACCCAGCGTGGCGGCGAAACCCGCGCCCTGGACGAACCGCGCGACGATGATCTCCGTGACCGTGCTCGACCACGCGCCTATATACAGCGACGACACCATGAACAGCACCGCGCCGAACATGAACACGCGCTTTCGGCCCACGCTGTCGGCCATCTTGCCGAACAGGCAGAAGAACGCCGCAGCCGCGGTCAGATAGCTGACGATGATGAGCTGAATCTGCTGCATCGACGCACCGAACTCGGTCGAGAACGCCGGCAAGGCCAGATTCACGATCGTCATGTCGAGATTGGCGAGCAGCAGGCAGATGCCGATCGAAAATAGAACGATCCATTTCTTCATTGAATTGCCTCGTTATGGCTGCGCTGATCGCTCACTGGAACATGTGCATCTGTCGTCGCGATGAACCAGGGCCGTGCCGAGCGACGCCGCTCGGCACGGCCGCCGGCCACGCCGTCATGCGAGTTGCCGCTCCAGCGTCTGCAGATCGAAATAGTCCTTGAAGAGCGTCAACTTGCCGTTTGCGTCGAACTCCAGAATCACCACCATCGGCAACCGAATCTCCTTGCCGCCCAGCACGATATGGCTCGTGCGCTCGACGATCGCGGTGCTGCCCTGTGCGATCAAGCGCTGCTGCTCCCAGCGATAGGTGCTTGCCTTGCCGAAGAAGTCGGTGATCTTCTCGACGACGGCATGCCTGCCGACATGCGCGCCGAGCGGTACGTCCTCGAGGCGCACGTCGTCGGCGAGCAGCGCCGACATCGACTCGATATCGCGCGCCTCGAACGCGCGGACGACTTGCTCGGCGAGGGTTTTCGTATCGTGACTCATGGGTTTTCACCTGTTCGTTGGGTTGGTGGAACGACGATCGACTCGGTGTTCGGGGCGAGCCGGCCTGATGCGCCGTTGCTGGACGGGCCGTGCGGCATTCGGGGCGCGTCTTCGACGGATAGACGACGGCCGAGCGATTCCTACGACAAGATGGATTCGTCGTCGCGGTCGCGATGGAGCTCTTGCGTGACCGCATTGCACACATCGCCGTGCGGCCTCACGACGGCGTTGCCGTTTTCGTTTTCCGCGTAGTGGTCTTCTCACGCTGCGATGCCGATCGAGGTCTCATCTTATCGACGGCCGCGGCCCGATCAAGTGTGAAAATTCACAGTCGCCGGCGCGTGAAAATTTCCAGGAAAACTGCTAGTGAGCGCGTCATGCGCCGAACCACGCCGGTGCGCGTGTCGCTGCCGGCGCATCGCGACGGCATGGCAACCGACCGGTGCCGGACCAAGCCAATCAGGGCGCGGGCCTCCCGCTGATCGCCGCCGCCAGCGCCGCGTGCGATTCGACCTCCGCCATCGAGCAGCCTCAAGACGGCGTCGCACGCACGTTGCTATGCTCGCACCGCCCGACGCGGACGCGCCGGCAGTCCACCGACGGCTGCCGTCGCGCAGGAATCTGCGTTTGCTGCCGGTGCCAAGCCGGGACTAATCGCGAACCGGAATCAGCCCGAGCATCGCCGCCTTGACCGTTGCGTGAGTCTTGTTGGTGGCGTCGAGCTTGTCCATCGCATTCTGGATATGGAAACCGACGTTGCGTTCGGTCAATTGAAGAATCGCCGCGACTTCGGCGGCCGTCTTGCCCTCCGCCGTCCAGTGCAGCACTTCCTTCTCGCGGAGCGACAACCGCATTGCGCCGCTCGGCATCACGTCCGAAACGATCAGGTTGCTCATCGTCGCGTGCACGAACTGGCAAAGCCAGATCATCTCCGGCTCCGTGCGCCGCAACTCTTCCGGCGAGATGGGCGGCCCGCCGCGCACGAGGCTGAAGGTGCCCATCGCGCCGCGATGATCGCGGAGCGTCTGCGACCAGCCGTGGCGCAGGCCGAAGTCCGCTGCGTCGCGCCAGAACGCGTCATGGCCGGCCAGCGGCCCCGGCCAGGGCATTGGCCGGGTGCAGGCTTGTCCGTAATGGAGAACCGGATCGGCATGCTGATACCGCTTTTGCGCGTAATGGGCGCGCCATGCTTGCGGAAAATTGTTCCATTCCATGCTGGCGGGCCGCGTAATCGGTATCGTGACCCGCAGCACATATGCGTGGTATTCGAACCCCAGCGCGCGAACGGCCGGCGCGAGACCATCGAATGCGTCGGATGCGGTTTCCGCCTGCTCCATGCTCGCCAGCAGCGATTCTCGCCATTGACTCATCTACGGCCCCTTCGATCGCTCGGTTATTCAATATAGTGTTCCCGACCCGTGAATCGCGCCGGTCACCATATCCGAACTCCGGAACCGAATCAATTGGCCG
Source organism: Burkholderia ubonensis (assembly GCF_001718695.1). Classification (NCBI taxonomy): domain Bacteria; kingdom Pseudomonadati; phylum Pseudomonadota; class Betaproteobacteria; order Burkholderiales; family Burkholderiaceae; genus Burkholderia; species Burkholderia ubonensis. Next base: position 1,137,372 of record NZ_CP013421.1, on the reverse strand, counting down.
CGTTTCACAAAAAAATGGCGAACGCGACGTGGCCGCGCGACCGGCCGCGACACCGGCAGCCCGGAACTGCCGAACGTCCTGCGGTCGCACACCCCCGAGCAGGAGCCGCCGGTAACGCTGCCATTGCCGCTCCCATCCCGATCGCGACGGACCTCCCTTCCCTGCCGCCCAGTCATCCCCCCGGCAACACCCCCGTATACCTCCCCCCGACATTCCTCTATACTGCCCCCCAGTATCCGGAGCCCACGATCCCATGCCGCATTCCCCCGAAGAAAAGAAGCGCGTCCTGACCCGCGTGCGCCGCGTGCGCGGGCAACTGAACGCGCTCGAGCAAGCGCTGGAAGACGGCGCGGACTGTGGCCCGATACTCCAGCAACTGGCTGCGATTCGCGGCGCGATCAACGGCGTGATGGCCGGCGTGCTCGAAAGCCATTTGCGCGAGGAATTCACCCAGCTCGCGGACGCGACGCGCCCCGCTTCCGGGTCGATCGACGATATCGTGACGCTCGTCCGGTCGTATTTGCGCTGACCGATACGGGATCGTCGACGTGCCGATTCATTCGATGATTACTTAAAGGATTCCCATGAAATCACGTGCCGCAGTTGCATTCGAGGCGGGCAAGCCGCTGCAGATCGTCGAGCTCGACGTCGAGCCGCCCCGCAAGGGCGAGGTGCTCGTCAAGATCACGCACACCGGCGTATGCCACACCGATGCGTTCACGTTGTCGGGCGACGATCCGGAAGGCCTGTTCCCCGCCGTGCTGGGCCATGAGGGCGCCGGCATCGTGGTCGAAGTCGGCGAAGGCGTGACGAGCGTCAAGCCGGGCGACCACGTCATTCCGCTGTACACCGCCGAATGCGGCGAGTGCCTGTTCTGCAAGAGCGGCAAGACCAACCTGTGCGTGTCGGTGCGCGCGACGCAGGGCAAGGGCGTGATGCCGGACGGCACCACCCGCTTCAGCTACAACGGTCAGCCGGTCTATCACTACATGGGCTGCTCGACCTTCAGCGAATACACGGTCGTCGCCGAAGTGTCGCTCGCCAAGATCAGCCCCGACGCCAACCCGGAGCAGGTCTGCCTGCTCGGCTGCGGCGTCACGACCGGCCTCGGCGCGGTGAAGAACACCGCCAAGGTGCAGGAAGGCGACACCGTCGCCGTGTTCGGCCTCGGCGGGATCGGCCTCGCGGTGATCCAGGGCGCCAAGCTCGCGAAGGCCGGCCGCATCATCGCGGTCGACACGAACCCCGGCAAGTTCGACCTCGCGCGCGTGTTCGGCGCGACCGACTGCGTGAACCCGAGCGATTACGACAAGCCCATTCAGCAGGTGATCGTCGAGATGACCGGCTGGGGCGTCGACCACAGCTTCGAGTGCATCGGCAACGTCAACGTGATGCGCGCGGCGCTCGAATGCGCGCACCGCGGCTGGGGCCAGTCCGTCATCATCGGCGTCGCGGGCGCCGGCCAGGAAATCTCGACGCGTCCGTTCCAGCTCGTCACCGGCCGCCGCTGGCTCGGCACCGCGTTCGGCGGCGTCAAGGGGCGCTCCGAACTGCCGGGCATGGTCGAGGACGCAATGGCCGGCAAGATCCAGCTCGCACCGTTCGTCACGCACACGAAGCCGCTCACCGAAATCAATGAAGCGTTCGACCTGATGCACGAAGGCAAGTCGATCCGCACCGTCGTGCATTTCTGATCCCCATCCGACCGGCCGGCCACGCAGCCGGTCGCGCCGCATGACGACGCCGGCAAACCGCGAGGTTTGGCCGGCGTCGTGCATTCTGCGGGTGCGTCACGATCGCGCCGGCCGCGGCCTGCTGCGCCGGGAATGCGGCGGCGCTTCACACATACGCGCGGTCCGGTCGCACGCCCGTCAATCCCTGCGACCATCCGCGCGCGGCGACATCAGGATCGGCGCGTAATGCACGGCATACGCGGCGAATGCCACGATCCAGCAAGCAGCGGACGCATCGAGCCACACGACGTAGCCCACCCCAGGCACGAGCGGCCCGAACGCGCGCAGCAGCGTCGCGCCGATCATCAGCCAGTAGCACAGCCGCTCCCAGGGCCCGGCGACGAGCTTGCGCCCGGTATGGCCGAGCGCGGTGCGCGTCACCATCGCGATGATCGCCCCGCCGATCGCGCCGACCGTCAGCACATGCACCGCCAGCGAATGCGGCACGACGCCGGCGACCGACAGCGCGAGCATCGCGAATCCAGCCGGAATCCACAGGCACGATACGTGGAGCATCCAGACGATCGGCCGATTGCCGACGCGCCACGAGCGCCACCCGACGATGCGCCACGCATGCAGCACCGCAGTCGCGAGCGCGGCGGCAATCAGCAATGCGCCGGGTGCGCCGAGCGCATCAGCGAACAGCGTGAGCGCGACCGCCGGCCCCGTGAGCGTATCGACGAGCCGGAAGCGGCGCATCGTGAAGCCGGGGATCGCGTTCATCGTGAACATCGGCACGATGCGGCCCGTGATCACCGCGACGAAGAACACGACGAGCCCCGTCGCCGCGTAGGCGGCGCGCAGCGCGAGATCCGCGCGGCCGGTCGTCACGGCCACATGGAACAGCACGTTGAGCGCACCGAACAGCAGCAGCGCCACCGGCAGGAACACGTTGTGCCGGTTCTTCACGGCGACCAGCACGCGCAGCAGCACGGCGGCGGTCACGGGCAGGAACAGCGCATCGACGATCGCCGCGGGCACGGCCGACCCCGACCAGACGAGCACGCGTCCGGCGAGCCAGAGCAGCCACAGGGCTCCGAGCGCGGGGCCGCGCAGCGTTTCGCGCGACGTCCATGCGCGCACGGCGGTCGGCAGGAAACCCACGACGATCGCCGCCACGAAGCCGAAGATCATCTCGTGCACATGCCACATGAGGCCGGTCATCGCGCCCGCGCGCCCCGCGGCCGGCACGCCGTGCCAAGCCGCGAGCCACACCGCGACGGCGATGCTCGCGAACCCTGCGCCGGTCAGATAGAAAGGCCGCAGCCCGAGTTGCAGCAGCGGCGGCGTGGCGGGCGCGGATGGCGCCTGCATGGGCTCGCTGATTTTCATGTGCGCTCCGTCGATCGAGGATGACGTCATTCATCCTAGACCTCCGACGCACGCGACGACGGGTGCCCCTACGCAGCGCGGTGGCATCGTCCGCGTTCGTGACCTGCGTCAAGCTCGCACTTCACGCATGTGCGAGACTTTCGCAACCGCGCGTGTGTTGTCATCGCCCCGTCAGCATCGCGCGCGTCGCATCCGGAGCGTGGCCGACGGCGATTCCCCGAACGCCCGCTTGTATTCGATCGCGAACCGCCCGAGGTGCGCGAAGCCCCATTTGAGCGCGATGTCCGTCACCGACGCGAGCCCCGGCGTCGCGTCGTCGAGCAATTCGTCGCGCACGCGCTGCAGCCGCAACTGGCGCAGATACGCCATCGGCGTGCTGCCGTGGCGGTTGCGAAACCCGGCGAACAGCGTGCTCGGGCTCACGCCCGCCAATTCGGCCAGGCGCTCGATCGTCAACGGCTCGTCGAGATGCGCGCGGATGTACTCCTCGACGCGCCGCACGTAGAACGGCGCGAGCGGCGCCGGCGCCGGACGTGCGCGGTTGCGTGCGCTGTTCGGATGGCCGTACAGCAGCAGGTTCAGCAGCGTCGACTCCAACTGCTCGAACGCGAGCGGATGGCGCAACGGATGCCCGTCGGTTGCGATCGCGTCGGCCAGCATCGGCAGCATCTGGGCGAGGCACGCGCCCTGCGGCGACGCGAGGCTGAACTCCGGCTCGAACTCCACCGGCGCGCGGTGCTCGTCGCCGAAATGGCGCCGCGCATGCCGCTCCATCACCTCGCGCTCGACGCGCAGGATCACCTGCGGGCACGCGTCGCCCCACTGCATCCGGACCGGCAACGTCGGCGACAGCAGCGACGCGGTGTCGGGCGACGACACGAAGCGTGCCGCGCCGCACTCGATCTCGGCATCCCCGCGCAACGGTATCTGCAGCAGATAGAAGTGTTCGAGCGGCCCCGGCTCGATCGCCACCTGCCCGCCGTAGTCGAGCAGGTTCAGCGACAGGTTGCCCCAGCGCGCGTGATGCATGCAGCCGTGCAGCGCGTGCGCGGCGCCGGTCGGCGTGAGCCGATGCGGCTTGAACACGTCGGCCACGCGCGCGCGCACCTCGTCGACGTCGTTCGACTGCAGCAACAGCGTGTCGCGATTGAAACAGGCGGCCTCGCCCAGCCAGCCCGTTCCCGTAAATTGCCCCATCGAAGTTCTCCCGTCGTGCCCGATCGCACTTGCGCAGTGCACGTGTTCCCGATTCCTGGGAAGCGCGTCGCACGATCCGGATAGCACCCGGACTATCCGGACAGTCCGCGCCGTCGCGCGCGCAAGCCCCACGCCCATCACGCAAGAAGCGGACCGTTCGCGCATCGTAGAAAACTGCGCGGGTCTTCCGCATCCGCACATACCCGCAGTGCGCCGCGCGCCGGCCGCAGCGCCGCATGGCGCGCCGCAGGTTTCCGGAATCCGCGGATACCGGCCGAAGAAAGCGGATAGAAGTGCCAATTTCGTCCGCCAATACTGGGTCCATCCAAGCAACGCACCGAAGGGAGGGACGCATGAAAGGACGACACATCGAGGTTCCGTCGCCGCACGGCGGCGCGTTTCGCGCGTATCTGAGCACGCCGGCGGCCGGCAAGGGGCCCGGTATCGTGTTGTGCCACGAAATCTTCGGCGCGAACGCGACGATGCGCGACGTGGCCGACTATTACGCCGAAGAAGGCTATACGGTGCTCGTGCCCGATTTGTTCTGGCGTCAGGCGCCGGGCATCGAGCTCGGTTACACCGCGCCGGACTTCGAGCGCGCGATGGCGCTGTACCGCGACTACGACGAAAACGACGGCGTCGACGACGTCGCCGCCGCGCTGGCCGCGCTGACCGGCCGGCCGGAGTGCACGGGCAAGGCCGGCGTGCTCGGCTTCTGCCTGGGCGGCAAGCTCGCCTATCTGGCCGCGTGCCGGCTGCCGGACGTGGCGGCCGCGGTCAGCTATTACGGCGTCGGGATCGAGCACGCGCTCGACGAGGCGGCCGGCGTGCGCGGCCGGCTCGTGCTGCAGATCGCCGCGCAGGACCGCTTCTGCCCACTGGACGCGCAGGCGCGCATCGCCGCAGCGCTGAGCGGCCGCGATGGCGTCGAGGTGTACGTGTATCCCGGCGTCGACCATGCGTTCGCGCGCAGCGGCGGCGATCACTTCGACAAGGCGGCCGCCGTGATGGCGCATCAGCGCGCGATCGCCGCGTTCCGTGCGGCGCTCGGCCCGCACTACGATCTGTCCGCACTGTGGGAAGAACACCTGCGCCACGAATTCGACACGCGCAACGTCGACGCGACGATGGCCACGATGGTCGCGCAACCGTACGTGAACCATATCCCGACGCTGACCGGCGGCGTCGGTCACGACGAGCTCAAGCGCTTCTACACGCATCACTTCGTGCATGCGAACCCGCCCGACACAACGATCACGCCGATCTCGCGCACGATCGGCGCGAGCCAGATCGTCGACGAACTGCTGTTCTGCTTCACCCACACCACCGAGATCGACTGGATGCTGCCCGGCGTCGCGCCGACCGGCAAACGCGTCGAGATTCCGCTCGTCGCGATCGTCAAGTTCCGCGGCGACAAGCTGTATCACGAGCACATCTACTGGGACCAGGCCAGCGTGCTCGTGCAGATCGGCTTGCTGGACGCGGCCGGGCTGCCGGTCGCCGGCGTCGAGACGGCGCGCAAGCTGCTCGACGAAACGGTGCCGTCGAACCGGCTGATGCAGCGCTGGCGCGACAGCGCGTAAGCGCCCGAGCGACGGCCCGCAGCGCGAGCGCGTCGCCTTCACTCAATCATTCCAGGAGACACCCCATGACAGCTCTGGCAGGCAAAGTCGCGATCGTCACCGGCGGCGCCACGTTGATCGGCGCGGCGGTCGCGCAGGATCTGGTGCGCGCCGGCGCGTGCGTCGCGATCGTCGACCTCGACGTGCAGAACGGCGCGCGCGTCGCCGACACGCTCGGCGAGCGCGCGATGTTCATCGCCGCAGACATCACCGACGATCATGCGATCGAGCACGCGGTGGCGGCCGTCGTCGAGCGCTTCGGCGCGATCGATCTGTTGATCAACCTCGCATGCAGCTACGTCGACGACGGCATCCGCGCGACGCGCCGCGACTGGCTCGCGGCGATGGACGTCAACGTCGTATCGGCGGCGATGCTGGTCAAGGCCGTGCATCCGCACCTGGTGCGGCGCGGCGGCGGCGCGATCGTCAACTTCAGCTCGATCTCGGCGCAATGCGCGCAGACGGGCCGCTGGCTCTACCCGACCTCGAAGGCCGCGATGCGCCAGCTCACCCGCAGCATGGCGATGGATCTCGCGGCGGACCGGATCCGCGTGAACTCGGTGTCGCCGGGCTGGACCTGGTCGCGCGTGATGGACGAGATGACGCACGGCGACCGCGCGAAGACGGACCGCGTGGCCGCGCCGTTTCATCTGCTCGGGCGCGTCGGCGACCCGTCGGAAGTCGCGCAGGTCGTCACGTTCCTGTGCAGCGACGCGGCGAGCTTCGTCACCGGCGCCGACTACGCGGTGGACGGCGGCTATTCCGCGATGGGCCCCGAGCAGGCCGTGCCTGCGATCCCGCAGCTCGCGCAATAGCGGCAAGCCGTTGCGCCGCGCCGCATCACGACCCGATTGATTCGTCATACCAAGGATTTCATCATGAAGCGCATCGCCATCGTCGGTGCCGGCCAGTCCGGCCTTCAACTCGCTTTCACGCTGCTCGACCACGGCTATCACGTCACGCTCGCGACCAACCGCGACGCGCAGCAGATCCGCTCCGGCAAGGTGATGTCGAGCCAATGCATGTTCCACACCGCGCTGCAGCTGGAGCGCGATGCCGGCCTGAACCACTGGGAAAAAGCGTGCCCGTCCATCGAGGGGATCGGCGTCGCGGTGCCGCATCCCGACGGCGGCGGCCGCAAGGCGATCGACTGGTCGTCGCGCCTGACCCGCTACGCGCAGTCGGTCGACCAGCGCGTGAAGATGGCCGACTGGCTCGACGCGGTGCGCGACCGCGGCGCCGACGTGCGCATCTGCGACGTCGGCATAGCGGAGCTCGAAGCGCTCGCGATCAGCCACGATCTCGTGCTGCTCGCGGCCGGCAAGGGCGAAATCGTCAACCTGCTGGGCCGCGACGACGCGCGCAGCGCGTTCGAGCGCCCGCAACGCGCGCTCGCGCTGACCTACGTGAAGGGCATGACGCCGAGCCAGCCGTATGCGCGCGTGCGCTTCAACCTGCTGCCCGGCATCGGCGAATACTTCGTGTTTCCGGCGCTGACCACGACCGGCCCGTGCGAGATCATGGTGTTCGAGGGCACTCCGGGCGGCCCGCTCGACTGCTGGGCCGACGTGAAAACGCCCGAACAGCACCTCGACCGCAGCCTGTCGTTCCTGCAACGCTACGTGCCGTGGGAATTCGAGCGCTGCCGCGACGTCGAGCTGACCGATCCGAACGGCACGCTCGCCGGGCGCTTCACGCCGACCGTGCGCAAGCCGTTGTTGCGGCTGCCGTCGGGCCGCACCGTGTTCGGCATGGCCGACGCGGTGGTCGTGAACGACCCTATCACCGGGCAGGGCTCGAACAACGCGGCGAAATGCGCGAAGGTTTACGGCGACGCGATCCTCACGCGCGAGGCCGCGCCGTTCGACGAAGGCTGGATGCACGACACGTTCGAACGCTACTGGGCCTACGCGCAGCACGTCGTGCGCTGGACCAACTCGCTGCTCACGCCGCCGCCGCCGCACGTGCTCGAACTGCTCGGCGCGGCCGGCCAGTATCCGACGCTGGCCGCGACGCTCGTCGACGGCTTCGACGACCCGCGCCGCTTCGCGCCGTGGTGGTTCGAGCCGGCCGCGTGCGCCGCGATGATCCGCGAACACGCGGCACGTTCGGAGCAAGCGCGATGAACGCCAGCGCTTCCTCCCCTCTCGCCGCCGTCGATCCGCTGCAACTGCGCGCCGCGTTCGGGCATTTTCCGACCGGCGTCACCGTGATCACCACGCGCGCCGCCGACGGCCGCAAGGTCGGGCTTACCGCCAATTCGTTCTCGTCGCTGTCGCTCGATCCGCCGCTGCTGCTGTGGAGCCTGCGCAAGGTGGCGCCGAGCCGGCCGGATTTCGTTGCGGCCACGCACTTCGCGATCAATATCCTCGCGCACGACCAGCTCGAGCTGTCGCGCCGCTTCGCGACGCCGCGCGCCGACAAGTTCGACGGCGTGCCGCACGACGACGCCGAAGCCGGCGGCGTGCCGTGCCTGCACGGATCGAGCGCGCGCTTCGTGTGCCGCAACGTCGGCCATTACGAAGGCGGCGACCACCTGTTGTTCATCGGCCGGATCGAAGCGTTCGACGCGTTCGGCAAGGCGCCGCTGGTCTTCCATGCCGGCGAATATCGCGCGCTCTGCGCGCACCCGGATCTCGCACGCGCCGTTTGACCGGCTCTACTCATAACGCAACAGGAGGTGGTGATGAAGAATTGCGGCTCTCGCCTGCTCGCGATCGCGGGCATCGTGGTCGCCGGCCTGGCCGTCCACGCGCCGGCCCAGGCGGCCGACCTGCCGTCGGTCAACCTGGGGATGACGAGCTTCGTCGACGGGCTGCCGCCGGCCGGCTCCGGCTGGTACGGCACGCAGTACCTCGAGTACTACACGGCCGGCCGCGTCAACGACAACGCGGGCAACAAGGTCGGGCTGCCGAAGCAGGACATCGACCTGTTCGCGGGGCTGAGCCAGCTCGTCTACCAGGCGCCGCTGACGTTCGGCGGCATGCATCCGGGGCTCGACGTGATCCTGCCGTGGGTCGGCTCGGTCCATACCGACGACGGCATCGGCAACGTCGCGCTGAACGCGCGTGCGGGCTTCGGCGATCTGTTGATCGGCCCGTTCGTGCAGTTCGACCCGGTGATGGGCGCGCACGGACCGCGCTTCGCGCAGCGGGTGGAATTCCAGTTCATCGCGCCGACCGGCGCGTACGACCGCACGCGCGCGATCAATCCGGGCAGTCATTTCTGGTCGTTCGATCCGTACTGGGCCGCCACCTTCTGGATCACGCCGAAGTGGACCGTGTCGTGGCGGCTGCATTACTTGTGGAATGCAACCAATCACGCGCCGGCCGCCTCGCTCGGGCCGGACGTGACGTCGACGCAGGCCGGTCAGGCCGTGCATGCGAACTTCGCGACCGAGTACGAGGTGCGCCCCGGATTGCGGCTCGGGCTGAACGGCTACTGGCTGCGTCAGACCACCGACATGAAGGCGAACGGGCAGGACGTGGCGGGCACGCGGGAAGCGGTGTTCGCGATCGGACCGGGCGCGATGTACAGCTTCTCGCCGCAGGACCACGTGATGTTCAACGCCTACTTCGAGACCTATGCGCGCAACCGCCCGCAGGGCACGCGGATGGTGCTACGGTACGTGCATCACTTTCAGTGACGGGTGACGGGTGACGGGTGACGGGTGACGGGTGACGGGTGACGGACGGCATCGGGCCGTGCAACGCGATCGCGGCTCGCGCGCGCCGCATCGCGCGTGGCTCGCACGCGCGCCGTGCGTTCCAATGGCCGTAGGGGGCCACCCGCGCGGGCGGTGGACTACGGCCACGTCCAGGGTCGACCATGGGTCCGGGTTGCGTTGACGCCGCTATGATCGGCCTGTCTCGCGACGCCGCCCGGGGGACGACGAGCCTCCCATGAAGACGGTTGCCGTGCCGGCTCGCGATGCCGCGCAGCCGGCGCGCCGATCCACGGCGCGGCCGGCCGCGCCGCGCCGCTTACTGGCCGATGGTCGCGAAGCTCGGCAGCAGCACGCGGTACACATGAATCATCGCCGGCCCGAGCAGCACGCCCATCAGCGCGGGGAAGATGCAGAAGATCAGCGGGAACAGCAGCTTCAGCGCGATCTTCGCCGCACGCTCCTCCGCGCGCATGCGCCGCCGCGTGCGCAGCATGTCGGACAGCACGCGCAGCGAATCGCCGATGCTCGTGCCGAAGCGGTCGGCCTGGATCAGCATCGCGCAGAACGATTCGATGTCCTCGACGCCGGTGCGCAGCGCGAGATTGCGCAGCGCGGCTTCCTTCGTGAAGCCCGAGCGCATTTCGAGCAGCATCAGGTCGAGTTCGCCCGAGACCACTTCGCTGCGAAAGCGCAGCTCCTCGCTGACCCGCATCAACGCCGCATCGAGCCCGAGCCCGGCCTCGACGCACACGGTCAGCAGGTCGAGCGCGTCCGGGAAATCCTCGAAGATCGTCCGCTGACGCTTGGTGATGCGGCGCGACAGGACGAAGTTCGGCAGGTAGTAGCCGATGCCGGCCAGCGCGACGAGGATGAACGACAGCAGCATGCGCTGATCGGCGAGCCGCGTCGTGGCGAGCGCGAGCAGCGCGGCGCCCGGCAAGGTCAGCGCCAGCACCGTCTTCGCGGTGAAGTAGAGCCCGGCCGCGCTCGGGTCGCGCCAGCCGGCGTTCATCAGCCGGACCCGCAGCGGCGAGTCCTCCCAGCCCTCCTTCGGCACCGACAGCTTCGAGATCGGTTGCGACAGCTCGACGAGCCGCGCGATCCAGCGCGGGCCGGGCGCGCCGGCGTCGTCCGCTCCGGCGCCGGCCGCGCCGACCGCCACGCTCGCGCCGCTGGCCTGCTGCAGGCGGCGCTGCATGTTGCGCGGCACGAACAGCAGCATCGCGACCAGCACGCCGCCCGCGACGAACAGGAACAAGCCGGCGAGCATCACGGTATGTACTACGCTCAGGTTTTGCATGACAGCCTCGAATCGGTTCGTGAAGCCTGAGACACGCGTCAGACGCGAATCCGGATGATCCGGCGCATCCACAGCACGCCGAAGGCCATCGACACCAGCGTGGTGGCGACCATCTTGATCCCGGCCGAATCCTGCCAGAGCACCGCCAGGAATTCCGGGTTCAGCACCATCATCGCGCCGGCGGTGGCGAACGGCAGCAGCCCCAGCACCCACGCCGACATGCGCCCTTCCGCGGACAGCACGCGAATCTTGTCGAACAGCTTGAAGCGCTCGCGGATCAGCGCGGCGATGCTGTCGAGCAGCTCGGCCAGGTTGCCGCCGGTCTCGCGCTGGATCAGCACCGCGATCACGAAGTAGCGCAGGTCGCGCACCGGCACGCGGTTCGCGAGATTCATCAGCGCGTCGTGCAGCGACACGCCGTAGTTGATCTCGTCGAACGTGATGCGGAACTCGCCGCCCATCGGATCGGAAAACTCGTCGCTGACCATCCCGATCGCGCTCGTGAACGCGTGGCCGGAGCGCAACGCGCGCGCGATCATGTCGCACACGTCGGGCAGCTGGCGCTCGAGCTTGCGCATCCGGCGGCGGCGATGCCGCGTCACGTACAGCGTCGGGATGCAGCCGGCGAACAGCGCGACCGGCAGCACCGCGACGAGCGGCAGCGGCGTGACGCTCAGCACCAGCGCGGTGGCCGCGCACAACGCACCGCTCAGCACGACCAGCTTGGCGACCGTCCAGTCGAGGCCGGACTGCTGCAGCAGCAGGTCGAGCGAGTGCACGCGCGGCATCGCCATCAGCAGGCGGTCGAACGGCTTCGCTTCGTTGAGCATGCGCTCCTTCAGGATCGACAGCCGCTCCTTCTGCACCTGCCCGCCGGCGGACATCGCGCGCAAGCGCGATTCGATCCGGCGTGCGGCATTGCCGTGCCGCGCGTTCCACCATTGATAGACGCCCTCGATCGCGAGCACGACCGCGACGAAGGTGAGAATCACAAAACCGTAAAAGATCGAGTCCATGAGGCCTCCGGCCGTCGTCAGTTCGCCTCGTAATGGCGCGACGGGTCGTAGAGCGCGTCCGGCAGGTTGATGCCGAACGCCTGCAGGCGGTCCGCGAACTTCGGCCGCACGCCGGTCGCGGTGAAGTGCCCGCGCACCGTGCCGTCCTTGTCCACGCCCGTGCGCCTGAACGTGAAAATCTCCTGCATGTTGATGATGTCGCCTTCCATCCCGGTCAGCTCGGAGATGCTGACGATCTTGCGCTTGCCGTCGGTCAGGCGCGCCGCCTGCACGACGACCGAGATCGCCGACGCGATCTGCTGGCGCATCGTCTTCGGCGGCAGCGACAGGCCGGCGATGCTGATCATGTTCTCGAGGCGCGTCAGCGCGTCGCGCGGCGTGTTCGCGTGGATCGTCGCGAGCGAACCTTCGTGGCCGGTGTTCATCGCGTTCAGCATGTCGAGCGCCTCCGCGCCGCGCACTTCGCCGAGGATGATGCGGTCCGGGCGCATCCGCAGCGCGTTGCGCACCAGCGTGCGCTGCGTGATCTCGCCCTTGCCCTCGATGTTCGGCGGACGCGTCTCGAGGCGCAGCACGTGCGGCTGCTGGAGCTGGAGTTCGGCCGCGTCCTCGATCGTGACGATCCGCTCGTTCGGCGGAATGAAGCCCGACAGGATGTTGAGCAGCGTCGTCTTGCCGCTGCCGGTGCCGCCCGACACCAGCACGTTCACCTTCGCGCGCGACAGCGCGTCCAGCAGCTCCGCCATCGGCGGCGTGAGGCTCTGGAAGCGCACGAGGTCGTCCATCTTCAGCGGGCACACCGCGAAGCGCCGGATCGACATCAGCGGGCCGTCGATCGCCGACGGCGGGATGATCGCGTTGACGCGCGAGCCGTCCGGCAGGCGCGCGTCGACCATCGGGCTCGATTCGTCGATGCGGCGGCCGACGCGCGACACGATCTTCTCGATCACCTTCATCAGGTGTGCGTCGTCGTAGAACGTCACGTCGGTCAATTCGAGCTGGCCGTGCCGCTCGACATAGACCTGCTTGTACGTGTTGACGAGGATGTCCGACACGCTCGGGTCGCGCAGCAGCGATTCGAGCGGGCCGAAGCCGAACATCTCGTCGTACACGTCGATCGCGAGCTGGCGCCGCTCGATGTCGTTCGCGGGCAGCCTGTCCTCGTCGAGGATGCGCGCGATCAGCATCGAGATCTCGTGGCGGACCTGCTCCTGCGGCAGGCGCGACAGCCGCTCGAGCTCGACACGTTCCAGCACCGCGGCATGGATCTCGCGGCGCAGCTTCTGATACGCGTCGCGTACCGACGGATGGCCCGATCCGGCCGACTCCGCGCCCGTTGCCGGCGCCTGGGTCCGATACAACGACATCTGTTCGCGCAATGACATGATGGTTTCCCCGAAAGATTCACATGGACTTGAGCTTCGGCGTGGCCTTGCGGCCGAACAGCCGGGACATCAACGGTTCGCTGCTGGCCGCGTCGGGCTGGGTGCGCACGTCGCCTTCGACGATCTGCTTCGCGCACGCGTGCACCGCGCGCGCGACGCCGGCGGTGCGCGCCAGGCGCGACACCGGATACCCCTGGTCGATCGCTTCGCGCACGGTGTCGGCGTCATCCGGAATCGTGGTGCTCGCGTGCATGCCGAGCACTTCCTCGAGCGCGGTGCGGGTGCGCTCGCCCGTGCGCGTCATCCGGTTCACCACGAGCCGCAGCTGGTCGCTCGAGTAGCCGAGCGACATCAGGATTTCCTGCAGCCGGCGCCCCGCGCGCACGTGCGGCATCGTCGGCAGCAGCACGAGCCCGATCCGGTCGCTGCGGTCGAGCGCGACCATCGATACCGGATTGAGGCTCAGGCCGACGTCGAAGATCACGAAGTCGTAGCGCGGCGCGGCAACGCCGAGGATCCATTCGAGCGCGTCGTCGCGCATCTCGGCCGCCTTCACGGGATCGCCCGCGCCGGCCAGCACGTGGAAGGTGTCGCTGACCCGCGCGACGCTCGCGTCGAGAAACGCGCCGTCCAGGCGTTCGAGCTGCGTGCAGAGCTGCGGCAGCGTCGACGGCGGCGTCTCGTCGGAGACGAGGAACGCCGCGTCGCCGAACTGCTGGTTCAGGTCGATCAGCAGCACGCGACGCTTGAAGGTCTCGGCGATCTCGTACGCGACGTTGCTCGCGACGAACGTCGTGCCCGAGCCGCCCTTGCACGACATGAACGACACGATCCGGGTGTCGCCGCTGTCGCGCCGCGTGCTCTGCGCGGCCGCGCGTTCGAGCGCACGGGCGAGCGCGGCCGTGTCGATCGGCCACTGCAGCACGTCGCGCGCGCCAGCGCGCATGGCGTCCAGCAGCATCTGCGGCGATGCGTCGGCGCTCACCAGGATGCCGGTCAGGCCCGGATGCTGCCGGCAGATGCGTTCGAGCGCCGCCAGCTCAGCCGCATCGATCTGCCCGCTGTCGATCAGCAGGATGTCGAACGCGTCGAGCCCGTCGGTGCGATGCTCGATCTGCGAAGGCCGGCCGGCCGCGCGCGTGACGCGGTAGCGGCCGGCGTCGCTGACGAGACGCGCGATCCGCATGAGCCGGGCCGTGTCGTCGGAAGCTACGAGGATATTGATCATGACTGTGCCTCGTCGTGCAATTATTGACAGGCTGATCCGCCGGTCGAGGAATTCAGGCTCTCTCGCGGGAGCGTCGTCGTGAAGGGCGGCATAGTGAGCGCGACGTTGACGAACGGGACCATCGTCTTGACGGTGAGGTTCGTGATGCTCAGCGTCACGAACGAGCAGCTGCTCACGTCGCAGCCCGACGGCGTGTAGGTCACCGCGACGTTCGCATCGGCCAGGATCGGCAGCATCGACTTCACGCGCTTGACGATGCCGGCGGCGTTCACGTCGCACACGGTCGCGGTGCGCGCGCCGAGGCGCATCGCCTCGCTCGCGGTGTTCCAGTAGAACAGCACGCGGCCGAACTCGCAGATGCCGATGAGCAGCGTGCAGAAGATCGCCGCGACCAGCGCGAACTCGACGACGGTCGCGCCGCGCTCGTTGCGGCGGCACAGCGGGGAACGGGTGCGCGGTTTCATGACACTTGCCTCATCACGGTGACGATGTTGCCGAAGGTGATCTGCGGCAGGCCGGGGAACGCCGGGATCGGCTGGTACTTGTAGCCCTTGATCTTCACCTCGACCAGGTTGATGCTCCCCGACGGCGTGCCGCTCGACGCCCCGTTGTTGGTGTCGTAGGTCGCCACGTTCGCGAACTGCGGCGGATCCGACGCATCGGCGCAGTCGGGCGTGTGCGCGGCGTCGCAGACGATCACCATCGACGTGGTGAGCCCCGGCACCAGCTCGGTGCCCGTCGCGCCGCAGGTCGTACTGCCGTAGACGGCGAGGCACTGCGCCGCCGCAAGCGGATAGGCGGGATCGCTCGACAGGTAGGTCGACAGGTAGCGCGCGGCGTCGCGGGTCGACTTGGTCAGCGCCTCGTACTGGTAGATCGCGCGGCCGAACTCGGCCACGCCGGTCGCGAGCACGATCAGCGGGATCAGCACCAGCGCGAACTCCACGGCGGCCACGCCGCGCATGCGCGAACGGTGCATCGGAAGCCTTTTCATGATCGCGTCTCCTCTATTGAACGAGCATCGGCACCTTGACGCCCGCCGAGCTGCCGACGCCCGGCAGCCCGTGCGTCGCGCAAGGTGTCGAGCCCGATGCGGTCGAGCCGAGATATTCGAGGTGCGCGACCACGCCGCCCGCGCCCGGGCTGAACGGCAACGGATCGAGCATCAGCACGCAGTCCCACTGCGTGACGTGCAGCTTGCTGCTGCTGCCCGACAGCGTCGAGCAGTCGCCCTCCGGCGCCAGCGCGAGCCGGCGATCGCCGCCGTACGTCTGATAGTTGCTCGCGGTGGCCGTCCCGTTGGTCGCGATGCCGCTGCCGGCCGGCGGCGCGCCGTCGCCCTGGTAGGACTTGAAGCTGGCGCGATCGAGCACGAACTGTGTGTACGCATCGCCGACGATGCCCGGCGTGCCGGGCGGCCCGTATTTCGGCCCGACGTACGCATAGCCGGTGAAGTCGGGCTGGCCGCTCGAGCCGTTCGCGCCGTTCGTATAGATGCCGAAGCGGGTGTTCCAGGCGCGCAGCGACGCGGACTTCAAGCCGGTCGAGCCGAGATCGGGCGGCGACGTGATGTTGCAGGTGTTGCCCGACAGCTCGCTCGCGATGGTCGTCTCGTTGGTCGAGCCATCGAGCGCCGCCCAGCCGAAGTTGCCGGGGCCGTAGGTCGACGACGACCCGGACGGCGACGAGATCCAGTCGCCGACCTTGTACGGCGCGGCCGACGAGGCGCGGCACACGAACACCGGAATCGCACAGGTCGTCTGCCCGGCGGCGACGGTCGCGATCGCGCTCGCCGACACCTGCGTCGCGTTCGCGACCTGTACGCCGGGCATCGTGTTCAACACGCCGACGAACCAGTTCGCGATGCCGCTCAACGTGGCCGTGCATTTCACGTACTTGACGTTGGCCGGCGTCGAAACCGCCGTCTTCGTCAGGAACGGATTCGTCAGCGAATCGCTGAACGTGACGTTCGAATCGGTCAGCATCTGCACCGCGCTCTTCTGAAAGAACGCGAAGTTGACGTGACCGGCGGCGATGCCGTCCGCCTCCGCGACGGACAGGCTGATCGCCGAAGTCAGGTCACGCGCGGCGGACAGCGCGCAGGCGTCGGCGCTGTTCTGCAGCTCGCTGCGCGTGACGTACAGCTTGCCAAGATCCAGCGCGAGGCCGACGAACCCGATCAGCACCGCCAGCGCGACGGCGACGACGACCGCGACGGCGCCGCGCTGTCGATGCAAACTGCGGCGCGTGAGTTTCGGATGACGAGCTGCGCTGGACATGGCGTTCTCCCTGAGCTTGCCTGTTGTTATTGCGCCGACTTGCCGATGCCGATCACGAAGGCATTGCCCTTCGGCTCCGGCTGCTTGAACGACTTGTCGTAGTTGTCGAGCGCGGACGCCGCGGCGTGGCCCGACACGGCCGGCGTGGACGGCGCGTGCTCCGCGGCGTGCGGATCGATGATCTGCGCTTGCATCACGGTGCGCACCGATTCGCCGAACCGGCCGTCCCACACCGGCGTCGACGACATGCAGCCCGCGAGCGCGGCGGCGAGCGGCGCGGCCAGGGCCATGCGGCGCACGATTACGAGGTAGGCGGATTTCATGAGCTTCCCCTTGAGTGGATTCAATGATCGGTGGACTGGGGGCCTGCGTTCGCCCGCGCGACCTGCGCGTGGGCGGCGGCTGGCAGCCGGGGCTTCTGGGGCGGCGTGCTGCCCGCGGCCGCCGCGAGACGCGCGGCGGCGGCTTCGATGCGTGCGACACGGGCTGCGTTGGCCGCATCGGCCGGCGGCTGCGCGACGGCCGGCGCCGCGCTCACCGCACCGGCCGCAGCCGGTGCGGCTGCCGCCGCGTTCTCCGGCTGGACCGCGGCAGGCGCCGGTGCGTCGGCAGGCGCCGGGGCACGCGGTGCGGGCGCGGCCGCCGCGGGCGCAGCCGATTGCTGCGCGGGCGTGGGCGCCGGTGCCTGCGGCGCATCCGCGGCGCCGTTCGCCGGTTGCGCGGCCGGCCGGCGCACGCCGTGGCGGCCTTCCATGTTGCCGGTCGCGAACACGTCGACTTCGTTCGTCCGGGTGAAGCTGTCGGTCGGCAGCGGCACGTCGGCGGTCTGCAGCGGCTTCACGAGGTGCGGCGTGATGATGAAGATCAGCTCGGTGCGGTCCTGCTGGAACGACGTACTGCGCGCCAGCGCCCCCAGCACCGGGATTTCGCCGATGCCCGGCACCGCCTTCAGCGAGCCCGTCGCGTTGTCCTTGATCAGCCCGCCGATCGCGAACGATTCGCCGTCGGCCATCTGCACGGTCGTCGATGCGCGCCGCGTCGTGATCAGCGGCAGGATCGACGCGCCGGCGACGTTGGTCGCGGTGAGCGTGACGCCCGTCTGCGACAGCTCCGACACCTCCGGCGCGACCTTCAGGCTGATGCGGCCGTTCGACAGCACCGTCGGCAGGAACCGCAGCGCGACGCCGAATTCCTCCTCCTGCAGCGTGATCGTCGAGCCGCCGCCGGTATTGCTCTGCGGGACCGGGATGAAGATCTTGCCGCCGGCGAGGAACGTCGCTTCCTGGCCGCTGATCGTCACGAGGTTCGGCTCCGCGAGGATCTTGACGAGGTTGTCGGTGTTCTGCGCGTCCACCGCGACGCTGAACGGCCGGTTGTTCGCCTTGTTCGCGACGATGCCGCTCGCGACGCCGGCGAGCAGGTTGCTCACCAGCGCGCCGCTCCACGAGCCGAAGCCGCCCTGGATGTTGAACGCCGAGCCGAGCTGGTTGATCAGCGTCTTCGACACCTCGGCGACCTTCACCTCGAGCATCACCTGCTGCGGCGCGGTCACGGTCAGCATGTTGAGCACGGTGCCGCCGCCCTTGGCCGTCCCGCCTTCGCCGCCGCCGGCGCTGTCGCTGTAGGCGCGCGCGATCTGCACGGCCTGCTGCGCGGCCTGCGCGCTCGACACGTTGCCCGCGAGCACGATCGTGTCGGCCGCGGTCGACACGTGGATGTCGCGCTCGCCCGGCATCAGCTGCCCGAGCGACGCCTGCAGGCCGCCCGCGTCGGCGCCGACCGCCACGTCGATGATCCGGCACGCGCCGCTCTTGCCCTGCACGATCATGTTGGTCGTGCCGACCGACAGCCCGAGGATGTAGAGCGTCTGCGGCGACACCATCGTCGCCTGCGCGACGGCCGGGTTGCCGATCGTGCGGTTGCGCACGGGCTCCGGCATCGGCACCAGCATCGACTTGCCGAGCGGCACGCTGACGGACGTCGATTCACGCACCGCGCCGACGCAGTTCGGCCCGCGCAGCGGCCCGTTCGCGGCGGCGGCCGCGGCGCCCGCCGCAGGCGCCGGCGTCATGCTGATCGTCATCTGCATCGGTCCCTTCGCGACGGCGGCCGGCGCGCTCGCGCCGCCCTTCGTCAATGCCGCCGATTCGGCGGCTTCCTGCGCCAGTGCGCTGTATACCGTCAGCGTTCCGGTACAGAGGATCGCGGCCATCATCGCGCCTCGTGCGATACGTGTGCGCACCGGGCCGGTACCTGAGTGTTGCGGTTTGATCTTCATTTCGTCTGATCCCCCGAATTCCCGGCGCAGCGCCGGTTGTCGACTTCCAAGGCCGCCGTGCCCTGACGGCGGCCGATCTGGTTAATCTGTTGTGTGGGCCTGTCGTGCGGCTTCAGAAACACTCGACGCTGCCGGCCACGCCGGTCAGCACGCCGATGCAGTCGCGCCGCACCGCCGGCGCCGCGTGCGACGCGACGTGCACCCGCACGGTTCGCACGCGGGCCGGTGCCGGCGCGGGCGGTGCATCGGGCACCGGTGCCTTGCCGAGCAGCGTGAGCTTGGTCGCGCCGTCGGTGTTCAGCGTCTGCTTGTCGACCTGGTTGCGCAGCACGAGCGACAGCGTGCCGACGCTGCGCGCGACGTCGAGCTTCTCCGCCTGCTCGGGCGACACTTCGAGCGTCACCGCGTTGACGACCTTCGGCTGCGTGTCGTCGCGGCTGACCTGCTGCGCGACCGCCAGCACCAGGATGTGCTCGAGCACGATCTTCGAGATGCTCTGCTGGTTGTCGGTCTTGCCCGGCTCCTGGGTGTTGACGATCACGTCGACGTAGTTGCCCGGCAGCGCGAAGCCCGCGACGCCGACGACGTCGTTGACGCGCACCGTGATCGCGCGGTTGCCCGCGCCGATCACGGCGGACAGCCCGCCCTTCGTGCCGAGCGGCGCGAGCTTCGCTTCGAGCACGGGCTCGCCGCGCGCGAGGCTCGTGCGCACGACGCGCCCTTCGAGCGACTTGGTGTCGGTGAACGCGCCCGGGGGCACGCTGCCCGTCGGCCAGCTGATGGTGCGGATCTGGGCCGGCCCGATCGGCTCGCCCAGGTTGAGGTCGGTGGTCGCGACCGCGACGGACGTGACCGAACCGTTGGACGTGTTCATCAGCCAGCGCGACGCGAACACGACCGCGGCAAGCCCCGCGACCATCGCGACCACCAGCATCAAGATTGCGCGAGTGTTTTTCATGGCAATGCTCCTCGACAGATCGTGAATGAAACGGCTCAACCGGCGACGCGCGTGCGACCGCCGCGCTCGCCCGGCGGCAGATACCCGCCGTCGCGCTCCGGCGCCGCGCCGAAATAGCTGGCCCAGGCGTCATGCAGCGCGTCGTGCGTCACTTCGGGCGGATCGCCGCGATAGCGCGCCGACGCGGCGACGAGACGCAGCAGGTCGCCCGGGAAGCAGGCGAGGAACGCCTTGCCGGTCGGCAGGTGCAGCCGGTGCAGCAGGTAGTCGAAGGCGTCCTGCGACGACACCAGCCCGAGCGACTCGCACGCGGCGTCGAACACCGTGCGGTAGTCCTCGATCTCCATCGGCCCGACGTAGAGCTTCGAGCCGAGGCGGCGCAGGAACGCGTCGTCGCCGAACTGCGACGGCGCGATGTTGCTCGAGAACACCGGCCACACGTCGAACGGCACGAGAAAGCGGTTGCCCGAGCCGAGCGTCAGCAGGTCGACGCCGCGATCGAGCGGCCGCAGCCAGCGGTTGAGCAGGTCGCGCGGCTCGACGCGCTGGCGGCCGAGGTCGTCGACGACGTACATGCCCATGTTGGCCTTCACGTGCGGCGGCGCCTGGTAGCAGCCGGACGCGTCTTCGCGCCGCAGGTCGAGCTCGTCGAGCGTCAGCTCGCCGCCGGACATCACCATCGGGCGCTCGCACAGCCGCCAGCGGCGGTCGACCGACTGCCCGTCCGGCTGCTGCGCCGCGTCGACGTGCACGAGCGGGTCGTGGATCTGGATGATCTCGCCGCCCGCGTAGATCGCGTACGGCACCGGCACGTCGCCGCGCATCAGCATGCCGAGGCGCTCCGCGAGGAAGGTCTTGCCGCTGCCCGCAGGGCCGTGGATCAGCAGCGGCCGGCCGGCGTTCAGCGCGGCGGCGGCCGCGTCGAGGATCGACGTGTCCATGATCACGCCGTCGAACACGGCCCACACGTCGTTCTGCGCGACGCGCAGCTTGCGCACCGAATGCGCGTCGATGCAGGCGAGATACGCATCGAGCGGCACCGGCGCCGGCCCGCTGTAGCTGCTGCGCGCGCGCTCTTCGAGCGCCGCGACGCGGCCGGCGTCGGTCAGACGGAACGACACGTCGAGATCGGTCGTGCCGCGATGCGTGATCTCGACGAGATGCTCGCGCACGAGGAACGCGAGCACGTCGTCGAGCACCGAGATCGGCAGGCAGTGCCGGTCGATCAGATCGCCGTACGACGGGCGGCCGAGCACCAGCGTCGCCTTCAGCACGAGCCCAGCCACGAAGGTCTGGCTCAGCCCGGTTTCCGCGATCGAGCGCGGCGCCGGCGGCAGCTGCGTGTCGGGCTTCGCATGCGCTTCCCGCTGCGGCGACGGCTGCGGCAGATGCGCTACCTGCGCGTCGCGTTTCGGTTCGGTGGGATTCGTGTTCATGTTCGTTCCATCCTCGTTGCGGATACGCCGCGCTATGCGCACGATGCGAACAACATCCCCAGCGTGCCCGCGGCGATTGCGACGCCGTACGGCAACGCCCCCACCGACGCGGATTCGACGGGGCCGTCGGTTGCCCCTGCAAGCGGCGCGGCGGCGCGATGCGCGACCAGCATCCACACGTTGGTCCACATCCGGCGCATGCGGCCGCGCAGCAGCGCGAAGCCGAGTGCACCGACGCCGCCCGCGACGAAGGTCGCGAGCACGATGTAGAAGGTCATCTGCGCGCCAACCCATGCGCCAATGGCGAGCATCAGCTTCACGTCGCCGGCCGCCATCCCGTGCATCAGGTACAGCGGCAGCAGCAGCGCGAGCCCGGTCGCGGCGCCGGCGAGCCATGCGAGCACGCCGGCCGGCACGCCGTGCAGCGCACATTGCGCGACCAGCGCACCGGCGAGCCCTGCGACGACGAGCCGGTTCGGGATGCGGCGGCTCGCGAGGTCCGTGCTCGCCGCGACGATCACGAGCAGCGTCACGCACAACGGAACCGGATAAGGCGGCGCAACTGGCAACATGGCGAACCTCGGTTAAATGAAACGATCTGGATTACTGCCCGAGCGCGGTATTCACCGCCGCGGTCACGATCGACGCAATCGCGTCGTACGCGCCTTGAACCGAGCCCTTCAGCGCGACCACGGCGCCGAGCACGACGGTCGCGAACACCGCTGCGAGCAGCGCGTATTCGATCGACGTCACCCCTCGCTCGTCGTCGATCCATCGCGATACCGCTACTGCAAGTACCCTGGCGCGCATGACGGCCTCCGATCCGGTTGATCGACCGAGCGGGAGACGGCTCGCGGAGCGCACCGGCCGAGCCATCCGCCATTCGGTCCATCAGACATTCGTTGCTTGGTATGTCCGGCCTTGCTCGACGGACGACATGGCGACGAACGGGCCGGACCAGCCGTTCGTCGCCCCGTCATTCAGATCGCCGCGTTGAGGTCGTCTGCGATCGTGTTGAACACAGTCTTCAGGTCGTTACCGACCAGCGTCAGCGCGGCAACGAGGCCGACTGCGATCAGCGCGGCAATCAGGCCGTATTCGATGGCCGTCACGCCTTGCTCGTCTTGAACGAAACCGCGGACCTTCTGGATGAACGTGGACATGGCTACTCTCCTTTTGCACTGCTACGAAAACCCCGTGGTCTGGAATAGACGCGGGGAGCGGGTACCACCGGTACTACAAAGAAACTCGGAGCCGAGGCTCAGCGACGGGTGCGGCCGGCTGCGAGCCGATCCGGACCTGGAGACATCGGTGAGCTGGTGTGTGCGCTGCACATGCGTGGAACGATCGGCGATACATCACGATCGAACCGGACGGCACGGCTGCCGTCCTGCACAAGGCCGCGGATTGAATGACCGACGCAAGCGCGTCGATACTGCTGAAGGTTCCCGTCGCGGCATGCGAGCCGCGTGGTGCTGTGGTCTGTCATTTTTATTCCCCAATGCTGTCATCTGATTCTTATTGCGCGAACGATGCTGACGCTCGCTCGATCGATCGGTCGACGATGCTGCCCGCCGCTGCGTGGACCACTACGCCGTATTCCCCGACGCGCTTGCGGTCCATCGTCCTGCACGGGTGAGGCGCTCCGGTATGTTCTGCTGCGTCAACCGGTCGCGGCTCGCATCGTCGCCTGCCGTGCGGCCCTAGACGCAAAGAGCAGGCCAGCCGACCGACAATCGAGGCGCAGCAAGGATTCCGACGATCCATGCGCCGGGCCGGCGGCAGTGCGACACCCGAAATGTTTCAGATTTGATATATGCGCGGCGGGCATCGGCGCGCGTCGGCCGGGCGCAGGCGCGCTGCCAGGGCGGTTCGAAAAATTTTCTCGGGACTTTCCCGAACCCGCGACGCCATTCATCCGACGCGTATTCGATGCAGTCCCGAAGCAGCGACAAACGCGGAATGTTTCAAGCGAGAAACATGAATTGCGCGGCGACCGATTGCTCTGACGTAAAAACGCCGTTTTCGGCCGAAGAACTGCCGCATCGACATCGCGCGTTTCCGGCCGCGGTTTGCGTCGTGCGATTTTTTCTCCAACAATGCATTCACCGGACAGCGCCATCGAATGCGATTCGATCCGGATACACGACAACACGAAAAGCCGCGCGCACACCACGCGGCATTCACCAGACACGGGGCATCATGTACACGGCCAATGATGGAATGCGCTATCGCGCGACACGCTGTGCTCAATGGCTGACGGCCGACCGGGTCGTGCCGTACAGCTGCGCGATGCTGCTGTTGTGCGTGGGCTTCGTGATCACATGGGCCGTCACCACCGACGCGTTCACGGCGCAAACCACCGCCCGCCCCGGCGTCGACTTCTCCGTGTTCTGGAGTGCATCGCATCTGGTGCTGCACGGTCATGCCGCAGCCGTCTACGATCCCGTGTTCTTCTCACGGGCCGAGGTCGCGAAATTCGGTGCCTACATGGGTCACCAGTCGCTGCCGTGGCTGTATCCGCCGACGATGCTGCTGCTCGTCGTGCCGCTCGCTTTCGTGCCGTTTCTGCCCGCCTTCTTCCTCTTTTTCGCGGGCAGCTTTCTATGCTATGCGTACGCCGTCCTGCGACTGTCGGGCCTGCGTGCGCACCTGCCCGTGCCGCGCGCCGCCGTGCTCGTCGTGCTCGGCTACTCGGCCGTCTGCGCGTGCGTGCTGTACGGGCAGAACGGCCTGCTCACCGCCGGCATCGCGGCGCTCGCGCTGCACCTGCTCGGCCCGCGCCCGATCGTAGCCGGCGTGCTGATCGGACTGCTCGCCATCAAGCCGCAGATGGCGACGGTGTTCCCGTTCGTGCTGATCGCCACGCGCGCGTGGCGGGCGTTCGGCGCGGCGGCGGTCACGACCACGCTGTTCACCGCGGCCGGTTTCGCACTGACCGGCCCAGGCTCGCTGGAGGGCCTCGCTCACGCGTTGTCGATCGTGCGCGGCATGCACTTCACGCTTCCCGCGTACTGGTTCGTGTCGCCGTCGCCGTTCGCGGCGCTGCGGCTCGCCGGCGCGTCCATCGCGGTGTCGCTCGCGGTGCAGGGCGCCGTCGCGCTGCTCGCGATGGCCGCGGCCATCTCCGTGTGGCGCCGCACGCGCGACATGCGCCTGCGCGGCGCGGCGCTCGCAGCCGCGACGCTGCTGACGACGCCGTACCTGTGGCATTACGAACTGCCGTGGCTCGGCATCGCGGTGTTCTGCGTCGTCGCGTACGGCCTCGACGAAGGCTGGCTGCCCGGCGACCAGCCGGTGGTCGTGCTCGCGTGGCTGCTGCCGGTGTTCGAAGTGTTCAACCGGATCACGAAGTGGCCGCAAATCGGCCCGGTCGTGCTGCTCGCCGTGCTGCTGATCACCGTGCGGCGCGTCGCGCTGCCGCCGCGGGAACGGCAATGAAGGCGCCGCGCTTCCTGCTGCATGGCGGCTCGGCGATCGATGCTCATCCGGAGCTGCCGATCGCCGGCCCGCGCCGCCATCCGCACTGGCTCAATCGCGATCGCGTGCGCACGTATGCGGCGGCGGCCCTGCTGACCGAGCTGCTGTTCGTCTGCGTCTATCTCGCGCGCGTGCACGGCTCGCATACGTCGGTGCCCGAGCCGCTCGCGCAGGATTTCGCGCCGCTGTGGAGCGCCGCGTGGCTCGCCGCGCACGGGCGCGCGCTCGACGCATGGCATTTTCCGTCGCTGTTCGCGATCGAGCGGCTGGCGATTCCGACGCTGAATCTCGCCGGCGGCTCCGCACCGTGGCTCTACCCGCCGACGATGCTGCTGCTGGTCGCGCCGCTCGGCTGGCTACCGTATCCGGGCGCGCTCGCGATCTGGCTCGGGCTCACGTGGATGCTGTTCGCCGCGACGATCCGCGCGACCGTGCAGCGCGACGCCGCGCTGCTGTGTGCGCTGGCGTTTCCCGGCGCGTTCGTCGCGCTGCTCGCCGGACAGACGAGCCTCGCGAGCGCGGCGCTGGCGGGCCTCGGCCTGCTGGCGCTGAACCGGCGCCCGGTCGCGGCGGGCATCTGCTTCGCGTTGCTGACGGTCAAGCCGCAGCTCGCCGCGCTGTTCCCGCTCGCGCTGCTGTGCGCCGCGCAATGGCGCGCGCTGGCGGCATGGGCCGCGACGCTCGCCGCGGGCGTCGTGCTGTCGACGCTCGCGTTCGGCTTCGAGACGTGGATCGCGTTCGGACACGGGATCGCCGACGCATACCGCAACGTCGACGCGGGCCATGCGCAGCTCGCGCGCATGCCGACGGTGTTCGCGCTGGCCGCGTACGCCGGATGGCCGGCCGCGCTGGCGCGCACGCTGCAGCTGCTGTCCGGCGCGGCCGCCGCGCTCGTCGTGGGGTACGCGTGGCGCGGCGCGTGTTCGTATGCGCTGCGCGCCGCGACGCTCGTCTGCGCGAGCCTGTTGGCCGGCCCGTCGCTGATCGACTGCGATCTCGCGTGGTACGGCATCTTGATCGCGTGGTACGCACGCTATGCGTGGACGCACGGCTGGCGGCGCTTCGATCGCGAGTGGCTGCTGCTGATGTGGGTCATGCCGCTCGCCGGCCTCGTGCTGGTGCCGCATCTGTCGTTCCAGTTCATGCCGCTCGTCACGCTCGCGTCGCTCGCGATGCTCGCCGCCCGGATCGCACAGGAACGACGCGACGTGCCGTCGATGCCCGACGCGCACGATCACTCGACCGACACCGGCTTCAAGCATCCGGCCCGGTCGCATCACCGCTCGACGCACGGATTGCGCCGCATCGGCCGCCCGCTGTTCGGCGCCGATCGCTGATATGTCATTACAGGGGAACCCGTCATGCGCGAATCGCTCTACACACCGCTCGTGTCGCTCGTCGTGCCGTTCTACAACGAAGGCGAGGCCGTCGGGCACTTCTTCGACGTCGTGATTCCGCTGATGGCCGGAATCGACGGGATCCGCTTCGAGATCGTGTGCGTCAACGACGGCAGCCGCGACGACACGCTCGACCGCCTGATCGCGATCGGCGCGAAGGACCGCCGCGTGCGCGTGATCGACCTGACGCGCAATTTCGGCAAGGAAGCGGCGCTCACGGCGGGCCTCGACGAAGCGGTCGGCGACGCGGTGATTCCGATCGACGCGGACCTGCAGGACCCGCCGGGCCTGATCCCGGTGATGATCGAGCACTGGCGCAACGGCGCGGAAGTCGTCGCCGCGCGGCGCACCAACCGCGCGTGCGATTCGTTCGCGAAGCGCACCGCCGCCGCCCTCTACTACCGCGTGCACAACGCGCTGTCGGAAGTGAAGCTGCCGGAAAACGTCGGCGACTTCCGGCTGATGGACCGCCAGGTCGTCAATGCGCTGCGCAGCCTGCCGGAGCGGCGGCGCTTCATGAAGGGCCTGTTCGCGTGGGTGGGCTTTCGCACCGTGATCGTCGACTACGAGCGCGAAGCGCGCAGCGCCGGCAAGTCGAAATTCTCGGGCTGGAAGCTGTGGAATTTCGCGCTCGAAGGCATCACGAGCTTCAGCACGGTGCCGCTGCGCAGCTGGACCTACATCGGGCTCGGCATCGCCGCGCTCGCGTTCGTGTACGGCGCGTTCATCGTCGCGCGCACGCTCATGTTCGGCAATCCGGTGCCCGGCTATGCGTCGCTGATCTCGGCGATGCTGTTCATCAGCGGCATCGAGCTGATCGGGATCGGCGTCGTCGGTGAATATATCGGACGCATCTACTACGAATCGAAGGAGCGGCCCATCTATCTCGTGCGCCGCCGCTATCAGGCGCACGCGAAGGTGATCGAGCTGCCGGTCGCGCGCGATGCGCGGCGGGCCGGCGCACGCCGGCGCGTGCAGCCGGCGCGCGTGCGGGTCGGCGCGCGCTGAGCCGCGGGGCGCGCCGATGTTCGCGCTGCTGTATGCCGAACGTGCGCGGCTGGCGCGTTTCGGCGTGACCGGGCTCGGCTCGACCGCGCTGCACGTGCTGGTCGCGTCCGCGCTGTATGCCTGGTTCGATGCGACGCAGGTCGCCGCGAACGCGGTCGCGTTCGTCTGCGCGACCGTGTTCTCGTATCTCGCCAACACGCTGTGGAGTTTCTCGTCGACGCTGCATTCGCGCAACCTGCTGCGTTACCTCACCGTCGCAACGGCCGGCTTCATCGAAACGATGCTGCTCGCGCGCGCCGCCGAACTGCTCGACGTTTCGCGCGGCGCGGCCATCGTCGCGATCGCGCTGCTGATCCCGCCGACGATGTTCGTGATGCACCGCGCGTGGACGTATCGCTGACGCGTCGGCGTCGTGCGAGGCCCGGTGGCCTGCATCCAATCGTTGCATGAGACGGCGATGCGGCGGCTTGCACCGCTTCCGCCGATACCGCTGCTTCGGTCTACCGCTCGCATCCGATCGCATGCGCCGCACGCGCGGCCGTGTCGCGACGTTCATCGAACGGTCATCGAACCGTCGCAGCCGATCGGCGCGGCGCCTGCTAGGATGGCATGTCCGCCGCGGGACGGCGGCGACGCTCGCACGCTGCGCGGCACGAATCGTGCTCGGTGCGCACCCGCCTCCCATTCGACGCCGGCTTCGGCGCTACGCGCCGTCGGCACGAGACTCGTGACTCGTCCATGCCCAGGAAAAAATCCAGCCTCTGGCTCCGGCCTTTCGACCTGCTTGCCGCCGCCACCGGCACGCGGCCGAAACGTAAAACCGCGAAGCCCGCCGCGTCGGTCAAGCGCAGCGCCGGCACCAAGACGGCGCGCGCCGCCCGCCCCGCCGCGCCCGCGGCCCGCACGTCGCCGCGCGAGACGCAGGGGGCGTGGCTGCGTTCGTTCCATTCGGCGCGCCCGGCCGCCGGCCGCCTCGTCAACCATCTCGCCTATGCGCTGTACCTGCCCGCCGCGGCGGCGACGACGCGCGACATGCCGGTCGTCGTCATGCTGCACGGCTGCACGCAGACCGCCGAATCGTTCGCGGCCGGCACGCGCATCTGCCGCGTCGCGGCGCGCGCCGGGTGTGCGGTGCTGTTGCCCGAGCAGGCGAAGACGGCGCACTCGCACCGCTGCTGGAACTGGCATGGCGATGCATCGCTGTCGGAAGCGCCGGCGATCGCGTCGCTGGTCGATGCGATCGTGCGCGAACGCGGCTTCGATCGCGACCGCGTCTATCTGGCCGGCATGTCGGCCGGCGCCGGGCTGGCCGCGCGGCTCGCGCTCGACTATCCCGACCGGTTCGCGGCGGTCGGGCTGCACTCCGGCCCTGCCATCGCGCCGCCGTTGTCGACGATGGCCGCGATGAGCGTGATGCGGCGCGGGCTGCGCGACGATCCGATCCGCACCGTCGACACCTGCGTCGACACGCGCCATTACCCCGGCATGCCCGCGCTGATCGTGCACGGCGGGCTCGACACGGTCGTCGCGGAGCAGAACGCGGTGCAGCTCGGCGTCGCGTTCGCGCGCCTCAATCGGCTGATCGACGAGGCAGGCGAGCCGCGCGTCGGCGAGCAGCGCACGTACACGCACGACGGCGTGCGCTACACCGACTATCTGCGCGGCGGCCGGGTGATCGTGCGCGTCTGCATCGTGCACGGCCTCGCCCATGCGTGGAGCGGCGGCGATCCGCGCGAGGCGTTCCACTCCGCGACCGGGCCGGATGCGACCGCGATGTTCTGGAATTTCTTCCGCAGGCGACGGCGCAAGCGCAAGCGCTAGCGCTTGCGCGGCGGCGCGCATGCACGACTCACGCGCGCTGCGCGATCGCTGTCGCGTCGCTCGCGTCCGCGTGCGACCGCCGGATCGGCAGCCGCACGCAGAACGTCGTGCCCTGCCCCGGCACGCTCGTCACGTCGATCGTGCCGCGATGACGCTCGACGATTCCGTGCGACACCGACAGCCCGAGCCCGGTCCCCTGCCCGACCGGCTTGGTCGTGAAGAACGGATCGAAGATCCGGCGCATGACGTCGGGCGGCATGCCCTTTCCGGTATCGCTGATCGCGATCGTCACGTGGTCGCCGTCGCTCGTCGTGCGAATCGTGATGACGCCGCGCCCCGGGATCGCCTGCGCCGCATTGACGAGCAGGTTCATGAACACCTGGTTCAGTTGTGAAGGCAGGCATTCGACATGCGGCACGTCGCCGTACTCGCGCACGATGTCGGCCTTGTACTTGAGCTCGTTGTGGACGACGTTCAGCGTGCTCTCGAGGCCCGCGTGGATGTCGACGACGCTCCATTCGTCGCTGCCCGGGCGCGAGAAGTCGCGCAGGTCCTGCACGATGCGCCTCACCCGCATCGTCCCGTCGATCGACTCATCGATCAGCGTCACGATCTCGTCGCGCACGTAGTCGAGGTCGGCCGCGCGGCGCTGCGCCGCCAGCGCGTCGCGCGCGGCCGGCTCGAGTTGCGGCAGCAGCGCGTCGTGCGCGGCGACCACGTCGAGCAGGCCGCGGACCCAGGTCTTCAGCGTATTGAGATTCGCGCTGACGAAGCCGATCGGATTGTTGATCTCGTGCGCGATGCCCGCCGCGAGCTGGCCGATCGACGCGAGCTTTTCCGACTGCAGCAGTTGAACGTGGGTTTCCTCGAGCTCGTGCAGCAGGCGCCGCTGCTCGTCCTTCTCCTGTTCGAGGCGCGCTTGCGCGGCACGGCGCTCGTCGATCTCGGTCGCCATGTTCTCGCGCGTGCGCTGCAGCATCGCGGTGGTCTGCTCGTAACGGCGCAACGCGGTCTCGAGCTCCGCGGTGCGCACGCGCACCAGCCGCTCGAGCATGTCGGTGATGCCGCGCAGGAACATCGTGCGTGCGTCGAACCGGCACACCAGCAGCGTGACGGTCAAGGTCGCGGTGGTGAACATCGCGATGGTCGTCGCGAGCCACGGCGTGTCGATGCCGTTCGCGGCGCCGCAGCGCGCGTCCGGCGCGAAATGCGCCGCCGCCATCGCCGTGTAATGCATGCCGCTGATCGCGATGCCCATGACGAGCGCCGCGCCGATCCGCAGCGCGCTCGCATGGCGCGCGTGCTGCGCGCGCAACGCCTGCGCCATCCACAGCGCGGCAGTCGACGCCAGCACGGCGATGCCGATCGACGCGGCGAACAGCGCGGGATCGTAGCGGATGCCCGGCTGCATCTGCATCGCGGCCATGCCCGTGTAATGCATGCCGGCGATGCCGCCCCCCATCAGCACGCCGCCGGCGAGCAGCCGGGAACGCGTCTGCATGGCGCGCGTCACCACGCTCAGCGCGAAGTACGACACGAGCACGGCGATCACCAGCGATACGCCCGTCTCGACCAGGTCGTAGCCGAGGGGAATCGGCAGCGAGAACGCCAGCATCCCGACGAAATGCATCGACCAGATTCCGGTGCCCATCGCGGCCGCACCGCCGCCCAGCCACGCGCGCCTGAGCCGCGGCTTGTCGAGCAGCGAAATGAACGCGGCCAGATCGAGCGCCGTGTAGGAGGCCAGCGTCGCGATGACGAGCGACAGCAGGACGAGCGGCAAATGGTAGGTGCCTTGCATGATCGCGCCTCGGTCGGATTGAACGCGTGGCCCTCGCGTGCGAGGGCCGTGCAGCCGCGCGCCGGCTCAGGCGGACGGCGCGTGGCTCGCCGCAGCCGCGCCCGCGCCCGTCGCACCGGTCGCGCCGGTCGCGCCGGCCACCACGAGGATGTCGAACGGCGTCCCTTCCCGTGCTTCGAAACGGCGCACGAGTTCGATCTGGTGGGTCGTCATCACGCTGCCCCTCGTCATCAGCAGCACGCCGCGATGCGTGCGCAGGTCGTCCGCGAGCTGCATCCCTTCGCACAGCTGCGCGGACTGGATCTCCGCCACCGACGCCGCGATGCCGAGGTTCTGGGGATCGCGCATCAGGTCGATGAAGCGCGCGACGAGCAGCGGGTCGTAGCGCACGCCGGCCTGAGACTTGAGAACGTCGAGCGCCTGTTCGACGGAATGCGGCGGGCCGATCTCGCCGAGGCGCAGCCCCTCGAAATCGCGCGCGACCGCGACGATCCGCGAGCCGAGCGGAATATCGATGCCCGCGAGGCCGTCCGGCGTGCCGCGGCCGTTGAACCGTTCGTACTGGTGCAGCACGATCGACGCGACCTGATGAAGCTGCGCAACCGGCGTCAGCACCATTTGCGCGCGCAGCGGATGCTGCTGGAACAGGCCTCGTCCGTGGTCATGCGGCTCAGCGGCTTGTGCAGCAGCTCGTCGGGCAACGACAGCTTGCCGATCCCGTGCAGCAGCCCGGCGTAATAGACGTCCTGCGCGTGAAGGCTGGACATCTCGGACGCGAACGCGAGATGCCGCGCGATTTCGCCGATGCGCATCGACTGCCCGCTGGCGGCCCCGCAGCGCAGCTCGATCATGCTCGCGCAGACCTGCACCATCGCCGTGAAATTGCTTTTCAGGTCGCGCTGCGCCGCTTCGAGGAACATCACGGTCTGGGCCAGTTCCTCGGTGCGGGCCCGCACCTGGGTTTCGAGTTCCGTGTTGAACTGGCGCAGCGTCTCGTTCTGCGCCTGCGTGAGCGCCGTCAGCCGCGCGGCCTCGCGCCGCAGGCGCCGCTGCTCGAGCGCCTGTTCGATCGTCAGCAGCAGATCGTGGTCGTCCCACGGCTTGTTCAGGTAGCGATAGATGCCGCCTTCGTTGACGGCCTCGACGATCGACGCGATGTCGGAATAGCCGGTCAGCAGCACCCGCATCGTCTCCGGGTACAGCGCGCGGGCACGGCGGAGAAACGCCGCGCCGCTCATGTGCGGCATGCGCATGTCCGATACGATCAGGTCGACTTCGGTCGACGCCAGGAGCTCGAGCGCCGCCTCGCCGCCGTCGGCCGTCAACACTTCGTAATTCGCGGGCCGCAGCACGCGCCGCAGCGCGGACAGCACGTTCGGCTCGTCGTCGACCAGCAGGATCGACGCCGTGCGGCGCGGCTCGCCGTCCGCCGTTGCGCCGATCGTTTCAGGCAGCGCGGCAGTCATGCCGGTCGCGCCATCGGTTGCGTCTGTTCCGTTCGTCGCGGAAATCGTCATAATCGGCCTCGGATCAATTGTCTTCACCACCTCTCCTCTGTGAGAACGGCCGGCGCCGCGCATTCCGTATCGGGGAAAACGCTGATGCAGCGCAGCTGACTGGCGGCGCAGCTGGCTGCGACGCGCGCCGGCTTCCGGTATCGTGGCGGGGCGCGCCGAGCGCGGCGCGCGCCGGCTGCACACTCATTCAACCTATGGAGCACGCATGATCCTGGAAATGGCATCGCTCGAAATCGATCCGGCGCAAGCCGCCCAATTCGAAGCGGCGGTTCGCGCCGCACTGCCGCTGTTCGCGCGGGCGCGCGGCTGCGGCGGCGCGCAGCTGCATCGCTTGATCGAGCGCAGCGGCGGCTATCTGCTCGTCGTCGAATGGGAAACCGTCGACGACCACATGGTGCATTTCCGCCAGTCGGACGACTTCCAGGCGTGGCGGCAGCTGGCTGGCCCGTTCTTCAAGAGCCCGCCGCAGGTCGTGCATACGGAAGTCGCGGTGAAGTGAGCGCCGCGACACGCGAGCGGCGCGCCGCCCCGCATCGGCGGCGCCGCGCCCGCGCACGCGCCCGCGCCCGCACGCGCACGCGCACTCGCGCGCGCCGTTCGCGCGTGAGCGCAACGCCGCATCCCGCGCACCTCGCGCAACCGATCCTCTACGAGCCTTCGCAATGACCATCGACCCTTCCGTCCTCGCCGCCTTCACGCCGACCGGCAAGCTGCGCGCATCGATCAATCTCGGCAACCCGATTCTCGCGAACCGCGACCCGGCCACCGGCGAGCCGTTCGGCGTGTCGATCGACCTCGCGCGCGCATTCGCCGAGCGCCTGTCGGCCGAACTCGAACTGGTCGTGTTCGACGCGGCCGGCAAATCGGTGCAGGCGCTCGCCGACGAGCGCGCCGACTTCGGCTTCTTCGCGATCGATCCGCTGCGCGGCGAAACGGTCGCGTTCACCGAGCCGTACGTGCTGATCGAGGGCTACTACCTGGTGCGCGACGATTCGCCGATCCGCAGCAATGCCGACGTCGATCAGCCGCACAACCGCGTGACGGTCGGCAAGGGCAGCGCGTACGACCTGTTTCTCACGCGCGAGCTGAAGGCCGCGCAGATCGTGCGTGCGCCGACTTCGGCGGACGTCGTGCCGACCTTCGTCGACGAGCGGCTCGAAGTCGCGGCGGGCGTGAAGCAGCAGCTCGAGGCCGATGCGGCGAAGACGCCCGGCCTGCGGCTGCTCGGCGAGCGTTTCATGGTGATCCGGCAGGCGATGGGCGTGCCGAAGAGTCGCGGCGAAGCGGCCGCCGCGCTGCTCGGCGCGTTCGTCGAGGAGATGAAGGCGTCGGGCTTCGTCGCCGATGCGCTGCGGCGGCACGGGATCAGCGGCGCGTCGGTCGCGCCGTAACGCTGACCGGCCACTCGCCGGCCGCGCTGCACGGCGGCGGCCTCGGTGCAGACCGAGGCGCCGACATTACTCCACGGCGGCCGGCACGAACGGCTGCGGATACCGCCCCGCCGCCTGACGCTCGATCATCCAGTCCGGATAGCCGGACGGCAGCGCACTCACCGTGTCGAGATGCGCCAGCTCGTCCGCGCTCAGCACGACGTCGAGCGCGCCGAGATTGTCTTCGAGCTGCTCGATCCGTTTGGCGCCGACGATGACGCTCGTCACATGCTGCTTCGCGAGCAGCCACGCGAGCGCGATCCGCGCCACCGACACGCCGCGCGCGTCGGCGAGCGTGCGCATCGCCGCCACGCACGGCCACGCGCGCTCGAGATCGACCGGCGGGAAATCGAAATGCGCACGGCGCGCACCGGCATCGGTAGGCGCACCCGGCCCGAACTTCCCCGACAGCAGGCCGCCGGCGAGGGGCGACCAGACCAGCAGCGACAGTTGCTCGTCGCGCGCGAGCGGCACCAGCTCGCGCTCGACGTCGCGTCCGGCGATCGAGTAATAGGCCTGCAGCGTCTCGAAGCGCGTCGCGCGGAGCGCTTCGCTGAGCCCGAGCGCCTTGCCGATCTTGCCCGCTCGCCAGTTCGAGACGCCCACATAACGCACCAGCCCCTGACGCGTCAGGTCGTCCAGCGCCCGCAGCGTCTCGTCGATCGGCGTGACCGGATCGTTCGCATGGATCTGGTAGAGGTCGATATGGTCGACCTGCAGCCGTTCCAGGCTGCGCTGCGCCGAATCCATGATGTGCGCGCGCGACGCGCCCTGATCGTTCGGCTTCGGACCCATCGCGCCGGCCGTCTTGGTCGCCAGCACGACGTCGGCGCGCGGCACGCCGAGGTCCTTCAGCGCCTGGCCGACGATGCGCTCGGACTGGCCGAACGAGTAGACGTCCGCGGTATCGATGAAGTTGATGCCGCCGGCCAGCGCGCGTTCGATCAGCCGGTTCGCGTCGTGCTGGCCGACGGCGCCGATCGCCGCCCACATGCCGGCGTCCGCATTGCCGCCGAGCGTCATCGTGCCGAGACACAGCTCGGAGACGTACAGGCCCGTGCGGCCCAATTGCTTGTATTTCATCCTGGTTCCTTTCCGGTTCGCCAACACCGCATGCGGCGGCGCGCGCTCACGCGTCGCGCGCCGGATGCGAATTCAGCCGATCTGCGCGCGCCCCGCGCGCCACTGCGCGGCGACGGTCGCGACGCGCTCGCCGTAGCGGCGGGCGGTCTCGAGATCGCCCGGCGACATTTCGTCGGGCGACGCATCGGCCGGCGTCTGCGCCATCGGCGCAAGATACGAGCCCATGCGATTCAGGTCGTCGCGCTGCGACGCCTTCAGGTTCGCCGGCTTGAGGTCCATGCTGACCCAGAGGCCGCCGTGCTGGCCCGCCAGCAACACGAAGTACTCGAGCGTGTTCAGCTTGTCGCCGTTGACGCTCGCGCTGTTGGTGAAGCCGCCGAACAGCTTGTTGCGCCATGCGCCTTCGAACCACGCCTTCGCAGTGGCGTCGGCGAATTTCTTGAACTGCCAGCTGGGGCCGCCCATGTAGGTCGGCGAGCCGAACAGGATCGCGTCGGCCGCGGCAAGCGTGCGCCACGCGTCGTCGGCGACGTTTCCGTCGGCGTCGATCGCGACCAGCACGGCGCCCGCGCCGTCGGCGACGGCCTTTGCCATCCGTTCGGTATGGCCGTAGCCGGAGTGGTAGACGACGACCGTGCCGGCCGCGGAGGAAGTCGATTGCGTCATGGTTGAGCGTCCTTTGGTTCGGGTTGCCGTCGGGCGACGACATGGGAACGCACTTTACTGAGTCGCAAATGCGTTATAAATGGGCGACCTTTGAACGTTCTGTTACCCCCGGAGAGAACAATGCAAAACCTCGATGCGCTTCTGATCTTCGCCCGGGTGGCCGAGATGACGAGCTTCACGCGTGCCGCCGAGAGCCTGGGGATCCAGAAGGGACGCGCATCGATGGTCGTCCGCCAGCTGGAGCGCGACGTCGGCGTGGCGCTGCTGCACCGGACGACGCGCAGCGTGCAGCTGACCGAGGACGGCCGCGCGTTTTACGCGCGCGCCCGCGATCTGCTGGCCGAAGTGCAGGAATTGCAGTCGATGTTTTCGGGCAGCGGCACGCGCCTGCGCGGGCGGCTGCGCGTCGACATGCCGACCGAGCTGGCGCGCAGCGTCGTGGTGCCGGCGCTGCCGCAGCTGATGGCCGCGCATCCCGAGCTCGAGCTGGAACTGTCGAGCACCGACCGGCGCGTCGATCTCGTGCAGGAAGGGTTCGACTGCGTCGTGCGGCTCGGCCCGATCATCGACGACACGCTGATCGCGCGGCCGCTCGGCCGCCTGCGGATGATCAATGCGGCGAGCCCCGACTATCTGGCGCGGCACGGCGTACCGCATACGCTCGACGATCTGCTCGGCCAAGGGCACCGGATGGTCCACTACTCGCTGACGCTCGGCGCGCGGCACGCCGGATGGGAATACCCGAAGGGCGACGGCTACGCGACGCTCGCCTTGCCGAGCGCGATGCAGGTGAACAACGTGCAGACCTATCATGCGGCCGGGCTGGCCGGCATCGGCCTGATCCAGGCCGGCTATTCGGGCGTCGCGCCGCACATCGCGAGCGGCGCGCTGGTGGAGGTGCTGCCCGACCTGCGGCCCGAACCGCTCGCCGCGTCGCTGGTGGTGGCGCATCGGCGCAATCTGTCGCCGCGCGTGCGCGCGTTCATGGACTGGATCGAACGCGTGCTGCAGCCGTACTTCGATTGAGCGCACGCGGCATCGCGCGAGCGGCCGTCCTCGCCGCCAACGACCCGTTGCGACGTTTCAGATCTGCAACCTGAACCGCAGTGCGGTCGTCCGGTTTCGTCAGACGCAGGTAGGCGCGCGTCGGCGCGGTCCGTACTGCGGCAGACGCTCCCGACGCCGCCTCGCGGCTTGCCCGATATCCGCGCGTGCGCGGTGCGGCGCGGTTGCGCGATCGCAGCGCGGCGCCGTCGTCTTCGCGTTGAGCGCGACCGCGCCGAGATGGCGGCCGGCATTCGACAACGCGACGAACGACGGCCGAGCCGATTCGCCGCGCGCGACCGTTTCAGGATCGACACATTTCCGGCGACGGCGAGCGTCCCGACCCGCATGGCCGCGCCGCCGGCCGCCTGCCCGCGCGCATCGACGGCCGTGGCACGCTCCATGCATTCACGCCAGAGACGCCGGACCCACCGTATCGGCGCGCACACAATATTTCGAATAAATCCGCGTCCGGCGCACCCGTCGATGAGTTCTCCGGTGCACGGCGCATCGGGGGACACGATGAAAACGAACACGACCGTCTCGATCGGCGCGGCTGCGCGCGCCGACAGCAGCACAGCAACGCTCCCTTCGCGGCCGCTGGCCGCCGCATCCCGCGCATTTCATCGCGCCGACGCGCTCGACGCGAACCCGGCGACGCCCGTGCGCACGCGCACGCCGCGTGCGGCCGCGCGCAGCGCCGGCGTCCGCAGGTTCGGCCGGCCCACCGCCGGCCGCGCACCGCAACCCGCACGCTGAGCGCCAGCCGGCGCTGCATTCGGACGCACCGCGGCCGTCCGCGCGCGCCGCCGACAGCGGCGGCCGGCGCCCGATGGCCCGGTGGCCCGACAGCTCGTTGCACCGCCGGCAGCCGGCAAGCGCACGCAATCCCGTCGACGAGAGCCTGCCCTTCCATCATGAATCCGACTGAGAAACCCGGCCGTTCGGACATCGCACTGGTGGTTTCGCTGGCCGTCCTGTTCGTGGTCGCGCATCCCTACACGGGCATCCGGCACGACGCGATTCTGTACACCGCGCAGGCGCTGCACAACCTCCATCCCGACAGCTTTGCGCACGACCTGTTCTTCCAGTACGGCTCGCAGGATCGCTGGACGATCTACGGGCGGATGTTCGCGCTGCTCGTGTCCGCGTTCGGCCTGCGCGCAAGCAATCTCGCGTGCCTGATCGCCGCTCAGGCACTGTGGTGGACCGGCATCTGGCGGCTCGCCCGCCAGCTGCTGCCCGCACCGTGGCACTGGGTCGCGCTGCTGTTCGTCGCGTGCATGCCGGCCGATTACGGCGCCGGCCTGATCTTCTCGTACGACGAAGGCTTCGTCACCGCGCGGCTGCCGGCCGAAGCGCTCGGCCTGTGGGCGATCGCGTCGCTGCTCGAACGCCGGTATCGCGTGGCGCTCGCGCTGACCGTCGTCGCCGCCGCCGTTCATCCGCTGATCGGCGGCGCGGCGCTGGCGTTCGTCGCACTCGTGCGGCTGCCGCGCGTCGCGTGGTGGCGACTATTGCCGATCGCGCTGATCGCGTTCGCCGTCGTCGAGATGCCGGCCTTCCACGCGCTCCACCTCGATCCGTTCGATCCGGAATGGCGAGCGATCGCGCGCTACAACGTGCCGTTCCTGTTCCCGACCCTGTGGTCGCTCACCGCGTGGAGCAAGCTGTGCTGGGCGATCGCGCTTCCGGCCGCGCTATCCGCGGACCCGGCGCAGCCGCAACGCGCGCTGTGGTCGAACCTCGCGTTGATCGGCGTGGCGGGCGTCGCGGCCACCACGATCGCGGACCTGACCGGCCAGGACGCGCTGTGGATCCAGCTGCAGCCGTGGCGCACGCTGTGGCTGCTCTCGGTGATGCAATGGCCGGCGGCCATCCTGCTCGTGCGGCGCGAAGCACGCGTGCGGCCGACACTGGTCTGGCTGCTGGCGATCTGCTGGCTGCTGCTCGACGTCGGCGGCGGGATCATCGCGCTGGCCGTTGCCGCCGCGCTGCACGTGGGCGCGCGCCGGCCCGCCGCTGCGGTGCCGGTCACGCAGCTGCGCGACCTCGGTACGGTGCACCGCGCCGCATGGATCGGAACCACGCTGATCGCCGCGATCGTCTGGTTCGTATTCCAGTGCGCGTATCAGGTCGCGCGCGCCGCCTATCCGACCGGCAAGGTCGCGCTCGACATCGGGTGGCTCGAGGCGTTGATTCACACGCATCTGGCGATCGTCCCGGTCGCGTTGCTGGTCGCGCTCCACCTGTCGCGCACGCGACTCGCGGCCGCCGCGCTTCCCGTCACCTTGGCCGCGCTCGCCGCGTATGGATTCGTCAATCTCGACCAGCGCTCCGCGGCGGCGACGCTCGTCGAAGCGCGCGCCGACCGCCCGGCGATCGCGCCGTTCGCCCGCACGGTCGCTCGCGGCGACATCGTGTATTGGGACGGCCCGGGCGACGAAGTCGTCTACCCGTGGTTCCTGATGAAGACGTCGAGCTATTACTCGTCGGCGCAGGCGGCCGGGTTGATCTTCAACCGCCGCACCACCTTCGAGGCCGTACGGCGCGTCGAGCTGATCCGGCGAGACCCGTATGCCGCGCGGCCGCCGCGCGGCGGCGCCACCGCCGCCGCTGCGGACAAGCACTCGAACGTCTTCGTGTCCACCTACGACTACGTCGCGCTGACCGCGGCCGGCATCCGGCGCGTGTGCGCCGATCCCGTGCTCGATTTCATCGTGTCGCGTCGGCACTACCCGGCATTGGCGACGCGCGACGCGTGGTCGCCCGACGCCGCAAGCACCTTCTGGCTGTACGACTGCGGCCGCATCAGGACGGCAGGCGCGGCCGCGCACGCGCTGACCGTACATGCGCAACCGCGCACCGACACCGACGCAATTCACGAGCGAATGCCCGCTGCAGCGCAGGCCGGCCCGCCCGCGCGTGACGACGCGCGCGTGGACGGCGCTTGAGCCGGACGCCCGCAACCGCTTCGACATCACGGCTCGCCGTCCGGCTGGAACGGCAGAGACGACACACGACAAACCAGCGACTCGACACTCGGGGTGACATCATGGATCAATCGGTTGACGTACTGATCATCGGCGCCGGGCCGGGCGGCCTCACCGCCGCCTACCTGCTGACCAAACAGACCGCGCTGTCGGTCGCGCTCGTCGAGAAGGATCCCCACTATGTCGGCGGCATCAGTCGCACCGAACGGTTCGACGGCCATTGCTTCGACATCGGCGGGCACCGCTTCTTCTCCAAGTCCGCCGAGGTCGTCGCGCTGTGGCACGAGCTGCTGCCGGACGACTTCATCGAGCGGCCGCGCAGCTCGCGCATCTTCTACCGGAACAAGTTCTACCGCTATCCGCTCGACGGGCTCGAAGCGTTGATGAACCTGGGCATCGTCGAAAGCGCGCGCTGCGTGCTGTCGTACCTCGCCGCGCGCGTGCGGCCGTGCCGCAACCCGACGTCGTTTCATCAATGGGTCGCCAATCAGTTCGGCGAACGGCTGTTCTCGATCTTCTTCAAGACCTACACCGAAAAGGTGTGGGGCATGTCCTGCGACGAAATTTCGGCCGACTGGGCCGCACAGCGCATCAAGGGGCTCAGCCTGTCCACCGCGATCGCCGGTGCGGTAAAGCGGTCGCTCGGGATCCGGTCGCGCCGGACCGACGTCAAGTCGCTGATCGAATCGTTCCACTACCCGCGACGCGGCCCCGGCATGCTGTGGGAAGCCGCCGCGCGCAAGTTCGAGCAGCAAGGCGGACGGTTGATGATGGGCCACGCAGCGGGCGCACTGCAGTACGACGGCCGCGCGCGGCGCTGGCTCGTCGAAACCATCGGCCCCGACGGACAGACGCATCGCATCAGCGCGCGCGACGTCGTGTGCACCGCGCCGCTGCGGGAAACCATCAACGCGATTTCGCCGCGGCCGTCGTCCGCCGAGGCCGCCGCGCGACTCCAGTACCGCGACTTCATCACGGTCGCGCTGATACTCGACCGGCCGGCCACGTTCACGGACAACTGGATCTACATACACGACCCGTCGGTCAAGGTCGGGCGCATCCAGAACTTCGCATCGTGGTCGCCCGAGATGGTGCCCGACGCCGCGACGGGCGGTTGCCTCGGGCTCGAGTACTTCTG
The DNA here is from genome assembly GCF_001718695.1 of Burkholderia ubonensis. Taxonomy (NCBI): domain Bacteria; kingdom Pseudomonadati; phylum Pseudomonadota; class Betaproteobacteria; order Burkholderiales; family Burkholderiaceae; genus Burkholderia; species Burkholderia ubonensis. The sequence goes on along the minus strand of NZ_CP013421.1, from coordinate 1,096,563 downwards.
CTTCGACGGCGATGCGATGTGGGAGAGCAGCGACGCCGACATCACCGCGCTCGCGATCCGCGAGCTCGAACAGATCGGCCTGGCGACGCGCGACCAGATCCGCGGCGCGCGCGTCGTGCGCCAGCCGAAGGCGTACCCGGTGTACGACGACGATTACCGCGCGATCGTCGACCAGATCCGGGCCGATCTGGCCGAACACTTTCCGAATCTGCATCTCGTCGGCCGCAACGGCATGCACAAGTACAACAACCAGGACCACGCGATGATGACGGCGATGCTGACCGTCGAGAACATCGTCGCCGGGCATCGGCTTCGCGACGTATGGGCCGTCAACGAGGACGCCGAATATCACGAGAGCGGCGCCGAACCGCAAGCCGGCGCAGCGGGCCTGCGCGCCGTGCCGGCCCGCACCGTTCAGTGGAGGCGGACATGATGCTGTCGCGCTATTGCGTCGTCAGCGTGGTGTCGCTCGGCGTCGACTGGGCGCTGTTCGTCGTCCTGAAGGCGACGATGCCGATCGACGCGGGGATCTCGGCGTGGCTCGCGTACCTGGGCGGCGGTGTCGTCAACTATCTGCTGTCGCGCCGCGTGGTGTTCCGCTCCGACGCGACCGGCCGCCGGCAGCTCGGCGAAGCGCTGCTGTTCGCGGCGAGCTGCGCGCTCGGCTCGCTGCTGACCGGCGGCATCGTGCACGTCGCGTCGGCGCGGGTCGGCACGGTCGCCGCGAAATGGATCGCAGTGGCCGTCAGCTTCGTCACGCTGTATCTGGTGCGCAGGATCGTCGTGTTCAGGACGGCGCACGTGCGCGTAGCGGATGCGGCGGGAGCACCGGCGGCCGCGCGCCGCGAAGCCGGCGCGAGCGCGCACGTCGAGGCGACGGTTCGTTGACCGCGTGGGCGGATAACGGCCGAGCGCGTGCATAGCGCGCCCGCCCGCTTGTCCGACGCGCGATCGATCGCACTGCCCGAATCGAAAACCGGCGCCGACGTCCGATCCGAACGCCGGCGGCGGCCTCGGCAACGCTGCGTTTCGCCCCGACACGCAGTGCCCGCGTTGGCGCGGGACGAAAGCGCCAGTCAGCGGCAGCACCGCTGATCAACCGGCCTGGGCCACGCCGTCACGCACCGCGTCGCCGCCGTCCGAGGCCGTGCGCGCGAGCACCGGCTTCAACGCGTGTCCGGTATGGCTCGCGCTCACCTGCACGAGCCCTTCCGGATGCGCGGCCGCCACGATCGCGCCGCCTCCGACGCCGCCCTCCGGGCCGAGGTCGATGATCCAGTCCGCTTCCGCGATCACGTCGAGGTCGTGCTCGATCACGATGACGCTGTGCCCCGCATCCACGAGCCGGTGCAGCACATGGATCAGCTTCGCGACGTCGGCCATATGCAGGCCCACGGTCGGTTCGTCGAGCACGTACAGCGTATGCGGCGCCTTCTGGCCGCGCCGCGTGATGTCGTCGCGCACCTTGCTGAGTTCGGTGACGAGCTTGATGCGCTGCGCCTCGCCGCCGGACAGGGTCGGCGACGGCTGGCCGAGCGTCAGGTAGCCGAGGCCGACGTCCTTCATCAGTTGCAGCGGATGCGCGATGTTCGAGATCGGCGCAAAGAACTCCACGGCTTCGTCGATCTCCATCGTCAGCACGTCGCCGATGTTCCGGCCGCGCCACGTGACCGCGAGCGTCTCCGGATTGAAGCGCTGCCCGTGGCACACGTCGCACGGCACCTTCACATCGGGCAGGAAGCTCATGCCGATCGTGCGCACGCCCTGCCCTTCGCAGGCGGGGCACCGCCCTTCGCCGGTGTTGAACGAGAAACGCGACGCCGCGTAGCCGCGGGCGCGCGCCTCCAGCGTGTCCGCGAACAGCTTGCGGATGGCGTCCCACACGCCGATATAGGTCGCCGGGCATGAGCGCGGCGTCTTGCCGATCGGCGTCTGATCGACTTCGAGCACGCGATCGATGTGCTCCCAGCCGCTGATCGACTCGCAGCCCTGCCACGCATGCGTGACGTCGAGCGACGGCCTCGGCGCGCTGCGCGCCAGCACGCTCGCGCGGCAATTCGCGGCCGATGATGGCGCTGCCTGCTCCGCGGCCTTGCGCGCGCGGCGCGCGGCCGGCGACGACAGCACCGAGCGGCCCACCGCATCGAGCAGGTTCGTCATCAGCACGTCGCGTGCGAGCGTCGACTTGCCCGAGCCGCTCACGCCCGTCACCGCGACGAGCCGCCCGAGCGGAATGCCGACCGTGACGTCGCGCAGGTTGTGCAGCTTGCCGCCGTGCACCGTCAGCCAGGTCTCCGGCACCGCCGGCCCGTGCTTCGCGCCCGGCAGGTTCACGCTGCGGCGCGGCTGCAGCGGATGCACGATCGGTTGCGCGAGGAAGCGCCCCGTCAGCGAATCGGGCTGCGCGGACAGGTCGGCGACGCCGCCCTGCGCGACCAGCGTGCCGCCGCGCTTGCCGGCGCCCGGGCCGACGTCGATGATGTGATCGGCGCGGCGAATCGTGTCTTCGTCATGCTCGACGACGACGAGCGTGTTGCCCTTGTCGCCGAGCTTGCGCAGCGCGTTCAGCAGGATCTGGTTGTCGCGCGGATGCAGGCCGATCGTCGGCTCGTCGAGCACGTAGCAGACGCCCTGCAGGTTGCTGCCCAGTTGCGCCGCGAGCCGGATGCGCTGGGCCTCGCCGCCCGACAGGCTCGGCGCCGCGCGGTCGAGGCTCAGGTAGCCGAGCCCGACTTCCTCGAGAAACGCGAGACGGCTGCCGATCTCGCTGACGATGTCGCGCGCGATCTGCGCGTCCCGCCCGGCGAGCTGCAGGCCGTCGATCCAGCGACGCGTATCCGACACGGTCCACTGCGCGACATCGACGATCGGATGGCCGTCGAAGGTCACCGCGCGCGCGGACGGGTTCAGGCGCGTGCCGCCGCAATCCGCGCACGGCTCGTCGCCGACGCCCTCCGGCTCCTGCTCGTCGGACGGCAGCGTCTGCTCGCGCCCTCGCCCGTCTTCGGCGAGCACCGTGTCGTCGTAGGCCGCGCGCTGTTCGCGCGTGAGCGTGACGCCGGTCCCCACGCAGGTCGTGCACCAGCCGTGCTTGCTGTTGTACGAGAACATCCGCGGGTCCAGCTCCGGGTAGCTCGTGCCGCACACCGGGCACGCGCGCTTCACCGACAGCACCTTGACCTCGCCGATCCGCGCGGTCGAATGATCGTTGGTCATCGCATGATGCAGCCCGTCGAGCGGCGCGAGCAGATGCATCACGCCCTTGCCGAGCTCGAGCGTTTCGTCCAGAGCGCGCCTCAACTCGGCTTCGTGGTCCGGCGACACGACGAGATCGGCCACCGGCAGCTCGATCGTATGCTCGCGGAAGCGATCGAGCTTCGGCCACGGGTCGACCGGCACGAATTCGCCGTCCACGCGCAGATGCGTATTGCCGCGCGCCTTCGCCCACTTCGCGAGATCCGTGTACACGCCCTTGCGGTTGACGACGAGTGGCGCGAGCAGCCCGACGTGCTCGCCGCGGTGGTCGCGCAGCAACTGCGCGGCGATCGATTCGACGGTTTGCGACGTCACCGGCGTGCCGTCGTGGATGCAATGCTGCAGGCCGAGCTTCACATACAGCAGCCGCAGGAAGTGCCACACTTCGGACGTCGTCGCGACCGTGCTCTTGCGGCCGCCGCGCGACAGCCGCTGCTCGATCGCGACGGTCGGCGGAATGCCGTACACCGCGTCGACTTCCGGGCGCCCCGCCGGCTGCACGATCGAGCGCGCGTACGCGTTCAGCGACTCGAGGTAGCGGCGCTGGCCTTCGTGAAAGAGGATGTCGAACGCGAGCGTCGACTTGCCGGAACCGGACACGCCCGTCACCACGTTGAACTTGCCGTGCGGAATGTCGACGTCGAGCGCCTTCAGGTTGTGCTCGCGCGCGTTGACGATCCGCACGACGTCCTCGCCTTCGACCGCCCGCCGCGCCCGCGCCGCGTTCAACGCGGCCTGCAGCGGCACCCCCTCGTCCGCGGGGGCTCGGCTTCGGCGCCGATTGCGCGGTCGTAGTGCAGCAGCGCCGCGCCGGTATGCGATTCGGCGCATGCCTTCACGTCGTCGGGCGTGCCCGCGCACAGCACGAGGCCGCCGCCGTCGCCGCCTTCCGGGCCGAGATCGATCAGCCAGTCGGCCGCGCGGATCACGTCGAGATTGTGCTCGATCACGATCAGCGAATGGCCGCTCGCCAGCAGCTTGCCGAACGCCTGCATCAGCTTCGCGATGTCGTCGAAGTGCAGCCCCGTGGTCGGCTCGTCGAACATGAACAGGCGCGCTTGCGCGATGCGCGCCTCTTCCGTGACGACGCGGCGCCCGCTGCCGGCCTTCGCCGACTCGGCGAGAAAGCCCGCCAGCTTCAGGCGCTGCGCCTCGCCGCCCGACAGCGTCGGCACCGGCTGGCCGAGCTTCACGTATTCGAGCCCGACGTCGACGATCGGCTGCAGCACGCGCAGCACCTCGGCGTCGGCCGCGAAGAATGCCGCGGCTTCGCTGACGGTCAGGTCGAGCACGTCGGCAATGCTGAGCGCGCGGCCGCCGCGTTCGATCCGCACTTCGAGCACCTCGGCGCGATAGCGCTGGCCGTCGCAGTCCGGGCAGCGCAGGTAGACGTCGCTCAGGAACTGCATCTCGATGTGCTCGAAGCCCGAGCCGCCGCACGTCGGGCAGCGGCCGTCGCCCGAGTTGAAGCTGAACGTGCCCGCGCCGTAGCCGCGCTGCAGCGCGAGCGGCGCCTTCGCGAACAGCTTGCGAATCTCGTCGAACGCGCCGACATAGCTCGCCGGGTTCGAGCGCGTGGTCTTGCCGATCGGCGACTGGTCGACGAACACGACGTCGCCCACCTGCTCCGCGCCCGTGAGGCGGCGGTACGCGCCCGGCGACTCGGTCGCCTTGCCCAGGTGCCGCGCCATCGCCGGATAGAGCACGTCCTGCAGCAGCGTCGACTTGCCGGAGCCCGATACGCCGGTCACGCAGACGAGGCGCTGCAACGGAATCTCCACCGTGACGTCGCGCAGGTTGTGCTCGCTCGCGCCTTCGAGCACGATGCGCGGCGTGTGCGCGTCCACCGCGCGGCGCGACCAGTGCGACGCGTGCGCGACGTGCTTGCGGCCGCCGAGATATTCGCCCGTCAGCGTGCGGGCCGAACGGATCGCGCCGGGCGTGCCGTCGTAGACGATCGTGCCGCCGCGCTCGCCCGGGCCGGGGCCCATGTCGATCAGCCGGTCGGCCGCGAGCATCACCGACGGATCGTGCTCGACGACGACCAGCGTATTGCCCGCGTCGCGCAGGCGCTGCATCGCCTCGACGATCCGGTTCAGGTCGCGCGGATGCAGCCCGATGCTCGGCTCGTCGAGCACGAACAGCGTCTTCGTGAGCGAGGTGCCGAGCGCCGTCGTCAGGTTGATCCGCTGCACTTCGCCGCCCGACAGCGTGCGGCTCTGGCGGTCGAGCGTCAGGTAGCCCAGCCCCACGTCGCACAGATACTTCAGCCGCGTGCGCACCTCGGCGAGCAGCAGCTTCAGCGCGTCGTCGAGCAGCGCGCTCGGCAGGCTGATGTCGTCGAAGAAGCGGCGGATGCGCTCGATCGGCAGCAGCATCAGGTCGTGCACCGTCAGGCCCGGCAGCGCTTCGAGCTGCGCGCGGGTCCAGTCGACGCCGCGCGGCATGAAGCGGCCGGCCGGCGCGAGCGCCGCGTCGGCGTTCGCCTTCGTGCCGAGCCGCCACAGCAGCGACTCCGTCTTCAGGCGCGCGCCGCCGCACACGTCGCACGGCGTATAGCTGCGGTATTTCGACAGCAGCACGCGGATATGCATCTTGTACGCTTTCGATTCGAGGTAGGCGAAGAAGCGCCTCACGCCGTACCACTGGCTCTGCCACTTGCCGTTCCAGTCCGGCGAGCCGTTGATGACCCAGTCCCGCTCGTCGGACGTCAGCTCGCTCCACGGCGTGTCGCGCCGGATGTTCGCCTTCGCCGCATAGCGCATCAGGTCGTCCTGGCATTCCTTCCATGCGGGCGTCTGCATCGGCTTGATCGCGCCGCCGCGCAGCGTCTTGCGTTCGTCCGGGATCACGAGGCCGAGATCGACGCCGATCACGCGGCCGAAGCCGCGGCAGGTTTCGCACGCGCCGTATGCCGAGTTGAACGAGAACAGCGCCGCTTGCGGGTCCGCGTAGCGCAGATCGCTCTCCGGGTGGTGGAGCCCGGTGGAGAAGCGCCACACCTGAGGCTCTGCCGCCGTGTCCTCTTCTTGCGCGAGCACGTAGACGTTCACCCGCCCGCCGCCGCGCTTCAACGACGCTTCGATCGCCTCGACCGCGCGCGCCTTGTCGGCCTGATGCAGCCGGAAGCGGTCGGCCACCACGTCGAGCACCTTGCGCGGCCCGGTGGGCGACGCGACTTCGCGCCGCGCCTGCACCCGCGTGTAGCCGCTCGCCGACAGCCACTGCTCGACTTCCTCATCGGTCACGGTTTCCGGCAGCTCGACCGGAAACGTGACCACGAGCCGCGGATCGTGATCCGCCGTGCGCGCGGAGAGGTCCGCGTAGATCGTCTCCGGCGTGTCGTGGCGCACCGGCAGCGCGGTCTTGCGGTCGAACAGTTCCGCCGCGCGCGCGTACAGGAGCTTCAGGTGGTCGTTGAGCTCGGTCATCGTGCCGACGGTCGAGCGCGAACTGCGAACCGGATTGGTCTGGTCGATCGCGATCGCGGGCGGCACGCCGTCGACGCGATCCACCTGCGGCCGGTCCATCCGGTCGAGAAACTGCCGTGCATACGCGCTGAACGTCTCGACGTAGCGCCGCTGGCCTTCCGCGTACAGGGTGTCGAACACGAGACTCGATTTGCCCGAGCCCGACGGGCCGGTGACGACCGTCATTTCGCCGGTGCGCAGGTCGAGGTCGAGGTGCTTGAGATTGTGCTGACGCGCTCCGCGAATGCGGATCAGATTGCTGGATGACAATTTGTCTGCCCGTCTGAATGAGTTAGCCGGAATCACGGTGCCGCGGCGCTGCGGCGGATCTCCGCAGGCACGGCGCACGCGTCGCAGGGGTCATGCCTGGGCGGCGCGCGTCCGGCGGATACTATACTGTACATTCATACAGTTTTCCATCGGGTGGGCGGGCGCCTTGGTCGGATGGGGGCGGCAGGCGCGGGGCTCGATGCGCCGGGGAACGGCGCGGGGATCGGGCCGCGATCGTTGGTGGGGCGGCGTTGGTTGGCGTTGGTTGGCGTCGGCTGGCGTTGGCCGCGGCGGTCGGTGGGCGGAGTTGGCCGGTGAGCTTGGTTGGCCGGTGAGCCGAGTTGGGCGAGTTGGGCGAGTTGGCCGCGTCGGCCGCGCTGGTCGCATTGGCCGGGTAGCCGAGTCGGTCCGCGTTGGCCGGCATTGGCACCGTCGGTCGGTGGGCGGAACTGGCCGGTGAGCCTAGTTAGCCGCGTCGGCCACGCTAGCCGCGTCGGTCGCATTAGCCGGGTAGACGACGAGTCGGTCCGCGTTGGCCGGCATTGGCCGCGTCGGTCAGTGGGCGGAGTTGGGTGGTGAACCGAGTTGGCTTCGTTGCCCTAGTTGGCCGCGTCGGTCGCGCTGGCCGCGTCGGCCGCATTAGCCGGGCAAACGAGCTGGTCCGCGTTGGCCGGCGTTGGCAACCATTCGCCGGCGTCCCTCGCGCCGCGATGCGCGCCCGAGCCGGCTTGCCGGACGGAACGTGCGGCCGCGACCGTCCAGCGGCCTGCGGCCCGCAACAATCAGCCTTCCTGCCGCTCGATCAGGAAACGCTCGCGGCGCTTGCCCTTGATCCACGCGGGTTCGCGCCCGCGCCCCGTCCACGTGCGCCCGGTGCTCGGGTCACGATACTTCGGCGCGCCGGTCGGCGTGCGCGTCGATGCCCTGGCGACACGGCCCGTGCGCCCGAAGATCTGCCGGGCCGTCAGCCCGTATTCGGCGACACGGGCGCGCACCTCCTGCAGAACGGTCTCGAGCTCGGCCTGCCGCGCCTCCTCGGCACGCAGCATCAGTTCATCGGCTTGCGCCTTCAGTTCCAGGTAACCCGACATCCTTTTTCTCCAAAGTGTTCCGATGCGATGAAAATCCGAACCGCGCGCGCCGCGAGCGGTTCGTCGTGTGCTCGATGAACGATCGTGCCGCTCGCGGCGCGGCGCCGTTCGCGCCTGTCCGAAGCGCCGCTGGCGAGCACGCTCGTGTTCGTCAGAACGGCAGGCCAACGTCCGGCTTCGCGGCCGTCAGCACGCGGCGGAAGTCTTCCTGGATGCGGGCGAGGCCGTCCTGCGTCTCGGCTTCGAAGCGCAGCACGACGACGGGCGTCGTGTTCGACGAGCGAGCGAGACCGAAGCCGTCCGGATACTCGACGCGCAGGCCGTCGATCGTCACGACCTCGTCCGCGCCGTCGAACTTCGCTTCCTTCTGCAGCTTCTCGATCAGGCGGAAGTTCTCGCCCTCGTCGAGCCACAGCTGCAGCTCCGGCGTGCACATCGCGTCCGGCAGCGCGTTCAGCTGCGCGCTCGGGTCGGCCGTCTTCGCGACGATCTCGAGCAGGCGCGCGCCCGTGTAGAGGCCGTCGTCGAAGCCGTACCAGCGGTCCTTGAAGAACACGTGGCCGCTCATCTCGCCCGCGAGCGGCGCGCCGGTCTCGCGCAGCTTCGCCTTCACGAGCGAATGGCCGGTCTTCCACATCAGCGGCGCGCCGCCTTTCTCCTTCACCCACGGCGCGAGATGGCGCGTGCACTTCACGTCGTAGATGATCTGCGCGCCCGGGTTGCGCGACAGCACTTCCTCGGCGAACAGCATCAGCTGGCGGTCCGGGAAGATGATCTGGCCGTCCTTCGTGACGACGCCGAGGCGGTCGCCGTCGCCGTCGAACGCGAAGCCGAGCTCGGCGTCGGTTTCCTTCAGCGCGCGGATCACGTCCTGCAGGTTTTCCGGGTGAGCGGGGTCCGGATGGTGATTCGGGAACGTGCCGTCGATGTCGGTGTACAGCTCGACCAGCTCGCAGCCGAGCGCCTTGAACAGGCGCGTCGCGAGCGGCCCGGCGACGCCGTTGCCGGCATCGACGACGAGCTTCATCGGCCGCGCGAGCTTGACGTCGCCGGCGATGCGGGCGATGTACTGCTCCGCGACGTCGAACTGCTCGTAGGTGCCGCTGCCCGTCTCGAAGCGCGCGTCGACGATGCGGCGGTACAGCGCCTGGATCTGCTCGCCGTAGATCGCCCCGCCGCGCAGCACCATCTTGAAGCCGTTGTAGTCCGGCGGGTTGTGGCTGCCGGTGACGACGATGCACGAATCGACGCGGCGCTCACCGCCCTTCAGCGCGAGCGGCACGCTCGCAGCGAAATAGCCGACCGGGGTCGGCACCATGCCGACGTCGACGACGTCGACGCCCGCCGCACGCAGGCCGTCGGCAAGCGCCCCGACGAGCTCGGGCCCCGACAGCCGGCCGTCGCGCGCGACGACGACCGCGTCGCCGCCCTGCGCGCGCACTTCGCTGCCGAACGCACGGCCGATCGCGCGCGCCGTGTCGGCGTCGAGCGTCTTGCCGATCACGCCGCGAATGTCATATGCCTTGAAGATGGATTGGGAAATCATCGATTCACTCTCGGTTGCCTGCATGGAAAACGCTCGGACCGGCGCGTACGCATGGCCGCCAGCGCTGCCGCCGCGCAATCGCGGCGCACCTGGGCGACGGACCAATTCACATGCGCGCACGGCAGCAGCGGCATCTCGTCCCGGCGCGCGCAATGCGCGTTGCCGTGCGTGGCCGGGGCACCGGATCGCCGATACGGACGACTGCCGGCGATGCGCTTCACAATGTCGCCGGTTCCGCGTCGCTGCGGATCGCCGTGCACCGTCGCCGCGGCCGCCGACGCGCATGCAGCTCGCCCACACGACGCGCGCGTCGCGTCGTCGTTCGCGAACCGCGTTGCAAATCGCCACCGTCCTGCCACGGTCGAGCCGCATGCACGGCTGCCGATGCGCCGGCCGCGTCGCTTCCGCCCCCGCCGGTCGTTCGATCAGGCACTGTACGTCGCACACACGCCGACGGGCCGACAAAGCTCTGAACGATTCCGCCAGCGCGCGCCACGGCTACGACGGCATCGCATCCCCAGCCGCACGCGCCGCGCTCAGTCCGTCTGCGCGAGATACGGCGACGTGAACACGCGCGGCGGAAACGGCGCCAGCCCGCCTTGCGGCGTGAAGCTGTAGCGCAGATACACGGCGGCCGTCCATTCGCGATACTGATACGCGTTGCCGAACGACGCGGTCGCGCCGACGGCGAGTTGCGGCGCGACCTGATATTCGCCGCGCGCGGCGAGCGAATACGCGACGCCCGTCTTGCTGTGCGACGGGTACAGCGCGCCCGGATCGAGGCCCACGGCCTGGCTGGCGGCCGCGTTCGCCGCCGCTTGCGCCTGCATGCCCGGATCGAGGGGGAAATACGGCACCGCGTTCTGCCGGTAATGCTGCACGCCGATCGAGCCGTTCAGATCGTAGGTGAACGCGCCGGTCCTGCCTGAATACTCGACCGGAATGTTCAGTATCACGTACTGCTGCGGGCTGAAGTAACCGCCGTGCCCGTACGTGAAATACGACTGGTTCTTGCTGAAGCGCATCCACGTCGCGTTGACGCCGACGGTGAGCGTCCGGTCGGCGTCGTTCAGGATGCGCGTATACGCGCCGCCGCTGCCCTTGCCGGAGAAGTTGCGCTCGACGTGATGGCCGTCGTAGAAGTCGAATCCGGCCGCGACGTAGGTGCCGCTCGTGCCGTCGTCCCAGCTCAGCGTGCCGCGCGCGCCGCTGCGCATCACGCCGCCCCACTTGAGGCCCGCGCCGGCGTCGCGCGTGCCCGCGTACGACAGCACGCTGTCGGTCACCGCACGGCGCGTCACGGCCAGCGAATACGCCGCGCGATCGGTGATCGCGCCGTTGTAGCGCGCGCCGCCGACGATGTCCTGATACGGAAACCCGACCGGCGTCGCGCCGATCTCGGCCTGCACCTGCTTGCCCTCGTAGCCGAGCGCGACGCCGACGCCGCTCGCGGTCTGCGAGCCCGGCGAGCCGCCGCCCGCCGCCTTCGACAAGCCGGCGCCGAATCGCGCGAGGGTCGGCACGTCGGTGCTCGCGCTGCCGCCGTCGAGCATGACCGGCGTGGCCGTCACGACGACATGGCCGTTACCGGCCTTGATGCGCCCTTCGATCGGCGCCTCGATATCGGTGAGAGCCGACAGCCCGGCTTCGCCGGTCCGGTTGCGGAACACGAGGCCGCCGGTCAGCGCGCTGGTCTGTTCGCGATTCACCTGCGCGAGCTCCGACGCGACGTCGAGCAGCTGCGCATCGGCGTTCGCGCCGCCGTCCGGCTGCGGCGGCTGGCTCGCGGGCCGCCCGCCCGCATAGCCGGCCGGCGGACGCGGAATGTAGCGTGGCGCCGCATACGGATCCGCGTCCGTCTGCGCGAGCACGGGCTGCCGTGTCGCCTGCGCCTTCGCGCCGCCGCGCGCCAGCCTGCCGGGCCGGGACGCAGGCACGGGCGCGGGCGCGGCCGCCGATGCAGTCGCCGATGCCGCGGCACGCGACGCGGGCGACATCGGCCACGGCGTCGCGACGTAGCCCGCACCACAGTCGTCGTCAGGGCTGCCCGACGCCCCGCATTCGGGCGACGGCACGTCGGCCGCCGCCTCCCGATACGACCGATAGCGCGGCGCGGCCGCGGCGCGTCCCGACTCCGCCAAGCCGCCGCCGTCGCCGCCGTAACCGTCCGGATCGCGCGCAACGGGCAGCGGCGCGGCGCGCGGCGCCGGACGGGCCTCGGGCATGGCGGACGGTATGACGTAGGTCGCGGGCGGCGCGGGCGGCATCGAATAAGGCACGGTCGGAACGTAAGAGGACGGAGAGGGCCACGAAGGCGCGCCGGGCGCCGGCAGCGCCGCGCCGGAACGCGTCGACGGACGCGCCGCATCGACGGCGGTCTTGCCTTCGAACGGATTGGTGCCGGGCAGCGGGTTCGCGCCGATGCGCCGCATCGCGTCGTCCCAGCCGCGCGGCACGTTCGCGCGTGTCGGCTTGCCGGACGCGGGCGGCGTATTGGCCACCAGCAGCGCCCGCTGCAGATACTGCGCGGCGAGCGTGAGCTTGCCTTGCGCGCGATACAGGCGGCCGACGGCCGCGAACAGCGCCGGATCGTCGGGCGCACTGCGCAGCGCGCTCGCCGCGAACGCTTCACCGTCGCGCCACGCCTTCGCGCTGCTCGCCGCATAGATCGCCGCGATCAGCAGGCCGACGTCGTCGGGGCGGCGGGCCAGCGCGACCCGATAGCACTTCAGCGCGTTCGCCGGATCGCCGGCCGACGTGTACATCCGCGCGAGCGCACCCTGCAGCTCCGGGTTGTCGGGCATCGCGGCCAGCCACGGCGCGATGACGGCGTAGCCGCCGGCGAGGTCGCCTTCGTCGCGCACCTGATCGGCGCGACGCACGACGATGTCGAGATTGAGCCGTTCGAAGTCCGCACGCTGCGCGGGCGACAACTGCATCGCATCGAGCCGCCGCATCGCCTCGGCCACGCGCGCATCGTCGTGCGCGGCCGACGCGAGCCGCGCGTATTGCAGCAGCAGGCCCGCGTTGCCGGGTTCGCGGCCCAGCGCACGCTGCACGATCCACAGCGCGCGCGCGACGTCGCCGGCCTGCGCGTAGCCGGCGGACAGCTGCGCCGCGAGCGCCGGCACCGACAGGCCGATGCCGTCCGCCTCGTGCAGCACGACGAGCGCCTTCGCTTGCTGGCCGTTGCGCACCAGGCGCGTCGCGAGGGCCACCTGCTGGCCGACCCACAACCGGTGCTGCAACGTCGTCATCGCCGCGGTGCGCTGCGCGGGGGCGATGCGCTCGAGCCGCTGCAGGCCGACGCTCCAGTCCTGCGTCTGCTCGGCCAGCAGCGCACCGGCATAGAGCGCATCGGGCATGTCGGGCCGCTCGGCCAGCAAGCCGTCCATCAGGCTGCGCGCGGAGGCGATCGCGCCTTGGCGCACGTACACGCGCGCGAGGTCGAGCCGCAGCCACGGATCGTCCGGATTGCCGGCGAGCGCATCCTCGAACAGGCTGCGCGCCGCGCCGAGGTCGCCGTGCGCTTCGGCCTGCCGCGCCTGCGCGGCCTCGGCCGTACTGCGCAAGCGCTCGAGGCCGCCCGCCTTCGCTTGCTGCTCGGCGCTCAGTTGCGTCGCGAACTGCAACGCCTCGTCCGCGCGCCCCTGCGCGGCCAGCGCGCCGACCAGGCCGCGCATCGCGTCCGGGTTGTCCGACTGGCGCCGCAACGCCATCCGGTACGCCTGCTCGGCGCCGGGCGCGTCGCGGTTCTCCAGCAGCGCGTCGCCGAGCAGCACCTGCGCGGTGACGTTCGACGGGTCCGCGAGAATCGCGCGCTCGAACAGCGCCTTCGCCTGCGCGAAGTCGCCGTTGCTCTGCGCGCCGAGCGCGCTGCTCGTGTAGAACCAGTAGGTCGCGCTGTCGAGCGCCGAGCGCCAGCGCGCCGCATTGCCGCCGCGCGACGCGCGTTCGAGATCGCTGCGCGCCTGCGCGAAGCGCTCCTGCTTCAGCGCGACGATGCCGCGCCCGCCCAACGCATCGCTGTCGTTCGGGTTGGCGTCGAGCACGGCGTCGAAACGCGCGCGCGCCGCGGCGAGGTCGCCACGATCGAGCGCCGCGAAGCCGTCGTCGATCGCGCGACCGCGCGCTTCGTTCGCCGCGCCGCGCCGATCGGGCTCGCGCGCCGCCAGATCGGGGCGCACCATGCTGTCGTAGCGCGCCTTGACCGGCGCATCGTCGGGCGCGACCTTCAGGTACGCGAGATAGCGCGCCTGGTCGGACGGCCGCGCCGCGAGCCACAGCAGCGCCTGACGCCAGCTTTGCAGCGCGTCCTTGCCGACCTTGCCGTCGCCGGCCAACTGTTCGAGCCGGTCGATGCCGTCGCGGCGCGTCGCGTCGCGATAGGTCAGATGTTGCGCATAGGCGAGCGCGTAGCGCGGATCGTCCGGGTTGTCGCGCGCGAGCCGTTCGAGGCCGCGCCGCGCATCGTTCCATCCGCTCGGCGTGGCCGCGAGCGCCTGGAAATACTCGCGCTGCAGCGCCGGCGACGACGGCACGCCCTGCAGCGCGCGCTGATACTGCCGCACGGCCTGTTCGCTCTGCCCGCTTTGCGCGAGGCGGCGCGCATCGCCCAGCTCGGCGTCCCGCGCACTCGATTCGCCCAGGCGGCTCGCGAGTTCGTCGATGCGCGCGAAGCCGGGCGCGGTGCGGCGCAGTTGCTCCAGATAGCGGCGCGCGCCGTCGAGATCGCGGCGATCGGCGAGCACCATCCCCATTCCGAACAGTGCGTCGGGCTGATTCGGATCGACGCCGAGCACCTTGTTCCACGCCTGCGCCGCGAGATCGCCGCGACCGTGCGCCTGCCAGTAGCGGCCCTGATCGACGAGCACTTTGAGCGCGTCGTTGGCGGCCTGCGCCGCATGCGGCAGCGCCAGCGCGCACACGAGGCTCGCGACACCGCCCGCGCGGGCGCCGAGCCCGCGTAACCGTCGGTCGCGCATGTCACTCCTTCAGCCGGCGCGCCGCACGCGCACGCAGCAAACGATAGAACAGCGCCGCCGCGATGAAGGCGCCCAGCACGCCGACCAGCGCGAGCAGCACCGGCCGCCCCGACATGACCCAGCGCACGTAGGTGAGCGGCGGCAGCACGCCGAGGTGATACGCGGTGTCGGTCGACGCGACCGTCACCGTGCGATCGCGAATCACCACCGTCGCGCCGCGGATCGACGCGAGCAGATCCTCGTCGAGCAGCGCCGGCCCGAGCACCGCGTCCGCATGGCCGGTCGCGCCGATCAGCGCGACCGCGCTGCGGGTCTTGCGCAACGGCGATTCGAAGCCGGCGATCACCGCGCTCGCGCCGTCCGCCACGATCGACAGGCCGGCCTGCACGCGCTCGGCGCCCGGCGAATCGGCCGCGACCGCGCGGCCGAACAGGCCGCCGAACACGCCGCCGTTGCGCTCGTCGTCGAACGGGATGCGCGCGGCCCAGCGGCTCAGCAGCGGCTGCGAGTCCGGCGCGCCGAGTATCAGCAGATCGCGCGACGCGAACGCGTCCACGCCGGCCGCGTCGGTCACCGCCACGCCGCTGACCGGATAGCCGGTCGACGCGCCCATCCGCCCCATCGCGAGCAGGTACAGGCCGTAGACGTCCGGCGACGGCTCGTTCGGCAGCACGACGGCCGTGTCCGACAGATCGGCCATGCGCGTGAACGGAAAGCCGCTGTTCGCGAACGCGGCCAGATCGGGCAGCGCGATGTAGTGCGGAAACGACGACACGTCGATCGTCGAGCCCGGGTCGATCGCGCCCGCGACGTTCTGCAGCAGCCGCCCGGTGCATTTGCCCTGATCCGGCATCTCGTAGAAGAAGTTCAGCGCCAGTTGCGCATGCGGCGTCACCAGCGGCGGCGGCACGTGCAGCGTCGCGCGCGCGGTGCCGTCGGCGACGAACGGCAGGTAGCGGCTCAGGCTCCAATTGGCCCAGTCGCGCGCCGGAATCGGCAGCGCCTTCACGAACGTATCGTCGACGCTCAGGTTGAGCGACGAGCGATCGGCGCGCAGCGTCGGCGTATAGCGATACCGCAGATCGATCGGCGCGCCGCGCGTGTTCCACGTAAACAGATCGGGCGCCATGCGCAGATCGAGCCGCACCGGGCCGGCCTGGTAGCCGGACACCGACAGCGCGCGTTCCGCCGCCAGTTCGCCGAAGCGGACCGGGCGAACCGACGACAGCCAGTTCGGCGCGTCATACGGCACGCGCGGCGCGGGCGGCTGCACACCGGTGACCGTGGCGCGCGTGCCCGCGAGCGGGCCGCGGCCGAATGCGAGCGCCAGCGCGGCCGCCTTCAGTTCGGCCGGCGTGCGTCCGAGCACCAGCAACAGCTGGCCGTGTGCGGGCGCGGGGCGGTCGGCGACCGCCAGCGTAGGCCCGTCGATGGCCGGCAGCGGGACGCCGTCCACCCGATCGTCGGTGGTCGCGAACACCACGACGTTGCCCGCTTCCGGCATGGCGCCGACACGCACCGGGAAGCGCGCGCCGCGATACGACGCGAGCGCGCCGAACCACGATGCGACGATGCCGGCCGCCTCCAGCATCTCGCGCGACGGCCGCGCGGCGAACGCGAACGGCAGCTCGAGCCGCCGCACGTCGCGCTGATCGAAGAACGGCGCGGGCAGCACGCCGAGCTCGGGCGGCTCGGGCAGCGTCGCATAGGTCAATTCCAGGCGGCTCGCGTTGCTCACCGTCGCCCACAGCGACGAACTGGCCGGATTCTCGCAGCCGTTCGTGTAATGGC
Source organism: Burkholderia ubonensis (assembly GCF_001718695.1). NCBI lineage: Bacteria > Pseudomonadati > Pseudomonadota > Betaproteobacteria > Burkholderiales > Burkholderiaceae > Burkholderia > Burkholderia ubonensis. Next base: position 1,080,155 of record NZ_CP013421.1, on the reverse strand, counting down.
CGATCAGCTGTACGTTCAGATGGTTGTACTCGGTGACGAAGCGCGGATCGATCGGCACGTCGCGTGCGACCGTCATCCCCGCCTGCGCGGTCGGCAGCGGCAGCGTCGCCGCCACTTCGCCGTTGACCAGCACCTTCAGCTGCGACAGATCCGGCAGCAATGCGGGCGAGTAGCTGTAGACGAGGTGCAGCGCCGCTGCCGTGACGACCTCGTCGCGCCGCACCGAAAACGCGACGCCGTTCTGGCCGTCCGTGCCGTGCAACTGCAACGGATCGCGCGCGCCGAGATCGGCGAACGTCAGCGCCTGACGCCGGCCGCCCGGCACCAGCGTGCCGGGCTCCGCCGTGGTCGGCAGCCGGCCGGCGCGGCGACGCTCGGCTTCGTCCTTCGGCACCGGCTCGGCGAGCAGCGGCGGCGGCGCGACGGCGGGGCCGGCCGGCACGGCCATCGACAGTGACGGCAAACGATCGGCCAGCCGCTCCGGCGGCTCGCCGGGCGACGCGGCACGATCGAACGCGCGCACCGCGCCGGGCTGCTGGGCCAGCGCAGCGGATGCCCAGAGGCCCGACGCGACGCCGCTCGCGAGCGCGCCGAACGCGAACGCGCACGTCCGCAGCTTGCGCGGCAAGTGCGTGTGCCAGCTGCCGGCCCGCGCGCGGCATGCCGCGGCCGCCCCAATCGAAACGCGCGCGTTTTCACCCGCGTCGTCGCGCGTGCCGCCGCGCCATCGCGACATCCCCGTCATGCTGTCTGCCCTCGTGTTATTTCTTCGTGATGGTGTCGGCGGCGTCGCCTTTGCCGCTGCGGCCGCCGTGGTGACCGCGGTCGCCGCGCAGGTCGCCGTACAGGCGCGCGATCACGCGCAGCAAGCCGCGTATGCCGACCGTCGCGAGATGCAGGAACGCATGCGGCGGCGAGTCCGGCCGGCGGCCGGCCGTCCAGTCGATCCATGCGTCCGCGCGCGCGAACGTCGAGCTGACCAGATCGAATTCCTGCTGCTGCGACAGGGTCTCGAAGCGGATGCCGAGCCGCCCCGGTCCCGCGTACTCGATCGTCCCCGGAAACGCGTACTCGTCGACGCCGCGAAACAGCGACACGGTCACCTGTTCGCCGTCGGGCACTCGGGCGTCCTCCGGCACCGCGACGCCGATGCCGCCTTCCGAGTAGTCGAGCGTTTCGCACGCCAGCGTGCGGCCGTTGCCGAACCGCAGCATCACCGGAATGCGCGCGGCGACGCGATGCGACTCGCGCACCTGCCGGCGCTCGTTCGCCGCGGCGACCGCGAGGCCGAGGATCAGCAGGTTGTAGGTCGTCCACGCGAGGTTGAACGCCGTCGTCTGCACCTCGCTGCCCACGCCGCGATTCAGCGCGATATGCAGCGCGCCCATCGCGAGGCCGAACGCGTTCAGGATCACCAGGCTCAGGTACGGCTTCGAGATCGCCCAGTCGAAATAGCCGCGGTCGATCCGGCCGCCCTTGGCCGTGACGTTGAACGTGCCCAGCCGCGGATTGACCAGCGCGAGCAGCGTCGGCAACGCGATGTACGACGCGAGCACGGCCTCGTAGACTTCCGCCCAGAACGAATGCCGGAACCGGCTCTGCATCCGCGAGTTCGTCAGCGTCGCGTGCACGACGTGCGGCAGCGCGTAGAGCGCGAGCATCGTCGCCGATGCGTGGATCACGTGCGCGCCGAAGAACAGGAACGACAGCGGCGCGGTGAGGAACACCAGCCGCGGGATGCCGTAGAAGAAATGCATCATCGCGTTGAGGTAGCACAGCCGCTGCCCCAGCGTGAGGCCGCGGCCGAACAGCGGATTGTCGATGCGGAAGATCTGCGTCATGCCGCGCGCCCAGCGGATGCGCTGGCCGATGTGGCCCGTCAGGCTTTCGGTCGCGAGACCGGCCGCCTGCGGGATCGCGAGATAGGCGGTCGTATAGCCGTGGCGATGCAGCTTCAGCGCCGTATGGGCGTCCTCGGTGACCGTCTCGGTCGCGATGCCGCCGATCTCCTCGACCATCGAGCGCCGCAGCAGCGCGCACGATCCGCAGAAGAACGTAGCGTTCCAGAGGTCGTTGCCGTCCTGCACCAGCCCGTAGAACAACTCGCCTTCGTTCGGCACCTTGCGGAAGATCCCGAGGTTGCGCTCGAACGGATCGGCCGAGAAGAAATGGTGGGGCGTCTGCAGCATCGACAGCTTCGGGTCGCGGATGAACCAGCCGAGGCACAGCTGCAGGAACGAGCGCGTCGGCACATGATCGCAATCGAAGATCGCGACGTACTCGCCGTGAGTCGACTTCAGCGCTTCGTTCAGGTTGCCGGCCTTCGCGTAACGGTTGTGATCGCGGATCGTCCAGTGCACGCCGACGGCTTCGCAGAAGTCCCTGAACTCCGGCCGGCGCCCGTCGTCGAGCACATGGATCGACAGCTTGTCGGCCGGATAGTCGATCGCGAGCGCCGCGTAGACCGTCGGTTTGACGACGCTGAGCGGCTCGTTGTACGTCGGGATGAACACGTCGACGCTCGGCCAGTCCGCACGCGACGCGGGCAGCGGCAACGGCTTGCGCCCCAGCGGCCATGCCGTCTGGAAGTAGCCGAGCAGCAGCACCGCGGCCGCATACACTTCGGCCGCGACGAGCAGCGCGCCCCAGGCGGCGTCGAGCGGGTGCGACCACACCAGCGTTTCGGTGAGTCGCCAGAACATGTACCGGCCGGTGGCCACGACCGACAGCGCGATCATCACGAGCGTCGCGTAGCGGCCGTTCACGCGCCGGATCGCGAGCGCACCGGCCAGGCAGCAGGTCGCGAACGCGAGCTGGCCGGCGTCGTCGAGCGGCACCGTACAGACGAAATACAGCGCCAGCGCCGCGCATGCGGCGAGCGGCGCCGTGACGAGCCAGCCGCTGCCCGGCAACCGGTCGAGCAGCCGGTCGAGCGCCGACCCGCGAGCGGCCTCGACAGCCGCGCTCATGCCACGCTCCGTGCATTCGCGCGCCGCCCGAGCGCGCGCTCGAGCCACTCGGCGCACGCGCTCAGATCGGCCGCGGCCTGCGAACGTGGGTCGTAGCGATTCACGGTCGTGCGGCACGCGAGCGATTCAGCGACGCCCTGGTCCGCGTGAATCACGCCGGCGAAGCGCGCCGCGCCGACGCTGTCGCGCAACGCGCGCAGCACGTCGCGGCCCAGCTCGCGCGACTGATCGACCTGATTGACCACGTAGCCGTCGCCGATGAAGTCGGTGCGCGTCGCCGAATAGGCGTCGAGCATGCGCCGCATCTGCGGGATCGACGCATACGACGCCGCGTCGGCGAGCAACACGGTCAGCACGAAATGCGCAGCCGTCAGTGCGGCGCGCATGTAGACCGACGAGCCGGGCGGCGTATCGACGATCACGATGTCGTCGTCGCCGAGCGCGAGCGCGGCGAGCCCGCGTGCGAGCCACGCCGGATCGCGATCGAGCATGCGCTCGAAGCGGCGCTGATCCGTTTCGCCGACCACGCCGAACGGCATCACCGCGATGCCGTCGACCACCGCGAGCGGCCACTGCCGCTCGCTCAGCGCCGCGCCGGCCAGCCCGTCGCTCATCTCGATCGGTACGCCGAAATGCAGCTTCAGCGCATTCTGCGGATCCAGATCCACCACGCACACGCGATGCCGGCGCGACGCCGCGAGCACGGCCGCGAGGTTCGCCGCCAGCGTCGTCTTGCCGACGCCGCCCTTTGCCGACGCGATCACGACGATCTTCATGAACGGCCCGTCCATACCGGCGGCGGCTTCGGCGCGTCGGCCGGCGCGTAACCGCGCAGCCGCTCGAACAGCGTCTGCAGCGGCTCGGACGAGCCGGGTGCGCGCGTGCGGTCCGCGGCCGGCGACTTGCCGACCAGTTTCTTCAGCGCGCCGGCGCTGCGATCGCGTGCGGCGGCGTCGGTTGCGGACGCTACGCGCGTGTCGGCCGTCACGGCGTCGACCTCGGGCTGCGTGTGCTCGGCAGCGATCGGCGCGGGCGTGCGAGGCGCGTCGTCCGCTTGCAATTCGACACCAGCGAGCAGCGGCCAGCGCGCGCGCGCGGCATCGGCATCCGCTTCCGCGCGCACCTCGTGATAGCGTCCGGCATCGCCGCCGAAACGCTTGAACAACGATTCGATATCCCGTGAGCTCGACATAAGCTGCCCTGTTGTCATGACGGAGAGTCCGGTCGCGCGAACCGTTCAGTGCGGCGCGCGAGCGATGCGCAACTCGATCCGTGCGTCGTCCTGCGGCACGACGTCCTGCGTCACACGCAGGCCGGCCGCGCCGACGCTGTCGAACCAGCCCTGATACGCGCCCTGCAGGAACGCCGCCGACCAGCCGAGATGGCCGGCGCCGAGCGCGCGCAACGGCGCCGCGTAATGAACGATGCGCAGAAATGCCTGCTCGTCGGACAGCTCGGCGTAGCCCCACTCCATTTCGCGCCAGCGCGCATTCAAGGCGTTCGTGAGATCGTCGGTCGACTCGCACGGGCCGAGCGGATGCGCGGCCGCGAAGCGCATGCCGACGCGCGCCATCAGTTGGCGGAGTTCGTCCTGATCGAGCTGATCGCTGAATTCGCCGGCAAGCGCCTCCAGGAACCCGCGCCATTGCGGCGACACCTGGCGCTCGAGAAGGTGCTCCAAGATTTCCTGCATGCGAGACGGCCCCGGTGAAATTGGATGATCGGTGTGCCCGCATCGTGCATGTCGTGTGCGGGCATCGTGCCAACGGCGTTTTGGAAATCGTAGCGAATCCCGCTTCGCGGATGGGCGCCAACATCTAGCCCGGAGGCGACAAACTGGCAGACGTAACGGACAACGGGCCGGCTGCGTCAGTGCGGCCGTTTCGTATGCTCGCCCGTCGCCGGGCGGCAAACACACTTCACGCGGCGCTGGGCGCGCCGCGCTGCATCGAGCGACTACGCGGGTGTCGTGTCAGGCCAGGCCCGGCGACGATTCATCGCGGAATTCGCAGAACAGCTCGCGCCGATCGGCGAGCACCTCGATCTGCTCCGGCGTCAATCCGGCGACGATCGATGCGACTTCGTCGGACATGCCCAGCTGCTGTTTCGCTACTTCGCGATCCGCATGCAGCAGGCGCTGCGCGAGCGTCAGGTATGAACGGTTGAATTCAGCGATTGCGTCGAAGACGTCGTCCTGTTCGGCCATGATCGTTCCTGTTATTGTCGGCCGGCCGTCGGATTCGGCAAGCCACGGGGCGCATATTCCCGACGCCCGGCGTTCTCGACCGGATACTGTATGTGACGCATACACCGCTGAACGGACAAAGCATAGATGTAATCCGCCAAATCGCGATGTTCTGCGACTGGCGCGATTGCCGCAATCGCCGCAATTACCGCCGGCGCGGAATGGGACCTACGGGGACGGAACCGGTGCGTCCGGCCTGGCCTGCGTCAGGCGCTCGACGAGCGCCTCGAGCTCCGCCGGCTTCAGCGCAATGATCAACGACGCAATCTCGTTCGAGATGCCGAGCTCGCGCGCAGCCACGTCGCAATCGATCTTCAGCATCTGCTGCATCAGTTCCAGGTAGGCCGGGTCCAGCGCTTCCAATGCGCGGCAAATGTCGCCTTGTTCCATCATCGCGCCCTCCCGATAACACGCCCGTGATGTCGATGGATCGGCATTCCGACGCGTCGGCAGATGCCGTTCCGGTGTGCGGATGCAAGCCGCGCTTCGACGCGGCTGCCGTCGAATGAATACCATTTCAAAATAGTTCGTTGTGCAATTCGTGATGTCGTGATCGGCCTGTCCGATTCGCCCAGGATTCAGTCGTCGTTTCAATCCGGAACGCCCCTAGGATTTGTGCAACTGCACACGCTCGACGCAATGCGATTGCGCGGTGTGCAACGTCGATTGTCTGGGCGCCCGGACGCCGCATCGGAAACCGGCGTGGTCCGCTCTTCACTCCGAAATCATGGAAATATCGCTATGTTGAAAGTGACGAAAGCCGTCTTTCCGGTCGCCGGCCTGGGCACGCGGTTCCTGCCCGCCACCAAGGCGAGCCCCAAGGAAATGTTGCCGGTCGTGGACAAGCCGTTGATCCAGTATGCCGTCGAAGAGGCGATCGAAGCGGGCATCACCGAGATGATCTTCGTGACCGGGCGCAGCAAGCGCGCGATCGAAGATCACTTCGACAAGTCGTACGAGATCGAGGCCGAACTCGAGGCACGCGGCAAGGAGAAGCTGCTGTCGCTCGTGCGCAGCATCAAGCCGAGCCATGTCGACTGCTTCTACGTTCGCCAGGCCGAAGCGCTCGGGCTCGGTCACGCCGTCCTGTGCGCGGAGAAGCTCGTCGGCGACAACCCGTTCGCCGTGATTCTCGCCGACGACCTGCTCGACGGCCCGACGCCGGTTCTGCGCCAGATGATCGACGTATTCGACCACTATCATGCGTCGGTCATCGGCGTCGAGGAGATCGCGCCGGCGGATTCGAAGTCCTATGGCGTGATCGACGGCAAGCGCTGGGAAGACGATCTCTTCAAGCTGTCGGGGATCGTCGAGAAGCCCGAACCGGCGCAGGCGCCGTCGAATTTCGGCGTCGTGGGCCGTTATGTGCTGAAGCCGAAGATCTTCAAGCATCTGCGCGGGCTCAAGCCGGGCGCGGGCGGTGAACTGCAGCTGACCGACGCGATCCAGTCGCTGCTCACCGATGAACAGGTGCTCGCGTACCGCTACGACGGCACGCGCTTCGACTGCGGCAGCAAGCTCGGCTACCTGAAGGCGACGGTCGAATTTGCGTTGCGGCATCCGGAGGTCGCGGCGGATTTCGAACGGTATCTGCTCGCGCGGATGTCAGAGCAGCTGGTCGTCTGACGCCGGTCGCGCGCCGCGGACCGCGGCGCATCGTGCGACCGATCTTTCACGCCACGTGCCGCGGACATTGCGGCGTCGCGCAGCGAGGACCGCACATGTGGACCGCCATCGGCAACCTCGGTGACGCTGCGCTGACGCTCCCGCTCGCCGCCGTGTGTTTCGCGTGGCTCACGCGCTCGTTGTACGGCTGGCGCATTGCGCTGTCGTGGGCCACGCTGCTCGCCGCGGCGATGTTGCTCGTCGGCGTCACGAAGATACTTCATGCGGGATGCGGCGTGCAGATTCGCGCGGTGCACTTCCGCGCGATCAGCGGGCATGCGCTGCTCGCTGCGGCCGTGTGGCCGATGGCATGCCTGCTGATGCTGCACGACGGCTGGAACACGCGTACATTGCGCGCGCTGTTGCCGGGGCTCGCGCTTGCCGCGACGATCGCCGTGGCGCGCGCACGCGACGACGCACATACCGCGTCCGAAGTGATGGCCGGCTGGATGCTCGGTGTGCTCGTCACCGTCGTGCTACTGAAACGATGGACGGATGCACCGATCCTGCCGCCCGTATTGCGGCCGCTCGCGGTGGTGTCGGTATGCGCCGTGGCGGCGCTTGCGTATGGACGGCATGCGGCGATTCAGGATGCGATCGACGTGTATGCGCCGGTGGTTTGTGCAAGGGGGATGTGAGCGGGGGACGTGCGCGGAGGTTGCCGGGCTCGACATGCGACCGGCGATGCGCGACGACGCTCGTGGTGCTGCACGGTCGCGGCCGACGATTGGCGGCACCGATCAACATTCTGTCGGACTCGCACGATTGGCATTACCGACAATGGGTTCATCACGCACTGCACCATTTTCTATTTTCGCTGGGAGCCGATGAAGATCCTCGTCTACGGCATCAACTATGCGCCCGAGCTGACCGGCATCGGCAAGTACACCGCCGAGATGGCGGAAACGCTCGTCGAGAAAGGCCACACCGTGCGTGTCGTGTGCGCGCCGCCCTACTATCCCGAGTGGCGCGTCGCCAGCGGTTACTCGGCGCTGCGCTACTCGACCGAAGAGCGCGGCGGCGTCGCGCTCTGGCGTGCGCCGCTGTGGGTGCCGTCGCGACCGAGCGGCATGCGCCGCATCGCGCACCTGGCGAGCTTCGCGCTGTCGAGCTTTCCGATCATGCTGCGGCAGGCGCTGTGGCGGCCCGACGTCGTCGTGTGCATCGCGCCGAGCCTGCTCAATGCACCGGCCGGCTGGCTCGTCGCGCGCCTCACCGGCGCGCATGCGTGGATTCACATCCAGGACTACGAGGTCGATGCCGCATTCAGCCTCGGGATGCTGAAGGGATCGCTGCTCAAGCGTGCGGTGCTTGTGCTCGAACGTACGCTGCTGAAGCGGTTCGACACCGTATCGACGATCTCGGGAAAGATGATCGAGCATGCGATGCGCAAGGGCATTCAGCCGCACAAGCTCGTCCATTTTGCGAACTGGGCCGACACGCATTCGATCTATCCGCTCAAGCGGCCGAGCGAATTACGGACCTCGCTGTACATCTCTCCCACCGCGACGATCGTGCTCTATTCGGGCAACATGGGTGCGAAGCAAGGGCTCGATATCCTGGCCGACGCGGCGCAACGACTCGTGATGCGAGACGACGTCGTGTTCGTGTTCTGCGGCAACGGGCCGGCGCGTGCGGAGCTTCTGATGCGCTGCGGCGGCCTGAGGAACTGCCGCTTTCTCGAGCTGCAACCGATCAGCCGGCTGAACGAGCTGCTGAATCTCGCCGACATCCATGTGCTGCCCCAGCGTGCCGACGCTGCCGATCTCGTGATGCCGTCGAAGCTGACCGGCATGTTCGCCAGCGGGCGGGCCGTGATCGCGATGGCGAGCCCCGGCACCGAGCTGCATGACGTTGTTGCGCCGCGCGGGATCGTGGTTCCGCCGGGCGATGCCGAAACGCTTGCGTCGTCGATCGACGCGCTCGCGGCGAATGCGGCCGAACGCGCCCGACTGGGGCAGGCCGGGCGCAAATTCGCCGAGGCCGTGCTTTCGCGCGACGCGGTGTTGAGCGCATTCGATGCCAAGTTGCACGCATTGCGTCCCGCGCCGTCCGACGCCGAAGTCCCCGGCGCACGGCATCCGGATTTCTGAAACTGCATTCGACTCTTCTCGATACCGCAACATGAAGATCACCATCATCGGTACCGGCTACGTAGGCCTCGTCACTGGCGCTTGCCTCGCCGAAATCGGCAACGACGTGTTTTGCGTCGACGTCGACCAACGCAAGATCGACATCCTGAACGGCGGCGGCGTACCGATTCACGAGCCGGGCCTGAAGGAGCTGATCGATCGCAATCGCGCCAGCGGCCGGCTGCAGTTCTCGACCGATATCGAAGCGAGCGTCGCGCACGGCGACATCCAGTTCATCGCCGTCGGTACGCCGCCCGACGAGGACGGTTCCGCCGATCTGCAATACGTGCTCGCCGCTGCGCGCAACATCGGGCGCTACATGACCGGCGCGAAGGTGGTGGTCGATAAGTCGACCGTGCCGGTAGGCACCGCGCTGCACGTGCGCGATGCGATCGCGACCGAGCTCACGCGGCGCGGCGTGCGCCATGAATTCTCGGTCGTGTCGAATCCGGAGTTTTTGAAGGAAGGTGCGGCCGTCGACGATTTCATGCGCCCGGACCGCATCGTGATCGGCACCGATTCCGATGAAGCTGGCGAGCGTGCGCGCGAACAGATGAAACGGCTGTATGCTCCGTTCAACCGCAATCATGAGCGGACGCGCTATATGGACGTGCGCTCGGCCGAGTTCACCAAGTATGCGGCGAACGCGATGCTCGCGACGCGCATCTCGTTCATGAACGAGCTGGCGAATCTGGCCGATCGCGTCGGCGCGGATATCGAGGCCGTGCGGCGCGGCATCGGTTCGGATCCGCGGATCGGTTACGACTTCCTGTATGCCGGGGTCGGCTACGGCGGATCGTGTTTTCCGAAGGACGTGCGTGCGCTGGTGCAGACCGCTGCCGAATACGGCCAGTCGCTGCGGATTCTGGAAGCTGTCGAAGCGGTCAACGATGCGCAGAAGAAGGTGTTGCTCGAGAAGATTTCGGAGCGATTCGGGGAAAATCTGTCGGGGCTCACGTTCGGGCTGTGGGGGCTGGCGTTCAAGCCCAATACCGACGACATGCGCGAAGCGCCGAGCCGCGATCTGATCGCCGGGCTGCTGAAGCGCGGTGCGAGCGTTCGCGCTTACGATCCGGTTGCGACGGAGGAAGCGCGGCGTGTGCTCGCTCTCGATCTTGGCGACGATCCTGGCGCACATGCAAGGCTTCGGTTCGTTGCGACGTCGGAAGAGGCTGCGGCCGGCGCCGACGCGCTGCTGATCGTCACCGAGTGGAAGGTGTTCAAGAGCCCGAATTTCGCGGCGCTGGTGGAACTGCTGAATGAGCCGGTGATCTTCGATGGGCGGAATCTTTATGAGCCGGAGGCGATGGGGGAGTTGGGGGTTGAGTATTACAGTATTGGGCGGCCGGATGTGGCGGGAGCGGAAACAGTTAGGACGCTGAGCGTAGCACGGGCATAAGCGTACAACTTCCGGATTCGGTCTATATCGAGACCTTAAGCCCGCAATTGAACCAGAACCGTTACGGAACTTACCAATAGGGCCTCGGATATAAATCAGGCACTGCGGGCATCGCGCAATGCACGTTTGCACCCCGCAATTCAGTGTTTGTAAATTTAATGAATAAGTCCCGCCATCGACCGGATCCAACCAAACAAATTCCCGTGGAGCATCGAATCATGAAGGTTAGCGTGGCAGTTTGCGGTCGCTTCCACTTTCACAATTACATTGAAAATCTAGACAGATCCGGAATTCTAGATACATTTTACTACTCCCATAAGATACGCAATTCCGCATTCTCGTTGGCGCACAGCCGTTCGATCAATATCTGGGCAAAAGAATATGCCGTCCGAGCTCATGCCAAAGTGTTGAAGGGACGGCTGAGCGATTTGCTCTACCCGTCATATCACGACCTTTGGCAACTTGGCGTGCGCCTAAACTGGCGACCGACTCAAGTACTACACGTCATGGCACACGGTACGTCACGACAAGTTGTCAAGGTCGCGAAACGCGAAGGCTCGACCGTAATCGGAGAGGTTGTCAATACCCATCCGATTTATCGTGACAGCATTCTAACCAAGGAGGAAGACAAGCGCGGGCTTCCACATGTCAACAGAATTAATCGACAACAAAAGAGATTGATGGACGAATTAGAAATGTACGATTACGTGCTGGCGCCATCAGCGATCGTACGAGAGTCCTTCATTCAGCAGGGAGTTTCGGAAAGCAAAATAAAAGTTATTCCATATGCCGCGAATGTGAAAAGATTTCACCCTCTAAATAGACATGACCAGTCAAAGGATCGCTTCGACATCTTGTGCGTTGGACAAATCAATTTGAGAAAGGGCCAACTTTACCTCCTGGAAGCCGTCAAGCAACTCAACGACAAGCGATTGCATGTCACGCTGATCGGTCAAATTGATCCACATATTGAATTTTTACTGGAGCCATATCGACATCTGTTCACGCACATTCCGCGTGTGGACAACACACAACTCAACACATACTACAATTCCGCTGATCTCTTCGTGCTGCCTTCCCTGGAGGAGGGTTTGGCGGTAGTGCTATGCGAAGCTTTGGCTACCGGACTTCCGATTGTCGCCACGCTAGAATCCGGGGCTGCGGAAATCATCGAACATAATCGTAGCGGCAAAATCATTCCGGCCGCTTCCGCCACCCAACTGGCCAATGCAATAGATGAGATGGTTAGCGCCCCCGGAAGGCTGAGGGAATTTTCTCACCAGGCACTCCTCGCCGCAACCAATACTCACAACTGGAATCAATACGTCGAAAAACTGGTCGGCGTCTACTCCGACTGTCTGGGATCGAATTAGCTAATCACGAGGCGTAGGGCTTCCGCCTCAAAATCGCGACACGTCAAATTTATGTATTATCGGCGAGTTCGTAGAGCGCTTGCGGCGCCGTGACGCCTTTTCATCAGCGTAGCGCTATGTCGGTGAATGTGAACGCGTGCTCGTGTGCTCGCGGGCAGACCGCTGAGACGCGTACAGACGATAGGATAGCCCTTGCACTTGACTCTTGAGACGTCGCAGTAGTACCAAAAACGAGTTACCGATCACTTGATTCATTCACCAAGGCGAGCGGTATATGCTGCTTCTGCTGATCGTACCATCGCCGCCACCCGGCGAACCAGAATGCGAAGCGCGATACGACAACGTGGCCGCACTATTGGTCCGCCCCAAGTTCTTTCCCTGACTGCTTTGCCCGGTGTAGCCAGCAATACTGGCGGCGGACTCCCGGGAGAGTAGCCGCTCAACCGGTGTTCGACTGTAACCTTCCGAGGGCGCAGCAGAGTGCTTTCCACCGAGCTCCTCGCCGAAATTCGCGTCATATCGCCCGTCGTAACTTTTCGGTGCACCGAGCAACGGACTAGTGGATGCCCCGGGGACGCTTATTGAGTTCCGTGCCTGGCCGTTGCTGGCCGAAGCTTTGCCATCAATGCTGCTAAAGCCGCCTGTCGCCCTACCATCAATTCCATGTGCGGTCCCGAAATGCGGAGATGTCAATGTTCCCACCGGCAGATTCCGATTTCCCCATTGTCGGCGCGTTCGTCCTTTATTCGATTCACTTTGGGCGTTAGCCGCAGTATCAGTCAATAAAAAAAACACAAGCGTCATGAAAATACATATCGCTTTCGTACGTGTGCGCATATCTTCCCCACCACTGCTATCGAATTGTCGACCCATTCTCAATAAATCAAATACCACAACCCAACCGACCACCAAGATAAATCAATATTTTTCACCTTAATGACGGCACCCCAACCAGACATCCCATAGAAAAATTCAATCACAAATCTACGCAAAAATAATCAATTTTCCTCACGCCAAAATAAATATCATCAGGTTAACAACTAACACTATACAACCACCGCCCTATACACAGCCATCATTCCTCGCTTTCCAGGCATCTCGATGAATATGTTAGTCACATAGGAAATTGAAATAAGGGTAATCAAATATAAAATCAAAATCGCAAAGAATCTAATATCAATCACGATACCCATCATCGATTCAAAAACAAGCAACAGAGGCATATGTAAAAGATACATTGAATAGGACAGCCTACCCAACATTTGCGGGATAGGCGAATTCAACAAATTAGAAATAATTCCCTTATCTCCGCTCAATAGACCGATCAACATTGCAAATGCAAGTGGAGCGACAAATGCCAGCACACCATACTGCGTTGACGTTGTGATCAAAAAGATTGAAGCCACAGCAATAGCAACCTCCGCATAGCCACTCATTCCCATCCAGGAAAATTCGCGCCACGGCTTAAAATGATATACCACAACACCTGCAAAAAAACCCGCCAAGCATCGAATCATTGCTCCTGATGAGGCCACATTATCAAGACATGCCTTTGCACCAACACCGCATCCATTTTTTACCAAATCTATATAAAATAGAAATGCATAACAAACGAGCGAAATAACCAACGAAATTAACGCACGGCGTTGATTATCCACCACAAGCCAAAACATGCCAAAGACTACGTACGCGTAAAACTCCGTACTGATACTCCAACTCGCGAAATTATATACATGAATATTTGGCAAACCGAGTCCGAAAATCATGGTGATCGTGGCCAATATTTCCGCCGCCGAGGGCAAAATCAACGCGCCAGCTGAATCAACCACATTGGCAACAATAAAATATGCAAGATAAGAAAATAGCAGGAGCGGCAATAACCGCGCGAGCCTCGAAAACATGTATTTAAAAAATTCCGCGAAACTCACTAGCCTATCGCCATAGCTAACACACATCACATAACCGCTCAATATAAAAAACAAATCAACCGATAGATACCCGGCTTTGATCAATGAAATACCGTGAAGTGCCTTGACGTGGTAAATCACAACCAAAAAGGCTGCGACTCCTCTGAGCCCCTCAAATGACTTAATCAGTGGTTTAGCCATTTTCCCGTCGCCATAATTTTCCATATATCGTCACCTTATAATTAAGGGCCACATGGAATTGATTATCTGGCCATCTATAGTAATCCGGCCCAATTTCGGCTTTACGCTCGAATCATCTGAAAAGTGGCTTCCAACCGCATTCTTCGCCACAAGGGATAACGTCCGCTTTCCGAGTGAAACTATTCTAATTTTACCAAGGCGCAACCCTGCCACCCCCCCTAGCGGAAAAAACTTTGCATCTGACCTACTCAAGCCAGATTGCCCAATCAGAAACGGGGAATGCGCGCCTCGATCCAAGAATTCAATATATCCATCGTCAATTGTCAATTCGGCGTCATGTACACGAACCGGAACTGTCGTCTGTCCCGTAATGGACAATTTCCTAATACGTACTTTCGTCGTTCCAGTGTTTCTTATTTTGTACTTGGAAGAAAGTCTTTCCGAAATAGACGAACTCGGGCCAGCGCCTGTGGCAGGAAAACCTATAGAAACCGCCGCTGAATATGCGTCCTCAGATGGTGTGTTCGTTGCGCAGTTTTTTGCTGCGAGATAATCTATTTCGGTATCCCCTCCAAATAACACACTTATCCCAGCTCGCTGAAAATCGCGTACCTCGATGTGTTTGAAGTGAACGTTAATCGACGTATCACCGACTAGCAATCCACCAAGCGAATTTGATGATCCGTTTCCTTCCAGAACAAGACTCCCCCAGTCGACATCGGAGGTTGATTCGATTGTCAGTGTGTTTTTTTTAATATCGTCCGAAATCACAGTAACACAGTCACTTGTTACTCCGTTTGACGTGCCCCATGACGCTGAGACACCGCGATCCAAGACGACTTTTTGCCACCCGCTGTCGATAGTTGCTGAGTGACAGATATATGCAGCCCCCTCTGTAGCCGTAAAGTGCAAGTTCTCCAACCGAATATTTTTTGGATAATCCTGTTGCCCATTACGGAATCGTATGACGAGATTCTCCGCATATTCAAAAATCTGACGCAAACGCTGATCGACCGTAATTGAATTTTTATCGATCGACCTGACAGTCAAAAATTGGTTTGGCGCGTCTTCGCGTGAGGGCGTACTGCTTACCGAGCGCCCATTTCGTGCCAAGCGGATAGTCTGACCGACAAGAACATCTGGGGCGTTTTTAAAGAAAATCTGATTTTCATTACAACTCACCCCTATCACCTCAGCAGTTTTCTCGCCATCGAATACCCCTGACAATATATTTATTGATGTCTGGTAGCCGAAAGGTGACGACTCACCACCCATCATATCGATAATCGAGCGACCTTTCGACGTTACGAGGACATTTGAAGGCAATATCCAAATTCTCGAAATACTAGTTGGATCAAGATGGTGACCCAAGATGTTTTCGTCTACGTCTGATCCGGTATATTTCCCAAGGATATATTTGGGGAGATTCAAACATATTACTCCGCCACCACGCTGATGAATGGCATTGGAGGCACGCTGAAATGCAGCTAACCAATCCCCCCTGTCTTTTTCCTCGTAGTAATCTTCAACAGCGACCACGCTCTTGAGTCCGACGTCAGCAGCACTCGACGGCCGCTCGTCGGCGTTCACCATGAATGGCGCCCCCACATATCCGGCGACAACAGCACCGATTTTAGCGACCGCTGCTCTTCGAGATGGACGCATGGCGTTATCAAACCATTTAGTTTCATTCCGGTTATTCGGCAAATCACGTTATATTCTAATTTTAACGGGATGAACAATCATCGCGATCAACATACCCAACCAAAAGGCTCGAGATATAACAACAGCTTGCCCTCCATCGAATAAGAGAGCCACAAACATAACCACTGCTATGCACATAGTTGGCATCATCCCTCTCTTGCGCCTAGACACATATATACCGCGAACCAACCATGCTAAGAATGGGGCAGTCAATAAAATTCCATAGTGAAAACACATGTAGAAAAACAAAGAATCTATGGTCGTCACCTCTACAACCGATTGCGAAAAATACGGATCAATGTCATTGAAAAATGAACGATACCCGAGTCCGTGAGGCAACGTTACCTTCCATGGATTCGTAAAAATAAACTTAAAATACGAAAATCGCGTCTCGTCAGAGCCTTGCATTCTCCCGTTTCCACTTACGGTGGCATCAAGAAAATTCTGAGTCTTTCCGACAGCCTGAATATAATGTGATTGGTCGCTAACAAAAAAATCTTCTACCTTTGAAACGAGACGCGGTGCGACTGGGATTGCTACAATTGCGCCCGCCGCAATAATTATCACGAGACGCAGTCGTGACCTATTCTCAAGCTGTGATGCCGTATAGGACAACAAATAAACGATTCCGCACGCGGCGGAAATCCAATATTGTCGATAAAAACTAACGGCTGCCAGAAATACAAGCAGCACGGTGGCCAATGCAGCAAGAGCCATCCGACGCGACTCACACGCGAGCACGATCGCCACCAGCATGCAAACGTATGGAGACGCGAATTTTGTTCCCAAGGAATCTCCAGTGACTTGAAAATACCAACTCAATGCACTTATTATTCCGGTAACTATCCCGAGCTGAATCAACGGCAACGAATCTCGTCGCCTAAAATCCCAGAAAATCAGAAAGCCGAGCAGGATACTAAGATTAGCCCTGTAATCGGCATATGAATATATTGCATTCCCCCCGATGAGAGACCCCAATATAAAAAGTGCAGTTATAGTTATAAATGCCGCGATTACTTCGTGTCTTTTATACCGGACAATCCTCACGACTGCGCGCGCGATGGGGTCGCGAGCAATGAGTCCCCATCCAATCGCCAAAAACAGCGCCGCTTCAAACAGGTAATTTCCGCCAACATCGAATACCTTTATCGAAAATGCAGAAAAAAGCACTAGACTATAAATCGTTGGCGAAATCCAGCTTATTACGTAGCGCACAATTCCTCGCGAAACATCAGATCGAGCAGACGCTCCTCCGATATATGTTACGTTGACAAGTTTAATTCGGCTCGATCCCGCGTTTATTTCGTTCATCGGAGTGATACCAGTGTCAGCTCAGTAACGTGGTTTTCGAAACCAATTACTTCGATATGCTCGCCGGTACGAGATAGCAGCGGCTACGAAGTGCACTTTACGGTTGTGACGATGTGCAAGCTAGAGGGGGCTAGGGATTGATCACCGTCGACGAGGGATCTAGGTGTGGGATCAGATGCCTACCATTAGAAGGCATGCCCCACCCCATCCGGTTTAGTGACGCTGCATATCTCGGCATGGTGTCCGATCATGGATGACGGCGTCCGCCTAAATCTTGGCCGGATCCGTCGCGCCCCTCGAGCATTTCACTGCATGAGATGCCGCAGTGCCTTGCGCTGGATTAATCCGACATGATTAACAACCCGACGACATTCTCAAACAACCCCATCCACTACCCACTCCGGCCGTGCCCCTTCCGCAAGCAACCAGCGATACACCGCAGCCATCCGTTCCGCGACGCTGCGCCAGATAAAGCGCTCCGCGACCATCACCCGTCCACGCTTCCCCATCTCACTTAGTTCGCACTCGTCCGCTGCGCCAAACTTCGCCAGAAACCGCTTGATATCCTCGACATCCGCTCTGATTCTAAACGCCGCCCCAGCGTCAAATCCCTCCGGCAGATTGCATGCGTCTGTCAATGCGCACGGTACACCGACCGACCATGCTTCCAGCGGAACCATCGGTAGACCCTCGCTGAACGACGGCAGAATCAACCCATGACAGGCACCATAGGTCTGCTGTTTCGCGCCGCCGAATTGCGGTCCGATGAATCGGACGCGGTAATCTGCTTCCCGCATCTCGACTACCTGGCGCAATTGATCGATATAAGCCTGGTCCCCCCAGCCGCCAACAATCAGCTCCAGGCGCGAGTCCAGCGTTCGGTCTTGCAGCATCGATTTCCATGCGAGCAAAAGATTGTCCAAACCCTTCTTTGGATGTAAACGGCCGAAATACAGCAACAGCCGTTTGCCATCAAGGTTATCGCTCCACCACGATGGCTGCGTTCGGACCTCCGTCTTAGGCATATGCACGCCATTCGGAATGATCGCGATCGGCTGTTCGAAGCCGGCTGCGCGAATGCCGCGTGCCTCCTCCAAGCTCAGCGCATGAAAGCAAGCAGCGTCCCGTAAGTGCGCGCGCTCGTAGCCGGTCAACGCAATCCATTTCTTGACCCTGGAGCGATTCAGGATCCAGCGATCCAGCATTCCATGCGGGGAGATTAGGTAAGGCTTGCCATATCTGCGCCGCCATGCGACGACATCTGCCGATGGGTGCATCCAGATACCGTGCGTATGCACGAGTTCCGCGCCGGAACTCAACAGGGCCTTGCGCATCGCGGGAGCGAAACCGATGGCTTTTGGGCCCAGAGGTTTCGAGGTGGTCAGAGGAATCGTGCCCCATTCCGCACGATCCTCCTGCGTGTGGCCGTCTTCCAGGCCGAAGACGTGTGGGGATATCCCCGCGCCCGGCAATTGCAGAACCAACCCTCTGACGGCATCGAACAAGCCGCCGGCATCGCGTGACACCGACGAGGTGACAACGGCAATGTTCGCAACGGACGTACGTTCGCCGAACGCCTCGACTGTAAGCCCCATACTCTTCAATTGGCACCTCTATATGAACAATTTTTATACGTCCGACCGCCAATTCGGAGTTCGAGTCGTCTATCTGGCGATCATTGCGGCACCCGGCGCCTTAACGGTCGACAGGGGGTTCCGACACAAACCATCCCTTCCTCGATATCGGAAAACACCGAGCTTCGCGCACCAACGACAGCGCCACGGCCGACGGTCACGCCCGGCGCGACAAATACATCCGAGGCTACCCACGCCTGTTCCTCGATTCGGATCGACCGGCCGCGAATTGCGAAGTCAACGCGAGCGGGATCGTGATCACCAGCACATAAATACGAACGCTGCGAGATAACCGCATGAGCACCGATCTCAATCGTGCCCAAACTGTATAGCACCGCATCGTCCCCGATCCAGCTGTGATCGCAAAGCGTCACTTTCCATGGATACGTCACCACGGCCGTCGGTCGGATCAGCACACCCTTCCCGACTCGCGCGCCAAATAGACGCAATAGAAATCGGCGCCAGCCATACATGAATTGCGGTGATGCCCGAAACAGGATCGCCTGGCAGAGCCACCAAAGTTGAACGATCACAATGCTGCGACCACGGAAGCCATGTGGTACAGCAAAGCGGCTCAGATCCTGATAGGCCAATCGATCGCCGAGGCCGCCGGAATCCTGTGTCTCGGTGTCATATGTCATGCTTTGATCACTCTAGCGACGATATCCGCCAGTCTCTGACCCACGCTCGGCGAGTTGAGCTGCTGATATTTGGCAAAAGCGCGTGTGGCCGTGTTGCGAACGACCTCCGGCGGTAACTTCCAGATCTCGATCAAAGCCGCTGCCAACGCATCCGCGCCGCCATCCTCAGCATAGAGAAATCCGGTCTCGAAAGGCTCCACATATTCCGGCTCGGGACCCATGTGCATCGGCAGCCGGTCGTGCACCAGAGGCGGCAGACTGAGGCCGAACATATGGACGACGCTCAAACCCGCAGCGCCGGGATAGCAGCCAATCCGGCACTTTCGGCTGATCGCGGCAATCTCACCATCATCGAAAATCCCGCCGTGCCAGACAACGTGAGCCCGCCCCGCATACCTGTCCTGCAAGCGAGCTCGTTGCTCGCCATCACCGACGACGTGCAGCACAATGCAATGCCCGCCGTGCACGAGCGCTTCGACGGCTTGGATCAGGATTTCTACGTTGCAGCCCTCACGCAATCTCCCGACGAACAACACGCCTTGCTCGGTGCCAGTTTTCTCCAATGGCGCAACCGTCCGTTCAACCATAAGCGAATTCCTCGCGACGGTAAGCTTCGAGGGCGGGCAACCAATGCGCTCGAGTGAGCGCTTCGATACCTCCGCGTAGCAGACGTACTGCGAGGAAAGTGCGACCGCCGCGCGATAACAAAGGGTACGCATCAGACCCGGTTTCTCGTAACGGTAAAGACCTTGCCCGTGAATCACCATCGGAACGCGAGTCACACGACCCACGATCAGCGCCAGCCACAACGAAACGTAAGTTACATCGCCGAAGATGAACACGGCTGCCGGCCGCTCGCGTACGATGCGCGGCACGACCTTTGTCTGGACTTTGACGCGCTTGTTGAGGAAAACATTCTTGATCGGCGTTTCGACGAATTCTTCGCATTCTGGGCGCTCGCGAGAAAAACCTCGCGACTCAACCCCTGATGAGTTCGCGAACACCTTCACGTTGAAGCGTTGCCGGAGAGCCGCGATAACCTCGATCCGATAGCGCGCAATCAACGGTTGCACGTAATAGACCGTATGCTTCAATGCAACCCCAGTCTCCCTGCCAGCGCCGTTACCGCTCGCATTCGATGTCTCGTGGTTCGTCACGGTCCCGTCCAAATGGTCAACTCGATTCACGAAACACAACTATCGACTTCGTCGAAGTGCCAGTTCTGAGATACAGCAATGGCATTGACGACGTTGCGTCCGAAAGCCTGCGGCGTATGTGCCATCGCGAACGCCCGCAACCGGTCAGATCCCCTCATTGCGGCCACGCTGTCGGCAAGGCATGACCAATTGAAGCGCACGTCGCTGGATCCGCTGACAAAATCACTCCATCGAATGCCGAGCCTGTATCGCTCCCGGTAGTGTTCAATTAGTCCGTAGCCTGCCGTCACGACGGGCACTCCAGCCTGCGCCGACTGAATCAACACACCGCTCATCCCGCTGAAGTTCTCATAGCACAACCACGCCACGTCCGCGCAGGCGAAGGCTTGCCCTTCCTCGAGATGCGTTACGAAACGATCGACAGAAACGAGCTGGTGTCTGCGCTCCGGCCGTCGTTCAAGATACTCGGCGATCATCCGCTTCGCTTCCGCATTCTGCGCGCCCATCATCAGTACACGGAAATGAGGCGGCAGATCCGGCGCGTCAAACAACCTCAACAACTTCGTGAGCCCTTTGCGAGGGCTGACCGAGCCATACAGCAAGATCACGAAGTCGCTCGGCGAAAGGCCGTGAACCAGCCGCGCCGCCGACCGCTCCGCCGGTTGCCGGATGAATGACACGTCGGGAACGTAGCGAACCTTACCGGAATGATGTTTCATCGCTCGGCCGACAAATTCGGCGAGCGGCTCGTCGATCGAGGTCAGAACGGCAAGATTTCGCGTCTTGAGCGCACGGGCGAAAAAGAACTTGTTAACCATATCCTGCTTGCCGTAAGTACCGATAATGCCGCACGCTGCATGATGAAACTTGGCGGCCAACAACATCCCGCCGAACGGTGTATCGCCAAATGGTGATCCGAGCCAGCCAATCACCTTATCGATGTTGTTGAAGAAAGGTACATATACGAAATCGATCTTCTCGTACCGGGACACGGTTCGATAGCCTGCCTGAAACGCTCGAATCCATCGGTACTGCAAGCGAAACAACTCGAACCGACTCGCCCCCCCTGGGGGCACGTCAGGCATCGTTGCAATCTTCAGCCGGTCACCGAACTCGGACAGCAGCGCTTTGTATGCGTCGTGACGCGTCGCTTCGGTGCTGGTCAACATAACAACCTTCCACCCGCGGGCGAGCGCCTCAGCCACGATCAGCCGAACGTACAACACCATGCGGTGGCCGGTCGCATCTGGTTCGACGATCATCAATGTCGCCATTCCGTTCCCCTACGCACGGTCTGTCCCGAAGTCATCGCGCATCAAGATCTGCTTGAAAAGATCGAAATACCGTTCGGCCACGCGCTTAACTGAAAATGCGCTGAGATCCCGCTCGAACCGTGGCTGATACTTAATGAATGATTCGATCGCCGCCGCGTAGCTCGCGCTATCCGACACTGGAATGCACCGTACTCCTTCAAACCGACTCAGCTTCGCAAACGCATCAATATCCGACGCCACGACCGGTACGCTGCTAGCTAGAGCCTCGATCATCGCGACGCTGTGCGCCTCGCGTAAGGACGGCATAAGATAGACGTCCGCCGCGGACAAAAGCGAAGGCACGTCCGACCGGCTGCCCAACCACAAGACATGGTGCTCAAGCTTCAGTTTTGCTATTTTTTCGACGACTTCCTGGCGATATTCATCGGTCTCCGTCAGGCCGGCGAACCAAAGCACGACATCGTGGCCGCCACTAACGAGCCGCTGGAGCGCCAGTACGCTGGAGACCTGTCCCTTCACTCGCGCAACGCGACCGACCTGCAACAGAACTATCTGCTTCTCACCGACCTTCAACGCATGACGCAGCCTGTGTCGCTCCGCCGGATTAAAACGGAAACGATCGATCTGAGTACCGTTCGGGATCGTCTCGATCCGACCCGCGCTACCGAACCGCATTCTGTAGTTATCGCGGGCGGTATCGGTCACGGTTACAACCGCCGCCGCCGCAAAACGCAACAGATACTCAGAAGCACGCAACGCGGGATTCGAATAGTCGTCGTTCGTCGCAGAGTGCAACACGCTCACTACCGGAATGGAAGCACCGGACAAACTCGCCACCGCCCGGGCGTACGCGGCCGGGATCACTGAATGCGCGACGATAATGTCCGGTTTGAATTCCCGGCATGCGCGTTTGATCAAGCGTATTCGGTCCAAACGCCCAGTCACATGTGGCGGACTCGTGTACCAGACACCCCGTTGCACAAGCGGATCGACGATTTTCTCGAAATCTGGATCGGATGGATTCAACGCGGCGATGCCCGTGACTGCGCCGCGCCCTGCGTGTGCGTCTGCCAAACTGCACGCGAGGATTTCCGCGCCGGAATACCGTGGCGTCAGAACAATATGAAGAATTCGCATGACCGAGTCTCCTCAAGCAGACAACGAAAAGCCAGCCCGCAATTTCTGCAGAGGCAAAACGATTGCGATAGCGCTCAAGAGTCCGATCGGTACGACGCGGTACGGAATCTCAGACAACAGATATCCGAGCAAAATGACCAGACCTGAAATTGGCGCTCCGATGAAAGCGAGCGGCCAAAGCTCCCGCAAGTCGCCACCCGCGTCGGCAAGCATTTCCCGAAGCATGATCAGGCAGCAGACAAAAACCGAAATGGCAGACGCAAGTGCAACGCCGATCGGGCCAAGCAAAGGTACTGCAATAGCAGATAGGCCGAGCAAGACGACAAGTTGTATCGACGTGGCAACCGTGACTCGACTCGGCCGCCCGGTTCCACGAAGATATGCATTGAGAAGACCAACAAGCACGCCCACCGCCATCAAATAGACAAAGACCCGGAAAAATGGCACCGCACCGCGCCACTGGCTGCCGAGAGACCAACGAATGATGTCTGGCGCCGTCACGCAAAGGAATGTTGCAAGCACCAGACCGATCGCGCCCAGATGGCTAAACAGGGCCAACGCATACCTTACCGCATGCTCTTTGTCTCTCCGGGCCAGCTCGGCAAAGTTCGGAAACAGGTACTGGTTAAGCGCAATGCCAAAGTCGGCCACGCCAAATTGGGCGAGGCGACTTGCCGTCTGGTATAGGCCGAGAGTCTGCACGCCAAAAGTCTTCACCGTTATGAGCCGATCAAGTTGATTGACGACCATCGTCAGCAAGCTGCTAGCCCAAACCCAACGGCCAAACCCCATAACCTCGCCAAGCGGTGCGGTGTCGAAATTCAGACGCGGCCGTGTGGAAAATACGACATGCGACGCGATAGCCTTCAGCAACTCTGCCAGCGGAAGCGCTGCAAGCACCCATACCACGTCGTGGTAGGCGAATGCCGCAACACATGACATCACGAAGTCAACGATGACGAATGTCGTCGTCAACAGGCCAACCGTGCGAAACCGCCTTTCGCGTTGAGCGATCGCAACCCGCATGCTTGCCATACACCGCGCAAACGGTACCAGCGCAACCAGTTGCAACAACGTCGTGCTCTCAGGAATACTTATCAGTCGCGCGATTGGCGCCGATGTCACGAACAAGACAACTGAAAGGATCGTGCCTCGTACAGCGTTTGCCGTCCACAATGCGTCCAGGCTTCGCTGATCCAACAACTCGCGTTGCTGGATCAGCGCATGGCTCAATCCCATTTCGGTGAGCGATTCCGCAATCGACAGAGCCATCAAGGCCGCGGCGATCAGCCCGATCGACTCTGGCCCCAACAAGCGTGCCAAAAGGAAGAACTTGAACGCCACCAGAAGGCGCGACACACCCTGTTGCGCGAACACCCAGGTCGCGCTGCTCTCGTCAAATCGCATCATCTTGGTTCGCAGTGTCTCCGCACTTAAACCCGTTCCGTCACGTGTGCTTCAGGACGCTCGAGGAAATCGCGGTAGGTCGAAGCCAGTCCCTCGTCGAGACCAATCTTCGCAGTCCATCCCAGATCGGCCAGCTTGCTGACGTCGAGCAGCTTCTGCGGCGTGCCGTCTGGCTTCGTCCCGTCGAATTCGATTCGGCCATCGAATCCCACCGCCCGCATAGCCGCGCGCGCCAATTCCTCGATCGTGACATCCGATCCGCATCCCACGTTGTACAGGCTCGCTTCGACGTCCCGCTCCAAAGCGAAGACTGTCGCGTCAGCCATGTCGTCGACGTGGAGGAACTCGCGGCGTGCGCGTCCGGTTCCCCACACCAGGAGGCTGTTCTTTCCTTCGAGATTCGCTTCGTGCGCCTTGCGTAGCAATGCTGGCAACACGTGACTATTTTTCAGGTCATAGTTGTCGTTCTGGCCGTAAAGGTTTGTCGGCATCAACGACACATACTTCGTCCCGTATTGCCGGTTGTACGACTCGCAAAGCTTGACCCCCGCGATCTTTGCAATTGCGTACGGCTCGTTGGTCTTTTCCAGCGGTCCGGTCAGCAAATACTCTTCCTTGATCGGCTGCGGACATTCACGCGGATAGATGCACGAAGACCCAAGGAATACCAAGCGCTGAATCCCGGCCCGATAAGCCGCGTGGATCACGTTGGCTTCGATCATCATGTTGACGTACAGAAAATCGGCGGGGTAAGTGTCGTTCGCCAGAATTCCGCCGACCTTGGCCGCTGCAAGCACCACGACATCGATCGCACCGTCGCGGAAGAACGTTTCCACCGCGGCCTGATCGGTCAAGTCGAGTTCCGAATGGCGACGCGTCACCACATTGCGATAACCTTTCGCCTCGAGGTTACGCACGATGGCCGAACCCACCATTCCCCGATGTCCGGCGACAAAAATTCGCGTGTCTTTGTCCATGGTGCTCACTCGTTGTATTCGAACGTCTTGAAACCGGCTAGGGTCACGAGCGCATCGCGCTTTGCAACCTGATAGTCCGCGCGCACCATTTCAGTGACCAATGACTCGAACGAAGTGGTTGGCTTCCAGCCGAGCTTCTCATGAGCTTTAGTGGGGTCGCCCAGCAGTGTCTCAACTTCAGTCGGGCGAAAATAGCGCGGGTCGACACGCACGATCACGGTGCCAGGCGCCACCTTCGCATCGGAGCCTTCCACCTTTTCGACGATACCGACCTCGCTAACCCCCTCTCCCTCGAATCGCACGGCGATACCGAGTTCAGTAGCCGCATGCTGGACAAACTCCCGTACGCTGTACTGCACGCCGGTCGCGATGACGAAGTCTTCAGGCTGCTCCTGTTGCAGCATCAACCACTGCATTTCGACGTAGTCGCGCGCATGGCCCCAGTCGCGCAATGCCGACATGTTTCCGAGGTAAAGGCAGTCCTGCAGGCCGGCTGCGATCCGCGCGATCGCGCGTGTAATCTTGCGCGTGACGAAGGTCTCACCACGTACCGGCGACTCGTGATTGAACAGAATGCCGTTGCACGCGTAGATGCCATACGCCTCGCGGTAATTGACGGTGATCCAGTACGCATACATCTTCGCGACCGCATACGGGCTGCGCGGGTAGAACGGCGTCGTCTCCTTCTGCGGAATCTCCTGCACGAGACCGTAAAGCTCCGACGTCGACGCCTGGTAAAAGCGCGTCTTTTTCTCTAGCCCGAGAATCCGGATCGCCTCCAGGATACGCAGCGCGCCGATGCCGTCCGCGTTCGCCGTGTATTCCGGCTCCTCGAACGACACGGCAACGTGACTCTGCGCCGCGAGGTTGTAAATCTCGTCAGGCTGCACACGCTGGATGATGCGCACGAGGCTCGTCGAATCGGTCAGGTCGCCGTGATGGAGCACGAAGCGCCGGTCCGACACGTGGGGATCTTGATAGAGATGATCGATCCGGTCGGTATTGAACAGCGAGGCGCGGCGCTTGATGCCATGCACCTCGTAACCCTTATTAAGCAGCAGCTCTGCGAGGTATGAGCCGTCCTGCCCCGTTACGCCGGTAATCAAAGCAACTTTACGATTCATGATTCGATGCTCCTAAATGGACGTGCCCTGTGTGTCGATTGCAAAAGCACATTCGCAATGTTGTTCACTCTGAAACGCTTTCGTATCCGTAGTAGCCGGAGTAATAGCTGCCGTAACCGAATCGATGCCGAGGTACGTCGGTCAGCAACGCCCCCTTCAGGGCTGCGCCGCCGCCGCGCAGGCGGTTCGCACATTCGATGAGTTCGGCTCGCGGGTGCTTTCCATGCCGGACGACGAGCAGCGTCGCCGCCGCATATCGGCCGATCACCGTCGAGTCGGTAACCGCAAGCACCGGCGGCGTGTCGATGATCACTAGGTCGTAGCGCCGCGATACTTCATCGAGAAGCTTCTTGAACTGGTCGCTCAGCAGTAGCTCTGCGGGATTCGGCGGCAGCGATCCCTTCGGAAGCAGGTCGACACCGGTGATGACGTCGCGCTGAATCGCCTCGTCGAGCTTGAATCCCGTGATGACGTCGGATAAGCCGGGTTGCTTGGACACGCCGAGATACGAATGAACGTTGCCGCGACGCATGTCCGCATCGATCAGCAGTACGCGCGTACCGCTGCTCGCGATAACGGCCGACAGGTTCACGGACACGAATGACTTCCCGACATCCGGCCGAGGTCCGGTAATCACGATCACGTTATTGGTGGAATCGAGCAGGCCAAACTGCAGCGCCGTTCTCAAGCTGCGAATGCCTTCGGTAGCGAGATCCTCGGTCTCGAGCGCTGCCAGCACATGCGGGCCTGGCAACCCTCGATCCATCGCCTGCTGCAGGTTGATCTGAGCCTGGCTATGAGGAATCGTGGCGTAGACC
The DNA here is from genome assembly GCF_001718695.1 of Burkholderia ubonensis. Taxonomy (NCBI): domain Bacteria; kingdom Pseudomonadati; phylum Pseudomonadota; class Betaproteobacteria; order Burkholderiales; family Burkholderiaceae; genus Burkholderia; species Burkholderia ubonensis. The sequence continues at coordinate 1,053,080 of NZ_CP013421.1, read as the reverse complement.
GGCAAATCGATCGCCTTCTCGATTTCGTCGCTGTGCTTCAGCCCGCCGAACAACGCGTGCTTCGCAAACGCCGTCACGGTACCGATCAGGAGCCCGAGCAACGCGGCCAGCACGATGATGAGCGGCCGTTTCGGCTTCACCGGCTCGTCGGCGGCCACTGCGAAGTCCACGACACGGACATTGCCGACCTGACCTGCCTTGACGATGCGCAGCTGCTGCGCGTTATCGAGCAGGCTGGTGTAAAGCTCCGTATTCACGCGCACGTCCCGCAACAGGCGCAATGCAGATTGCTCGGTATCCGGCAGCGTCAGCACGCGCTTGTTCAACTGCTCCTGCTGCGCATTGAGAGCCGCGATTTGCGCGGTCAGTGCCGCGACCGCCGGATGTTCGCCCGTGAAGCGTTGCGCCATCTCGACACGCTGCTGCTCGAGATCGACGAGCTTCGTCTTGCCTTCGACGATCTGCTGGAGCAGAAGACGGCTTTCCTCGGTCAGATCGACGGTGCCCTTCTGGTTGCGAAATGCGTTGTATCTGTCTTCTGACTGGTCCAGTTGCTTGCGCAACTGTGGCAATTGCTGGTCGAGGAACGCAAGCGTGTGTTCCGCCTCGGCCGATTTGCGGTCAATGTTCTGCTGGACGTACGTGGATGCGAGCGTATTGAGGATCGCCGCGGTCCGAACGCTGTCCGAGCCATCCAGAGATGCGCCGATTACACCAGATTGCTTCGTCTTTTCGGCAATGACGAGCGCGTCCTGCAGACCTTTGATGGTTGCCTGTGTCGACGCGCGGGTGAGAACGAATTCCGTGTTCGGCCGTCCGCGAAGACGCGCAACGACGAGTTCCACCCCGCCGTACTGGTCCGCCCCGCGTGCAAGCTGGCCGACGGTACCCTTCAGGACGACATCGCCTTCTGGATTGACGAGCTCGTAATGACTGTCGTCACGGGCAATGAGCTGGTACGTCGCGCCGTAGCGTTCTTTCGGCACATCGAACCGCGTGACTTCGATCTTCTCGCCGCCCCACGCGAAGCGTGTCATTCCGAACCGCGGCGGCGCCAATTTCTGGCTGCCCGCGATGCGTGCTGCCAAGGCTCCGATCACCGGAAAATAGCGCGGCTGCGCCGAGATATCGAGGTGCAATGCTTCGACCGTATGGCCGACCACGAGACGCGATCGAATCAGCTCGATCTCGGCGTCGGCGGTCTGCTTCGTATCGAAGATCGAGGCAAGCTCCCCCAACGCGTTCTGCGTAGAGTTGGCACTGTCCTCGACCTGAATCATCACGTCGGCCCGATAGGCCGGCTTCGCGACGAACGCGTATACCGTGCCGAGCAAAAGGATGAATGCGGCAATCGCGAAGATGAGTTTCCAGTTCTCTGCGACGACAGCGACATAGTCGGACAGGTGAATCTCATCACCGTCCTGCATGTCGATGATTCTCGATTTATTTACGGATTCCATAATCAATTCTTGATCCGATTCATTTTGTCGACCCAGCGCTTCATGCTCTGGTCGATTTGCGTCAGAGCCAGCTCGAATGCCGGTCGCCCGCGCCGATAGGGATCGATGACATCGATCTGTTCGAATTCGCCAAGCCGGAATACACGCCCTTTCGCGAACGGATAGCCGGCTTCGATTCTTTTGCGCTGGCTCTGCGTCATCGTGAGAATCAGGTCTGCCGATCGCATGTGTTCGAGATTCAGATCGACGGCAATGTGCTGCCCGAGGTCGATGCCGCGCTCGGCCATCAATTCGACGGCGAGTGGATCGGCACGCCGGCCCGCGAGCGCCGAACATCCCGCCGATCTGATCCGGGCCGCCGGCAATGCGCGCGCCAGCAACGCCTCCGCCATCGGGCTGCGGCAGATGTTGCCTTCACACACAACCAGGATGGTGTCGATCATTTGGTCAACACCGCGCCGGTCAGACCTGCGTTGATCGCGGGCAGCAACAGACTCAGTACGCGGCTGAAACGCACGAGCGCGTTGCCGTCCACATACACGACGTCCTTCGGCTGCAGCTCGAACTGGTTCGCTAGCACCATCGACACCGGCGAGTGAGCGTTCAGATGAAAAACCTGCGGCTTCGCTTCCGATGCACCGCGTATCACGTACAGCTGCGCGGCATCGGCACTCGCGCTATTCACGCTACCGGCCTGCGAGAGTGCATCGCTCAGCGTCAGGCGTCCGTTCCGCAACGGCAATGCCGTAATCGGCCTGTTGACTTCACCCATCACGAAGACGCCGTTATCCTCGCGAGAGACGATACGCAACAGATCCCCGTTCTTGAGCAGTATTTTGGACGGGTTGACGCTGTGGTCGAGCATCCGCGTGAGGTCGAGCCGGTATGACTTGCCGTTGCGCACGACGACCATCCGGCTTTGATCGGCCGTCGGGTTGAATCCGCCCGCTCGGTTGATCGCCTCGTTCAACGTCATCGGTACATCGTTGATGGAGACGACACCTGGTGTATGGACTTCTCCGTCGACGTAAACCTGCTTTGCACGGAACGAAGAAACGCGCACCGTGACCTGTGGTTTCACGAAAACCCGCTGCAGCGCGGCCTGGATGGCCCGTTGAGTTTGGTCGATGCGCATGCCGGCGACATGAACGCTTCCCGCATACGGCACTTGTACGTTGCCGTTGTCGTCAATGACGAAGCCTTGAGCGGGATCGGACGGCCGCGAGTTTGTCGACGTTTGCGAACCCTGTGCAACAGCAAGTTCGGGATGGTCCCAGACAGTGATCTGCAATACGTCGCCCACGCCGAGCGTGTACGGCTCCGGTTTGCCTAACAGGTCGTTGAGCTGCGATTCGCCGAGCCGCAGCGCTGCCTCACGCATCTCCCGAATCAACGCCATGTTGATATCAGTAATCGGAATCTGCAGGTTCTGCTGCGAAGTACTGTCATCGCCGCCTGTAACCGGCAATGTCGCTTGCGACGACATGCGCATGCCGGGCGCCACCGAGCATGCCGACAGTGCCGCGCTCATCGCCGCGCCGATCACGATTCGTGTGCCAAGACGGCGGATTTCCGTCGCCCTGGCCTCGCGCCGATCCAAAATACATCTCATCTCGTGTTCCCCGGTTTATGTTTAGAGATGCGACAAATCACGACTTCCACCACCGCTCAATAAGCATTCGCATTGACCAACCCCTTCGCCACCGTCGCCAACACGATCCGCATATCCAGCGCGAACGACCAGTTCCGCAGGTAATAAAGGTCGTACTCCACCCGCTTCTGCATCTTCTCGAGCCGATCGGTTTCCCCGCGATACCCGTTCACCTGTGCCCATCCGGTGATGCCGGGCTTGATCCGATAGCGATGGATGTAGCCGTCGACGACCTTCTGATACAGCCGGTCGTGCTCGATCGCGTGCGGCCGCGGCCCGACCACCGACATCTCGCCGCGCAGCACGTTGAGAAATTGCGGCAACTCGTCGAGACTAGTCTTTCTGAGGAAGCGCCCCACCCGCGTGATGCGCGAATCGGTCTTCGTCGCCTGCGTGACCACGCCGGCCTGCTCGACGTGCACGCGCATCGTCCTGAACTTGAGGATCTGGAACTCTCGTCCATCGGCCCCCTTGCGGTACTGCTTGAAGAACACCGGCCCGCGCGACGACAACTTCACCGCGATCGCGATCACGACCATCACCGGCAGCAGCCCGATCAATGCAACGGCTGCGAACAGGCGATCGAACAGTTCCTTCTTCCACATCGCGTGGCGCGGCATCGGCGATGCCACGAGATTGATCGCCGGCGCACCCATGAGGTCGACCATCTCGCCGTCGAACAGCGCGACGCTACGCACGTCGGGAATGAAACGAATGTTCACCAGGTCGTCGCCGAACGCATTGACGAACCGCAGGATCGTCGCCTCCTCCGACAAGGGCAGCACCAGCCAGATTTCCTGCACACCGGTCTCGCGCACGAACTTCGCGAACTCGTCGAGCTCCGTGAATACCGGCACTCGAGGCGAAACACCCGCGACGACCGGCTGCAGATCGAATACCGCAGCCGGGCGAAACCCGCTCGCCGGCGACTCCTCGATGTTGCGAATCACCTGCTGGCAATGCTGCGCATGCCCCACCACCGCAACACGACGCAGGTTGATGCCCGCGTGGCGGACGCTGCGCAGGAACAGATGCGTGCCGATGCGCGACGCGATCAACGCACTCCCGGTCATCGCGGTCCAGTAGACGAACCACAACCGCGAGATCACGTCCGATCGATGCAGCGAGAACATCAGCACGATGCCGCACGCCTGCACGGCGAACCACGCGAGCGAGATCTTTCCGCTCAGCCTGAGCATCGAGCGCCCACGCCACGATTCATACACGCCGAACGCCGGAAACAGCACGAGTGCAAAGGCGATCGAGAACGTCACCAGCGCGCTGTCGAAGTGCGATTCAGAAACCGTCTGATAGCGAAATTGCGACGCCAGCAACGAGCCGGCGACGATCACCGCGATATCGACGAGTCGAGCCATCATTCCTTGCAGACCGAACATTTCAATCTCCCGTCTGATGTCAACGAATACAGCCGAATCGGCGCATCACGCACGCCCATACGTGTCATCGAACCGCACGATGTCGTCTTCGCCGAGATACGATCCCGATTGCACTTCGATGAGCTCGAGCGGCAACTTGCCCGGGTTCTCGAGCCGATGCGTCACGCCCAGCGGAATGAAGGTGGACTGGTTCTCGCCGAGCATGAATTGCTCGTCGCCGCGCGTGACGAGCGCAGTCCCACTCACGACGATCCAATGTTCGGCGCGGTGATGGTGTAGCTGAAGCGACAGCCGGCCGCCGGGATGCACGACGATGCGCTTGACCTGGAAGCGTGCGCCGTGATCGATCGAGTCGTAGTAGCCCCACGGGCGCCGCACCTTGCGGTGCGCGTCGGCCTCCGGCGCCTGCTGCGCGCGAATGCGGCTCACGAGGCCCTTCACATCCTGCACACGCGAGCGATCCGCGACGAGCACGGCATCCGCCGTTTCGACGACTACCGCATTGGTCACGCCCACGCATGCGACGAGTCGCCCTTCCGAATGAACGAAGCTCGACGTCGCGCCCTCGAATACGACCTTGCCGCGACCGACGTTGCCGTCGGCGTCCTTGTCGAGCGCGTCCCAGACGCCATCCCACGAACCGAGGTCCGACCAGCCGGCTTCGAGCGGTACGACCACGCCCTCCGCCCCGACCGCCGTGGACGCCAGGCGCTCCATCACAGCATAGTCGATCGAATCCGCCGGCGACTGCAGGAAGGCTTGCTCATGCGGGCGGAAGAACGGGCCGTCGGTCTTGCCTTGCACGTACGCAGTGAGGCAGGCCGCGTGCATGTCCGGCTGCAGGGCACGCAACGTGTCGAGCCACACGCTCGCACGCACGACGAAGATCCCGCTGTTCCACCAGTACGCGCGCGACTCGACATACTGCGCGGCGAGTTCGGCAGCCGGTTTCTCGACGAATCGCTCGATGCGATGCGCGCCGCCGTCGAGCGCTTCGCCGAGCTTGATGTAGCCGAAACCGGTATCTGGACGCGTGGGCGGCACGCCCAGCGTCGCAATCGCACCGCGCCGTGCATGCTCGACCGCCAATGCGATCGCACGGTGAAACGCCGGAGTATCGGCAATGGCGTGATCGGCCGGCATCGCGACGACGATCGCGTCCTGGCCATCGGCATGCGCCACCGCGGCGGCAAGCGTCAGTGCAGGTGCCGTATCGCGCCGCGCGGGCTCGACGACGATGCTTGCGGCGAGCCCGCTCGCACGAAGCTGCTCCGCCGTGACGAAGCGGTGTTCATCGCCGCATACGACGATCGGCGCCGACACTTCGCTCTCGCCAGCTGTAAAGCCGGTCATGCGCTGAACCGTCGCCTGCAGCAGCGAGTCGGCACCCAGCACGCCGATCAGCTGTTTCGGATATTGCTCGCGCGACATGGGCCACAAGCGCGACCCCGATCCACCCGCGAGAATGACCGGCGCGACTCGAACCTTCGCCCGCACTGCGTCGCCGCGGTCGGGATCGACCGATCCCGTTTCGTCGCGTGCTGTCTCGGTGAATGCCGACATGATCTGCACTCCTATTCTCTCAGGGCAATGATTCGATTCGAAAATCCGAGAAGATGTGCGCCGTCCCGTCGCCGCGGCACATCCCGTGTTTGCTAAATCGGTCGCACGCCCCAGTTCGAGCGGGCCCGCAACCGGTATTGCGAAGGCGTCACATCCAGGTGCCGCCGGAATATCTTCGCCAGGCGATCACCGTTTCCCCACCCGCATTGCCGAGCGATCGTGCCGATCGGCATGTCGGTCTCCATCAGCAGCTGCACCGTGCGCTCCAGGCGCACCTGCAGCAGAAACTCGGACGGTGTCGTTCCGATCTCCTGCTTGAAATGCCGCAGGAAGTTCCGTTCGCTCATTGCCGCAACCCGCACCGCGTCGCTAACCGATATCGACCGATCGCAGTTCCTGCGCAACCAGTCCGCTGCCGCCCGTACCCGCTCGACGGGCACACCGTGGCGCGCGTCGTCATGCTCTGCCGCAACCAGCGCGTCGTTCAGCGCGAGCCGCGACGCGATCGCTCGCACCGCATCGCCGCCGAGATCGCGCTCGACCAGCGACAACGCTGCGCGAGCCGGCCCGTAACCGTCGTAATCGACGACGACTGCGTCGGCCCCGTGCGCACCGCTTCGCGCGGCGTCGATCAACATCCTGCCTTCGCTGATGGTCTCGACCATGCCGGCCTTCGGCACGACGACCCTCAGCCAATCGATCACCCGCGCGTCACGCGCAGCGCGCCGCGCACCTTCTCCACCTGCGACGAACACCGCGTCGAAGGTATCGGCCAACGCCGCATCGCAAGCAAACGTGCGTACGCTGACGGCCGACGACCACACGACGTTTCCACCTCGCGACGAATAGAACCGAACGTCATACAGCGGAAGCGAGGCCGCATGAGGCGCATAAATCTCATTGGCTGCCTCGAACACCTCGCATACCGCAGCCGCCGCGAGCAACGAGAATCCCTCGAATACGACAACGCCGATATCTCGACTCTTGCGCGACCGTCTCCCTCCAACATCTCCTTCCGCTTCATCTACCGAATGAGCGACATTCGTGTGCGTCATGGCGTACTCTCGAACATCCCTTCCAATCGACTTCGGTCCGGCTCGGTAATTTGACTCCGTTGCGATGCATCATACCGACGGCGCCGAGTGGCGTTTAAACGCTGGCCGATCAGAACAAACAGTCGTCGGATTAGCCTGCGGGAATTCCCTGATCGGCCAGAAATTGGCGTTTTCTGACTACCGTGTAGCAGCGAAATGAAGCACGTGTGCTGGAGAAAGATGCATGACGAGCGAGATGCGGGAATCGCCGCTTCCGAACGCGTCGAATCGAGTAGCACTGCGATGTGACGACAGCACGCGCCAACGCGCAATTCACGCACCGCTTCGCAGATTCCCCATCGATCCAGGCCATATGCGAATGCGATGCGGCTCACGGCGACGGGATGGTCCGATGCCTTCACATCGATGTGGCAAACGCATGCGATTCGACGGCAACATGCAATCGGTGTCACTCGTGCATGTGCCGCATCGATACGGCGTATTCGGCCACGCGTACGGCCGCGGCCGCAGTAGGCAGATTCCGCCAGGCAACCGAACACCGTGTTTGGTCTCGCGTGCCCGTGCTGTCGCATATGAGCGGCGTCGCGCGCACCGCTTACCGCTTCAACGAGCGTCTATGTGAGCGCTATGCCAGCGATGAGCGTCGCGACGCCGATCGGCAGCGCGAACATGGCCGAGAGCGCCATTCTCTTCAATACGCGAGCGCGCGCCACTTCACGCGAACCGCGGGCCCGCCGCGGCCGAAACTCGAGCAGCAGAATCGCACGTCCATGTCGGGCACCGGCCCACAGGCCGGATGTCGCGCTGAACACGAGGTAGACCAGAATCCACACGAAGCAGATTCTCGAGAAGATCAGGAGAGCGACGTTCATATCCGCAATGCCAAGTTATCGGTGAAGTCGCGCAGCTCAACCGATGCGCGATTCGCTGCTGCTAGCGTACATTGCGGTGCAACATGCCGCACATGACATTCTTCCCCTCGATTCCGCCATTGACGATCGCGTTTGACGTAGATGAAGGTTAGTGAGCGCGCCAGCCGTTTTTTGCGCGGTCGTGCGTGAATGCCGTGCTACGCGACGGACGCGTCGAGCGCAGCGCACGGTGCCGTCGGGTTCGGCAAGAGTGAGGTTCTGGAGATTGGCGCTTGCTGCATTGCCGCCTTCGATAGAGGCGGCACGCATCATCGCGTGGCGTCGGCGAGTCGAGCGGCGGCAAAGACATGCGCCGCACCTGCAGCTCGACCCGTGCTGAATAAAAAGACCTGCGCGCGCGACGCGCGCAGGTGAAGTTCCGAGGAGGTTCCGGGGTGAACGCGTCTCCTCGAAAGGCCAGACCAAAGACTAGCGCCGAAACGATCGTTCGGAATCGAGATGGCGGCTGCCGCCACGATCATGGCCGAATGCAATTGTGTCGATGCGCGCCGCACGCTCGACGCCAACGACATCGCGATAACACGCCGATTTGCGAGCGCCAATTGGCGGAATGCTTCGAGGTTTTGACCGACGAGCGCGATCATGCCGGGCAATGATGATGAACACCGTCGGCGACAACTCCGCGGCATTGTGGGTCTACGAAATCGGCACACCGATTCACAGACCGACGCAAACGCCATCGCGATCCGACGCCGGCACATTCCCACAAACTTCATGGAGCCTCTCCGCCATGTTGCCGCTCGATACCTTCTTGCGCATCGTCGACGCAACGCCGCTCGTTGCGATCGACCTGATCATCTCAAACGAGGACGGCGCATACCTGCTCGGCCATCGCACCAACCGTCCCGCTCAGGGATTCTGGTTCGTGCCTGGCGGACGCATTCACAAGAACGAACGCCTCGACGATGCATTTCGACGGATTGCGCGCGATGAACTCGGATGCAGCGATCTCGAGCGCGCCGACGCGGAACTGGTCGGCATCTACGATCATCTCTATGAAGACAACTTCGGCGGCGCACCGGACATCACGACACATTACGTCGTGATGGGATACAAGCTGCGCGGCAATCTGGACCTCGTGTCGCTTCCGAACGCGCAGCACACCGCGTACCGATGGGCGACTGCCGACGAAATTGCCGCCGACCGGTCGATCCATCCGAACACACAAGCCTACTTCGCGCCCGCGCCCTGAACACCGCCCCGGGCCACGCGTGCGGACATACACGAATCGGCCGGCAAGACGCCGGCCATCACACCCACTGCGAATGCGACGCTGCGTTTCAGCGGCGGAACGTGCCGTTGCGCCATTCGACGCCGTCCGCGGACGCGATCATGCGGTCCCGAGCGGCCGCGCGATACTCGGTCGGCGACATCGACAGATGCTGTCGGAACAGCTTCGCGAGACGGTCTCCGCTGCCGAGGCCAACACGGCGCGCGACCTTGTCGGCCGGCAAGTCGGTTTCGACCAGCATGCAGCAAGCCTTCTCGAGCCGCACTCGCAGCACGAACTCGGTGGGCGTCACGCCGATCTCGTTCTTGAAGCGCCGCAGAAAATTCCGCTCGCTCATCGCCGCCGCCTGAGCGGCATTGGCGATCGAGATGCGATTTGCGCTGTTCGCGCGCAGATGAAGCGCGGCAGCACGAATCAATTCGCTGGCGCGCGCCTCCTGCGCGCCGAACAACACGCTCGCGAACTTGCGGCTCGCGCCCGGCATCATGCAGGCTACGATTTCCTGCGCGATCTCGTAGCCGGCATCGCGCACGACGATCGACAACGCAGCGGCGAACATGCCCTCGTCGCCATCGCTGCTCTGCTCGGCTTCGCCCGGATTGCACACCGCCAACGACGCCTGCAGCGCGGGCGGCACGGTCTCGGGAGTCTTCTGGTTCAACCGGATCGCGCTCAGCATTTCGACGCCGGCGCCGTCCCCCTTGACCACGCGCGCACGCTGATGCGCATGATGCAGCCAGCCGATGAACGGCTCGTCGAGCCCGTTCACCCGCCCCTGCCCGCCCAGCACGAACATCGCTTGCACGCTGCTCGTATCGAGCGGTCGCGGCGCGTCGGTCCAGATCTGTACGCCCGACGACGAGCGCACGGCGCCGCCATGACTCGAGTGAAGCCGCAGTTCATAACGGTCCTCAAACGACGCATTGACACGCTCGAGCCGATTGGCGAGTTCGAATACTGCAGCCAGCCTGCCCATTTGCATAATGGAAAAACCGTCGAGCAACAGAATGATTACGCTGTCACGTCGACGACCGATAGTTTGACCCCGATCCCCGCTCACTCGCGACCCCGTTGTAATTACATTCGGCACTGTCAGCATCATCTCGGCCCTTTAACAATTTTTTGCATTTTCTGCAGCGCATCATATGCGGCAAATACGCCGCCGTTCCGTCAGTGTCCGATCTCGCCTCATTGTTGACGGAATCAATCAAGACGGCGATCCGTTACCAATTATTTGTTGGTAATCAAGAAAATCAATCACGCCGACCGCGGCGGAATTGGCCTCCCTTGATCCAGGTCATTGCCTTAATATTTTTGCAATGTATGGCGCCGCTGTATGGAATGCGTGCGTTGCGGGCGTTGTTCGTGTGCCGTTGCGGCTGCGGGGCCCAAATGGATATGGCGCGGCGGCGCCGATGGTATCGCGAGTTCACGTCATTGAAGCGGTGCTCGGCATTAGCAGCCGCAACGGATCTCACGAGCCATTCACCGGTGATCAAACGTATCTACCGGTGGTACATCGCAGGGCAATATGCCTGTCGATTTTAACGTTTGCGCAGAATGTGGAATCCCGCACAAGTGGTTCTAGAACACTTATTCGCCGGCCGTCGCATGTCGTCCTGGCAACGCTTTAATATCCAGTAACACGCCGTAATTAAAAGTGACAGCGGGAACTCGCTCTTTTTGCGGGTTGCCCGCCGTGACAAGCAGATCGTGTCCGACACGCAAGTGGGCACCGTCGCGCAGTGGTCCGGGGCCGCACACGCCCGCCGACTGCCTGCGGAATGTGTCAGGCGCGTGACAAGCAACGCGCCCTGCAACGCCACCGGACTCCGCCAGGCCCCAACGCCACCGCAGCTCGCGCCGTATGCGAACGAGACGGAACAATCCGTACCGGATCACCGATAGTTTGAACAACGGATGTTGCACGATTGCCAGCGCCACGCACATTCGATGTCGAGCGCCATACCTCACCGCGCGATTTCGGCAAATAGCCCGGATCGCTGTCGGATAAGACATGGGCCGTATCGCTCGGTGCATGCCTCGCCGAATCGGATCCGGATTCGCGCTACTCATGTCAATTCGCCAACGCGAGAGTTTCGCGATGTTGCCGAACGGTCGCTTTCTCGGCGCCTGTATTGCACACAATCACGCCGATCTTGCCTACGTGACTGCATAAATTTATTGGCACACCCGCGGGTGGCCGGAGTGCACCGTACGGCGAATCAGTTTCCATCACATGGTGACAATTCAGGCGCATAAAGAACGCGGCTTCAATCCGACAGGACACCATCAACATACTGCACGACGAGAAAGCATCGCACAACCGTTCCATAAGATTCAGCTCGAGTAGCAGTAGTAATCCCGCACAGTATTTCTGTTTATCAATCGATGCTAAAAATGGTTTGAAACTCTCGACACTCGGCGTCGGCGGTGAGCCTTGGACACCGCATGGAAAGCGAAAACGATCGATCTACCGTCACACACGAAACTAAGAATCCCATAATAATCCGCCAAATTTCACCGTCCGATCTAGACAAGACTTTGTCCGAATACACCTTATTAGATCCATTGCCTTCTCGAAAATAGATCAAATAAAACGGCGTCCAGTATCGTAATCCGCTCGATATCAATCAACAGCATCGCAAATCACCCTCGCCCCACATGTCCGGGACATACCGATCCCTGTTTCTTTTCCACGACACATCGCACCCCTGAATTTCCGCAAGAAAATATCTCGATGTACGCTGCACTGCACTATTCGAACGCAAATACGCACACAAAGCGGAGAGACCATGAAACAAGCAACTTTTCCGATCCTGACGATCGCGTCGTTGATGGTGGCCGGTGCAGCGCACGCGCAGACGAGCGTCACGCTGTACGGCACGATCGACACCTCGTTGACGTACGTGAATCACGCCGACGGCAGCAAGAATCTCTGGGCGCTCGGCAACAGCAGCGCGGGCAACCTGTCGGGTAGCCGCTGGGGTCTGAAGGGCTCGGAGGACCTCGGTGGCGGCCTCTCGGCGATCTTCCAGCTCGAGAACGGCTTCAATCCGAGCACCGGCGGTCTCGGCCAGGGCAGCCGCATGTTCGGCCGTCAGGCTTACGTCGGCGTCGCCAGCAATCAGTACGGTTCGCTCACGCTCGGCCGCCAGTACGATCCGTTGATCGATCTCGTCCAGCCGATCACCGCCGACAACTACTTCGGCAGCGCATTCGCGACCGCCGGTGACGTCGACAACTACGACAACAGCTTCCGCGTCGACAACGCGATCAAGTACACGTCGCCGGTGTTCGCCGGTCTCCAGTTCGCGGCGATGTATTCGCTGGGCGGCGTCGCGGGCAGCACCGGCTCGAAGCAGTCGTATTCGGCAGGCGTGTCGTACACCAACGGTCCGCTGAGTCTCGCCGGCGGATACTTCTACGCGGCGAACGCGAACCCGTCTGCGGGCACGCGCACGACATGGTCGAGCACGTCGGACGGCACGTTCGACGGCGCGATCAACACGGGTTATCAGAGCGCGCATTCGATCGGCATCGCGCGCGTGGCGGGCCAGTACATGTTCGGCGCATTCACGGTGGGGGCCGGCTACAGCAATTCGCAGTACCGACGCGACGGCGCCTCGGTGTTCACGAAGAACGAGCACTACAACACCGCGCAAGGATTCCTGAACTATCAGGCGTCGCCGGCGCTGCTGGTCGGCGTGGGCTACAGCTTCACGAAGTCGGGCGGCGACACCGCGGCGAACTATCACCAGGCATCGCTCGGCGCCGACTACAACCTATCGAAACGTACGGACGTCTACATGACGGCCGCGTATCAGCATGCCAGCGGCACGACCGCCGACGGAGCCGGCGGCTCGATGGCGGCAGAGGCTTCGATCGGGTCATACGGCTACAACGGCACGAAGTCCCAGACCATGGTCAATCTGGGACTCCGTCACCGGTTCTGATCGCCGTCGCGGGCAGCCGGCCGCGTCGGCGCCCGCAGTCTCACTGCGCGTGCAGCGATATCTCGACGCGCCGGTTGCGCGCGCGCCCTTCTTGCATATCGTTCGACGCGACCGGGTTCGCTGGCCCGTGCGCCGCGGCCGCGAACGCGTCGGCCTGCAGTCCATGCTCGCGCAAGTACGCCGCGACGGCGTCGGCGCGACGCTTCGACAGCGCCTGGTTGTGCGCGGCCGAGCCCGTCGAGTCGGTATAGCCGTCCACGTCCACGCGCGCGAACTGCATGTCGCGATGCTGGTTCAGCAACGCGTCGAGCGCGGCGCGTGCGGCCGGCGTCAGAACGGCCGAGTCGGTTGCGAAATAGGCGTCGCCGGTCAGCGTGACCTTCTCGGCCGGCGCCGGTGCAGTACGGCGTCGTCGAATCGACCACGCGCACGGGTTCGCTGCCGCACATGCGCGTCGGGACCTTCATGCAGGTCTTCTCGCTCGACAGGAAGCCGTGGCAATCGACACGGAACGTCTTGATGCCGTCCCGCGACTGCCGTTCATACGCGTTGAACGTAGGCCCCGACGCGTTTCACGTAAAGCTCCGTAAATGCGAGGGGCACGGCGCAGGCGGCGCGATGGCGCGGCCGCATGCGCGTGCGATGGTGTTCGGGGTGCGCAGCGGCATGTGCCGGCCGTATGTGCCGGCGCATGCCGCTGCGCCGCTTACTTCCACTGATACAGCATGCCCGCGCCGACCACGCGCTGGCTACCGGCAAAACCGCCGTTGACCGTCGCCTTCAGGTTCTCCGTGATGCGCGCCTGCACGCCGACTGCCATGGCTTTCCGGCCCTGGAACGTCGCCGTGCCGCCCCCCATCGCGAAGCTCGAATCGCGGTCCATGTGCGGAATCGACGCCATCCCGGCCGTCGCGGCGATCCCTCGCGCGGCATCGAATCGGTCTGCTGGATCGGCCGCTGCATCTGCGTGAGCTGGTTGTTCACCGTGTTCAGCGATTGCGTGAACTGGTTCGATACGGCATTCAGCTGATTCACATTCACCGCGTCGGTGCCTTGCCTACCGGCCGCGACGTTCACCACCTGCCGCGCCGAATCCGCCGAGCCGACCGCGACGACGTTCGAGCGGCCGCCGTCGTTGCTGCCCGCGCCGAGCGCCGTCGAGTCGTTGCCCGACGCCGTCGAACTGTTGCCGACCGCCGTGCTGTTCGAGCCCGACGCAACCGAGCCCGAGCAACCGGCCGACGAATTCGAAACGCTCGCCCCCGGGCGGCACGTTGCCGCCGGCCGGATTTGACGTGTAGGAGCGTGCGCGCTAGCGCTGTCGATCGCGATCAGCACGATCTTGTGCGGCGACGGCCGCAGCAGCAGTAGCCGCTGCACGATGTCGAAGAACAGGAGATCGGCGCGGCGCAGCACGCTGGACGCGCTCAGCGACACGCACACCAGCAGCACGAACGCGCCCATCACGATGCATTCGCGGATGAAGCCGGCGGGCAATTGTGCGTCGTCGCCGCGCATCAGAGGCGGCTCGTCATGCATGCGCGTGGCGCAGCGGCGGCTCACTCGCACTCGAGTCCGACCGGCGTCAGCCGGGCCGGCGACACCGGCTCGGCGGGCTGACGCAACGCCGCCGCGCCGCCGTGAGCGCCGTACGACGACACCGCTTCGAGGCGATAGCCGTGCGTATAGACGACACTGAGCCGTACGCCGTTTTCCGGGCAGCGCTCGAGCTTCTGCCGCAGCCGGTAGATGTGCGTATCGAGCGTGCGCGACTCCGGATCGAGCTCGCGGCCCCATGTGCTCATGCAGACCAGTTTGCGCGACAGCGGCTTGCCGACGTTGCTGAAGAACAGTTCGGCGAGGTCGAATTCCTTCGGCGTCGGCTTGATCGGCGCACCGCGCAGGGTGATCGCGCACTCGCGCGGGTCGAGCAGGTAGCCGCCTGCTGCGATCGCGCCGCAGCGGTCGGTAGCGCGCGCCGAGCGCATCACCAACGCGTTCACGCGGCTGGCGAGTTCGGCGACGCGAAACGGCTTCGCGATGTAGTCGTTCGCGCCCGCATCCATCGCGATGCACGATCTCGTCTTCCAGCGTCTTGCTCGTCACGAACAGCACGGCGGGCGAGGCGCCCAGCGTGCGGCGGATCCAGTACAGCACTTCGAAGCCGCTCATGCCCGGCAGCAGCTAGTCCAGGATCACGAGGTCGAACGGCTCGGCGCGCAGCAGCCGCTGCGCCTCCCGGCCGTCGGCCGCTTCGATCACCTCATGACCGAGCGGCTCCACTACCCGCGCCGCGCGCCTTCGCATGAACGGGATCATCTTCGACTATCAACACACGCATCAGCGGTCATCCTCGTCATCGGCGGACGAGCGACCTGGCCGTCGTCGCTTCGCCGCGGGCACGATATCGTATGGGATACGTATGGGATACGAACGAATCATGCGCGTACGGTGCAGAGCCAAACAGCGCGCGTCCGCGCCCACGATCATGGCGGTTCGCATTCGTCGCGCTACCTCGCGCGACCGGTAAGTACGGCGCGAATGGTCCAGCAGGCCCGACGCGGCGGTAGCGCGTGTAACGCGCGCGATTGCGCCCTACCGTGAGACATCAGATCGAGGATTGGAGGCGTGGACCGGCGCACGAGGTCGATCGACGCGAGCGCCGCACACGCAGCGCGCGCCGCGCCGGGCCTTTGCATACGCGGCCGCGAGCGCGTGACGGCGACGGTCGGCGCACGAGGACGCGCCAATTGAGGTAAGGCATGAGCATGCTTATGGGCGTTCCACGGAGCTCTCAGCATCGGGATGCTCATGGTTGCAGTGCCTTCATCGGGCTGCATGTGTTTCGGTGGTACCGGATGGAATCGGCCGCGTCGCGCAGCCGGTTTCGCGGCAAACGTTTGCGTCCGGAACACTCACGAGCAATTTTTTTCCGATCCGAACGATCCGCCGACGCTGTAGCCGTTGGCGAGCCAAAAGCCGGGCGGATTTTCGCATGAGGGTAATGGTTGTCATGTGACGACAGATGTTTGAGCGCAACAGCCATACATGCTCAGCCGGCGTGCTTCGCGGACGCCCTCGCGCCTCATTGGATCGCCGCAGCCGAAGGCGGCGATCATGCGATGGCACGCCGCCGGCCCGCGTCATCACACCGATGCGCGTGCAACGCCGGATTCCGCCGGACGACGCCATTAAGTCGCCGAACGAACGCATGCCGACCGGCGCCACGGGTTGGTTCGCGCCAGCGACGTCGCGACACCCACCGCTGAGCCGACGCACGCGCCGCGTGCTCGCGAACACCGACAGCCACGACCGGTTCGATCTGTCCCGCACATCGATCCGCCGAGTTCGCCATGTTCATTTCTTTTCATGCCGCGCGACTCACGAAACGTCGCGCGCGACCGCCGCCTGATGAACCGCGCGACCGGCGATCGACGCAAGTTCACTCACCCATTTTTCATTCCGGCATCCCACTATTTTCCGGTTTTTCCACAACATTCAGTGATTGACCGCATGACCACGACATCACATTTATAAACTGACTTTATTTAACTATTTCTGTCTTTCTGCTGTGTCAAACTCTCGTCCGGTTCCGCGTCCTTTCTTTCGTTTTCCGCGTCAGTGCGTTCGAAGGATAGGCGGCTCGCAACGGCCCTCGTGCCTACGGTCGTCGCAGCCTCGGAATCCTAGATTCTGGGAACATAAGTACGCGATGTCACATCGAGCGCCGAGCGCAACAAAGCGCCGCTTCGACCGTTGAATTTCGCGTGGAATACCAGTTGATTGGCCAAACCGGTTCCACTGCTTCGAGGCTAGTTTGCAGGCATTCCAGCCCGCAAACCTTTGCCCGAGCGGACGAAATGTTTTCCCGGCCGGACGATATTTACATTCATACAATCGCGCATCGCGACGGATGCCGAGTGTGAACGTTTTTTTACGCCCAATATATACGATGCCCGCTCACGGAGACGATAAAACGATGAATTCGATCTGCAATGCGTACGGAGTCCCGCACGACAAAATCCGCTTCAATCCATCGCTCGGGCCAATTCGATTTCCATTCGCCGGATTCGGAAATAACGACCGGCATTCAGCGGACGTAGCGGCACAGTTTTTGTTGATCCGTTCGCGATTGCTCCGCGCAGCGCCGCGCGTGCCGTGCGCTGTCAATCAAGTCCACACGGATTGCACGGAATCGTTACCGCGGCGCGCGCCGTCGACCTATAATTTTTCGCAATAATCGCGCACATAGATGCATCGAGCCAGCCCAGGCCAACCCTCTCCAACGCGCTCGCAACCATGCCATCCCGTTCGTCCAGTCCGGCGTCGCTCCGCGCCACGCCTGAGCTCGTCGGCGCACATATTCTCGTCGTCGACGACCGCCCGAACGACCTGCGGCTCCTGACCGAGATCCTGCGCTCCGCGCGGTGCCGGATCAGCGTCGCGTTCGACGGCCTGCAGGCGTATCACCGCGCCCAGGCGATCGTGCCCGACCTGATCCTGATGGACGTCCGGATGCCGCGCATGGATGGCTTCGCCGCGTGCCGGCTGCTGGCGTCGACGCCAGACACGCAGAACATCCCGGTCATCATCCTGACGGCCGCCGGCGATCTCGACGATCGCATCGCGGGCCTCGAGACGGGCGCGCTCGACTACATCGTGAAGCCGTTCGAGCCTGCCGAGGTGATCGCCCGAATCCGCAATCACCTGAAACGCGCGCGGCGCAGCCAGCCGTTCGCGCATCTGCCCGAGCTGCCCGATCACCCGGACACCGCGCTGGTGCGCGCGGCCAGCGACATCCTGCTGCGCGAACTGCGCAACCCGCCGACGCTGGACGAACTCGCACGGCAGGTCGGCACCCATGAAAAGCGGCTGACGCGCGCGTTCCGGGACACCCTCGGGCAGACCGTATTCGAATATCTGCGCGACACGCGGCTGCGCGCGGCGCAGCACTTCCTCGCCGCGACGTCGATGGGCATCGGCGACATCGCCGAGGAGATCGGCTTTTCGACGCCCGGCAACTTCGCGACGGCGTTCCGCGAACGCTTCGGCGTCACGCCGTCCGACTGGCGCCGCCAGCGCCCGACGGTCGATGCGCAGCCGCCGTCGCATGACCATGCGTAGGCGCGGCGCGTCGGCCGCGTATGCGTTCGGGCTGCTCGTGCGGCTCGTGCTGGCGCTGCTCGCCGCATACGCCGCGCCCGCGGCCGCGGCCGACGACAACCCCGCGCGGCTCGAGGCAGTGGCGTTGCTCGAGGATCCGGGCGCGGCGCTGTCGGCGAGCGAGGTCGCGAAGCGGGTGGCCGAGCGTCAACGTCGCGCTGCCGAGCCGGCGCGGCCGTCGTTCAACATCGAATTCTCGCGTTCCGCGTGGTGGGTCGGCGCAACGCTCGTGAACCGCGCGGCGACCCGCCAGCCGATGGTGCTGGCGATACGCGACGCGCGCGTCGATCGCGCCGACTTCTATGTCGAACACGGCGGCCAATGGACGCTCGCCGGCCGCTTCCCGGCCCGCGACGGCAGCCTGGGCGAACCGGTGTCGCGATATCCGGTGCTCGCCGCGACACTGGACGCCGGCGAACGGCTGCCGGTGCTGGTGCGCGTCACGTCGCGCAAGGAACTGAAGCTCGCGCCGAGCGCATTCACGCGCGACGCGTGGCATGCGTACGAGCTGCGCGCGGCGATGTGGGACTTCGGCTTTCTCGGCGGGCTGCTCGCGCTCATGTGGTGTGCGCTGCTGATCGGCTTCTTCTCGCGCAGCGGCACGTTCGCGGTGCTCGCGCTGCTGGCGCTCGGCACCGCGCTGTTCGAGGCGACCTACCGCGGCTACACCGCGCTGTACCTGTGGCCCGGTGCGTACGAATGGTCGGCGCGCGCGGAAATGGTGTCCGTGTATCTGTCGCTCGCATGCTTCATCGCGTTCATTCTGCTGATCGCCGATCGCGAAAAGACCGGCATGCCGATGCGCGCGGCGTACCTGGTGTTCCTCGCATTCGAATGCGTCGGGATGGCCGGCGCCGCGTGCGGCGATCTGCTGACGTTCACGTGGCTCAGCCTGCGGGTGAACGCGGCGCTCGCGGTGATGAACATCAGCCTCGCGCTGATCCTCGCGTTCCGCCGCACGCCGACCGCGCGCGTGATGCTGATCGCGATCTCGTTCGCTGGATTCAACATGCTGATCCGCGTGCTCGACGCGCGCGGCGCGATTCCCGGTTGGCTGCCGTGGCTCCGATCCGACATCTATCCGAACCCGGTGATCGCGATCGTCGGGCTTGCCACGCACCTGCTCGTGCTCGCCGCGTGGATCAACCACGTGGGCCGTCAGCGCACCGAAGCGCGCAAGCGCCTCGAGCACTGGCAGCTCACCGAACAGGACCGCCTGCGCGACGAGGTCGCGAAGCGCACGGTCGCCCTCAACGACGCGCTGCAGGAAGTCAAGACGCACATGCAGCAGAAGATCGAAACCCTCGGCTATGTGAGTCACGACCTTCGCGCGCCGCTGTCGACCATCCACGGCTACGCGAAGCTGCTGCTGCAAACCGCGACGCCCGGCCAGGCGCGCCTGATCCGCTCGATCGACCGCAGCATCCGCTACCAGCTCACGCTGATCGACGAATTGCTGCAGTACACGCGCGCCGAGCTGCAGCCGCTCGGCATTGCGCCGGACGCGACCGACCTGCCCGGCCTGCTCGACGACATCGGCGACTACGCGCTCGCGCTGTGTGCGCAGCAGAACAACCGCTTCGACTACCGGCCGCTGACGCCGTTGCCGCGCAAGCTGACGATCGACGGCATCCGGCTGCAGCAGGTGCTGCTCAACCTGCTGTCGAATGCGTCGAAGTTCACGCGCGACGGCACGGTCACGCTGTCGATCGGCGCGTACCGGCAAGCGGGCGCGTGGCGGCTGGTGTTCGAAGTCGCCGACACGGGCATCGGCATCGAGCTCGACCAGACGACCGACATCTTCCGCGCGTATCAGCAGGTGCAGGCCGTGAACGGCGGGACCGGCCTCGGCTTGTTCATCGCGCAGCGGATCGTCAGCGCGATGAACGGCGAGCTGGCCGTATCGAGCCAGCCGGGCGTGGGCACGTCGTTCACGTTTCAGATCGTCGCACCGGCGCTCGGGCATGCGTTGATCCCGGCGTCCGCGCTCGCGCGCACCGTGCAGCCAGCGGAACAGATCGACCTGCTCGCCGATGCGCGCGGGATGCGCTGTCCGCCCGACGATGCACTCGATGAACTGATCGTGCTGGCCGGCGAGGGCCGCCTCACCGATATCGAGGAATGGCTTGGACAGCATGCGCCCGCGCCGCGACATGCCGCGTTCGTGCATGCCGTGCGGGAGCGGCTCGACACGCTCGACCTGCAAGCGATCGAACGCCTGGCCGCAGCGCTGAAGCATACGGGCATCGTGGATGCACCGAGTGCGCCGTCGCTCGACGCGGAGCCGGATCTGGCCGGGCCGGCCTGATCGCGGTATGCGCGCAGGCCGTCGTCGGGCGGTGTGCGGTGCGAGGCCAGCGCGCCACGCATGCACCCCGCGCCGCCGCATGGCCCGCACCGCCCTCACGCTACAACCGCGGCATCGTCGACACCAGCGCCGCGTCGTCGCCCGGCGCAGCGGCCGCGGGCCGAGCGGTTTCCCGCGTCGCGCGCTTCGGATCGAGCCCCGTGCCGCCCGTGCGCCGCCGCGCCGCGTGCCGCTCGATGACCCGCTGCAGCACGCAGAACACGCACAGCAGCGCGCCGATCACGATCCGCGTCCACCACGAGCTCAGCGTGCCGTCGAACGTGATCAGCACCTGGATCGTGCCGAGGATGCCGACGCCGAACACCGAGCCGATCACGTAGCCCACGCCGCCGGTGAGCAGCGTGCCGCCGATCACGGTCGCGGCGATCGCGTCGAGCTCCATCCCCTGCGCCTGCAGCCCGTAGCCGGACAGCACGTACAGCGTGAACACCACGCCGCCGAGCGCGGAGCACAGCCCGCTCAGCGCATAGACGCCGATCTTCGTGCGCGCGACCGGCAGCCCCATCAGCAGCGCCGAGCGCTCGTTGCCGCCGATCGCATAGACGTTGCGGCCGAAACGCGTGAAATGCGCGACGTAGATCGCGACGGCCAATGTTGCGAGCGCAACCAGCGCGCCCGCGCTCAACGTGCCGCCGCCGACCGGCACGCTGATGCCCGCGATCGCATGAAACGCCGGCTCGTTGATCGTGATCGATTGCGTCGTGATCAGGAAGCACGCGCCGCGCGCGAGAAACATCCCGGCCAGCGTGACGATGAACGGCTGCAGCCGGAAGGTGTGGATCAGCGCGCCCATCGCCGCGCCGTACAACGCGCCGAACGCGAGCACGAGCGGCACGATGACCCACACGGGCCAGTGCAGCCGCTCGGCGCCGACCGCGCAGAAGATCGTCGTCAGCGCGACGACCGAGCCCACCGACAGGTCGATGCCGCCCGACACGATCACGAACGTCATCCCGATCGCGACGATCAGCAGGAACGCGTTGTCGACGAGCAGGCCGGTCAGTACCTGCATCGAGAAGAATCCCGTGTACATCACGGACCCGAAGCCGAACAGCGCGGCGAACAGCACGATCGTCACGACGATCGGCAGCGTGCGCGGATCGGCGAGCCGGCCAAGGAATCGGGTCATCGGGGCGTTGCTCCGTGGGTGGCGCGCGAACGCGCGAAAGGCAGCAGCCGCGACGCGTGGCGAACCACGAGCGCACGCGCCGCGTCGGACTGGATCAGCGTCACGACGATCACGACGACCGCCTTGACGACCAGCGTCGCCTCCGGCGGCACGCCGATCGAATAGGTCGTATAGGTGAGCGTCTGGATGATCAGCGCGCCGAGCACGGAGCCGGCGAGGCTGAAGCGGCCGCCGAGCAGCGACGTGCCGCCGAGCGTCACCGCGAGGATCGCGTCGAGTTCGAGCAGCAGCCCCGCGTTGTTGCCGTCGGCGCTGCGCACGTTCGAGCTCGCGAGGATGCCGGCGAGCGCCGACATCACGCCGGAGCACAGATACACGCCGAACACGACCGCGCCCGAGCGCAGCCCGACGAGCCGCGTCGCGACCGGGTTCACGCCGATCGCGCGAATGAACAGCCCGAGCGCCGTGCGGTTCACCAGCAGCGCGGTCGCGGCGATCGTCGCGAGCGCGATCCACACCGAACATGGCACGGTCGCGAGATAGCCGCCGCCGAGCGCGAGGTAGCCGGGCGCGCCGATCGGGATGATCTGGCCGCCCGTCAGCAGTTGCGCGACGCCGCGGCCGGCCACCATCAGGATCAGCGTCGCGATGATCGGCTGCATCCCGACGAACGCGACGAGCAGGCCGTTCCACGCGCCCGCCAGCAGCCCGACGCCGAGCGCGGCGGCCAGCGCCGCGCCGACCTGCGACGGATCGGCTTCGAGCACGATCGCCGCAGCCGCGCCGGCGATCGCGACGGTCGCGCCGACGGAAATGTCGATCCCGCGCGTCGCGATCACGAGCGTCATCCCGAGCGACACGATCACGAGCGGCGCCGCGCGGTTCAGGATGTCGACCGGCGCGCCGAACAGGTGGCCGTCGAGCAGCGCGATCGACAGGAATCCGGGACGATGCGCGACGTCGAGCGCGAACAGCAGCGCGAGCGTCAGCACCGGCCACGCAAGCGGATGACGAAACAGCGTGCGCACCCGCGTCATGACCGGCCTCCCGCGATCAGCCGGTAAACCTGCTCCTCGGACGCGTCGGCGCCGGTCAATTCCGCCACCTTGCGCCTGTCGCGCAGCACCGCGATCCGATGGCTCACGCGCACCACCTCGCCGATCTCCGACGAGATGAACAGGATCGCGAGCCCTTGCGCGCACAGTGCGAGCACGCGCTCCATGATGTCGAATTTCGCGGCGACGTCGATGCCGCGCGTCGGCTCGTCGAGGATCAGCAGCTTCGGGGCCGTCGCGAGCCAGCGCGCGAGCAGCACCTTCTGCTGGTTGCCGCCCGACAGCAGGCCGATCGGCTGCTCCGCGTCGCGCGCCTTGATGCCGAGCCGCGCGATATACGTGTCGGCGATCTCGCGCTGGCGCGCGCGCCCGATCAGCCTCCACCAGCCACGCCGCGCCTGCAGCGCGAGGACGATGTTCTCGCGGATCGACAGCGCG
This sequence comes from Burkholderia ubonensis, assembly GCF_001718695.1. Classification (NCBI taxonomy): domain Bacteria; kingdom Pseudomonadati; phylum Pseudomonadota; class Betaproteobacteria; order Burkholderiales; family Burkholderiaceae; genus Burkholderia; species Burkholderia ubonensis. The sequence goes on along the minus strand of NZ_CP013421.1, from coordinate 1,029,682 downwards.
GCGACGATCCCCTCCTTCTTGCGGTCTTCCGGGCAGTACGCGATCCCGTGCCGGACCGCGTCGTGCGGCGAAGCCAGCCGCGTGCGCGCACCGTCGATCTCGATCGCGCCGGTATCCGTGCGCTCCGCGGCGAACGCGAGCCGCGCGGTTTCGGTGCGCCCCGAGCCGAGCAGCCCGGCGAGCCCGACGATCTCGCCGGGCCGCACGTCGAGATCGAGCGCGCTCATCATCCCGCGCCGGCCGACCCGCTGCATCGACAGGAACGGCGCGGCCGCGCCGGCGGCGGGAACGACGGCCGCCGCCCCCGCCTGCAGCGTGTCGGACATCCGTTCGCGGCCGGTCATCTTCGCGACCAGCGCGTCGACCGGCAGGTCGCGCGCCAGGTACTCGCCTTCGCGCTCGCCGTTGCGCATCACGGTGATCCGGTCGGACACCGCATAGGTCTGTTCAAGAAAGTGCGTGACGAACAGGATCGCGATGCCCGACGCCTTCAGCCGGCGCAGCACGTCGAACAGCCGCGCGACCTCGCCGTCGTCGAGGCTCGACGTCGGCTCGTCGAGAATCAGCACGCGCGCGTCGACGGACACCGCGCGTGCGATCGCGACCATCTGCTGCACGGCGATCGGATACGCGTCGAGCGAGCGCGTGACGTCGAGCGACAGGTCGAGTTCGGCGAGCGCCGCGCGCGAGCGCGCATGGATCGCTTTCCAGTCGATCGCGCCGCGCCGCATCGGCTGCCGGCCCGCGAAGATGTTCTCGGCGACCGACAGGTTCGCGCACAGGTTCACTTCCTGGTAGAGCGTCTGGATGCCGGCCGCCTCGGCTTCGCGCGGCGCGGCGAAACGCACGGGCCGGCCGCCGACGCGAATCTCGCCCGCGTCGTGCGCATGCACGCCGGTGAGCACGTTGATCAGCGTCGACTTGCCCGCGCCGTTCTGGCCCATCAGCGCGTGAATCTCGCCCGGAAACAGCCGGAAGCTCACACGCTGCAGCGCGCGAACGCCCGGAAACGCCTTGTCGATGCCGATCATCTCGACCACCGGCGGATGCGTCATGAACCCTCCCTCGAAGCGGTTGCCAATCAGTACTTGCGGGTCGGCAGCACCTGCGCCGCGACGTTCATCGGGAACACCGTCTCGTTCGTCACGATCCGCTTGGGCAGCGGCTTGCCGGCGACGACGTCCTTCACTGCGCTCATCAGTTGGGGGCCGAGCAGCGGACTGCATTCGACGTCGACGTTGATCTTGCCGGCGACCATCGCCTGGAAGCCGCCCTTCGTCGCATCGAACGACACGACGCTCACGTCCTTGCCGGGCTTGATCCCCGCTTCCTCCATCGCCTGGATCGCGCCGAGCGCCATGTCGTCGTTGTGCGCGTAGACGACGTTGATCTGCTTGCCGTAGGTCTTCGCGAACGCTTCCATCACCTGCTTGCCGCCGGCGAGCGTGAAGTCGCCGCTCTGCGACGCGATCACCTTGAATTTCGGATTGCTTTTGATCACTTCGAGCAGGCCCGCGCGGCGATCGTTGGCCGGCGCCGAGCCGACCGTGCCCTGCAGCTCGACGATGTTGACCGGGCCCGCGTCGTTCCTGTAGCGCTCTTCCAGCCAGTGCCCCGCGCGCCGCCCTTCCTCGAGGAAGTCCGAACCGATCATCGTCACGTACAGCGACGGGTCCTTCACGTCGACCGCGCGGTCGGTCAGGATCACCGGGATGTGCGCGGCCTTCGCTTCGGTCAGCACGGGCTCCCAGCCCGATTCGACGACCGGCGAGAACGCGATCACGTCGACCTTCTGCGCGATGAACGAGCGGATCGCGCGGATCTGGTTCTCCTGCTTCTGCTGCGCGTCCGAGAACTTCAGGTTGATGCTGGCGTCCTTCGCCGCGCCCTTCACCGACACGGTGTTCGCGGTGCGCCACGCGCTCTCCGCGCCGACCTGCGAGAACCCGAGCGTGATCGGCTTTTGCTGCGCGAACGCGCCCGGCGCGAGGACCGTCGCCGCGGCGACGACCGCTGCGGCCGCCAGCTTCCTGATGAATGTCATGGTCCGTCTCCGATGATGTCGTTGTATGCCGCGGCGCTGTTCTGTTTCTGCTTGGCGCGAGCGCGGTTCGGGGCCGAACCGGCCGGCGCGTGCGGCCGGCCCGGTATGCACGCCCCGGATCAGTCTAGGAGCAAGTCCGATAACCTTCCAATGAAATATTGGATTGAGGCGATATCGATATCGGCATACGTATAAACACTGATCCGCGGCGCGCGCCACCGCGAGCCGTGCCGCAGGCCGTGCAATCGGCCCTGGAGCGGCGCCGGCGACGGCGGCGCACGCAACTTGCTCCGGCGCTCGGGCTCGTTCAAGACAAGGAGAACCGCGATGCGTGCCGGACGCGAACCGGAATCGCAGCGCGCGGCCCCCGGCCGCCGCCTGCCGCGCTGCAGCATGACGAAGCGCCCGTCCCGCTCGAACGGCGGCGCGTGGGTGGACGCCGCGCTGCGCCACGTCGACGACCGGCATCCCGGCTATACGCGCCGGCGCGTGCGCAACGGCTTCGCGTATTACGGACAGGACGGCCAGCGCATCCGCGACCCCGACGAAATCGCGCGCATCAACGCGCTGGCGATTCCGCCCGCGTACACCGACGTGTGGATCTGCATGGACCGGCGCGGCCATCTGCAGGCCACGCGCCGCGACGCGCGCGGGCGCAAGCAGTACCGCTATCACCCGCTGTGGCGCGAGACGCGCGACGCGAACAAGTACGCGCGGATGGCCGCCTTCGCGGCTGCGCTGCCGCGGATCCGCGCGCGTGTCGCGCGCGACCTCGCGCTGCCGGGAATGCCGCGCGACAAGATAGTCGCGACCATCGTCCGCCTGCTCGACACCACGCTGGCGCGGATCGGCAACACCGAATACGCACGCGAGAACGCGTCGTTCGGGCTGACGACGCTGCGCAAGCGCCACGTGACGATCCGGCCCGGACAGGTGCGGCTGCGCTTCACCGGCAAGAGCGGCATCGAGCACGACGTGACGGTGGAGGACGCGCGCGTGGGCCGCATCGTGCGACGCTGCGCGGAGCTGCCGGGGCACGAGCTGTTCCAGTATGTGGACGACGACGGCGCGCGCCATTCGGTCGGCTCGTCCGACGTGAACGACTACCTGCGCGAAGCGGCGGGCGCGGAGTTCACCGCGAAGGACTACCGGACCTGGGCCGGCAGCGTGCAGGCGCTGGCGCTGCTCAGGCGCATCCCGCACGAGAGCGTCACGCAGGCGCGCAAGCAGATCGTCGAGACGGTGCGGGCCGTCGCCGGCATCCTGCGCAACACGCCGGCGGTGTGCCGGCGTTGCTACATCCATCCGGTGGTGCTCGACACGTTCGAGGCCGGCCTGCTCGACACGTTCGAGGTGACGCGCAAGCCGCGAGGGCTGCGCGCGGACGAAGCGGCGTTCGTCGCATTGCTCGAGCAGGCCGAGCGCCGCTCGGCCCGGCCGCAGAAAAAGTGACGCGGGAAGTGACGCGGGCCGTGCCGGCCCGCGGTCGGCGTTACAGCCCGAGCGAATTCGCCGTGCTGCGAAACACCAGCGGACGCTCGTCCTGCCGCTGCTCGCGGCGGGCGAACTGCACGGCCTGTTCGACCCGGCCGTGATGGGCCGATTTCGAGCACACCGGATCGGCCTCGGCCGGATCGCCCGTCAGCAGGTACGCCTGGCATCGGCAGCCGCCGTGATCGGCGTGACGCTCGTCGCAGGTGCGGCACGGCTCGCGCATCCAGCCGTCGCCGCGAAACGCGTTGAACGCGTCGCTGTCGTACCAGATCTCCTTCAACGACCGGTCGCGCACGTTCGGCAGCGCGAGCCCCGGCAGCGAGCGCGCGGCATGACACGGCAGCGCGGCGCCGTCCGGCGCGACGCCGAGGAACACCGAGCCCCAGCCGTTCATGCATGTCTTCGGGCGCTGCTCGAAATAGTCGGGCACGACGAACAGGATCCGGCAACGCTCGCCGATGCGCTCGCGATAGCGGTTGACCGTCTCCTCCGCGTCGCGCAGCTGCTCGGCGGTCGGCATCAGCTGGTCGCGGTTGAGCATCGCCCAGCCGTAGTACTGGGTGTTCGCCAGCTCCAGGTAATCGGCGCCGAGATCGAGCGCCATCTCGATGATCTGGCCCACGTGCGGCAGGTTGTAGCGATGCAGCACGCAGTTGAGCACCATCGGATAGCCATGCGCCTTGACGAGCCGCGCGACGCCGCGCTTCAGCTCGAACGTGCGCGTGCTGGTCAGGAAATCGTTCAGCTCGCGCGTCGAATCCTGCAGCGACAGCTGGATGTGGTCGAGCCCGGCGGACTTGAGCCGCTCGATGCGCGCCGCGTTCAAGCCGATGCCCGACGTGATCAGGTTCGTGTAGAAGCCGAGCCCGCGCGCATGCGCGACGAGCGTTTCGAGGTCGCCGCGCTGCAGCGGCTCGCCGCCCGAGAAGCCGATCTGCGCGGCGCCGAGCGCGCGCGCATCACTGATCACCGTGCGCCACGCATCGGTGTCGAGCTCCGGGCCGTGCGTCGCGAAGTCGACCGGGTTGTAGCAGAACGCGCAATGCAGCGGGCAGCGGTACGTGAGCTCCGCGAGCAGCCACAGCGGCGCGGACGGACGGGAAGGGTCGGGCGTCATGTCAGTCGAGCCAGCCGCGCAGCCGCGCATGATCGAGGAAGCGGTACACGTCGGCGGCGAGGTCGGACTGGCTGAACAGCTGCTCGAGTTCGCCGATGATGTCGTCCAGCTCGCGCGTGCCGTCGCAGCGCGCGAGGATCTCACCCGCGCTCGGGTTGAGCTTGACCATCCCTTCCGGATAGAGGAGCACGTAGGCATCCTGGGCCACCTCCCACTGCAGGCGGTACATGCCCCTCAGGCAGGGGCGCAGCGGCACGCCGCTGGCGGCATCGATGGCGTTCATAGGGGATAAGCCTTTTCGACCGCGTCGAGGATCGACCAGAGAATGTCCAGCTTGAATTGCAGGATGCCGAGCGCGCGCTGCTGCGCTTGCGGCGTCGTGAAATGCTGCAGCGTGACCGCGAGCCCGTGCTCGACGTCGCGCTGCGCGAGCGGCACGCGGCTGCGGAAGTAATGCAGCCCGTCCGGCTCGATCCACGGGTAATGCGACGGCCAGCCCGCGAGCCGGTCGAGATGGATCTGCGGCGCGAACATCTCCGTCAGCGACGAGCACACGGCTTCCTGCCACGGCGCGCGCCGCGCGAAATTCACGTACGCGTCGACCGCGAAGCGCACGCCGGGCAGCACGTGCTCGAGCGACCACAGCTCGGCGCGATCGAGTCCGCATGCCTCGCCGAACCGCACCCACGCCTCGATGCCGCCTTCGTTGTCGCCGTTGCCGTCGTGGTCGATCAGCCGCTGGAGCCACCGGCGCCGCGTGTCGCGGTCCGGGCAGTTCGACAGGATCGCCGCATCCTTGAGCGGGATGTTGATCTGGTAGTAGAAGCGGTTCGCGACCCAGCCGCGGATCTGCGCGGGCGAGCACGCGCCGCTGTTGAGCCGCCGGTTGAACGGATGGTGGATGTGATAGCGCGATTCGAGCGCGCGCAGCCGCGATTCGAATTCGGCCGCGGTCCAGGGCGTCGCGTGCAACGCCGTAGCGGGGATCGGTGCGTTCATCGTCATACCTGGAATTGCATGCCGTCGTGCGCGACGTCGATGCCATGCGCGCGCAGGCGCGCGTGCTCGGCGGAATGCGGGTCGAGAATCGGGTTCGTGTTGTTGATGTGCGTGAGCACCTTGCGCGTGCGCGCGGGCAGCGCGTCGAGCCAGTCGATCATGCCGGGCTGCCCGTGTTCCGCGCACTGCGCGAGATGCCCCATGTCGGCCGCGTGCTTGCTCGACAGGCCGAGATCGATCATCTCGGCGCCGGTCCAGAACGTGCCGTCCACCAGCACGAGGTCGGCATCGCGCATCGCCGCGCGCACGTCGTCGGTGACGGCCGCGAGCCCCGGCGCATAGAACGCCTGGCGGCCGGTGGCCGTGTCCTGAATCAGCAATGCGATGTTGTCGCCCGGCACGCTGGCTGCGCGATGCGGCGAATAAGGCGGCGCCTTGCTGTCGACCGGCAGCGCGGTGAAGCGAAGGCCGGGTGCGCCGGCGATCGCGAACGGCTCGCCGAGCGCGATCGTGTGCACGTCGACGCCGCAGTAATGGCCGAGCAGCGGCACGAGCGGCAACCCGGTCGACAGGTCGTCGAGCACCGGCGCGGTCGCGTAAAGCGGCAGCGGCGTCGAACGCTCGCGCAGCATCACGAGGCCCGTCACGTGGTCGATCTGGGCATCGCACAGCACGACGGCGGCAATGCCGCTGTCGCGGATCGCGCGCGCCGGCTGCAGGTCCGGATTCGCGCGCAACTGGGAAAGGAGGTCGGGCGACGCGTTGACGAGGACCCAGTCGATGCCGTCGTCGCTGACCGCGATCGACGACTGCGTGCGCGGCACCACGTCGCCGGCGCCGTTGCGCGCGCGGCGGCAGTTCGCGCAGTTGCAGTTCCATTGCGGCAGGCCGCCGCCGGCCCCCGAGCCGAGTATCTTGATCTTCATGGGCGTCTGCTCCCGAGGCTGCCCGCGCCGCGCAAGGCGACGCGGGCAGCGCATCGCGCGGCGATCAGCGGTTGGCGATGTACATCGTGATTTCGAAGCCGAAGCGCAGGTCGGTGTAAGACGGCGTCGTCCACTGCATGGTGTGTCTCCTTGTTCAGTTGATGAGTCGAAGAACCGCGCCAATCGAGCGGCCGGTTCCTCTTCAGCAAGGAGCGTGCCGGGGCGGCAGGCGCGCCGCGCGGCGGCGTGCGCGGGCGTGCGCAGGCGTGCGACAGCCGCCGCATCGTGATGACGCCGCCATTCTTACGATATGCCAACGACACTCTTTCGGAACCCGTCGGGCGACACGCTCGGGTGTGCCCGATGGGCGTTGCAGGTGTTCAATCGTTGAACACCGGTGTTGCAACCTGACACACCGGTGTGACACTCGCGGCGGCGTCAGCGCGTTTCGGGCTCCGTCGCGTCCTGGGCGGCGGCCGGCATCTTGCGGTAGATCGTGTTGCGCGACACGCCGAGCGCGCGCGCCGCCGCCGACACATTGCCGCCATGCCGCGCCAGAGCGGCGGCGATCGCGGACGCGGCGACGTCCTGCAGGCGCGCATCGCTGGCGGCTGCCGTCGCCGCCGCCGCGGCGGCCAGCGGCGCGGGCTCCGCCGCGAGTGACGCCACGTCGTGGCCGTTGGCGGCCGGTGTCGGCTCGCGCCGCACGTCGTCGAAGAAGTCGTCCGGCAGGTGCTCGCGCCGGATCTCGCCGTCGTCGTCGACCATCGCCGCCGCCGTGCGCAGCAGGTTGCCGAGCTGGCGGAAATTGCCGGGCCACGTGCAGCGCTCGAACAGCGCCATCACGTCCGGCGCGACGGTGAGCGGCGCTCGCCCGGCGCCCGCGATCGCTTCCCGCTGCAGCATCTTCTGCACGACGACCGCGAGATCCGTGCGGTCGCGCAGCGGCGGCAGGCGCACCACGAGGCCGTTCAGCCGGTAATAGAGATCCTCGCGGAAGCGGTTCTGCGCGATCATGTCGCGCAGGTCGCGGTGCGTCGCGCAGATGATCGCGATGTCGACGGCAATCGTCTTCGTCGAGCCGAGCGGATTGACGAGACGCTCCTGCAGCACGCGCAGCAGCCGCACCTGCAGCGGATACGGCATGTCGCCGATCTCGTCGAGGAACAGCGTGCCGCCGTTCGCCTGCAGCAGCTTGCCGACCGCGCCCTTGCGGCGCGCGCCGGTGAACGCGCCCTCCTCGTAGCCGAACAGCTCGGATTCGATCAGCGTCTCCGGAATCGATGCGCAGTTGACCGCGACGAACGGGCCGTCGCGCCGCGGCGAATCGTTGTGGATCGCCTGCGCGAGCAGTTCCTTGCCGGTGCCGGTCTCGCCGGTGATCAGGATCGGAATGTCCTTGCCGATCACCTTGCGCACCTTCGCGATCACCGACGCGACCTGCGGATCGCCGGTGTCGAGGTAGCCGAGCCGCGACAGGCCCGCCGGGCTTCCCGCCGCCGGCGCGGTGCACGCGCGCGCGGCCGGCGCGCCCGCGTCGTGAACGTCGGTCGGCCGGCTGCCCTCGGCCAGCGTCGCGCGCCGGAAGTGCACGCGCGCGCACACCACCGCGCCGTTGCCGAGATTCAGCATCAGGCGCTGGTCGGGGCTCGCGCGCATGCGGTCGATCAGCTGCGCGGGCGTGACGTCGAACAGCGACGACAGCGTGTGCGCGCGCAGCGCGGCGAGCGGCATCCCGAGCTGGAACTGCGCGCTGCGGTTCGCCGACAGGAAGCGGCCGTCGGCCGTGAACGCGACGATCCCCTCCATCAGCGTGCCGAGAAACTCGGGGCGGCCATGGAACGACACCTGCAGCGTCTCCTGAAACGTCGTCGTAAACAGATGATTCTCGATCATCTGCACCGACATCTTCGCGAGCGCCATCGTGTGCTGGTGATAGCTGCGGTGGTCGCCCGTCACGTCGAGCACGCCGATCGCGTCGCCGTACGGATCGAGGATCGGCACGCTCGAGCAGGTCAGGAAGCGGTTCGCGGCCAGGAAGTGCTGGTCGCCGTGGACGACCATCGGGCACAGCTCGGCGAGCGCCGTGCCGATCGCGTTGGTGCCCTGCCGGTTCTCCGCCCAGTTCGCGCCCGGGCGCAGCGCGACCTTTTCCGCGCGGCGCAGGAAGTCGTCGTCGCCGATCGAATGCAGGATCAGGCCTTCCGCGTCGGTCAGCACGATCATGCTCTGCGTGTTCACGATCTGCTCGTGCAGCGTCTCCATCACCGGCATCGCGTGCACGCACAGCACGCGGTTCTGCTCGCGCTTCAGCACGAGCGCCGCATTCGACAGCACGTCGTAGTCGGGGCGGGCCGACACCTGCAGGCCGAACGTCTCGGACCGCTCGTGGGCCTTCTGGATCGACGGCGTCGGCCAGCCGGGCACTTGCTGTGCCCGAGCGCCGGCCGTCGGATAAACGTCATCGCGCATTGTCTCCTCCGGGGATCCTTCCGGTCGATGCCGGACTCTTTGCCATCGATGCAAGCAAACATCGCGCCACAGGGCGGCCCGTTCATCGAGGTCGTGGCGTTGCGTCGGCGTCCGGCCGACATTGAAAGGAAAATGAAATCGGCATCGCGAGGCACGTCGTGCGATGCGTTTCCGGTACGGCCCAGTGATAGCGCGAAACCATGGCGCACCGCCACCCGGACGAATCCCTAGGGTCTGTTCACGCTAATAGCGGACTTGCGCTGGCCCCACGAACGAATTTTTCCAAATAGGGGAACGTGCCTTTGCGCCCGCACGGCGGCGTCGTTCGTCGTTGCAATAGCTACGGCTATTGCGCCTCCTCTCTTCTTGCCCTGCGGGCGCAAAGGCCCGTTCGCAAGCCCGCTATTAGCGTGAACAGACCCTAGGGAAATGCTGATTAATGGGCCAACTGCCGACGTTTCAGGTGAGACGACGTCGAACTTTCCGGATAACGAATCGAATCGGCGCTCATTTCGGTGCAGTTGGCTCGTAAACGAGCCTCCCTGCTCGCATTTTTCACGCGCATGACGGACTGCTCCCATGAGCCGAACGCAGCCGGTTTCGTACGATCACCAGGTTCGCCAGGGCGAACAGACTGAACAGCTGCGCCGTGTTCTTGGCCAGTCCCTTGTAGCGCACCTTGCGATAACGGAACAGGTTCTTGACGATATGAAACGGATGCTCGACCCGCGCGCGGATTTGCGCCTTGGTTCGCTCGACCGTGGTCTCCAGATCCTTCAGCGGGCCATCCTGCATCGCCTTGATCTTTCCGCGCTTGGCCGCCACACGCCATTTCACCAGCTTGCCGTTCATTTCGTCGCGTTTGTCCACGCCGATGTAGCCCGCGTCGCCGAACGCTTCCTCTTCATGCCCGTGCAGCAGGGCGTGAGCCTGCGAAACGTCCGACACGTTGGCCGCCGTGCCCACCACGCTGTGAACCAGCCCCGAATCGGCGTCGACCCCGAGATGGGCCTTCATCCCAAAGTGCCAGGCGTTTCCTTTCTTCGTCTGATGCATCTCCGGGTCGCGGCTCTTCTCGGCGTTCTTGGTCGACGACGGCGCTTCGATGATCGTCGCGTCGACCAAGGTACCTTCCTTCATCATCAGCCCGCGTTCGCACAGCGAGATACCGATCTCATCGAACAGCTTGCGCGTCAGGTCATGCTCGAGCAGCAGGCGCCGGAACTTCAGCAGCGTGGTCGCATCCGGCACATTCTCGACAGCCAGATCGATTCCCGCGAAGGCACGCATCGCGATGCTGTCGTACAGCGCGTCTTCCAGCCCTTCGTCCGACAGGCCGTACCACTGCTGCAGGAAATAGATTCGAAGCATCCGCTCCAGACCTATCGGCCGACGGCCGCGCTCACCCTTCGGATAGTACGGCTCGATCGCCGTCAGCAACCGCGGCCACGGCACGAGCTTCTCCATCTCGTCCAGGAAACGCTGACGCCGGGTCACGCGCTTCTTGCCCGCACTTTCCGCTTCCGCAAAGCTCATCTGCCGCTTCATCATCGAGGATCCGTTCCGTGAACTGCCTTCTACAACGTTCTCGGCTACGTCAGCGATGACCGCCGAGCTGGATAAATCAGTGTTTCCCTAGCTTGCGCGCGGGCGCGATTCTCGCTTCAGTGGACGCAAGCGCGCGGCGCGCCGTCGCCGCTTTTTCCCACTACCCCGACCGACATGACGCACACCTTCAAGCGCCTGCACCGCGACGCCTGCACGATCGCCTGGACCGAAGCCGGCAACCCGCTCGGCGAGCCGGTCGTCGTGCTGCACGGCGGGCCCGGCAGCGGCAGCCAGCCCGGCATCCTGCGCCTGTTCGACCTGACGCGCGTGCGCGTCGTGCTCGTCGACCAGCGCGGCGCCGGCGCGTCGTCGCCGCGCGGCGGCACGCGCCACAACAGCACGGCGCGGCTGATCGGCGATCTGGAAGCGATTCGCGAACGGCTCGGCATCGCGCGCTGGGGCGTCGTCGGCGGATCGTGGGGCGCGGCGCTCGCGCTCGCCTACTCAGGCCGGCATCCCGAGCGCGTGACCGGCGTCGTGCTGCGCGGCCTGTTCCTGACGTCGCCGCGCGAAGTGCGCGCGTTGTTCGTCGGCATGCGCGCGCACGCGCCGCGCGCGTGGCGACGCCTGATCGACGCGGCCGGCACCGCGCGCGCCGAGCGCCTGACGACCAGCTTCGCGCGACGGCTGCAGCCCGGCGCGAGCGCGGCGCGGCAACGCGCGGTCGCGCTCGCGTGGCGCGCATACGAGGACGCGATCCTGGCCGGGCGGCCGCCCCGCCGCACGCGCACGACGCAGCCGGCGCTCGAGCGCCTGATCGACAAGTACCGGGTCCAGGCGCATTACCTGCAGCACGGCTGCTGGCTCGGCGAACGCCGGCTGCTCGCACTCGCGCGACAGGCGGCCGACGCCGGCGTGCCGATTCACGCGGTGCACGGCACGCGCGACCGCGTGTGTCCGGTCGACAACGTCGCGCGCCTCGCGCGCGCGGTGCCGGCCGCGCTCGTCGAGCGCGTGCCGGCCGGCCACCTCACGCGCGACGCTGCGCTCGCGCGCGGCGTCGCCGCTGCGGTGCGCGCACTGCCGGCCGTCATGCCGGCCAATCGGCACACGGCAGCCGACGCGCCCGTTCAGTCCCACGCATAGCGCGCGCCGAGCCACGCGCCGCGCGGCGCGCCGGGCCCGACGAACTGCTCGTTGACCGGATTCAGCCCGTCGAACGAATGATTCGGGCCATTGAAGAAGTTGCGGCCGAGCGTGCCGAAGTTCGCATAGCGCTTGTCGAGCAGATTGGTGACCGACGCGAACAGTTGCAGATGCTTGGTCGCCTGCCACGTCGTGTCGAGATCGATGAGGAAATAGCCGGGAATCGTGCCGTTCGCGTCCTGGTTGTTCTCGTCGCCGCGCGCGAATACGCCGCCGCGATACGTGAGGTTGGTGCCGATGTTCCACTTCGGCGTCGCCGCGAAATCGAGCCGCAGCTTCACGGTGCTGGCCGGAATGCCCGGAATCCGGTCGCCGGAATGCACGACGATGTTGCCGCGCGCGTCGGCGCTCGAATTGCTCGCGCTGCTTTCGGTCCACGTCGAGCGGTAGCGCGCATCGACATAGCTGTAGCTCGCGCCGATCCCCACCGGCCCGAGCCGCGTGTGTCCGGCCAGCTCGACGCCTTGCCGCCGCGTGTTGCCGACGTTCTGGAAATAGCCGAGCGTGCTGGCGCCGCCGTTGCTGCTGATGAACTGGATATCGTCGGCGAGCGTGGTGCGGTAGACCGCCGCGCTCCACGTCGTCGCCTGGCCCGCGCGACCGCGCGCGCCGAACTCGAAGGTCTTCGCGATCACCGGCTTGAGCGCCGGATCGGCGAGAAAGTCGTTCGGCAGCGAACACGGCGCGGCCGGGTCCGCGCACGCGAGCTCGATCGCGGTCGGCGAGCGCATTCCCTCGTTGTAGGTCGCGTACGCGGTGAAGCCCGGCACCGGATTCCACGTGACGCCGACGGCCGGATTGAACCGCGAGAACGTATGACGCGCGGTGAGCAGCGGCTGCTGGCCGCTCACGTCCTCGATCGCGGCGCGCGACCAGTCGTAGCGGCCGGCCAGCGTCAACGCCCACTGCTGCGTGAGCGCGAGCGTGTTGTCGAAGTACACGCCGTAGTTCGCGTTGCGCGTCCGGGCGCGGGTCGTCTGCGTGAAGTCGCCGACGCCCACCGTCGCGCGCGTGTCCGTGAACGCCGCCTGCTGCGACGCCTGCTCGAAACCCGACGTCGCGAGATCGGCGGACGCGCCCATCACGAACTGCTCGTCCATGCCGGCGAGCTTGCCGAGCAGCGTCAGCTGCAGCGCCGCGCCGTAGCTGTCGGTCGTGATCGTCGAGCGGTCGTTGGTCCCTTGCACGGTGTCGACGGCGCCGCTGTCGTCGACGCTGCCGAAGTCGTCGTTCACATTGCTGCTGGTGTTCGTGTTGCGGTAGTGCCGGTAATGAACGCCGCCGCTCAACTGCACCTGATCGTTGAACGCATGATCGCCCGACAGCGTGACGTACGCGGCGCTGTTGCGATTCAGATCCGGATAGGTGTACGCCTGCGCGCGGTTGTCGAGAAACGAGCGCGGAATCGTCTGCGTGCCCTGCAGCGCGTTGTCGGCGCCGCCGGCCGAGATCGACAGCGTCGTGTCGGCATCCACGTAGCGCAGCTTGCCGAAGCCCTGCCGTACGCGGCTCGCGTTGTGATCGGCCCAACCGTTGTCGTTCGCGACGTTGCCCGTCACGTAGTAGTCGAGCGCGCTGCCGATGCGCCCGCCCTGCTCGAACTGCGCGGTCTTGCGCCCCCATGAGCCGCCGGACAGCTGCGCGGCGCCGCCGGGGCTGGTCCTGCCGTTCTTCGTCGTGATCGCGAGCGCGCCGCCGAGCGTGTTGAGCCCGTAGGTCGGGTTCGAGCCGGGAATCAGCTGCATCGTGTCGATCGCGGCCTGCGGAATCAGATCCCAGTTGACGACGTCGCCGAACGGTTCGTTCACGCGCACGCCGTCGACGAACACCGACAGCCCCTGCGGCGTGCCGACGACCGGTGACGCGGTGAAGCCGCGGTAGTTCACGTCCGCCTGGTACGGGTTGCCCTGCGCGTCGTTGATGTCGATGCTCGTCACGTTGCGCTCGAGGTAGTCGGTCAACACGCCGCGGTGCTGCCGGTCGACGTCGTCGCCACGTATCGTCTGGACGTTGGCCGGCACGCGCGACAGCGGCGTGCCGATGCCGAGCAGCGGCGTCGTGCCGACGACGACGATCGGCGCGAGCGTCTGCTCGGCGGCCGGATCCGACGGCGCGACCTGCGCGGCCGCGGGCGTCAGCCAGCCGCCGAGCATGCCGCCGACCCACAGCGTTGCGCCGGCGCGGCCGGCGGCCCGGCAGCGCTTCGCCAGTTCGGCTTCCTTCATTTACGGGTCTCCTCAGTCGTCTTGTCGTCGTGTTGTCGTGTATGGCGATACGGCAAGCGCAGGCGCCGTATCGGCGGCCGCGGTCGCGGTCTGGATCGCGTCATCGGCTGCGCGCACGCGGCGAACGCGATGCCATCCGCGTTCGGCCGATGCCCAACGCATGCGAGCGACACCGTCTCCGTCGAGCCCATTGAATCGTTCTGGAAACGGCATCCGGTTTCGCGCTGCATGAATCGCTTCGTGATCCAGATGGCAAGAAGCATGCCGAAATGCCGGTCGCCTTGCGGGTGGCCTTGTCAGCGCGAAGCCGACCCACTCACCCGCCGACGCATTGCGACACTCGGCCACGCGCGTGTTGCACTTCGTGTCACCGCCGCTGCACCTGTGTCACTTTGGATCAGCACGGCGCGAGATGCGCCGACATGCGCGGCGCGATGCCCGTCGGCGCCGGCACCGGAACTGCGCAATCGGTGAAAACCAGCGGCGCGCGACGGCTTCATCTCGTTGATCGATGCGAGCCGGCCCGCCTCGAACGCGAGCACGGCGCAGCGTGCATCGTTGTTCCGCCGCACGATGAATGCACTGTCATCTTTAGCAACACTACACGCACGGTTGTCCCCGAACGCAACAACCGTTGATCAACCGCAACCATCGGCACGCGACCGCACGGCGCGCGCGAATCGCCCGCCGCGCGTTGCGCGGCAATGCTCGCGCATCAATGGCATGCGATTTGCGTTACTGGCTGCGCACTGATCCCGGAACCCCACCCAGCCGGCCTGGCCGGATGTTGGCCGCGGTGCGACCACAATGACTCAGGAGACAACCATGAAGACACGCTCGGCTTCAGCGAGCCGACTGGCGGCGATCGGAATCGCGGCGGCGGCCGCCGTCGCGCTGCACCCCGGCCGCGTCGAAGCGGCTGCGGACTACCCGGCCGTGACCTACCAGCGGCTGACCGATGCGCAGGCCGATCCGGGCTGGCTGACCTACTACCGCACCTACAACGGCCGGTCGCACTCGCCGCTCACGCAGATCGACCCGTCGAATGCGAAGGATCTCAAGCAGGTGTGGGCCTACAAGTTCCCCGCCGACCTCAAGCAGGGCTTCGAAGCCACGCCGATCGTCAACGGCAATTACCTGTTCGTGACGACGCCGAAGGACAACGTCTACGCCTTCGATGCGAAGACGGGCAAGCAGCTATGGAAATACGAGCCGAAGCTCAGCCCGTCATCGTTCAAGACCGCATGCTGCGACGTCGTCAACCGCGGCGTCGCGCTGTACGGCAAGAACGTCTATGTCGCGATGCTGGGCGGCGAAGTCGCCGCACTCGACGCGCAAACCGGCAATCTCGTCTGGAAGAAGCGGCTGTTCGATCCGGGCCTCGGCTACTCGTTCTCGCTCGCGCCGCTCGCGCTCGACGGCGCGATCGTCGTCGGCACGTCCGGCGGCGAATACGGGATTCGCGGCTACATCATGGCCTTGAATCCGGACGACGGCTCGGAGGTCTGGAAACGCTACACGATCCCGGCTTCCGGCGAAAAAGGCGCGGAGACCTGGCCCGACGGCATGCAGTCTCACGGCGGCGGCGCCGCGTGGCTGACCGGCACCTACGACGCCGCGTCGCGCACGCTGTACTGGGGTGTCGGCAACCCCGGCCCGTGGCTCGCGGCGCTGCGCCCCGGCGACAACTTGTACTCCGACTCGCTGCTCGCGCTCGATGCGAAGAACGGCAACCTGAAGTGGCACTACCAGTACACGAACAACGACACGTGGGACTACGACGGCGTGAACGCGGCGGTCCTCGCGGACATCACGTACAAGGGCAAGGACTACGACGCGATCATCCACGCGGACCGCAACGGCTTCTTCCATGCGATCGACCGCACGACCGGCAAGCTGATCTATGCGACGCCGTTCGTGAAGGCGACGTCGGTCACCGGCTACACGGCCGACGGCAAGCCGATCCAGGACGAATCGAAGTTCCCGAAGGCCGGCACGACGATCGAAACCTGCCCGAGCTTCCTCGGCGGCAAGAACTGGTGGTCGATCTCGTACGACCAGGCGCGCAACATCGCGGTCGTGCCCGCGCTGCACGCGTGCATGAGCCTGACCGGCAAGTCGGTCAGCTACCAGGAAGGCCTGCCGTATCTCGGTGAAGGTTTCGAGATCAAGCCCGAGCCGGGCAGCCAGGGCTACGGCGAGCTGACGGCAATCGACGTGAACACGGGCAAGAAGCTGTGGAGCCACTGGACGAAGAAGCCGTGGAACGGCGGCGTCGCGACCACCGCGAGCGGCCTCGCGTTCAGCGGCTCGCTCGACGGCCGCCTGTACGCGTTCGACACGGCGACCGGCAAGGTGCTCTGGGAGAGCCCGCAGCTCGCGAGCGGCATCATTTCGCAACCCTCGGTATATGAGGTCGACGGCAAGGAATACGTCGCGGTGCTCGCCGGCTACGGCGGCGCGAACCCGATCTGGGGCGGCCCGATGGCCGACATCGCGAAGGACGTTCCGCGCGGCGGCACGCTCTACGTCTTCGCGCTGAACCGCGGCTGATCGGCGTCCGACCACCGCATGACGCCCGCGCCGACGGTGCGGGCGTCCTCCCCTTCGTTCCCATTACCCACCGAGCGTACGAACATGAACCTTCGACTTTCCCGCGTAGCCGTCGCCAGTGCGCTCGCGGCAGGCACGGCACTGACTCCCGCACTGTCCGCGGCCGCGCCTGCGGTGCGCGTCTGCTCGCTGCCGGGCACCCCCACCGCCGGGCTCGACAAAGCCGTTGCGCGCGAAGTGTTCCGCACCGCCGGCATCGCCGCGACGTTCGCCGCGCACGACGCCGCGGGCAGCGACGACGACGGCGTGTCCGCCCACGAGCTCGCCAAGATCCTCGAGCACGATTGCGACGTGATCGCCGGCTTCCCGCGCTCGGCGATCGCCGATGCGTCGGGGTCCAGAATGACGTTCTCGCAGGGCTATCTGCGCGCCGGCTACGTCAGCGTCACGCGCCGCGACGCAGCCAAGCCGGCCAACGAACGCGAAATCGTCGCGGCGACGTATGCAAGCCCCGCGCAGCTGATCGCCGCGCAGCAGACGAATGCCCGCTTCGATCTCGAGAACACGTCGGAGCAGACCGTCGACGCGGTCGCCCGCGGCCGCGCGAACCGCGCGATCGTCTGGTATCCGGCGGTCGTCGCCTATCAGGCAGCGCATCCGAAACAGGCGTTCAGCATCGGCGCGACCTCTTCTCCTTATGCGGAATGGCAGCTCACGTTCGCGTTCGCGCAACGTTCGGCCGAGCTGCAGCAGCGGATCGACGCCGCCCTCACGCAGATGAAGCAATCGGGCCGCCTCGCTGCGCTGACGCGCAAATGGGCGCTGCCCGGCAACGCGCTCGAAGCGCGCGCCACGCACGATTCGCGCGCGACGCCGCGCTTCCTCGACGGCGCGCTGGCCACGGGCGCATCGCGCGCCGGCGTGATCCGCGCCGGCGGGCGTGCGGCCGGCGGCGGCTTCATCCGCGTTTCGGACAGCACCGGCGAAGCCGCGCCGTCGTTCGACGCGGCCCAGGTCGAGCATGGCAAGGCGCTGTACGGCAGTGCGTGCGCGAAGTGTCACGGCGTCGATCTCGAGGGCAATACCGCCCCCGCGCTGAGCGGCCCGTCGTTCGCACCGCTCGCGCATTCGCATCTGACGATCGGCGGCGTGTTCGGCTACATGGCGACCAACATGCCGGCCGACCAGCCGGGCAAGATGAAGGACGACGAGTACGCCGACCTGATGGCGTTCCTGCTCGCGTCCAACGGCTATGACGCGTCGAAGGCCAAGCTGACCGCCGATATCGCCAACGCGTCGAAGGCGCCGCTCGTCGCCGGCCCGGGCGGACACAAGCAAGCCAGCCAGTAAGCGCGGCGCGCGGCCGCCACGGCACATGCCGGGCCGCGCGTCGGCAAGATTTCTTCTTCAACAGGAAACGACCGTGATGCACAACCCGAATCGCAGAACCTTCATCGTCCAGACCATCGGACTGTGCGCGGCGCTCGCCGCAACCCGCTCCGCGCTCGCCGCGCTGCCGCTCGTCGACGAAAACGACGCAACCGCGATGACGCTCGGCTACCGCGCGCGCGCGTCGAGCGTCGACGCCGCGAAGTTCCCGAAATACCAGAGCGGCCAGCGCTGCGCCAACTGCCGCTTCTACAAGAGCGAAAGCGCCGACGCCGGCACCTGCCCGATGTTCGCGGGCAAGGCGGTTGCCGCCGAAGGCTGGTGCAACGTCTATGCCAAGGGCGCGTGATGCGTTGCCGGCGCGCCCGGCGCCACGGCGCGCGCCGGTGCCGGTGCGCGCCGCCGGCCACGACGGCGACGCGCCGCCTCACGCGGCGTACCTGCACGCACTGATTTCGACGGGGCTCACACGCGGCTTCGTCACGCACGGCGACATCATCGACGCCTTGCCGGACGACGACGCCCATCAGGGCGGCGTCGACGCGACGGCTGCGATGCTGCGCGAGCTGGGCATCGCGGTGTCGGACGGCGCGCACGCCGCGGGCTGGACGCTCGACCGTTACTTCCAGCCCACGCCGAGCGCGCGTGCGTGGGCCGAAGGGGCCGGCGCGCTCGCCGCGGCCGAGCTGAGCGCACCGCGCACGACCGACCCCGTACGCCTCTACCTGCGCGAGATGGGCATGACGCCGCTGCTCACGCGCGACGAGGAGATCATCCACGCGCAACGGATCGAGCGCGGCCGCGCGGCGTCGGTCGCGGTGCTGTGCGGCGATCCGCAGGCACTCGATGCACTGGTCGCGATGCGCATCGAGATCGCCGAAGGCCGGACCGCCGCGTCCGCTTACGTGCTGTCCATCGCGGATATCTCGGACATGGCGCCCGCCGGCGGCGCCGCCAACAGCACGCATGCCGGCGATACGCCTGTCGACGCGGGCGCGAGCACGCGCGACGACGACGCTCCGTCCGACGATGGGCTCTGCCGTCAGGCCGTGCTCGCGCGACTGGCGCCGATCGACGCGCTCGCGGCCGCGATGCGCGCCGCACTGGAAACCGACGGCGCGCACGGTCTCGCCTACCGCGCCTGCGTGCGCGAAGCGGCCGCCCTGCTCGGCACGCTGCGCATGTCGATGCGCGCACTCGAGCGCATGAGCGAGCCGCTGCGCACGCACGCGCGCCGGCAGCGCACGCTGCACGGCCGGCTCGCACGCACGCTCGCCGACGCCGGCGTGCCGCACGGCGCGGCGGCCGCGTGCGTGCAGCGCGACGGCGATCATGCCGGCTGGCTCGCGGCGTGCATCGCCGCCCATCCCGAATGCGAGCCGGCGCTGACGCGCCGCGCGGCCGAACTGGTCGACGCGCGCGACGCGATCGCGCGGGCCGCCCGCACATCGCCGCTGCCGCCCGACACGATCGCGTTGCTCGATGCGCGGCTCGACACGATCGAGCGCGCGATGCAGCCGGCGCGGATGGGCCTCTTCGACGCGAACCTGCGGCTCGTCGTATCGATCGCGAAGCGCTACCCGGACCGCGGGCTGCCGTTCGCGGACCTGATCCAGGAAGGCAACATCGGGCTGTTGAAGGCGATCGACCGCTACGACCATCGGCGCGGCTTCCGCTTCTCGACCTACGCGACCTGGTGGATCAGGCAGGCGATCACGCACGCGCTCGCCGATCTCGGCCGCACGATCCGCGTGCCGACGCACACCGTCGACGCGATCAACAAACTGACACGGATCGCGCGCGAACATCGACAGCGTTCCGGCGCTGCCGCGACGCCGCACGAACTGGCCGTGCAAATGGGCGAGCCGCTCGACAAGGTGCGCGACCTGATGTCGATCGTGAAGGAACCGATGTCGGCCGACGCGCCCGTCTCGCCGGAAGGCGAGATGACCTTCGTCGACGTCGCGCCCGACGTATCGACGCCGTCGCCCGAAGACGCCGCCGGCGCCGCGCAGTTGCGCGACACGATCGCGGCGATGATCGGCCGCCTGCCGGCGCGCGAGGCGACGGTCCTGCGGCTGCGCTACGGGCTGCACGCGGACGAAGGCTGCTCGCTGCGCGACATCGGCCGACAGCTGAACCTGTCCGCCGAACGCGTGCGGCAGATCGAGGCGTCGGCGCTCGCGCGGCTGCGCGCGTCCGACGGGCTCGACGTGCTGCGCGCGTTCATCGCATAGCCCGCGCACGGACGGCGGCGCATGCGCCGCCGTCCGCCGCCATGTTGACACCTGCAACACCCGCTGCTGCATTTCGGCGCAACGGTCGCGCCGCTCACGATGCCGCGCGGCCATGCGCAGATCGTTTGCATCCCATATCGATTCCGGAACGCCGCGCGCGACGGGCATGCGTGCCGATTCGACCGGATCGCGGCGGCGCTTGGCATGCTAGTTGCGTTTTGCTATTCCAGCCACACCCAGACAAATTATGGAGAACACCTTGACCGCCCTCGTATCGATCCTTCAGGAAAGCCGAATCTTCGAACCGACGGCCGACACGCGCGCACGCGCGACCATTTCCGGCATGCCGGCCTACCGCGCGCTCGTCGCCGAGGCCGAGCAGGACTACGAGGGCTTCTGGGCGCGTCTCGCGCGCGAGAACCTGAGCTGGCACAAGCCGTTCACGAAGGTGCTCGACGAGTCCGAAGCGCCGTTCTACAAGTGGTTCGACGACGGCGAGCTCAACGCGTCGTACAACTGCCTCGACCGCCACGTCGCGGCCGGCAACGGCGAGCGCGTCGCGGTGATCTTCGAAGCCGACGACGGCGCCGTCACCCGCGTCACGTATGCCGACCTGCTCGCGCGCGTGTCGCGCTTCGCGAACGCGCTGAAGCAGCGCGGCATCGGCCGCGGCGATCGTGTCGTCATCTACATGCCGATGTCGGTCGAGGCGATCGTCGCGATGCAGGCCTGCGCGCGCATCGGCGCGACGCATTCGGTCGTGTTCGGCGGCTTCTCCGCGAAGTCGCTCAACGAACGGCTCGTCGACGTCGGCGCAAGCGCGCTCGTCACCGCCGACGAGCAGCTGCGCGGCGGCAAGACGCTGCCGCTCAAGAGCATCGCCGACGAGGCGCTCGCGATGGGCGGCTGCGACGCCGTGAAGAGCGTGATCGTCTATCGCCGCACCGGCGGCAAGATCGACTGGCATGCGGACCGCGACCTGTGGATGCACGAGCTGACGACCGCAGGCGTTGCCGATACGTGCGAGCCGGAATGGGTCGGCGCCGAGCATCCGCTGTTCATCCTGTATACGTCGGGCTCGACCGGCAAGCCCAAGGGCGTGCAGCACAGCACCGGCGGCTATCTGCTGTGGGCCGCGCTGACGATGAAGTGGGCGTTCGACTGGAAGCCCGCCGACGTGTTCTGGTGCACCGCCGACATCGGCTGGATCACCGGCCACACGTACATCACGTACGGCCCGCTCGCGTGCGGCGCGACGCAGGTCGTGTTCGAGGGCGTGCCGACCTATCCGGACGCCGGCCGCTTCTGGAAGATGATCGCGGATCACAAGGTCAGCGTGTTCTACACCGCGCCGACCGCGATCCGTTCGCTGATCAAGGCGGCCGAGGCCGACGACAAGGTCCATCCGAAGAGCTACGACCTGTCGAGCCTGCGCATCATCGGCACGGTCGGCGAGCCGATCAACCCGGAAGCGTGGATGTGGTATCACAAGCACGTCGGCCAGGCGCGCTGCCCGATCGTCGACACGTGGTGGCAGACCGAGACGGGCGGCCACATGATCTCGCCGCTGCCGGGCGCGACGCCCACCGTGCCGGGCTCGTGCACGCTGCCGCTGCCGGGCATCATGGCCGCCGTCGTCGACGAGACGGGGCAGGACGTGCCGAACGGGCAGGGCGGGATTCTGGTCGTCAAGCGCCCGTGGCCGTCGATGATCCGCACGATCTGGGGCGACCCGGAGCGTTTCAAGAAAAGCTACTACCCCGACGAGCTCGGCGGCCGGCTCTATCTCGCCGGCGACGGCACCGTGCGCGACAAGGGCACCGGCTACTTCACGATCATGGGCCGGATCGACGACGTGCTGAACGTGTCGGGCCACCGGCTCGGCACGATGGAGATCGAGTCGGCGCTGGTCGCGCACGAGCTCGTCGCGGAGGCGGCCGTGGTCGGGCGTCCGGACGAGACGACGGGCGAGGCGGTCGTCGCGTTCGTCGTGCTCAAGCGCGCGCGTCCGGAAGGCGAAGAGGCCGCGAAGCTCGCGAAGGAGCTGCGCGACTGGGTCGGCAAGCAGATCGGGCCGATCGCGAAGCCGAAGGACATCCGTTTCGGCGACAACCTGCCGAAGACGCGCTCCGGCAAGATCATGCGCCGCCTGCTGCGCTCGCTCGCGAAGGGCGAGACGATCACGCAGGACACGTCGACGCTCGAGAATCCGGCGATTCTGGAGCAGCTCGGCCTGTCGCTCTGAATGACGGGGCCGGCACCGGCCGGCCCCACCCGACCTCCGCGACGCACGCACGTTCCGGCGCCCATCCCGGCCGCGAACGCGCGACGCGCAGCCGCCACCCGGCCGCGCACCTGCGTCCCCGCGCCCCATCCCGCGTGCGCGGCCCGGGCGACGGACACCGCTGCGCGGCCGTCCGGCGCCTTTTCTGTTCGATGCATGGACGTACAACAACACTGGAGACACCCCGATGAAAAGCAGGATCGTGATCGGCTGCGCCGCGCTCGCAGGCGCGCTTGCCAGCCCCAGCGGCTTCGCCCAAAGCAGCGTGACGCTGTACGGCAACCTCGACGCCGCGTTGCTGTACACGAGCAAGACGCTCGATAGCGCCACCGGCGCAAACGCAGGCCATCAGTTCTCGATGGCCGATACCGGCATGACGCCGACGACGTTCGGGATGACCGGCACCGAGGATCTCGGCGGCGGCCTGAAGGCGAAGTTCCAGCTCGAAAGCGGCTTTGCCGTCACCAACGGCGCATTCGCGCATTCGAACGGCAACATCTTCGGTCGCCAGGCGTGGGTCGGACTCGACGGCGCGTTCGGCACGGTCAAGGCCGGCGTCCAGTATTCGCCGTTCCTGCTCGCGATCTTCGATTCGGACCCGCGCAGCTTCTCGCACTTCGGCAGCGGGCTCGTCAACTACGTCGACAACGTGCTGGTGACCGGCCTGTTCAACCCGAACGCCGTGTCGTACACGAGCCCGACGATCGCCGGCCTCACCGGCAGCGCGATGTTCGCGTTCGGCGGCAAGGCCGGCGACTTTCAGGCGGGACGCCAGTACTCCGCGAGCCTCAAGTACGAGCACGGCGGCTTCATGATCAACGCCGGCTTCTACAACGGCAACGACGGCACCAACCCGACGCCCACCGCCAGCACCGTGGCGTTCGTCGGCCGCACGATCGGCGCCGCGTACCGGTTCGGCCCCGTCACCGCGAAGGCGTCGTTCGCCAGCTACAAGGTCGCCGGGTCGTTCAGCAACAACGTGTACGGCGGCGGCCTCGACTACCAGGCGACGCCGACGGTCGACCTGAACGGTGGCGTGTGGTTCACGAGCGATCGCAACGACACGGCCAACCACTCGCTGCTCGCCGCCGTCGGCTCGACGTACAGCCTGTCGAAGGCGACCGCGTTGTATGCACAGGTCGCGATGGTCAACAACCACGGCGCGATGGACACCGGGCTCGGCATCACCAACGCGCTTTACGCGGTCAACGGCACGACCGTCGGCGCGAACGTCGGGATCCGGCACATGTTCTGATGCAGGCAACGGCGGCATCGGCAGCGCCGCCGTTCTGCATTGGCAGTCCGAATCATCTGACGTCGAAGTCGGCATGCGACCGAATGCACTGACTCCGGCGCGAACGTCGTCGCGCATCGAGGGTGCGATCCGCTCGCGCACGCGCTGCGTCCGCGCCGCATGCCCGCAAGAAGGCCCGGTATAGACCGCCCGCTTCCCGGTCCAACGCGTCGACCGACGCCGCCCGGTGTTGCGGCGCACATCGCGCGGCTGCGCGATGCGTGTCGTTTACGACCGATTTCCGGGCGCATCGCCGATAGTCCGCACGCTCCATTTCTCTACACTGGTGCACGCCAGCACACAGCCACCTGCCCCGTGTCGCGTGTCGCGCCGCGTCACGGCACCGTGGCGATCCCGAGACAACCGCCCTCGCCGCCGACGCTGCCGCGTCCGTCCCGCCGCGCTGCCGCCGGCCCGCTGCGAAGGCCCCTTCCAGGAGCGTTCATTGAGTTCACCGCACGCGCACTCCGCGAAAACCCGGTCTTCGCGCCAGGCCCTCAAGCTCGACGACATCACGATCGTGGACCGCGCCGTCCTGAAGCGCGCGGTCGGCGCGATGGCGTTCGGCAATGCGATGGAATGGTTCGACTTCGGCGTCTACAGCTACATCGCCGTCACGCTCGGCAAGGTGTTCTTCCCGTCGAGCAGCCCGTCCGCGCAGCTGCTCGCCACCTTCGGCACGTTCGCGGCCGCGTTCGTCGTGCGCCCGCTCGGCGGCATGGTGTTCGGCCCGCTCGGCGACCGCATCGGCCGCCAGCGCGTGCTCGCCGCCACCATGATCATGATGGCCGTCGGCACTTTCGCGATCGGCCTGATCCCCAGCTACGCGTCGATCGGCATCATGGCGCCCGTGCTCCTGCTCGTCGCCCGCCTCGTGCAGGGCTTCTCGACCGGCGGCGAATACGGCGGCGCCGCCACCTTCATCGCCGAGTTCTCGACCGACAAGCGCCGCGGCTTCATGGGCAGCTTCCTCGAGTTCGGCACGCTGATCGGCTATACGCTCGGCGCGGCCACCGTCGCGCTGCTGACGGCGACGCTGTCGCACGACGCGCTGCTGTCGTGGGGCTGGCGCGTGCCGTTCTTCATCGCGGGGCCGCTCGGCCTCGTCGGTCTGTACATCCGGATCAAGCTCGAGGAAACGCCCGCGTTCAAGAAGGAAGCGCTGGCGCGCGAAGCAGACGAACGCGCGCGCCCGAAGCAGTCGTTCGGCACGCTGCTCGTCGAACAGTGGCGGCCGCTGCTCCAGTGCGTCGGCCTCGTGCTGATCTTCAACGTGACCGACTACATGGCGCTGTCGTACCTGCCGAACTATCTGTCGGCCACGCTGCACTTCAACGAGACGCACGGGCTGTTCATGGTGCTGATCGTGATGCTGCTGATGATGCCGATGACGCTCTATGCCGGGCATCTGTCCGACCGCATCGGCCGCAAGCCGGTGATGATGTTCGGCTGCGTCGGCCTGCTCGTGCTGTCCGTGCCGGCGCTGATGCTGATCCGCACCGGCGGCATGCTGCAGGTGTTCGGCGGGATGCTGATCTACGGCACGCTGCTGTCGACCTTCACCGGCGTGATGCCGTCGGCGCTGCCCGCGCTGTTCCCGACGCGGATCCGCTACGGCGCGCTCGCGATCGGGTTCAACCTGTCGGTGTCGCTGTTCGGCGGCACGACGCCGCTCGTCACCGCATGGCTCGTCGATCGCACCGGCGACCTGATGATGCCGGCGTACTACCTGATGGGCGCGTCGTTCATTGGCATCGTGTCGGTGCTCGCGCTACGCGAGAGCGCGCGGCGGCCGCTGCCGGGCTCCACGCCGTGCGTGGGCAGCCGCGCCGAAGCGCAGGAGCTGATCCGCCGCGGCGCGGGCGAGATCCGCGGGCGCGAACGCAAGCTCACGCCGATCGGCGAACGCGCTTGATCATGTGACGCACGTGATGTGCCTGATGCGCGGCACATCCGTCGCGCAGTGCCAGCCGCAGCGGCGTCACGCAACGCCGCGTGCCGCTCAAGCCGCGGCGAGCTTCTGCTCGTCGAACCAGTCGAGCAGCGTGCGCGTGACGAAGGCGGGATTCTCGAGGTTCGAGATGTGGCCGGCGTCCGGCACCAGCACGTGGCGGCAGCCGATCACGCCTGCCATCTTCTCCGTCTCCGACGGCGGCCGCGCCATGTCGCCGGCGCCGCACATCAGCAGCGTGCGCGCGGCATCGAGGTCGGCGAGTGCGGCCAGCGTGTCCGGACGCCCGAAAATCAGCCGGCCGAGCGGGACGATCGACTCGCGCAGCCGGTCGGCAGGCAGGCCGGCGAGTGCGGCGCGAAATGCGCTCGCCACCGGGTCCGACAGATTCGCGTCCGGGCGGAAGAACAGCGGCACGATCGCATCGAGCAGCGGTGGCGCAATCTTGCCGGCGGCGGCGATCGCATCGAGCATCCCGAAGTAGCGCAGCCGCGTCGCGTCGGGCTCGGCTTCGAGCGACGCGTCCATCAATACGAGCGAGCGCACGCGCTGCGGTTCGCGCAACGCGAGCCGCGCGCCCCACATCCCGCCGACGCTCAGGCCGACCACCGCGCATTGCTCGATCTCGAGCGCGTCGAGCAACGCGCTCGCATGCGCGGCGAGATCGTCGAGCGTCTGCGTGCCGGCCGGCAGCGGACCCGATGCGCCATGCCCCCACAGGTCGGGCACGATCACGCGATACCGGCGCGACAGCGCGTCGATCTGCGGCGCCCACATCGCCGCGTCCCACAGATAGCTGTGTCCGAGCAGCACCGGGAAGCCGGTGCCGTGATCGTGGTAATGCAGCGTGCTGCCGTGGATGGTGCGGGTGAGCATCGGGCCTCCGGGTATGACGACGATGGGCAGCGGCGCGCAAGCGCGCGCTGATTCACTGGCGCGTTGCCAGCAACGCGGCGCCGCGCATGATCGCACAGCTCGGCGGGCGCTGCAGGCGACGTGTGTGGCGCGTCGCGGCGGCGGTGGCGCGCTCGCATGCGGCGCTGGATCCAAGGGTCGGGAATGCCGGCGTCGGGCCGCGTTCGGCCCGGCGCGCAGTCCGAACGATCACGCGGCTCGCATCGACCCGGGCACGCAGACCAGGCGCGTGTTCGCACCGGCCTGTTCGGCGAACGACGCATGCTGCAGCGTGGTCCGGCGTCGGTCACTTGCATGCACAACGCGAGGCACGCGCACGCCGCAAACCGGCCACGAAGGAAGAATCCGTTAACGTGATCGCGGCGCCGGACGATGTCGATCGTCCGGCGCCACGCGGGCCGATGCCGGTACTCAGAACACCGCGTGCCCGCTGATCAGGCTCGGCAGCCAGGTGGAGAAGAACGGCATGTACGTGACGATGTTGATCGCGCTGAAGATCGCGAGGTAATACGGCCACGCCATCTTGGTCGTCTCGCCGATCGACACGTTGCCGATCGCGCAGCCGACGAACTGCACCGAGCCGATCGGCGGATGCACGAGGCCGAGCGAGCAGTTCAGCAGCAGCATGATGCCGAACTGCACGGGCCCGACGCCGCAGGCCATCGCGATCGGCAGGAACAGCGGAGTCGTGATCAGGATGTGTGCGGCCATGTCGACGAAGGTGCCGAGGAATACCTGGATGACGTTGATGTACAGCAGCATCAGCCACGGCGCGGCGGTCGACTGCTTGAGCAGCCCTTCGATCGCATCCGGGATCTCCAGATACGACATCTGGAAGCGCAGCATGTTCGACACGGCGATCAGCAGCAGCACGACGCCCGTCGTGCGCGCCGCATGCGACAGCGCGCGCCGCAGCTTC
Source organism: Burkholderia ubonensis (assembly GCF_001718695.1). Classification (NCBI taxonomy): domain Bacteria; kingdom Pseudomonadati; phylum Pseudomonadota; class Betaproteobacteria; order Burkholderiales; family Burkholderiaceae; genus Burkholderia; species Burkholderia ubonensis. The sequence continues at coordinate 1,002,109 of NZ_CP013421.1, read as the reverse complement.
TCGACGGTCAGCGTGCGATAGACGAGCGCGGTCAGCACGAGCGAGTACACGACCGCGATGGCCGCCGCTTCGGTCGCGGTGGCGATCCCCTTCGCGACGCACACGAGGATGATCGCGATCACCATCAGGCCGGGCACCGCGCCGACGAAGCTGCGCAGCACCGCATACCAGCCGGGGAACGCGGGCAGCGCGGACGAGCCGTCCTCGCGGCGCGGATAGCCGTGACGCACGGCCTGCCAGTACGCGGCGGCGAGCACGAAGCCCATCACCCACAGCACCGGCAGCAGCCCGGAAAACAGCAGGTCGCCGATCGACACGCCGCTCACCTGCTGGCCGTGCAGCATCCCGGTGATGCCCTGCGCGGCGAACGCGTAGATGATCATGTTGGTCGACGTCGGCATCAGCGCGCCGGCGAGCGACGCGTGGGTCGTCACGTTGACCGCGTACGCCGCGCTGTAGCCCTCGCGCTTCATCAACGGGATCACCACGCCGCCCATCGCCGACGTGTCGGCGGTCGGCGAGCCCGACACGCCGCCGAACAGCGTACAGGCGACGACGTTGGCCATCCCGAGGCCGCCGCGAAAATGGCCGACGGTCGCCTGCGCGAAGCGCAGGATCCGGTCGGCGATGCCGCCGTGCAGCATCAGTTCGCCGGAAAAGATGAAGAACGGCACCGCGAGGAACGAGAACGCGTTCATCCCCGAGATCATCGACTGCATCGCGGTGGCGATCGGCAGCCCTTCGACGAGGTAGGTCAGCACGCATGCGATGCCGAGCGCGAACGACACGGGCACGCCAAGCACGAGGAAAATCAGAAAACTGACGGACAGGATCGCGAGTTCCATGGCGTTAATGTCCCGACGAAGAACGACGGAGCGCGAGCAGGTGCTCGAGCGAGAAAAGGATGATGGTGATCGCTGCGGGAATCGTGATCAGATAGCGCACGCCTTCGGGCAACCCGATGATCGGAATGCGGTCGCCCATCGTCTCGGCCGCCATGCTGCCGCAGCCGGCGATGATCGCGATCGCGAACGCGATCAGGCACAGATGCTGGATCGCGATCACGACGGTGCGCCCCTTCGGCGGCAGGCGCTGCACGAGCGAATCGAGGCCGATGTGGCCGCCGTCGCGCACCTTCATCGCCGCGCCGAACATCGCGATGACGATCACCAGCAGCAACGCGATCGGCTCGACGAAATCGGGCGCGTTCTCGAACACGTAGCGCATCACGACCGCGTAGAACACCAGCACCGTGAGCGCCGCGAGACACAGCGACGCGATCACCGCGAGCGCGCGGAACAGCAGGTCGTTCGCGCAGTGCAGCAGCGGCGTCGCGCGCGCGCGGCACGGCGCCGCGCCGCCGCGCGCGTCGGGCGCGCCGACGGCCGCGGCGCCATTCGGTGAAGTGCGACGGGTCACTTGGTGGCCTCGATCTCGTCGACGATCTGCTTCATCTGCGGGGTCTTTTCATACTTGGCCCACAGCGGCTGCATCGCCTTCACGAACGCCGCACGATCGATCTGCGCGGCCGGCACGATCTTCGCGCCGCCCTTCGTCACCGTCTGCTGCGCAGACGCCTCGCGCGCGGTCCACAGCTTCTGGTAGTACGGCACCGAATCCGCCGCGGCCTTCTTGATCGCGGCCTGCTCCTGCGGCGACAGCGTGTCCCAGATCTTCTTCGAGAACACCAGCACTTCGGGCGTCATCGCGTGCTGCGTCTCCGAGTAGTCGGGCGCGACTTCGAAGTGCTTGGTTTCCTCGTACGACGGCAGATTGTTTTCCGCCGCATCGACGAGGCCCGTCTTCAGGCCCGTGTACACCTCGGCGAACGGCATCGGCGTGGGCGTGCCGCCCATTGCCTTGATCTCGTCGACCATCAGGTCCGACGGTTGCACGCGCACCTTCAGGCCCTTCATGTCGGCCGGCGAGCGCACCGGGCGCTTCGCGTAGATCGAGCGCGCGCCGCTCTCGTAGAACGTCAGCGCGATCATGCCCTTCGCCGCGAACGCGTCGAGGATCTTCTGGCCGGCGGGACCGTACATCGCCTTGCGGAAATGGTCGACGTCGCGGAACAAGAACGGGAACGACGGGATCAGCGACTCGGGCACGATCTCGTTGAACGAGGCGCCGTTCACGCGCGCCATGTCGATCGCGCCGATCCGCACCTGGTCGACCGTGTCCTTCTCCGAGCCGAGCGCGCTGTTGCCGAACACCTTGATCGAGTCCTTGCCGCCCGTGAGCTTCGACAGTTCGTCGCCCATGTACTTGACCGCCATGTTGGTCGGGAAGTTGTCGCCATGCACGTCCGCCGAGCGGAACACGCGCGCGTGCGCGGATACGGCGAAGCCTGCCATCAGCGCGACGGCCACGGCGGTACGGGAGCGGGTGAATCGGTGCTTCATCGTCAGTCTCCTTGCTGGTTGCTCGTTGTTCGGCGGCGCGCCGGGCGACCTCCGCCCGCTTTCGGTACACGGCCTGCGTTTAACTTAAGTCATACGTTGTATGACGTGTGGAAGCGAATGTACGTCGGTTAATCGTTTAACTCACTTGGTGCATACCCGTATAAGCGGAGTAGTCGCGGGATTTTGAGGGGATTGGGGGAAAACGTTTCTACGCCCGGCACCGGATTAGCGAAACGTTTTCCGAACGGGCAGCGGTATTGAAAGTCGGTACGGTGCTGAGCGGGATGCCGGGCAGTCGTCTTGGTTATTTCCTCGTTGTCTGATGACTGACTACTTGACGGCTTTACGTGCTCGATCTTGTCCGCACCGCGCCAGCCGAATGCGTTCGGCTACCAGTTGTAATGACGCCGCGACGCCGTATGCGTCGCGAGCCGGGGCGGATGCCTGCGCAAGCGTTGCCGATGGGCGTATCGGCGCAGCTCTCGGCGCGCGCGCCGGCCACCCGTGCCCTACTTCGTCACGGCGGGCACGCACGATGCGGCGCGGCGAGACGGCAAACACACGAGGAGGTATGCGATGCTGACGAGTCGACCGTCGGCGGGACAGCGTCAGGACGCGCCGTTGAGTCCGGGAGATGAAGGCCCGCCCGATACGCCCGGTGTCGGCGAAGATCTATGCGGCGTATGTCGCGGCACAGGGATGGTGGAAGGCCAGCCATGCACGGTATGCGGCGGCACCGGCAAGGTGTTGCAGGGAATCGGCGGCGGCTAGACGGTATCCCCCATACGCATCAGGCTGGCCGATGCGCTGCGGGAGCGCTGTGGGAGACGAGCGCGGCGCGTCCATGCCGCGTTCGCGGCCCCGCTGCGCGGACCGGCTGCGGCTGCTTCAGCGGCCTAGGCGTCGTTCGCGCAGGAACGCGTTCAGTTCGCCGCCCGCGTGCTCGATGTGGCGCTTCAGCAGCAACGCCGCAGCGCGCCCATCGCCCTTGCGGCACAGCGCGACCAGTTCCGCATGCTCGGACTCGGCCACGTCGCGCGCGGCCTCCGACAGCGACAGCTGAACGCGCGTGTAGCGATCGGTCTGCTGCAGCAGCGATGCGACGATCGCGGCCGTCTTCGGCTGCTCCGCGCGCGACAGCAGCAGTTGATGCAGCTCGGTGTTCAGTTCCCCCCAGCGACCGGACTGGCTCGCGTGCAGCACCGCGCTGTATTCGTCGAGGATCGCGTCGAGCCGCGCGAAGTCTTCCGCCGTGAGCTTCGGAATCGACTTTTTCAGCAGCACGGGCTCGAGCAGCGCGCGCAGTTCGAACAGCTCGGTGATGTCTTCGGGCGACAGCTCGGAGACGATCGCGCCCTTGTGCGGCAGGATTTTCACGAGCCCTTCGCTTTCCAGCTGCACGAGGGCTTCGCGCAGCGGGATGCGGCTGATCCCGAGCTCGGTGGCCAGCGCGTCCTGGCGAAGCTGGTAGCCGTCGACGTACTCGCCGGTCAGGATGCGACGGCGCAGTTCGTTCGCGGCGGCCTCGGCACGCGTGGCGTAGACGAGGGCGGGGCGTTTGTCGTTCATGTTGCGGTTCGGACCAGGGATGGCGGCAAGGCTTGCGCCGACGCGCCGGTGGATATTGCATATTTTCTACGATAGTAGCAGAGCGGCGGGGCGGCCAACGCGGCCGGCAGATCGGCTCGGCGAATCGCGCCGAATGCAGCTGGCGGCGGTCGCATGCCGACTGGCCGCGCGCTTACTCCATGCATCCCGGCGCGCGCGGTGAAGGTTCGCGCGGAGGCGATCCGGTACGCTCCGCGCGCCCTTCCCCGCTCATTCCAGCCCATTCCCCCGCCCATTTCCAGCACGTTCCCCTTCCCTTCCTCACGCCCTTTTTATTTTATATTGTATAAAATATCCGAACTCACTAGAATGCACTCGTCGATGGCTGACTCTCGGGCGAAACGGGAGGCACCGTTTCGGCACCGACGCGAACGAGAGGCGGCCGGCCACGGTCCGGATCGGGCGAAGCCCCACGATCCGGCGCGCACGCGTACCGCCCAGGTTGCCAGCAATGGCAGTTCACCTATCTGAATGTGAGGAAACGAGATGAGCGAGAACATTTTCACCGGCACCATTCCGGCCCTGATGACGCCGTGTACCGCCGAGCGTCAGCCGGATTTCGACGCGCTGGTGAAGAAGGGCAAGGAGCTGGTGGCGCTGGGCATGCGCGCGGTAGTGTACTGCGGCTCGATGGGCGACTGGCCGCTGCTCACCGAAGCGCAACGTCAGGAAGGCGTCGCGCGGCTGGTCGCAGCCGGCGTGCCGACCATCGTCGGCACGGGCGCGGTGAATTCGAAGGAAGCCGTCTCGCACGCCGCTCACGCGGCGAAGGTCGGCGCGCACGGGCTGATGGTGATTCCGCGCGTGCTGTCGCGCGGCGCATCGCCGGCCGCGCAGAAGGCGCACTTCTCCGCGATCCTGAAGGCCGCGCCGAACCTGCCTGCGGTGATCTACAACAGCCCGTACTACGGCTTCGCGACGCGCGCCGACCTGTTCTTCGAACTGCGCCGCGAGCATCCGAACCTGATCGGCTTCAAGGAATTCGGCGGCGCCGCAGACATGCGCTATGCGGCCGAAAACATCACGTCGCAAGACGCAAACGTCACGCTGATGGCCGGCGTCGACACGCAGGTGTTCCACGGCTTCGTCAATTGCGGTGCGGCCGGCGCGATCACCGGCATCGGCAATGCGCTGCCGCGCGAAGTGCTGCAGCTCGTCGACCTGTGCAAGAAGGCCGCGCAGGGCGACGCCGTGGCGCGCGGTCGCGCGAAGGAACTCGAAGCGGCGCTCGCCGTGCTGTCGTCGTTCGACGAAGGCTGCGACCTCGTGCTGTTCTACAAGCACCTGATGGTGCTGAACGGCGACACGGAATACACGCTGCACTTCAACGAAACCGATGCGCTGAGCGACGCGCAACGCAACTACGCTGAAGCGCAGTACACGCTGTTCCGCAACTGGTACGCGAACTGGTCGAAGACGATCGCGTAAGTCGGGCACCGCTGGTTCGGCGATCGAAGCAAGCCACGGCTCGTTCCGTGGCTTTTTCATTGGCGCGGGATGAAGCGCCGCCGCCCGTGTCAGCCGGTCGTGCGCTCGAGAAACGCCTGCATCGCCGCATTGAACCGGGCCGGGCGCTGCAGCGGCGCGAAATGGCTGACGCCCGGCAGGATCGTCAGCGTCGCGCCCGGAATCGTGCGCACGAGGTATGCCGCATGTTCGGCGCGGATGAACTCGTCGTGCTCACCCTGCACGATCGCGACCGGCACCGTGATCGCCGCAAGCTCGCACGCGCCGTAATTCGGTTGCGTGCGCATCATCTCGCTGACGGCGGCCACGAACGGCTCGAAGCCGTCCGGCGTCGCCGACAGGCGTGCGTAGTCCTTGCGGTGCCGCGCGAAGCAGCGATCGATCAACGGGCTCGGCACGAATTCCTTCGTCCCGCTCGGATCCATGTTGCACGCGAAGAAGAAGACGCCCGCCGCCCGCTGCGGCGTGCGCGCGGCCAGCACCAGCGCAACGCATGCGCCGTCGCTCCAGCCGACGAAGCGCGCGCGCTCGATGCGCAGCGCGTCGAGTACTGCGCGCACGTCGGATGCCATGCATTCGTACGAATAGGGGCGCGCGTCGCGCGTGCTGCGGCCGTGGCCGCGGCTGTCGATCAGGACCGCGCGATAGCCGGCCGCCAGCACGGCCGGCACCTGGCAGCCCCAGTTGCCGGCGTGGCCGAGGCCGCCATGCAGCAGCACGACGGGCGGCCCATCTCCGAACGACGCGTGCCAGATGCGCGCGCCGTCATGGTCGAGCCATCCTTCGGCGTCGGCCGCGGGCAGCGGCGGCCCGCCCTGCTCTTCGAAACGGACGAGATCGTCGTCGGTGAAGTGCGCGCTCATCGTGGTGCCGTCCTTGGGGAGAGACGAGCTTGCGATTCTAATGCGCGAAGCCGCGCGTCGGCGCGGCGCGCGACGCATTCAGGCCTGCGTCGACACCAGCGAGCCCGACGTCGATCCGGATGACTTCTGGATAGCCTGCGCGAGCTGCGCGATCGCCGTCGACAGCGCAGCGGAGATCGTGCTCGCTTGTGCGCCGAGCGACTGCTGCTCGGTGGCTGCGGCGGGATCGTTCTTCGCGCGCTGCGCGACGCTCGCCATTTGTTGCTGAATCTGCGCGAGCTGTTTCTGCAGGCGCTCGATCAGCTGTTTCAGTTGCTTGACCGCGGGATCCTCGGACGACGAAGACGACGACGACGCCGACGACGATGCGCTCGACGCCTGACCGCCATTGGCCGGCGCGGCGCCGGCAGCGGTCGCGCCGCCCGTCGGCGACGAGGTCCCGGCGGCCGTCGAATTGGCCGTCGGCGTGGAAGCCGCAAGCGGGGTTTGCGCGGCGGAAGAAGGCTCGATCTGCATTGTGTCGGTCCGTAGTGGGTCGGCGATTGCCGTCGATTGAACAGGCGAATACCTTGCAAGCGGATAACGGCATTCGTCGTACCAAACTTTAGCCGCGCGACGCAAAGGGGCCAGACAGACGCGCCGGGTACGCTGGTAAAATTCGAGTCCTGCCTTCCGCCGGACCGCCGCTCGATTGCGTCTCGCCGCGGCCGGCCCGCAACCGCGTATCGAAGCCCGCCGTATCGCGCGCAATCGACCGCGTCGGCCGGCGTCGCGCCCCGCGAGCGGCAGCAAGCGCTTCCACGGCACGGCGACGGTTACGCCCCCTTCATCACGTATCACGAGGAATTCACGATGGCCCGCATCGGCGCCTTCTGCCTGACGACTTGGCTCGCCGCCGCGATCCTGTATTTCGGCCAGCATTCGCTTGCGATGATCGCGCTCAGCGGCGTGGTCGTGTTCGGCGGATTCGATCTGCTGCGTCCGTAGCGGCGGCGGGAGGTCGGCGTGCGCCGAGATGCGCGTCGACCCGGCGTGACGCGCTGACCGACAGCTTCATCGCCGGACGACGCGCCGGCCCCAGCCCGTATCAGCCCGTCTCAGCCCGTCGAACGCGCGCCGCTCGAACCGGCTGCCGTGCCGCGCGGCCCGCGTGCGCGCGCAGGCGGGCGCATCGCCCGCCGCACGCTACCCCGTTCAACGCGGAAAGGTCCGCAGCGACGACGGGCCGCCCGTCAGCGCGATCCGCTCGCCCGTGTCGCGCAGCTTGCCGCCGTTGACCGCATACAGCGCCAGCTCCCGCTCGACGTTGAACTGCACGATCACGTGACGGCTGTCGGCCGTAAACACGACGCCTTGCGCGGCCTCGCCGCCGGCCGCTTCACCGGCCTTGACGGCCTGACCGTCGCGGATCGCGAACAGCAGCACCTTGCCGCGCTTGCGGCGGCCCGGATTGTCGGGCGTCAGGTTCGAGCCGTCCATCGTCTGCACCGCGATCCACTTGCCGTCCGGCGAGATCGCGACACCCTCCGGCAGCGACGGCACGCTCAGGTACTGGACCGTGCGGAACGGCGTGCGCGACACGTCGATCAGCGCAATCGTATCGGCGTCGCCCGCGAGCTTGCCGGCATAGCCCGGCAGGCCGGCGAGCCCGACGTTGCTGACCACCGCCCAGCGGCCGTCGCTCGACACGTCGATCGTATACGGCGCAACGCCGCTGCTCAGGCGCGTGCCGCTGTCGGTGACCTTGCCGTCGTCGACGTTCAGCACCGCGACGCCCTGCTCGTCGCGCAGCGCGACGAGCGCGTGCGCGCCGTCGTGCGTGAAGCTGACGCCGGCGAGCCGCTTCTTGCCGATCTTCAGGCTGCCGTCGAGCGTCACGCGCGCGCCGTCGATATGCAGCACCGACACGCCGCCGTCGACGTCCGTGACGAACGCGAGCCGGCCCGAGCGGTCGATCGCGATGCCCTGCGGATGCGCGCCGAGCTCGATGCGCGTGACGGCTGGCGGCGACGCCTTGAGATCCACGACCTGCAGGAACGTATCGAAGACGAGCCGCTTCCCGGCCTGGTCGTAGCGGGTCGGCGCGGCGACGAGCGCGACGCTCGCGTCGGGCGTGACCGCCACCGCCTGCGGCGGCCCCTGGATGCCGTTCTCGACATCGACCTGCAGCGCCACCTTCGGCGGGAACGCGCCGGCGTCGAGCAGCGTCAGCGTGTCGGTCGGCGGCGCCGCCAGATAGGTGTCGCGGCCCTCGACCCGCTGATACTTGCCGTCGTTGGCCGACACGATCCAGTCGGCCGCATGCGCGGCGACGGCGGTCGTGGCGAGCGTCAGCGCGGCGAGCAGGCGGGCGCGACGAAGGGGGAAGCGTTTCGAATGCATGGCGTTCGGTTCTCCGGTCGGTTGCGGACGCAAGGATGCGCGCGACCCAGCTGCTCGAGGGGCCGGTGCAATCGCATGATGCATGAAGGCGCGCGCCGCCGTGCACGCCGGTTGCTCACGCGCTGCGCGGCCCCGCGCCGTCCCACCGGTCGACGGCATCGAGCGGATACACGGGCCGCGCGAGCCGCTCGTAGCGGAACAGCGCGTAGTCCGACCCGGTCAGGCCGCGGCTGTCGCATTCGACGAGCGCGGCCGCGATCGGCACGAACACCGGCCGGCAATACATGCGCGACTTCAGCAGCAGAAAGCGTGCCCGGCGCGGATCGATGCCGACGCTCTCGAACACGCCGAGATCCCACGGCTCGTGCGTGCGCTCGGTCACCACCAGCGTCGCGACGCCGATATCGAGCACGGCGGCGCGGCCCATGTAGGCGCGCTGGCCCGTATAGGTCGGCCCGGTGATCACGTATTCGCCGTCGGTGATCGCGCGCACGACGCCGGTCGCGCGAAACGGCGTGCGCCGCGCGCCGCCATGCGACGGCATCCGGTTGCCGATCGGCAGCGTGACGGTCGCGCCGACGCCCGCATCGATCAGCGCGGCGACCGCGTCGGGGTCGCACAGCGGCCCGCTGACGATCCCGTCGAGCCCTTGCGCGAGCGCGGCCTCCAGCAGGTCCATCGTGTCGCACGGGCCGCCCGACATGCAGTTGTCGCCGTGATCGAGCATCAGCACCGGCCGGTCTGCGCCGCGCGCGAGCGCCGCGGCCTGCGCGACCGATTCGGCGAGCGGCGCGCTGCGATACACGAACGCGTCGCGCGCGTCCCAGATCTGCCGCGCAATGCGTTCGGCCACCGCGTCGGCCGCCGCGCGATCGCCGTCGCCGACCACGACGACGCTCACGCACGGCGCGGGGATGTCCGCGAGCGAGAAGCCCGCCAGCACCGACACCGCGAGCATCCCGTCCGCCTCGGCCGCGCGCGCGGCTTCGAGCGCGCGCCGCATCGCGCCTTCGGCGCTCGCGCTGCGCAGCGTCGACGTCAGCAGCGGCGGCTGCCGCCACGCGAGCACCGGCCGCGCACGGCCATGCAGTCGATCGAGCAGCAAACGCGCCGCGTGCTCGCCGGTTTCGTACATGTCGACGTGCGGATAGGTCTTGAAACTGACGATCACGTCCGCGTGGTCGATCATCTTCTGCGTGACGTTCGCGTGCAGGTCGAGCGCGACCGCGATCGGCGCGGCGGGCAGCACGGCGCGCACGCGCGCGAGCAGGTCGCCTTCGCCGTCCGCGCTCTGCTCGGCGACCATCGCGCCGTGCAGATCGAGCATCACCGCGTCGCAACCGGGCGCCGCGGCGACGATCGCGTCGCAGATCGCCGCATAAGCGTCGGCCGCGACCGGCCCGCTCGGGTTCGCCGCCGCCGACACCGGCGTGACGATCTGCGCGCCGGCGCGCTCGGCCGCGTCGATGAACGCGGCCATCGCCGTGCGCATCCCGCGGTTCGCGCGATACGCGTCGTCGCCCCAGTCGGGGCCGTTGCGGCCGAACGCGGCGAGCGGCGTCGGCACCGGCGAGAACGTATTCGTCTCGTGGTTCATCCGGGCGATCAGGATTTTCATCGCGCGTACCCCTCCGCGAGGCCGGCTGCGGCGAGCATCGCATGGAGCAGCACGTTGCAGCCGGCCTCGAGATCGGCAGGCGCCGCGTCCTCGATTTCGTTGTGGCTGATCCCGTCCTTGCACGGCACGAAGATCATCGCGGCGGGCGCGACACGCGCGAGATACACGGCATCGTGGCCGGCCCCGCTGATCACGTTCATCGACGACAGGCCCAGCGCATTCGCGCCCGCGCGCACCTGTTCGACGAGCGCCGCGTCGAACGGCTGAGGCGCGAAGTACACGACCTGCTCGACGTCGATCGGCATGCCGGCCGTCGCCGCGAGATCGGCACACGCCGCGCGCAGAGCCGCGTCCATCGCCGCGAGCGTCGCATCGTCGGCCGCGCGCAGATCGACCGTCAACGTCACGCGGCCCGGAATCACGTTGCGCGAATTCGGATGCACGTCGATCCAGCCGACCGTGCCGCGCCCGTGCGGCGGGTGGGCGAGCGCGATGCCGTTCACCGCGCGCACGAGATCGGCCGCCACCAGCAGCGCGTCGCGCCGCAGCGCCATCGGCGTCGGGCCGGCGTGCGCCTCCATCCCGTGCACGGTGACGTCGTACCAGCGCTGCCCGAGCGCGCCCTCCACCACGCCGATCGTCGTCGCATGCGCCTCGAGCACCGGCCCCTGTTCGATATGCGCTTCGAAGTACGCGCCGACCGGATGCGCATCGCGCACGTCCCCCGCATAGCCGGTCGCTGCGAGCGCATCGCGCACGGCGACGCCGTCGCGATCGCGTTGCGCGAGTGCATGCTCGAGCGTGAACGCACGCGCGAACACGCCGGACCCCATCATCACCGGCACGAAGCGCGAGCCTTCCTCGTTGGTCCACACCGCGACCTCGAGCGGCGCGCGCGTGCGCACGCCCGCGTCGTCGAGCGTGCGCAGCACTTCGAGGCCCGCGAGCACGCCGTAGTTGCCGTCGAACTTGCCGCCGGTCGGCTGCGTGTCGATATGGCTGCCCGTCATCACGGGCGGCAGGTCGTCGCACGCACCCGCGCGGCGCGCAAAGATGTTGCCGATCGCATCGATGCGGACCGTGCAGCCGATCTCCTTCGCCCATCCGACGAACAGGTTGCGCGCGTCTCGATCGCGCTCGGTGAGCGCGAGGCGGCACACGCCGCCGTTGGCGGTCGCGCCGATTTGCGCGAGCCGCATCAGGCTGTCCCATAGCCGCGCGCCGTCGACGCGCAGCCCGAGCGCGGCAACGCCCGGTGTCGAATCCTGAACTTGCATCGGTGGAATTCCTCGCAATGAACGGGCACGGCGCTTATGCGACGCCGACGCCCAGGTAACGATCCTTCACGTCGTGATCGGCGGTGAACGCCGCGTTGCTGCCTTCGTAGACAATCACGCCCTGTTCGATCACGAAGTGACGGTCGGCAAGCTGCGTGCACACTTCGAGGTTCTGTTCGACGAGCAGGATCGACACGCCGGCCGCCTTGATCAGCTTGAGCTGCGCGACGATCTCCTCGACGATCACCGGCGCGAGCCCTTCGACCGGTTCGTCGAGCATCAGCAGCCGCGGGTGATTCATCAGCGCGCGGCCGATCGCAAGCATTTGCTGCTCGCCGCCCGACAGCTGCGCACCGCCGTTGCGGCGGCGCTCCTTCAGCCGCGGGAAGATGCGATAGATGTCGTCGAGCTGCCACGGCGAATCGCGACGTGCGCCGAGCCGCAGGTTTTCCTCGACCGACAGCAGCCGGAAAATCCCGCGATGCTCCGGCACGAAACACACGCCGCGTGCGGCAATCCGGTGCGCGGGCTGACCGGACATCACCCGGCCCGCGAACGTCACCGTGCCGCCGCTCGGCACGACGACCCCCGCGATCGTCTTGAGCGTGGTCGATTTGCCCGCGCCGTTACGGCCGAGCAGCGTCACCGTTTCGCCGTCCCGCACGTTGAGCGAAACGCCCTGCAGTACGTGGCTCTTGCCGTAGCACGCGTGCACCGCCTTCACGTCAAGGATCATGCGCGGCCTCCAGTGATCATGTTGCCGAGATACGCGCTGCGCACGCGCGCGTCCCCGCGAATCGCCTCGGGCGTGCCTTCGACCAGCACGCGCCCCTGCTGCATCACCGTGATCGTGTCCGAGATGTCCATCACGATTCCCATGTTGTGTTCGATCAGCACGACCGTGTAATCGTCGCGCAGGCGGCGGATCAGCGTTTTCATGTCGTCGAGGTCGTCGATACCCATGCCGGACGTCGGCTCGTCGAGGAAGATCGCGCGCGGCCGCGCCGCGAGCGCCATCCCGACTTCGAGCCGGCGCTGCTGGCCGTGCGACAGCACGCCGGCCGCCGTGTCGGCGAACCGCTGCAGGCCGAGCCGATCGAGCACGTCGTCGACGACACCCTGATGTGCCCGCGCGCCAAGGGGCGGCGCCCACGGATTCAACGCGCGCCGCGACTCGACGCCTTGCGCGGCGACGCGAAGGTTCTCGCGCACGCTGAGGTTCGCAAACAGGCTCGTCACCTGGAACGAACGCGCGATACCGCGCCGCACACGCTTGTGATCGGGCTCGCGCGACACGTCGTGACCGTCGAACAGGATCGAGCCGGCGGTGATCGGCACGGTGCCGGTCAGCGTATGGAACAGCGTGGTCTTGCCTGCGCCGTTCGGGCCGATCACCGAATGAATGGTGCGCGGCATGATCCGCAGATCGACGCCGCCCAGCGCCGTGAACTTGCCGTAGCGCTTGACGACGCCGCGCGCTTCCAGAATCGCTTCGCTCATCGCTGCTCCCCGGCCGCGGCCTCGGTACGCCGGGCGCGCCGCAGCGATGCCGCGACGCGTTCGCCGACTCCCCACAAGCCGCGCTGCATGAACAGGCTCACGGCGATCAGCACGAGCCCGAGCAACAGCAGCCAGCGCGGCCATAGCGTCGACAGCCAGTCGGCGAACAGCACGTAAGCGGCCGCCCCGAGCACCGACGCGAACAGGTTGCCGGTGCCGCCGATCACCGTCATCACGAGGATCATCTCGCTCGTGTGATAGTCGATGTTCGACAGCGGCGCGATGCCCGTCATCAATGCATGCAGCGCGCCGGCGAGGCCGGTGACCGCGCCCGAGATCACGAACGCCACGAGCTTGAAGCGCCGCACGTCATAGCCGGCCGCCGCGGCGCGCGCCTCGTTGTCGCGGATCGCGAGCAGCGTGCGGCCGAACACCGAGCGCGACACGCGCAACAGCAGCCAGAACACCGCGACGAACACGACGGCGACGAAACCGTAATAGCGCCACGGCGAATCGAGCGGCACGAGCGGATGGCCGAATACCGACAACGCGGGGCGCGGAATGTCGAGCAGCCCGTTGTCGCCGCCCGTCACATCGGGCGTCGTATAGGCGACGAAGTAGAACAGCTGCCCGAACGCGAGCGTCAGCATCACGAAGTAGGTGCCGCGCTGCCGGATCGAGAACCAGCCGACCAATGCGGCCGCGGCGGCGCCGAGCGCGGCGGCCGCAACCAGCGCCGCAGTCACCGACTCGACGCCGTGCGTCAGCACCACGCCCGCCGCGTAGCTGCCGAGCCCGAAGAAGATGCCCTGGCCGAACGACAGCAGCCCCGTGTAGCCCAGCAACAGATTGCAGCCGAGCGCGGCGAGCGCGAACACCAGCACCTCGGTCGCGAGCGAGCCCGAGTCGAGCGCGAGCGGCAGCGCGCCGGCCACCGCCACCGCGAGCCAGCCTTCCGGTCGCTGCAGCGCGGCGCGCCACGGCGGCACACGCCGCGACGCCGCCGCATCCGACGGCAGCGATTTCGACGATTCGATCATGCAGCCCTCCCGAGCAAACCGTTCGGACGCAGCAGCAGCACGGCCGCCATCGCGACATAGATCATCAGGCGCGCGCCTTCGGGCCACAGCGTGCTCATCAGGCTCTGTACGATGCCGACGAGCAGCCCGCCCACCAGCGCGCCGAGAAAATTTCCCATCCCGCCGACAACGACCACGACGAACGCGACGCCGAGCGCCTCGATCCCCATGAACGGATCGACGCCGCGGATCGGCGCGGCCAGGACGCCCGCGAGTGCGGCCGTCGCCGCGCCGAGCGCGAACACGAGGCTGAACACGCGCGTCACGTTGATGCCGAGCAGCGACACCATTTCCGACGACTCGCTGCCCGCGCGCACCGTGCTGCCGAGCCGCGTGCCGTCGAGAACCCACCACAGCAGCGCGGCCAGCACTGCCGTGAAGCCGATCACGAACAGCCGGTATTTCGGATAGACGAACCCGCCCCAGATCACGACGCCGCTGAGCGCGTCGGGCGGCGGTACGTTGTCGCCAAGCGGGCCCCACGCGAGGATCGCGCACTCCTGCAGCACGAGCGCCAGGCCGACCGTCGCGAGGATGTGGAATTCGTGTTGCTGTGCATACACGTGACGCAGCACGAGCTTTTCGACGATCCATGCGAACGCGCCGACGACGAGCGGCACGACCGCGAGCGCGACCCAGAAATTCGCCGACCATTGCAGCGCCTGATAACACAGGTACGCACCGAGCAGATAAAACGCCCCGTGCGCGAAATTCACGAAGCGCAGCAGGCCGAACACGATCGACAGGCCGACCGCGAGCAGGAAGTACAGCATGCCTACGCCGATGCCGTTGACGATCTGCAGCAGATAGACGTTCATGGCTTCCGTATCGGTAAGGAGGAGGAACGGTGGTCGGCGCGCAGCCGCCGCGAACGCGGCCGGCGCGTCACGCGAGCTTGCAGCCGGTCTTGTCGACGGGCAGGAACGACTGCCCGGAGCTGACCACGTCCGCGTAGTCGTCCGCGTTCTTCATCCGGCTTTTCGGCTTGCCCTTCAGCAGGTAGTAGTTCTTCAATACCTGGTGGTCGCCCTTGCGGATTTCCTCCGGACCCGTGAGCCCGTCGTACTTCATCCCCTCCATCGCGGCGATGACCTTCTTCGGCTCCGCGGTGCCGGCCTTCACCATCGCGTCGAGCAGGATCTTCGAGCAGATGTACGAGCCCGCGAGGCTGTAGTTCGGATTGGCCTTGAACGCGGCGTTCGCGCGCTTCACGAGATCGCGGTTCAGCGGCGAATCGATGCCGTGCCAGTACTGCGCGCCGAAATACACGCCGTCGCAGATGTCGGGGCCGAGCGCCTCGAACTGCTCGAGCCCCGACGCCCATGCGAGCAGGATCGTGCAGTTGCGCTTCATCCCGAAGCTCACGGCCTGACGCAGCGTGTCCGATGACTGCGAGCCGAAGTTCAGGATCAGCAGCACGTCGGGCTGCGCGGCGGCGGCATTGGTCAGATAGCCGCTGAATTCCTTCTCGGCGAGCGAGTGATAGCTGTTGCCCACATGCTCGATGCCCTTTTCCTTGAAGATCGCCTTCGCGGCCGACAGCAGCCCGTCGCCGAACACGTATTGCGGCGTGATCGTGTACCAGCGCTTCGCTTTCGGCAGCATGCCGATCAGCGGGCGCACCGTCTGCTCGATCGCGCCGAAGGTCGGCACCGACCAGCGAAACGTCGCGTCGTTGCAGTCCTTGCCGGTGATCTCGTCGGCGCCGGCCGTCGTGATGAACACGCCGCCCGCCTTCTGCACTTCCTTGCCCATCGCCAGCGATTCGGACGACAGAATGCCGCCCGCGAAGAAGCGCACGCCCTTCTGCTGCGCGATCTCCTGCACGCGCCGCACGGCCGTCGCCGGCTTGCCCTCGGTGTCGAGCGCCGTGTATGCGAGCGGTGCGCCGAGCACCTTGCCGTATTGCCTGACGACGAGCTGCATGCCGAGATCGGCGTACTTGCCGTTCGCGGCGAACGGCCCGGACATCGGCACCGGGCAGGCGAGCTGGATGGGCGAACCCTGTGCGAACGCGGCGCGGGACGCCATGCTGCCGAGCGCACCCGGCACGGCCGACAGCGCGGCCAGTTTCAACAGTTCTCGGCGATTCAAGTTGACGCTCCTTGGTGAAGGGGACACACGCGATGCGACCGACTGCCAAACCGTGCCTGCGCGCTGCAGGATGCCCGCCGCCGGTTCATTCTGTTTATCATGATAAATAGAATGAACCGGATGCTAGAGTTGATCAAAATTGGTGTCAATCAGGCAAAATTCCGTACCTCGCGCCGGAACGGATCGTCGACGATGACGCGGCGCGCAGTCAGACAAAGGAGTCTTCAAGATGGTCATGGGCCGAGCCAGGGCGGGCGTCGCGGTCGCAATCAAGCAGCCGAAACGGGCCGATCTCGTCGCCGAGGAGATCAAGCGGCTGATCACGGAGAAGGATCTGAAGCCGGGCGATCGCCTGCCGCGCGAAGCCGAACTCCAGCAGCTCTACGCGGTGAGCAAGAGCACGATCCGCGAGGCGCTGAAGTCGCTGGAGGTGCAGGGGCTGATCAAGGTCACGACGGGGCCGTCGGGCGGCGGGATGGTCGTCGAGGTGCCGCTCGACCGCACGCTGCAGTTGCTGCAGAACTACCTGTTCTTCAAGGACGTGACGATCGACGACATTTATACGGTGCGCAAGCTGCTCGAACCCGAGCTCGCGGCCGGCGCCGTGCCGCACCTGACGGAGCGCGACTTCACGGCGCTCGAAGCGAACATCGCGTGCTGCGACGGCGCGTCGGGCGTGCACGATCGCGGCCACATGCTGCGCCAGCGGCAGGAGGACACGACGTTCCACGACATCCTCGCGGCCGCGAACCCGAACCCGTTCCTGCGCTTCAGTTGCGAGCTGATCAACGAGATGATCCGGCAGTTGATCGAGTTCCGGAACGACACACCGCTCACCGAGCACAAGCGCTTCGGCGAGGCGAACGTGTCGATCCACAAGGCGATCCTGCAGGCCGCGCGCGAGCGCGACGTCGAGCGCGTGCGTGCGCTGATGGTCGAGCACATGACCGACGCGCCGAAGCACGTGAAGCGGATGAAAGGCAAGCTGCGTGGGCGTCTGATCCTCGATTCCGAAATCCGTCGGCGGGCCGCGTCGCCCGTTGCGAGTGCGGACGCGGCCGGTTCCGACGACGACTGACCGCCACCCCTCACGCGTACCCCGTCGTGCCCTTCGTTTCCAGGTATTCGACGAGGCCGAACTCCGCATACTCGCGCCCGTTGCCCGAACGCTTGTAACCGCCGAACGGCGCGGCCGGGTTCCACGCCGGATAGTTGATGTGCACGTTGCCCACGCGCAGCCGCGCGGCGATGCGGCGCGCGCGCTCGAGGTCCTTCGTCTGCACGTACGCCGCGAGCCCGTAGACCGAATCGTTCGCGAGCGCGACCGCTTCGTCTTCGGTCCGGTAGGTCAGGATCGACAGCACCGGCCCGAAGATCTCCTCGCGTGCGATCGTCATGTCCGGCGTCACGTTCGAGAACACCGTCGGCTTCACGTAGAAGCCGTCGCCGAGCCCGTCGGGCCGCCCGAGCCCGCCGGCGACGAGCGTCGCGCCTTCGTCGATGCCGCGCTGGATCAGCTGCTGGATCCGGTCGAACTGCGTGCGGCTGACGACCGGCCCGATCTCCGTCTCAGGCGAGCGCGGATCGCCCACGACGGTGCGCGCGGCCTCCCGGCGCGCCGCCGCCTCGGCCGCGGCCAGCTGATCGACGTGCACGAACATCCGCGTCGGCGCGTTGCACGATTGCCCGCTGTTGCTGAAGCAGCTGCGCGCGCCGAGCGTCACGGCGGCGTCGATGTCCGCATCGGGCAGGATCAGGTTCGGACTCTTGCTGCCGAGTTCCTGGTGCACGCGCTTCACGGTATCGGCCGCGGCCTTCGCGACCTCGACGCCCGCACGCGTCGAGCCGGTGAACGACACCATGTCGACGTCCGGATGCCGCGACAGCGCATCGCCGACCTCGTGTCCGTAGCCGTGCACGAGGTTGAATACGCCGGGCGGCACGCCGGCTTCATCGAGGATCTCGGCGAACAGGATCGCGCTGAACGGCGCGATCTCGCTCGGCTTGAGCACCATCGTGCAGCCGGCCGCGAGCGCCGGCGCGACCTTGCACACGATCTGGTTGATCGGCCAGTTCCACGGCGTGATCAGCGCGCATACGCCGATCGGCTCGTACGACACGAGCAGCGAATCGACCTGCGTGCTGAACCGGAACGCGCGCAGCGCGCGAATCGTCTGCTCGAGGTGCGCGGTGCCGACCGCGGCCTGCGCCGCGCGCGCGAACGCGAGCGGCGCGCCCATCTCCTGGCTGATCGTGCGCGCGACTTCGTCGTAGCGCCGCTGATAGATGTCGAGCACGCGCTGCAGCAGCGCGACGCGCGCGTCGACGCTCCAGCGCGAGTAGGCATCGAACGCCTGCTTCGCCGCGCCGACCGCGCGGTCGACGTCGGCCGCACTGCCGATCGCGAGCCGTGCATACGGTCGCGCGGTCGCGGGATCGATCACGTCGATGGCGCGCGCGTCGGCCGGGTCGAGCCACTGCCCGGCGATATAGCTCTGTTCTGAGGTTCGCATCGAATGCTCCTGGGTCAGCAATAGCGGGCGCCGCCGTCAGCGCATCGCGCGCGCATAGGTGTCGGCGAGGATGTCGCGAATCTTCGCGACGAACCAGACTATCTCATCGCGCGACATCACGAGCGGCGGCGAGAACTGCACGATCGGCGTGCCTTCGTGGTCGACGCCCGCGCGGCACAGCAAGCCCGCTTCGAAGATCGCCGGCGCGAGCAGCGTCGACACGAACGCCTGCGCGCCGATGCCCGCGGCCCAGCGGCGCGCGGCCTTGTCGGTGACGAGCTCGAGCGAATAGTGGTAGCCGTCGCCGCGCACGTCGCCGACGCACGGCAGCTCGAGCAACCCGTCGAGCGTGCGGCGGAATACGGCCTGGTTGCCGCCGACGTTCTCGAGCACGCGTTCGCGCTCCATGATCGCGAGGTTCGCGAGCGCGGCCGTGCACGCGACCGGATGGCCGCCGTAGGTCGCACCGTGCAGGAACATCTGCTGCGGGCCGGCGAGCACCGTATCGACGACCGCGTCGCTCGCGATCACGCCGCCGAGCGGCACGTAGCCCGACGCGATCCCCTTCGCGAACGTGATCAGGTCCGGCTGCAGCCCGTAGCGCGTCGAGCCGAACCATTCGCCGAGACGGCCGAAGCCGCAGATCACTTCATCGGCGACGAGCAGCACGCCGTGCCGGTCGCACAGCGCGCGCAGCCCTTGCGCATAGCCGGCCGGCGGCGTCAGGCTGCCGCCCGCGTTCTGCAGCGGCTCGACGACGATCGCGGCGACGGTGTCCGGCCCTTCCTGCACGATCAGCGATTCGATCTCGTCGAGCAGATGGCGCGTGAACTGCGCTTCCGTCTCGCCGTCGGGCCGCCCGTAGCGCTTCGTGTTGCTCACGTGCCGCACGCCCGCCATCAGCGGCTCGAAATGCTTGCGGAAGTTGGTCATCCCGTTCAATGCGAGCGCGCCGAACGACGTGCCGTGATACGCGACGCGCCGCGCGATGAACTTGCGCCGCTGCGGCTCGCCGCGCGCCTGGTGATACTGGCGCACCAGCTTGATCGCCGACTCGTTCGACTCGGAGCCGCTCGAGGTGAAGAACACGCGGTTCAGGCCGTCCGGCGCGAGCGTCGCCAGCTTGTGCGCGAGCCGGATCGCCGGTTCGTGGCCGTAGCCCCAGTTGGTGGCGAACGGCAGCCGCCCCATCTGCTCGCGCATCGCGTCGCCGATTTCCGCGCCGTGGCTGTAGCCGAGCTGCACGCAATACAACCCGGCGAGCCCGTCGAAGTAGCGCTTGCCGTTGCGGTCGACGAGCCAGCAGCCTTCGCCGCGGTCGAACACCGTCAGCGCCTGGTCGCGATACGCATCGGCGTGCGTGAAGTGCATCAGCAGATGGCGCTTGCCGAGCGCCTGCAGGTCCGCTTCGAGACCGACGTCGATACCGTTCATGAGTCATTCCTCCTTCAGGGTTGCGAAACCGGCGGCGGCGAGCCGCGCGGCCGTTCAGTTCATCGACAGCGTCGGCGCCGGCCGCGTGAAGCCGCGCGTGAGCCATAGCAGCTGGCAGAGCCCGAGCGCGAGCCAGCCGAGGCCGACGTAGAAGGTCTGGCGCGACAGGCCCGACCACAGCCACACGTTCATCGCGAAGCCGAGCGCCGGCAGCACGCCGTACCCGATCCAGCCGGCGCCGCGGCGGTGTTCCGGGCGCGCCAGGTAGCTGCGCATCACGCACAGGTTCACGACCGCGAACGCGACGAGCGCGCCGAAGCTGATCATCGTCGACGCGAGATCGAGCGTGATGAACAGCGCCGACAGCGACACCGCGCCGACCGCGAGCGTCGCGCGCACCGGCGTATGCAGCCGCGCATGCAGTTGCCCGAACACGCGCTCGGGCAGCACGCGGTCGCGGCCCATCGCGAACAGCACGCGCGTCACGCTCGCCTGACCGGCCATCGCGCTCGCGAAGCAGCCGGCCACGTAGACCGCGACGAACAGCGCGGACAACGCGCCGCCGCCGATGCGCCGCATCAGTTCGAAGCTGGCCGAATCGAGATCCTTGAACGCATGCCAGTCGGGAAACACGACCTGCCCCGCATACGCGATCAGCATGAACAGCAGCCCGCTCGCGAGCGTGCATAGCAGGATCGCGAGCGGCACCGTGCGGCGCGGCTCGCGAGTTTCCTCCGACAGCGTCGATACCGCGTCGAAGCCGAGGAACGACAGGCACAGGATCGCGGAGCCGGCGAAGATCGCGTGCGCATCGCCATACGCCGGCAGCGCGAGCGCCGGCTCCAGCCCCGCGCCGGCCGCGACATGCGCCGCGGCCGCGACGAACACCGCGATGAACACGAGCTGGCTCGCGATCAGGATCAGGTTCACGCGGTTGACAAGCCGGATGCCGACGATGTTCAACCCCGTCACCAGCACGATGCTCGCGACGATCCACACGCTGGCCGGCACCGCGGGGAACAGCTGCTTCATGTAGATGCCGATCGCGAGGTAGCTGATCATCGGAATGAACAGGTAGTCCATCAGCAACGCCCAGCCGACCATGAAGCCCGCCGACGTGCCGAAGTTGTGGCTCGCGAACGTGTAGGCGGAACCGGCGCTCGGCATCAGCCGCACCATGTGGCCGTAGCTGCGCGCGGTCAGCAGCATCGCGACGAGCGTGACCGCATACGCGATCGTCAAATGTCCGTTGGTCTCGCGTGTGACGATTCCGTAAGTCGTGAATACCGTCATCGGCAGCATGTACGCGAGGCCGAAGATCACCAGCGCGAACAGGCCGAGCGCCGGGGCGCCGGGCCGGCCGGGCGGGCCCGCGTCGGTGTCGGTGTCGGCGTGCCCGTTCGCGTGCGCTCGCACGTCGTCCGTCACTGCGCTGCGCGCATGCTGCGCTGTCCCGGTGTCTTCCATGGTGTCCTCACTTGGCTGTCGTTCATGACCTCAACACACGTGTCGTCGGCAATGCGGCATCGCAGGCATTGCGCGATTCGGAAACGAGTGTGGTGCGCCAAAAACGCGACGACGAATGAGAAAAGCGGACGTATTCGGGGGATATTTCCGGACGTGCGGCAACGGCCCGTTGCGGGCCGCGCGGCGCTCTGGCGTTTCGCGGGCATTCCCGCTATCTTTTACGCGAATCCGTCGCCGCCCCCGCACCATGGACAGCCAGTCCCCTCGACATCGACGCCGCGCCGAACGCGGCCTGCGTTCGACCGCCAGCCAGGACGACATTCCCGCCACCGTGCACGCGATCGCGGTCACGCTCGACGAATGCCGCGTCCGGCATCTCGACATCGCCGCGGTGCTCGACGGCACGGGCCTCGGCGCGGCCGAAGTCGCGTCGCCGAACCTGCACGTGAATCGCGGCCAGGAGCAGCGTTGCTTCCGTAACCTGCTGCGCTGCAGTGGCCTGCCGTCGATCGGCCTCGCGATCGGCGCGCGGCTCCACGTGTCGACGCTCGGCCTCGCCGGCTACGCGATGCTGATCAGCGGCTCGGTGATGCAGGCATTCGGCTGCATGGGCCGGTTTCCGCTGTTCATGGGGCTGTATTTCGACGTGCGCGGGCACACGCATGCGGACGGGATGAGCGTGACGATCGAGCGGTACAACGGCGAACCCGACATCGAGGTGTTTCAGACCGACATGTGCCTGTCGAGCCTGCGGCTGATCGTGTCCGATCTGGTCGGCAAACCGGTATGGCCCGCGCAGCTGCATCTCGCGCGCCGCACGCCGCGCAACGCCGCGGACTACGCGCGCCACTTCCGCTGTCCGGTCGCGTTCGGCGCGGGCGAAAACCGCCTCGTGTTCACGAGCGTGGACGGCTCGGAAGCGCCGCGACTCGCGAACGAAGTCAGCTTCAATGCGCTGCATCAGCAGTGCGAAGCGCTCGAGCGGCAGTGGGCCGCATCGGTCGGCATGCGCTTCGCCGATCGCGCGAAGGCGTTGATGGCGCGCGACCTCACGCGCTTCAAGTCGATGACGTCGCTCGCGGATGCGCTGTACGTGACCGAGCGCACCTTGCGGCGTCGGCTCGACAAGGACGGCATCACGTTCCAGTCGCTGCTCGACGACGTGCGCCATCAGGAGGCGGTGCGGCTGCTCGACGAGCCGACGCTCAGCGTCGCGGCCATCGCGGAGCGGCTCGGCTACAGCGAACCGCGCAGCTTCCGGCATGCGTACCGGCGCTGGACCGGCAGCACGCCGCGCGCACGCGCGGATGCGGACGGCGACGCCTGACGCGCGGCGCGTGACCGCGTGCGGTTCAGTGCGCCGGTTCAGCGCATCATGCGACCGCGCGATGGCGCGTGCGTCATTCGAGTTCGACGCCGTTCAGTTCGGGGATCAGGAACAGCGTCGCCACCATGTCGAGCACATAGAGGCCGGCGAGCAGCGCGATGGCCGCCTGAAACGAGTAGCGCGCGGCGAGCGCGCCGACGACGAGCGGCCCGAGGCCGCCGATCGCGCGGCCCACGTTCCACAGCACGTTCTGCGCGGTCGCGCGGACTGCCGTCGGATACGCTTCGGACATCAGCGTGCCGTAGCCGCCGACCATGCCGTTCACGAACATGCCCATCAGCGCGCCGGCCCACAGCATCGTGGCCGGGTCCGTCAGCCGCGAATACGCGAACACCATCGCCACCGAGCCGACCTGGTACAGCAGGAACGTCGGCTTGCGGCCGATGCGGTCGGCCAGGTGTCCGAACACCCAAACGCCGGCCATCATCCCGAGCACGGTCGCCGCGGTCCACAGTCCGGATTTCGTCAGCGAGAAGCCGAGCTGCTTCGACAGGAAGGTCGGCATCCAGATCATGATCCCGTAGTAGCCGAAGTTCTGGACCGCGCACAGCACGACGATGCCGATGCTCGTGCGGGCCGTGCGCGCATCGGCGACGAGCATGCGGAACGCGTTGGTGCGCGGCTGCGTAGCACGCTGCACGAACGCTACGGGCTCGTGCAGCCGGTTGCGCAGCGCCCATGCGAGCAAGGCGGGCACCACGCCGATCGCGAACATGCCGCGCCAGCCGACCGTCTGCAGCAGCAGCGGCGTCAGCAGCGACGCCGCGAGCACGCCGCTCTGCCAGCCGAGCGCCACGTACGACGACACGCGAGCCCGCTTGCTGGCCGGCCACGCTTCGGCCGCGAGCGCCATGCCGATGCCGAATTCGCCGCCCAGGCCGATGCCGGCGATGGTCCGGTACGCGAGCAGATCCCAGAAGCCCTGCGCGAACGCGCACAGCCCGGTGAACACCGCAAACAGCAGGATCGTCCAGGTCAGCACGCGCACGCGGCCGTAGCGGTCGCTGAGCGCGCCGAAGATCACGCCGCCCGCGACCGCGCCGACGAGCGTCCACGTGACGAGCGCCCCCGCCTGTTGCGCGCCGAGCTGCAGCGACGCCGAAATCGCCGGCAGCATGAAGCCGAGGATCAGCAGGTCGAAACCGTCCATCGCATAGCCGATCGCGGCGCCCGCGAGCGCCTTCCACGCGTAACGCCCGGCCTGCTCGACGCGCGGCGACGCCGCGTCGCCGAGCGACGAAGGTTCAAGGTTGGCTGCCATGGTGTCCTGCCGCAAAGGTCCGGGCGACAGTCTGAGGCCGGTTCGCGCGCGCGACGGCGCGGTGACCGTGCGCGGACGGAAAGGGTCGCGGCTGCCGGCTCGCGAGAACGGAAACGGGCAACCGCGGGTAATGGAACTGAAAGACGGAACTGAAAGACGAAACTGAACGACGTCGATGCCGGCGGCGGCGCTGTCAGGCGGCACGCCGACGGCAAGGGATGAAGCATGCGAGCCGCGGCTCGCGTCGGCCGGACGGCGCCGGCGCGCGACCGGCGCCGCGCGGCGTCAGCCCTGATCGTCGCCGGGCCACCAGGTTTTGGCTTCGCGATCGACGAGCAGCGCGTCGAGGTCCTTGCCTTCGAGCCATTTCGGCCGCGGGCCGCGACCCGACCACGAGCGGCCGGTCGTCGGATCGTAGTACTTCGCAGGCGCCTTGCGTTTTCGCTGCACGATGTAGCCGAGCGCGCTCAGCACTTCCTGCTGCGTGATACCCAGCAACTGAACCTGCTCCCTGAATGCCGCGAGCGCGGCCTGCTTTTCTTTCTGCCTGGCTTCCGACAGCTTGATGTTCAGGTCCCGAAGTTGTGCTTCGAGGTCCTGCAGAGCCTGAGTCATGTATTCATCCTCTTTGGGCATGTTTTTATTCAAAGAACCTCCGATGGCCGAACCGGCCGTGAAGTTCCGCCGATCCGTATTGCGATATGTGGATCGCCAGACCGGAGCCGCAAGGTCTGCGATGTCCACCGGCGGCTATGCCATCGTCGAACGCTGCGGTCGCGGCACGCGACGCGCGGTACGCCGCGCTCGAACGCGCGACGAACGGTCGATGGCGACCTCCTCGCCACCGGTCGCCGCGCCTCGTACGGGCACGGCATGGCGCGAATGATAGCAGCGTGCATGCTCGGTGTTTGAGGACTTTTGCGCGGCGACGGCGCGGCGCGGTCCGGCGTCGAACGTCACGGCGTCGCGACATCGCGGGGCGCGACGCTCACGGCAGCGGCGGCGCGTCGGCCAATACGGCGCGCAAGCCGGCGTCGAACGGCGTCGCATGGTCGATGCCGAGCGCGCGCACACGCGACGCATCGAGGTGGCAATCGTATGGGCGCGGCGTGGCATCGGTCGGCGCATGGATCGGCGCGAGCGCCGCGCGGCGCCCCAACGCGGCCGCGAGCCGTTGGGCGATATCGTATTTCGTCATCGGCTCCTCGGCCGACCAATGACGGATGCCGGTGACCGGCGCGCCGGCCAGATGGCGCAGCGTCAGGTCGCGGATGACCTGCGCGACGTCCGGCGTGTACGTCGGATAGCGGATCGCCCACGCATCCATGCGCGCCGGCTCGGCGCCCGGCTGCGCGGCCGCGACGATCGCCGGCACGAGGCTCGTGACCGCCGACTCGCGCCAGTCGACGATCGGGCCGTACAGCAGCGGCAGCCGCAGCACACACGCGAGCGGCGACGCGGCGAGCAACGCCGCCTCGCCGTCGAGCTTCGTGCGGCCGTACACGTTCAGCGGATTCGGCGTGGCGTCTTCGCGGTACGGCGCGGCCCGGCCGTCGAACACGTAGTCGGTCGAGATGCCGAGCGTCCATGCGCCGTAGCGCGCGGCGAGCGCGCCGATGCGCGCCGGCGCGTCGACGTTGATCGCACGCGCGGCGGACGGGTCGCTTTCGCATACGTCCGGCCGACGCTCGGCCGCGCAGACGATCACGGCGGACGGCCGCCGCGCATCGAACAGCCGTTCGAGCGCGGGCTGGTCCAGAACGTCGAGACGGGCGGTGTGTTCCGGCGGCAACGCGACCCGCCGGGCGCCGGCGGTATCTGCGTTCCGGATCGTTGCGACCAGCGTCAGCGACGCTTCGCGCGACAGCGCGGCGGCAACCGCACGGCCGAGCAGGCCGGACGCGCCGATGAGAAGGATGGTCGGTTGCGACACGGTAGCCAACGATGAATGGAAACGAGGCCCACCAATCTATACGAGAACCTGCGTCGGATGGCGATTTCGCGCGCAACGCGCAACACGCGGCGGCGCACGACGAAAAAAGGCCCGGTGCGCGACTGCTCGCACGCACCGGGCCCGCCATGCGGCAGCGACTGCCGCGCCAGCTTACTTGCGGTCGAACGAATACCGCCCCGGACCGGTCAGCGCGAGCAGCAACAGGCCGCCCACGATGCTGACGTTCTTGTAGAAGTGGATCATCGCCATGTACTGATCCATCCCGTGCAGCGCCCAGTAGCGATGCCCGATGTACGCGGTGGCGACCGTATAGGCCGCGAACAGCAACGCGATCGGCCGCGTGTAGAAGCCGATTGCGATCAGCAGGCCGCCGACCAGCTCGACCGCGACCGCGATCACCGCCGACAGCTCGGGCGACGGCGCCCCGGTCGACGCCATGTAGGCGACGGTGCCCGAGAAGCCGGTCAGCTTCTGCCATCCGAACAGGATGAACAGCACCATCATCAGCACGCGGGCGGCGAGCAGCAGCCCATCCTTCTTCGATTCCAGCGACACGTAACGCATAACAATCACCTTGAATTGACGGTTCGACGCATCCGGCACCGACGGCCGCCGAAACGGCGAACGCATGGATCGGTACCGAACCCTCCTCGCGCGATCGGTGCGGGCGCCCCTGCCCGCTTCCGACGAATCCGTCCGGTGGCGCGATCTCGGCGCTGCGGAGCGGATCTCGCGAAGCACGGGTGCAGTTTACTGTCTCACCGGGAATCATCAATCCGTCAAAACAAGATTCGCCGTCACACTCCGGTGGACAATTGTCACGTGACAAACGCAGCGTGTCGGCCGCGTGGGCCGATTGCCGCATCGCTTACTGCGTCACTTACCAGGTCACATCACGTCGATCGGATAGCTGCTGTCGAGCTTGTCGTGCCACGCGCGC
This sequence comes from Burkholderia ubonensis, assembly GCF_001718695.1. Classification (NCBI taxonomy): domain Bacteria; kingdom Pseudomonadati; phylum Pseudomonadota; class Betaproteobacteria; order Burkholderiales; family Burkholderiaceae; genus Burkholderia; species Burkholderia ubonensis. The sequence goes on along the minus strand of NZ_CP013421.1, from coordinate 974,863 downwards.
AGCGTTTTCGGCACGGTCTTTTTCCACGCCGGGACGTTCGTGTAGTAGCGCATCCGCACGTCGTTGTGGGCGTCGAACACGAGGAGCCCGATCCACAGATCGGTGCCGCGTCGCATTACGATCGCGGCGTTCGTCGTCGCGATGCCGCGCACCCAGTACGACGTCACTTTTGCATTCAGGCCGTCGAGGTCGCGCTCGTCGTCGCGGTTATTGATCATGTCGACGAGCGTCTGGTAATCCGCGCCGAGCAGCTTGTGCGCGATCGCGTCCTGCCGCGCGTCGTCCAGCACCTTCAACGTGACGAGATCCGCCGGCGGGCTCGCCTGCGCCTGTGACGCCGTCACGTAGTCGCCCGAATAGACGACGCCCGCGCCGGCACCGCAATCGGCGTCGCTGCCCTGCTGCGTCACGCGCACGCGCGATCCGTGACGGCTGAAGTCGAGCCGGCATCGGTCCTGCCGAAACGTGCCGGCGTCGCCGTGCAGCGCGAGATCGCCGGCCAGATCGCCGGTGTTCGCGCCGTTGTTGCCGCTCAATTCGAAGTGAAGATGCGGCGCCGTGCCGGTAATCGTCAGCACGCCGCCGAGGGACGGGTTGGCGCTGTCGCGATACCAGGTCTGCTGCCAGCGGTCGGGCGCGAGCGGCGCGCCGTTCAGGATCGCCAGGCGCTCGCGATAGCGATCGGCGATGCACGAGGCGTCGCCGCCGCAGCGATCGCGCTGCGCGAGCCATTTCAGTTGGGCGGCCTTCGGCGCGGCCGTATCGCCGCCTTTCGCGCGCGCCTTCTGCCATGCGGTCGCGAGTTGACCGTCCAGCGCGGACAGACGTGCGTCCGCGCAGATCGCGTGTTCGGTCGGCGAAGCGGCCTTCGCACAGTCGAAACCGGCCGCATGGGCGGCCATCGGCAGCGCTGTCAGCCATGCGGCCGCCGCGAGCACGTGCGGAATCGCGCGGCGCGACGCGCGGGCGGGAAGCGCTGCGCTCGCGCGCATGCCGGCGTGAGGATTCGATCGGTTCGGAAGGATCATGGCGTTGGATCGTCGCTGGAGCGCGGGACCGCTGAAACGCCGGCCCGCCGAGTTCGGGGAAAGGCGCGCGACACACGATGCGACGTGCGCAACGCGGGCCCCAGCGTAACGCGAACCGGCCGCGCCATCCAGCTGCGCTATGCAGCCGATACCGCGTGTCCGAGCCGCTCGGCGAGAAACGCGACGAAGGTACGCAGCGTGACGAACCCTTCCCGGTGCTGCGGGAACACCGCGTTCAGCGTGAGCGGCGCCGGCGCATACGCATCGAGCACCGGCACGAGCGCGCCGCTGTCGAGCGCCGCGCCGACGATGAAGTGCGGCAGCAGCGCGATGCCGAGCCCGGCGATGGCCGCGTCGCGCACGACTTCGCCATTGTTCGCGACGAGCGGCCCCTGCACGTCGAAGGTCCGCGCCGCGCCGTCGACCCGGAACTCCCAGCCGACCCGCCGTTCGCGCCCGTACAGCAGGCACGTATGGCCGGCCAGCTCCGCGGGCGACGCGGGCGTGCCCTGCCGCTCCAGATAGGCGGGGCTCGCGCACGCGATCATTTTCCATGCGCCCAGCGGACGCGCGATCAGCGTCGAATCCTCGAGCGGGCCGATGCGCAGCGCGACGTCGAAGCCTTCGCCGATCAGGTCGACGCGCCGGTCGGTCAGGTCGAGATTGAGCCGCACGGCCGGATGCGCGGCCAGGAACTCGGCGATCAGCGGCGACAGGTGCGTGATCCCGAACGACAGCGGCGCGCTGATCTTCAGCGAGCCGTGCAGCTCGGTGCTGCGCGCCACCATCGCCTGCTCGGCGTCGGCCACTTCGGCGAGGATCCGCTGCGCGCGTTCATAGAACTCGTGCCCCGATTCGGTCACGGCCAGGTTGCGCGTGTTGCGGTGAAGCAGGCGCACGCCGAGCGCCGCTTCGAGCGCCATCGTCCGCCGGCTGACGAACTGCTTCGACAGCATCAGCTGGTCGGCGGCCGCGGTGAAGCTGCCCGCATCGACCGTCGCCACAAAAATCCGGAGATCGCCCAGTTCCATATTGTCCACCTGAATGTGACAGTGATTATCTCCCATGCGATTTATTTGTCAATTCGATTGACTTAAGCTTCATCTCAACGATCGACCGAGCCCACTTCCGCGGTTCGGCGACTTTGAGGACAAGCAAAATGATTGAGATCCGAGCAGCAAACCAACGCGGCCGCGCCGAACATGGCTGGCTCAGCTCCCGTCACACGTTCTCGTTCGCGAATTACTACGATCCGCAGCAGGTCGGCTTCTCTGACCTGCTCGTGATCAACGACGACCGCGTGATGCCGGGCCACGGCTTCGGCACGCATCCGCACCGCGACATGGAGATCCTGTCGTACGTACTGGACGGTGCGCTCGAGCACAAGGACTCGATGGGCACGGGCTCGGTGATCGTGCCGGGCGACGTGCAGCTGATGAGCGCGGGCACGGGCGTGCGCCACAGCGAGTTCAACCACTCGCGCGAAGCGCAGGTGCACTTCCTGCAGATCTGGGTCGGGCCGTCGGAGAAAGGCGCGCAGCCGCGCTATCAGCAGACGAACCTGCCGGCCGAAGACAAGCGCGGCAGGCTGGTGCTGGTCGTGTCGCCGGACGGCGCCGCCGGCTCGCTGAAGATCCGGCAGGACACGCGGATCTACGCCGGCCTGTTCGACGGCGACGAACGCGCGACGCTCGCGCTGCCGCCTGACCGGTTTGCGTACGTGCACGTCGCACGCGGCAGCGTGACGGTCAACGGCGTGACGCTCGGCGAAGGCGACGGTGCGCGCGTGCGCGGCGAAGAAGCGCTGACGTTCGCGGACGGCAAGGACGCCGAGGTGCTTGTGTTCGACCTGCGTCCGGTCGAAGTGACGGCCGAATGGGCATGACGCCCGTTCGGAACATCCGGCCCCGCCGCGCGCGGGGCCTTTTCTAATCGGAGATTCGCAACATGGCCAAGGTACTCGTCCTTTACTACTCGTCCTACGGGCACGTCGAAACGATGGCGCAGCACGTCGCGGAAGGCGCGAAATCGGTGCCCGGCGTCGAGGTCACGCTCAAGCGCGTGCCGGAGACCATTCCCGTCGACCAGGCGAAGGCGATCGGCGTCAAGGTCGACCAGGCCGCGCCGGTAGCTACCGTCGACGAACTCGCGAACTACGATGCGATCATCTTCGGCACGCCGACCCGCTTCGGCAACATGGCCGGCCAGATGCGCACGTTCCTCGACCAGACGGGCGGCCTGTGGATGAAGGGCGCGCTGGTCGGCAAGATCGGCAGCGTGTTCGCGTCGACCGGCACGCAGCACGGCGGCCAGGAAACGACGATCACGTCGTTCCACACGACGCTGCTGCACCACGGGATGGTGATCGTCGGCGTGCCGTACGCCTGCAGCGGGCTCGTCGACATGAAGGAAATCACGGGCGGCACGCCGTACGGCGCCACGACGCTCGCCGGCGCGGACGGCAGCCGCCAGCCGAGCGCGAACGAACTGGACATCGCGCGCTATCAGGGCAAGCACGTCGCGCAATTGGCGGCGAAGCTCGCGGCCTAATGCTGGCGGGGGTGCGGCTGCGTGGCTGCATCGCTGCGTGGCTGCCCGCCTGTAGCACACCGTAGCTCGGAGCTCGGGGTTTGGGCTCGTCGCTTGGCGCTTGGCGCTTGGCGCTGGTAACTCGTAGCTCGTAGCTCGTAGCTCGTAGCTCGTAGCTCGAGTGTGTAGCTCGCAGCGCGTCACTTGCAGCCCGGAGTGCGTAGCTCTCACCGTATCGCTTGCAACCCGGAGGCCGGAGTGCGTAGCTCGCAGCGCGTCACCTGCAGCCCGGCGCCCAGAGGGTGCAACTCGCAGTGTGCCGCTTGCAGCCCGGAGTGCGGAGCTAGTAGCTCGCAGCTCACCGGTCATAGCCCCCGGCCCGCCGCGCGTACCGCGTCGCTCGGTAGCCCGTGCCGGTAGCGCCATAGCCCGTAGCCGCGCGCCTCCGTACGCGCCGCCCAAGCCGCATACGCAGCGCATACAATCGGGATAGGGGCGGCCAGTTGATCTGGCCGATCCCCTCCCACACCACCCGGCATGCGGGTCCGCACCGGGCGGTTCGAGCAGTTGAGGTTACGAGAGCCGAGGCACCCCAAGTCGGTCGAAGTAGGCAACAGGCATCGCTCGGTTCAGCAACAGGCGGCTGTTGTGCCACCAGCTCCGGCTGTTCGCGGCCACCTTGCGAGCGTCCGCCTCCGAGGCACCCAATGCCAACAATTCCCGATACATCGTCGTGCCACGGCGCCAGTGCTTGAGCTGCATCGCGCGCAACCTGTGCCGGATCCACTTGTCGAGTTCGCGGAACACCTTGGGCGTCTGCGCCAACTGGAAGTACGCCTTCCAACCCGGCATGTACGCCCTCAGACGCTCCGCTACCTCTGGCAAGTTTCTCCCGCCCGAGCGGCGGGTCAGTTCCCGGATGCGTTGCTTGAAGGTCTCCAGGGCCTTTCGGGCCACCGCACATTTGATCCGGCCGCCCGCGCCGCGCCACAGTCTGTAGCCCAGGAACTTGCGACCGGTCGCCGGTGCGACCGCCGTCTTCGCCTCGTTGACCTTCAGGTGGAGCCGATCGTAGAGCTTGCACAGTCCTTCCAGCACCCGTTCGCCCGACCGGCCACTGCGCACGTACACGTTGCAGTCGTCGGCATAGCGCACGAACTTGTGTCCGCGCCTCTCCAGTTCCCGGTCCACCTCGTCCAGCAGCACATTGGCCAGCAGCGGCGAGAGCGGCCCGCCTTGCGGCGTGCCCTCGTATCGCTCACTGACCACTCCGCCATCCATGATCCCGGCCACAAGGTAGAGACGAATCAGCCGCAGCACAGCCTTGTCGTCGATCCGCCTCGATAGCCGCTCCATCAGGATGTCGTGATTGACCCGATCGAAGAACTTCTCCAGATCCACATCGACCACCATCCGGTAGCCGTCCTGTACGTGTCGTTGTGCCATCAGCACCGCGTCGCGCGCTCGACGCCCCGGCCGGAAGCCGTAGCTGTGTTCGGAGAAGGTCGGATCAATGATGGGCTGCAGAACTTGCAGCAGGGCTTGCTGGATCAACCGATCCGCGACCGTTGGAATCCCCAGTTCACGCATCCCGCCATCCGGCTTCGGAATCTGGACTCGCCGCACCGGCCATGGCCGATAGCTGCCGTCCAGTAATGCTTCCCGAATCCCGGGCCAGTGCGTCTTGAGGTGTTCCGCCGTCTCGGCAATCGACTTCCCATCCACCCCGGCACCGCCACGATTGGCTTTGACGCGTTTCCACGCCATCACCAGATTCGCTCTCGCGAGCGCCTGCGATAGCAGACTGTCTCGCCCCAAGCCTCCAGTTTCGTATCGCGCCGTCCGTGCTTCATCACGCCTCGCTTCAGGCTCGGCTTCACCTCGCCATCCCGCGTTGCGCGCTACCTGCGTAGCCTTCTGATGCCCTGCACGTCCGAACGACACGTCCTTCGGCCCTCCTGCTCGTTCGGCCCTTTGCCCCCATACCAGCGGCTACTACGGCCTCTGCTGACTTCTCGCTCCGGCTCAGCACCGTCGCCCTTTCAGGCACAAGGCGAGATCTCCCCAGGTAAGAACGCACTCCTTCATCGCACAACCGCTGCATTTACGCCGCCTCGTCTTGATCACGAGAGCTTCGCGGTCTCTTGCCCGCTCGCCCTGCTCGGCAGTGCCTTCTATGCAGTTCTTGTCCATCGGCTCGCGATTTACGCTCCACGCTTCCTCCCCACACTCGGTCGCCCTCATGCAGTTGCGCTTCACTTCATTTGCCGTGATCAGCTTATGGCGGGACTTGCACCCGCAGGAGTGCGCCCATGCTGGGCGCACAAAACCAACGGCGCCGGTTTCACCGGCGCCGTCTCCTTACCTCGCTCCCCGCCCGTTACTGCCCCGATGCCGGCGCGGCCGGCACGCTCTTCGTCGCGGGCGCCTTCTCCACCGCGTTCTGCGGGTAATTGCTCTGATCGTTGGTCAGCCGGTAGCCGCTGCCCGTGCCGATCGCCTTCAGGTCCTTCGCGTGGCGCGCGCGCGCCGCCTTGCGGGCGGCCTTCTTCTGCGCCTTGTCGAGCTGCTTCTGGGTCGGCGCGGATGCCGAAGCCTGCAGCGGCGCCGACGCCGCATCCTGTGCATATGCGGCCGGCGCGGCGGTCAGCAACAGACCGAACGACGCCGTGATTGCCGCTGCCACCGAAACCACGCGAGACTTCGTCATGGCCGGAACTCCTTGTCGATTGTTGGTTGTGGGTCGAACGCCCGCGTGCGATGCCGGCGCCGATGCAACGTTAGCCGATCGCCGGAAAAATGTCCGTGCGAGTTTCTGAATTCTCCTGATAACGGCCGCGATACGTCGGCGGCCCGCACGTTGTCCATGCCGGCCCGAGGCGCTTGCCGCCGCGCCGCCGATTCGCACCGCGTCGATCACGACACGCCGCATCGCGGCCTGGCCGCCGTGCGCGCAAACCTCGCGAAAGCCGCAGCCGGCGAGCCGCCGCCGCCCAGCCTCAAATCCACCGCGACAACACCGGCAGCAGGATCGGCACGATGAACGCGGTGAGCACGCCGTTCAGCCCCATGCCGAGTCCCGCGAACGCGCCGGTTTCCTCGCCAATCTGAAACGCGCGCGCGGTGCCGATCCCGTGCGACGCGACGCCCAGCGCGAAGCCGCGCACGGCCGGCTCGTCGATGCGCAGCACGTTCAGGATCGCGCGCGCGCACACCGCACCGAAGATGCCGGTCGAAATCACCAGCACGGCGGTGAGCGACGGAATTCCGCCGATCTGCTGCGCGACGGCCATCGCGATCGGCGTGGTCGCGGATTTCGGCGCGAGCGACGCAATCGTCTGATGCGACGCGCCGAACAACGCCGCGACGCCCACCGCGGAGACGATCGCGGTCAACGAGCCGGCCAGCAGCCCGACGAGCAGCGGCAGCGCGGCGCGCCGCAGCTTCGACCACTGGCGATACAGCGGCAGCGCGAGCGCGACGGTCGCCGGGCCGAGCAGGAAATGGACGAACTGCGCGCCCTCGAAATACGTCGGATACGGCGTATGCGTGACGGTCAGCAGCCCGACGATCAGCGCGACGGCGATCAGCACCGGATTCGCGAGCGGGTTGAAGCGCGAGCGCGCATAGACGGCCTGCGCGATCAGGTAGGCGATCAGCGTGATGGTGAGGCCGAGCAGCGGCGTGGCGGCGAGATAGACCCAGATCGCGCCGAGTTTCGGGAAGGCCGTCATCGTGCCTCCCCCGCCGTGCCAGACGCGGGCCGCTGGCGCCGCAGCAACGCGCGCGTGACGAGCGCCGTGACGGCGATCGCGAGCGTCGTGCTCACCGCGAGCGCGACGACGACCGCGAGCGCATCGCCGCGCACGCGGGAAGCCGACACCATGATGCCGACGCCGGCCGGCACGAACAGCAGCGACAGATGGCGCAGCAGTTCGAACGCGGTCGGCTCGATCGCGTCGGCCACCTGCGGGCGCAGCATCACGAAGCCGAACAGCAGCAGCATGCCGATCACCGGGCCGGGCACCGGTATGCCGAACAGATAGGACACGCCTTCCCCGAGGCACTGGAAGGTCAACAAGACCGCGAACGCCTGCAGCATCAAACACTTCTCCCGAACGTGGCCGCGCCGGCGTGCCGCCGCGCGCGCGATGGGCCGGCCGCACCCGGCGCCGGCATGAACGATACGCGCGATCGTACCAACAATGAATGCGCCGCGCCCGCGCGCGGGGCCGTCACGCTGCCGGTTCGATCCGCTTCGCGATGCCGCGCCTCGCCGCACGCGTCCCGCCCACGCAAAAAAGCGGCGGGCCGAAGCCCGCCGCTGCGCCGATCGGCTTAGGCGTGTTCACGCCGGCGCGAATGCCGCTCGCCGCGTTACTTCAACCGCGCCGCGATTTCGTTGCCCATCGCCTTCATCGCGGCCTTCGTCGGCGCGTCGTTGGCGAGCGCGTTGAGCAGGCCGAAATCGTGGATCGTGCCGTCGTAACGCGTGGTCGTGGCGTCGACGCCCGCTGCGTCGAGCTTGCGGCCGTACGCTTCGCCTTCGTCACGCAGCACGTCGAACTGCGCGACCTGGATCAGCGCCGGCGGCAAGCCCTTCAGCTGCGCGACGCTCGCGCGCAGCGGCGACGCGTAGATCTCGTCGCGTTGCGCTTCGTTCTTCGTGTAGGCGTTCCAGAACCACTTCATCAACGGCCGCGTCAGGAAGTGTCCCTGCGCGTATGCGCCGTACGAGCCGGTGTTGAAGTCGTGATCGGTGACCGGCCACAACAGCCCCTGGAAACGGATCGCCGGGCCGCCCTTGTCCTTCGCCATCAGCGCGACGACCGCCGCCATGTTCCCGCCGACGCTGTTGCCGACCACCGCGAGACGGCTGCCATCGACGCCGATCTCCGCACCGTGCGCCGCGACCCATTTCGTCGCCGCATACGCCTGGTTGATCGCGACCGGGTAATGCGCTTCCGGCGACGGCGTGTAGTTGACGAACACCGCGACGGCGCCCGATTGCACGACGAGATCGCGCACGAGGCGCTCGTGGGTCGGGAAGTCGCCGAGAATCCAGCCGCCCCCGTGGAAGAACATGAACACCGGCGGCGTGCCGCTCACCTGTTGCGGCCGCACGATCGTGATCGGCACCGACAGCCCGTCCTGCTCGATCGTGCGGTTCGACACGTCGATGCCGGACAGATCGACCTTCACGCCGCTCTGCGCATCGACCAGCACCTGACGCGCCTTTTCGGGGCTGAGTGTTTCGAGGCCCGGCCCCTTCTGGCCGTTCAGCACGGCGAGGAACGCGCTCGTCGCGGTATCGGGGCGAACGGCTTGCGCGGATGCCGCGGTGGCGGCCGATGCGCCGGACCACGTGGCTGCGACGACGGCGGCGATCAACAGCGGCTTGACGATCTTCATGATGAAACTCCCTGGCTCAATCGGTATGCAACGGATGGACGGTGGACTGCGTGGTAGCGGAATCGGGTGCGATCAGACGAGCGTCAGCGTGACGTCGATGTTGCCGCGCGTCGCGTTCGAGTACGGGCAGACGATGTGCGCGCGATCGATCAACGTTTGTGCGGTTTCGCGGTCGAGGCCCGGCAGCGAGATCTTCAGTTCGACCTCGATGCCAAAGCCGTTCGGGATCGCGCCGATCCCGACGCTGCCCTCGATCGCGGCATCCGCGGGGATCGCGATCTTGTCGCGCGCCGCGACGAACTTCATCGCGCCGATGAAGCATGCGCTGTAGCCGGCCGCGAACAGCTGCTCGGGGTTCGCGCCCGCGCCGCCCGCACCGCCGAGCTCGCGCGGCGTGGTCAGCTTCAGGTCTAGGCCGCTTTCCGGCACGGTCGCACGGCCGTCGCGGCCGCCGGTGGCTTTTGCATGAGCGCGGTAGAGAACTTTTTCGATCGACATGACAGACTCCTTTTCAACGATGAGTGAGTGAACCAACTTGCAAACCGGGGCCGCGCGCCGGCGGTGTCGCCGCCGGCATTGCGTTTGTTTATCTACTCATAGATAGATAAACCAGCCCAAAAAGTGCGGATGTTTCATTCATCCGCTTCAAAAACTATCTACTACAAGATAGACAACCAGCCACAACAAAAAGCGGTGCAAACATGCCCGGCGCTCAAGCCCGGACCTTCCACACCGCCTCTACATCTTCGAGGCGCGCCCGCGTATGAAACAGCCGGCTGGCCAGCACGCTGCCCTGAAACGCCGCGAACAGCGTGCGCGCCGCCGATTCCGGCTTGCCGCTGAACTGCAGCGTGCCTTCGGCCGCGCCCTGGGTCAGCAGCTCGGCGAGCCACTTTTCGTTCGCCTTGAAGAACGCCTGCACCGCTTGCCGCACGTTGTCCGGCAACGATTCGATATCGGCCGCCAGCATGCCGCAGAGGCAGATCCGGTCGCCGTCGCCGAGCGTGCGCCCGAACAGCTTCGTGTACAGGCTCAGCTTCACGTCGGCCGGCAGCGCCGGATCGATCGTCTGGATCGCCGCGAGCACGTCGTCGCTGTAGGCCGCTACCGCTTCCAGCACGAGGTCGTCCTTCGACGGGAAGTAGTAGTGGATGCTCGACGTCTTCACGCCCACCAGATCCGACAGGTCTCGATAGCTGAAGCCGTTGTAACCACGCAGCATCATCAGCGTGATCGCATGATCGAGAATCTGTTCGCGGACGGTCGGCTTCGTTTCCATGGATCGAACTTTATCTACTCATAGATAGATAGTCAAGCACTTTTTCACGGGTGCGGCGGCGGTGCGGCGCTTCGCTTCCTTACGACCGGCCTGCAGCGTCGGCGAATCGGTGCGACACTCGCTGCCGGACGACGCGGTCGCAACGTATGACGCTCGATCGACGTCGGATCGCGTGGCCGAATCACCGGAGGAAAAAGATCGATGTTTTCGTGGTTCGAACGGCGCCTGCCGACCTTTCCTCTCGAGGACCCGGCCACCCCGCCCAAGGGGTTTTTCGCATTCGTCTGGGCGTGCACGCGCGGCGCGCGCGGCTGGGTGTTCCTGATCGCGCTGACGTCGGCCGCGCTGGCCGCGTACGAAGCGGCGCTCTTCGCGATGATGGGGCACGTGGTGGACTGGCTGTCGTCGGCGACGCCGGCCGACTTCGGCGGCCGCCACTTCGGCACGCTCGTCGGGTTCGCGGCGATCCTCGCGGCCAGCGCGCTGCTGATTGCGCTGCATACGCTCGTCAAGCACCAGGCACTGGCGATCAATTTCCCGATGCGGCTGCGCTGGCTCTTTCACCGGCTGATGCTCGACCAGAGCCTGTCGTTCTACGCGAACGAATTCGCGGGCCGCGTCACGACCAAGATCATGCAGACCGCGCTGGCGGTCCGCGATGCGCTGTTCATGACGGTGGACGTGCTCGTCGGCGTGGCCGCCTACCTGATCGGCATCCTGCTGCTGGCCGCCAGCTTCGAGTGGCGGCTGATGATTCCGTTCGCCGTCTGGGCGATCGGCTACGGCGCCGCGTGCTGGTACTTCGTGCCGCGCCTCGGCCAGGTCGGCAGCGAGCAGGCCGATGCGCGCGCGATGATGACGGGCCGCATCACCGATGCGTATTCCAACATCGCGACCGTCAAGCTGTTCGCGCACACGCGGCGCGAGGCCGACCACGCGCGACACGCGATGGAGGCGTTCAAGGCCACCGGCTATGCGCAGATGCGTCTCGTCAGCGCGTTCGAGGTCACCAATCACGTGATGACCACCGCGCTGCTGATCGGCTCGACCGGTCTCGCACTCCATCTGTGGGCGCAGGGCGAGGCGAGCGCGGGCGTGGTCGCGGCGGTGATCGCGATGGCGCTGCGGCTGTCCAGCTATTCGCACTGGGTGATGTGGGAGATGACCGAGCTGTTCGAGAACGTCGGCACGATCCAGGACGGCATCACGACGCTGACGAAGGTGCGCGCCGTCGTCGACCGGCCGGACGCGCGGCCGCTCGTCGTGCGGCGCGGCGAGATCGTGTTCGACACCGTGCGCTTCTCGCACGAGGACAACGGCAAGCCGGTGTTCGACGGCCTGACGCTCACGATCCGGCCGGGCGAGCGCATCGGCCTGATCGGCCGTTCGGGCGCGGGCAAGTCGACGCTCGTCAACCTGCTGCTGCGCTTCTACGACGTGGGCGGCGGCCGCATCCTCATCGACGGGCAGGACATCGCCCACGTGACGCAGGACAGCCTGCGCAGCGCGATCGGCATGGTCACGCAGGACACGTCGCTGCTGCACCGAACGATGCGGGAGAACATTCTCTACGGCCGCCCGGACGCGAGCGAAACAGACATGCGGAACGCGGCCGCGCGGGCCGAAGCGGCGGATTTCATCGAACGGCTGGGCGATCGCCACGGGCGCAAAGGCTACGACGTCGAGGTCGGCGAGCGCGGCGTGAAGCTGTCCGGCGGCCAGCGCCAGCGGATCGCCATCGCGCGCGTGATGCTCAAGGACGCGCCGATCCTCGTGCTCGACGAGGCGACCAGCGCGCTCGACTCCGAGGTCGAAGCCGCGATCCAGCACAGCCTCGGCAGCCTGATGGGCGGCAAGACCGTGATCGCGATCGCGCACCGCCTGTCCACCATCGCGGCAATGGACCGTCTGATCGTGCTCGACGAAGGCCGCATCGTCGAGGAGGGCACGCACCAGCAGCTGCTGCAGGCAGGCGGCATCTATGCGGCGCTGTGGGCGCATCAGAGCGGCGGGTTCCTGGGCGAAACGGCGGAAGCGCAACGCGAGACGCAGTAATGCGCAAGCGGCGCGGCGAGCGGCGGCGAGGCCGCGCCGCCGTGCGCCGTGCTATCGACGACGCAACGCGCAATAAACGCCCGCGGCGCTCGCGCCGAACACCAGATGCGCAACCAGCGTGATCGCGCCGCGCACCTGCGCGAACCACGGAAACACCGCGGTAAACGCGTACAGGTTGACGCCGTAGAGAACGAGCCCGAACACGGTGCCTGCGCACAGTGCGGCGCCGCGCGACAGATTGCGCACCAGCGCCGCGAGCATGGCTGCATACGCGAGCGACAGCGCGGCGTGTACCAGCGTCGCCACGCCCATGATCGTCGGATCGAAACCCGCGGACGATCGAAGCGCCGTGCGCCCCAACGCGATCGCCGCCGTCAGCCGCGCGTCGCGCAGCAGGTTGCGCAGGGCATCATCGCCGACAAGCGGCCAGAGCAGCAGTTCGATCACGGTCGAAGCAAGCGCCGCCGCGCATGCCGCGTACAGGATCGGGACGGGACGGAGCCGGTTCACGTGGGTCGCCTGCCATGTATGACGGCTTGCCGCGCGATCCGCGCCGCCGCCGTGCGTGTACATGCGCGTGCGCGGACTACAGAGGACGATCGCAATCGGTCCAGTACGCGAACGGATCGCGATGGCGCGGATAGTGCGAGTCGAGCCATTTCAGCAACGTCGCACGCGCGTTGTCGAGATCGGCCTTAGACGACGACGTCGTCAACTCGTGCAGCTCGACGGACTTTTCCCGGTCCATCACGTAGCAGTTCCAGTCGGGGCCGTCGAGATCCGGATCGTCGGACGCCTTCGACGCCTTGCGCCAGCCCACGCCCTTGCGCGCATCGATGTAGTAGCGCGGATGCACTTTCAGGTAAGACATCTCGCCGCCCTGCAGGCTGCTTTCCGCGCGCAGCACGTCGCGTTCGTCGACGATCTGCGTGACTTCGGGCAGCCGGCGCGCGCGCCAGCCGACCGGCAGCGTCGCCGTCGCGCGCACCGCGTCGTACGCGCCCCACGTGAGCCCCCACGCTTGCGCCATGCGCTGCATGAACGCATCCGCGCCCGGATAGCCGCGCAGCTGGATGCGCGTCGACAGCGTGACTTCGACGCGGCCGTCCGCGCCGGTGGCGTCGTCGGCTGCTTCGAACGGGTTGCCCGGGCGCGACGCGCTCGGGCGCGCGTCCGCGGGCGCCAAGCCCGAAAACAGCTGGTCCAGCGCAGCACGCGCCTTCGACGACTTGTCTGGTCTATTCATTACTCGTTCCCTTTACATTCGAGCGGCTCGAACCGCTCGATTTCCGTATTTTCGTCCATCTGTCGAATCCCGCGCTTTTTCCGCGGTCGCATTGTCGGCGATCGGCCGGCCGCGGTCGAGCGGCAACGACGCCGACGCACGCGCGGCTCGCCTATCCGAGCGCCGCGCGCATCCGCTCCATCAGCGCCAGCACCTCGGGACGCGCCTCGCCCTTCGCATGCACGAAGTAATCGCTGAGCGGCGAAGCGACCTCGTGCCGGCTGACGCGGACGAGGCCGCTACGCTCGAGATAGGCCGCGGCGAGCGGCGTGCGCGCCAGCGCCACGCCGAGCCCCGCTTCGGCCGCCGCGAGCACGAGGTTGTAATCCTCGAAGCGGCGGTCCTGCGCGCGCGGCTTGAACGCGATGCCGAGCGCGGCGAACCACGTGCGCCAGCCGGTGACGTCCGAATCGTGCAGCAGCGGCATCTCGAGCAGCGCCGCGTCGCCGCCGCGGCGGCGCAGCGTGGCGAGCTGCGCGGCGAGCCGCGGGTGCGCGACCGGATGCAGCTTCTCCGGCATGAACTCGCGCGTTTCCAGATGACGCCAGTTGCCGCGCCCGTAACGAATCGACAGATCCGCTTCGCCCGCTGCGATGTCGACGTTGCGCAACTCGATGCCGAGCTCGATGCGCAACGTGGGCGCCTCGCTCTCGAGCGCCTGCTGCCGCTCGAACAGCCAGAGCTGCGCGAAGGCGGGCACCACGCTCATCCTGACGAGCCGCGGCGCGCGCGGCAAGCGCCACTGATCGGCCGCGCCGTCGATGATCGCGAACGCCTGCTCGATCCGGCCGACGAAGCGCTGGCCGTCCGGCGTCATGCGCACGCCGCGCGCATGACGCTCGAACAACGTCATGCCGAGCCAGTTCTCGACGGCAGCCACGCGCCGGCTGATCGCGCCGTGCGTGACGCCGGACACCTCGGCCGCCGCCAGAAACGAGCCGTGACGCGCGACCGTGCAGACGGTCTCGAGGCTCGCGAGCGGCGGTCGCGAGCCCGGCTGCGGCAGCGCACCCGGCTGCGAGTGCGCCGGACGGTCGCCACGGCGGCGCGCCGAGCTGTGATCCATATTCATATCCGGATGTCGATCTGTGCGCTAGCTTAACATCTCGCGACACTGCACCATGGCCGCATGAACACGCTCTCCTCCTCTCCCCCCTCTTCGGCACGCGACGCGCGACAGCGGCTCGTCGCGGCCGGCGCGGTGGCGTTCACGATCGTCTCGTGGGCCAGCGCGTTCCCGTTCATCCGCATCGGCCTGCACGGGCTGACGCCGCTGCAGCTCGCCGCCGCGCGCTTCGCCACCGCGGCCGTGCTCGCGCTCGCATGGCTCGCGTGGCGGCGGCCGCCGAAGCCGAGCCGCGGCGACGCATTGCGCTTTCTCGCGTGCGGCCTGCTCGGCATCGCGCTCTACAACGCGCTGCTCAACACCGGCGAGCAAACCGTCTCGGCCGGCGCGGCCAGCTTCATCGTCAACACGCTGCCGATCTTCACGGCACTGCTTGCCGCGGTGTTTCTGCATGAACGCTTCAATCGCTGGGGATGGCTCGGCTCGCTGGTCAGCCTCGCCGGCATCGCGGTGATCGCGCATGGTCAGCCAGGCGGCCTCGTGCTCGGCTCCGGCAGCACGCTGATCCTCGGCGCGGCGCTGTGTTCGGCCAGCTATTTCGTGTTGCAGCGGCGGCTGATCCCCGTGTACGGCGCGCTGCCCTGCACCGCGTACACGCTGCTGGCCGGCGCGGTACTGCTTGCGCCATGGTTGCCCGGCGCGCTGGCGGCGCTCGGCGACGGTGCGTCGCACGAGACGGTGTCGGCCGTCCTCGTGCTCGGCATCTTCCCGGCGGCGCTCGGCTATGCGGCGTGGTCGTTCGCACTCGGCCATTTCGGCGCGGCGCGCGCGTCCAGCTTCCTGTATCTGACGCCGGCGGTCGCGACGGCGATGTCGATGATGCTCACCGGCGAACGGCCCGGCATCGGCACCGTGGGCGGCGGCCTGCTGGCGATCGTGGGTGTCGTCGTCGTCGCATTGCGCGGACGCGCGTAGCCGCGCGGCGACGTCGCACGCGGAGGCCGCGTCGAGTGAGCGGATCACCGCACGCTCCGGAGCCGGCTACGATTGCTGCAAAACCGACGAGCGACTCGGCAAGCAAGCGAAGCGCGCGTCGATTCGCCGGCGCCAGCGGGCTCGACCGTTAGTTGCATCGAATCGGAGGAGGCGTTGCCGCGCCGATGAATCGAAGTGTGCAGACGAATCGACCGAACAGTTGCTGACTGATTGCATCGCACTGTCCATGGCTTCGGAATCCGGCCCGTCGAATAATCAGGGCAATTGACGGCGCGACACGCGCACGCGCCGATCGCGCGACGGCCGTGCGGCCGCATCACATTTGCGCAAGCTCGGACAATTCGCCGAGACGGGCGCAAGCGCGTTCAGATATATTCAGACGAATTGCGTGTCGTCCGATGAAGTCGCATGCGCCGCGGCGGCACCACGGCGTACTCGACGATCGGCGACAGGCAAGCCGAACCCATCGCGGGTCGCGGAGACTCGCCCGGCTCGCCGGCCGCCTCACAAGGGCGTGCGCGATCGAACGGGCGGCAACAGCACTATCAATCAACGGAGATGGCAGATGGAACGAAGCACCGTCGGCATGCGCTGCAAACCCCTGGTCACCGTCGCACTGGCAGCCGCCGCATTCGCGGCCGCCTCGAGCGCGATGGCCGACCAGGTCGTGAAGATCGGCAGCGTCGAACCGCTGACGGGCGGCATTGCCCACCTCGGCAAGGACAACGAGAACGGCGCGCGTCTGGCCATCGAGGAAATCAACGCGAAGGGCCTGACGATCGGCGGGCAGAAGATCACGCTGCAGCTCGACGGCCAGGATGACGCGGCCGACCCGCGCCAGGCCACGCAGGTCGCGCAGAAGCTCGTCGACAACAAGGTCGCCGCGGTGATCGGCCACCTGAACTCGGGCACGTCGATCCCGGCGTCGAAGATCTACAGCGACGCGGGCATCCTGCAGATCTCGCCGTCGGCCACCAACCCGGCTTACACGCAGCAGGGCTTCAAGACCACCTATCGCGTCGTCGCGACCGACGCGCAGCAAGGCCCCGCGCTCGCGCGCTACGCGCACTCGAAGGGTGTCAAGAGCGTCGCGGTGGTCGACGATTCGACCGCCTACGGCCAGGGCCTCGCGAACGAGTTCGAGAAGAAGGCGAAGGCGCTCGGCCTGAAGGTCACGTCGCACGACGCGACGAACGACAAGGCGGTCGACTTCCGCGCGATCCTGACCAAGATCAAGGGCGAGAATCCGGACGCGATCATGTACGGCGGCATGGACGCGACGGGCGGCCCGTTCGCGAAGCAGGCGAAGCAGCTCGGCCTGCGCGCGAAGATCTTCTCGGGCGACGGCGTGTGCACCGAGCAGCTGTCCGACCTCGCGGGCGACGCGGCGTCGAACGTGGTCTGCTCGCAGGCCGGCGCGGCGCTCGAGAAGATGCCGGGCGGCGCGGCGTTCAGGGCGAAGTACGAGAAGCGCTTCGGCCAGGTCATCAAGTTCGATGCGCCGTTCGCGTATGACGCGGTGTACATCATCGTCGATGCGATGAAGCGCGCGAACTCGACCGATCCGGCGAAGATTCTCGCGGCGATGCCGGCGACGAAGTATGAAGGCGTGATCGGCACGACGACGTTCGACGCGAAGGGCGACCTGACGCACGGGATCATCTCGATCTACGGCTACAAGAGCGGCAAGAAGACCTTCCTCGACGAAGTGAAGATGTAATTCCCCGCGATGCCGGCGCGACGGGAACGCCACCCGTCGCGCCGGTGCCGCGCGGGCCGGTTCAGGCTTTGCGGAGATGAAGTGACATGTGTGCAATGGCGTATGCGGAATTTCAGCAGGAGTTGAAGAAGGCGCAGCTGACGGCGCGCGAATTCGCGCGGCTGATCCGGATGAACGAAAGCTCCATCACGAACTATTCGAGCAAGGGCACCGTCCCTTCGCACCTCGCGGTCATCGCGACCCTCATCGGCGCGCTCGCGGCGCACGAGATCGATTTCCGGCACGTGATCGGCAAGACGGCGATCGAGCCGAAGCGGCCGCGCGGCGGTGGGGTGTTTCCCGCTGCAGGCCGCGCCGAATCGGGGACGAAGAAACGCGACGCGTCGTGATCGGCCGGCCCGGACGGCGGCGTCGCGGCTAGCCGAGCGGTTTCGCAGTCGGGCACATCTGCTGCGGCTCCGCGTCACGCACGGCCGAGATGACCGCAGCATTCCGCGCCGCGAACGGCGCGCCGATGATTGGCATCGAAGCTCTACCGCAGTCAGCACATCGATACAGCAACGGCACGCAGCCGATCACGCCGCACGATCAGCCGTACCGGACAGCCTGCCGGCGCGCAGCGACGGTACGTCGGCAAAACCGCTGCGAATGAAGTTCGCCATTTCGTCGACCAGCGGCGTGGTTTCAGACGGCGGCAGATGCAAGGTCATCGCGAAGTCCGGCAACGAAGGCAATCCGTGTTCCGCTCGCAGCACCTGGAGATCGGCGGGCACCGTCGACGCGAGCCAGGCACTCACCGCGAGGTCCATCCGGACGGTCGCCTTCGTCGCCTCGATGTCGCCGCTCTCGAACACCGTCCGCCATGCGATCCCGTGGTGCGTCAACGCGTCGAACAATGCCGCGCGGAACACGCACGCGTCGCTGACGATCGACACCGGCAACGGCCGCTGGCGATGCGCGCCACCGTCCGCCGCGCCGGCCCATACGAGCGGCTCGCTGCGCAGGCACTCCCCTGTCGCCTCACGCGCCGGCTGCTCGATCACGGCGAGGTCGACGCGTCCATCGAGCAGCGCGACCGGCAGGTCGACCGACGCAAGATTGACGAGCACGATCTCGACATGCGGATAGCGGCGACCAAAGGCCTTGAAGATGCCGACGAGATACGTGGCGACCAGATCGGTCGGCGCGCCCACGCGCACCACGCCGCCCAACCCGGACGCGCTCATGTCGGCGCAGATGCGGTCGTTGAGCTGCACCAATTGCTCGGCCCGCTCGAGCAGGCGTTCGCCTGCGGCGGTCAGTTGCAGCCGCCCCTGCGAGCGGACGAACAGCCGCTGGCCAAAACACTCCTCGAGCCGCTTGATCTGCTGGCTGACCGCGCCCTGGGTCAGATGCAGCGCGCGTGCCGCGGCCGTCATGGTCGATCGACGCGAAACGGTGACGAAAGTGCGCAACAGGCTCGTATCGAGATTGCGGGGCATGAGGAAAGAGAGAGTATTAGCAACGCTAATGGACCGATTATAAACATTCGATATCCCGGCCCGCGAAAGGCTTTTAGAGTGGGGCTCACGTCGCCGATCGCGCTCCGAGCAAGCGGCTTCGAAATCCTTCCCGGCTCTTCATACGAGGGTATCCCGCCATGTCCGAGACGCTGTTCTCGCTGATCGTATTCGTCATCGTCGCCACCATCACGCCGGGTGGCGCGACCACGCTGGCGACCGCGTCGGGGACGCAGTTCGGGTTCCGCCGCAGCGTGCCGCTGCTCGGCGGAATCGCGCTCGGGCTCGCATCGCTCGCCGCCATTGCGGCGGCCGGTTTGGCCGGGCTGTTGCGTGCGGTGCCGGCGCTGCAACTGATCATGAAAGTGCTCGGCTCCGTGTACCTGATCTGGCTCGCATGGAAAATCGCATCGAGCGGCGCACCGAAGCAGTCGGCGAATACACCGAAAACGCCTACCGGCTTCATCGGCGGTGCGCTGCTCCTGTGGCTCAATCCGAAAGGATGGACGATGGCGCTGGGCGCGGCCGCATCGTTCGCGGCGCTGACGCCAGACCCGGTGCGCCTCGCCGCGATACTCGGCAGCGCATTCGGCCTCGCGGCGATCGTCTCGCTCGTGCTGTGGTGTACTGCCGGCGTGCTGCTCGGCCGCACGCTGCGGACCGATCGCCACTGGCGCATCGCCAACGCGGCATTGGGCGTGCTGCTCGCGTTGTCGATCGTTCCGATATGGATCGGCTGATCGCGCCGTGCTGTCGTAGCGCGCGCAAATGGCGACGCCGGAGATCGCTTCTATTCTCTCCATATCGGAGCGGACCATTGGCTACGAACCGCAGAACCGCCACCAAGACGCGAGCCATCGTCGACACGCCGCGAGCGTCGCCCGCCGTGCCCGCATCGATCCGCCCTCAACGCTCGTTGCGCACCTGATCGAGCAACGCCTGCAACGGATGCCGCAGTTGCTTCGACGACATGCGCTTCACCTGGCTGCGGCACGAGTACCCGGTCGCCAGCGCCTCGCCTCGTTCCGCGGAACCATCTACGTGCGCCGCCCACGATTGCGCATAGATCGCCTTCGACGTCGCGAGATTGCGCGCCTCGTGCCCATAGGTGCCCGACATCCCGCAGCAGCCGGCCGCCTCGACCGTCAGGCGCAGCCCGCGCCGCGCGAAGAGCTGCACCCATTGCTTGCCGCTGTCCGGTGCGTTGGTCCGCTCGGTGCAGTGCGGCAGCAGCCGAAACGCGGCGCCCGACGCGCGGCCCGTGCGGGCTTCCGGCAACGCATCGAGCAGCCACTCCTGCGGCAGCGCGACCGGCGGCACGTCGACGAGCCCGGTCACCTTCAGATATTCCTGCCGATACGTGAGCGTCATCGCCGGATCGAGGCCGACCAGCGCGACGCCCGAGCGCGCAAGCGCGGCCAGCTGCGTCGCGTTGCGGATCGCCGCCCGCTCGAACGCGCGCAGAAAGCCCTGCACGTGCAGCGCCTTGCCGTTCGGCGCGAGCGGCGCGAGCCATACCTGGAAGCCGATGCGCGCGGCCAGTTCGATCAGCGTCGCCAACTGCTCGGTGTCGAAGTAACGCGTGAACGTGTCCTGCACGATGACCACACTGCGCGCGCGCTGCGCGTCGGTCAGCGCGGCGAGCGCGTGCGGATCGGCCGGCCGCACGCACCATTGCCGCAGCGCGGCCGCGAGATCGAAGCGGCTCAGCAGCGGGCTGTCGACCATGCCGACCTGACGCTCGAGCAGCGTGCGCACCCACCCGGCCGCCATCATCCGGTTGTACAGCGCGGGCACGCGTGCGAGCCACGGCATCGTGAATTCGAGCGAGCCGATCAGATAGTCGCGCAGCGGCCGCTGATAGCGCTGGTGATACAGCTCGAGAAAGCGCGAGCGGAACTCGGGCACGTTGACCTTGACCGGGCACTGCCCCGCACACGACTTGCACGCGAGGCAGCCGGCCATCGCGTCGTACACCTCGTGCGAGAAGTCCGCTGCGCCGTTGCGCGCGGCGCGGCTGTTGCGCCAGCGCGCGACGATGCCCGTCGCCCACGGCTGCCGCACACGCGCCGCCGCGACGACGTCGACGCCCGCCTGCCCTTGCAGGCGCAACCATTCGCGCATCAGCGAGGCGCGCCCCTTCGGCGACTGCACGCGCTCGCGCGTCGCCTTCCACGACGGGCACATCGCGTCGTCCGGGTCGAAGTTGTAGCACGCACCGTTGCCGTTGCAGTGCATCGCGGTGCCGTAGCTGCGCCACACGCGCTCGTCGATCTGCCGGTCGTGGTCGCCGCGCGTCGGCACCTCGTCGATCTTCAGCAGCCGCAGCGTGCGCAGCGGCGGCGTCGCGATCTTGCCGGGGTTCAGCTGGTTGTGCGGATCGAACGCGGCCTTCAGTTGCTGCAGCGACGGATACAGCTCGCCGAAGAACGCCGGCGCGTATTCCGACCGCACGCCCTTGCCGTGCTCGCCCCATAAAAGGCCACCATGCCGCTGCGTGAGCGCGGCCACCGCATCCGACACCGGCCGCACCAGCGCCGCCTGCTTCGGGTCCTTCATGTCGAGCGCGGGGCGCACGTGCAGCACGCCGGCGTCGACGTGGCCGAACATCCCGTATTGCAGCCCGTGAGCGTCGAGCAGCGCGCGGAATTCGGCGATGTATTCGGCGAGGTTCTCCGGCGGCACCGCGGTGTCCTCGACGAACGGCTGCGGGCGCGCCTCGCCCTGCACGTTGCCGAGCAGCCCGACCGCGCGCTTGCGCATCGCGTACACGCGCTTGACCGCTTCAGCGCCGCTCGCGAGCGTATGGCCGAGCCGCGCGACGCTCGTATCGGTGCGCAGATGCTCGACGAACGCATGCACGCGCGCATCGACGTCATGGGCGTCGTCGCCGCTGAATTCGATCAGGTTGATGCCGAGCGTCGGACGCCCGTCGTCCCGCGGGAAATACTCGGCCACGCTGCTCCAGACGAAATCTTTCATCGCGAGCATCAGCACCTTCGAGTCGACCGTCTCGATCGACAGCGGCCGATGAGCGAGCAGCGCGCGCGCATCGCCCAGCGCGTCCATGAAGCTGCCATAGCGCACGTTGACCAGCACCGCATACTTCGGAATCGGCAGCACGTTCAGCTTCGCTTCGACGACGAAGCCGAGCGAGCCTTCGGCGCCGCACAGCACGCTGTTCAGATTGAAGCGGCCGTCGGCTTCGCGCAGGTGCGCGAGGTCGTAGCCGGTCAGGCAGCGATTGAGCTTGGGGAATTTCGCGTCGATCAGCGCCGCCTGTTCGTCGCGGATGCGGCGCGCGGTGCGATACACGTCGCCGACGCGGTCCTGCCGCGCGCAGCGGCGTTCGAGTTCGGCTTCGTCGACGGCGTCGCTGCGCAGCTGCTCGCCGCCGAGCAGCACGAAGTCGAGCGCGAGCACGTGGTCGCGCGTCTTGCCGTAGGTGCAGCTACCCTGCCCGCTTGCGTCGGTGTTGATCATCCCGCCGATCGTCGCGCGATTCGACGTCGACAGCTCCGGCGCGAAAAACAGCCCGTGCGGCTTCAGCGCGGCATTGAGCTGATCCTTGACGACGCCGGCCTGCACGCGCACCCAGCGCTCATCGGCGTTGATTTCGAGAATCCGGTTCAGGTTGCGCGACAGGTCGACGATCACGCCGTCGGTCAGCGACTGCCCGTTGGTGCCGGTGCCGCCGCCGCGCGCCGCCACCGCGACGCCGCGATGCTCGGGCTGCGCGAGCACGCGCGCGAGCAGCCGTACGTCGTCCGCATGCGCGGGGCTGACGACCGCCTGCGGCAGGCGCTGATAGATCGAGTTGTCGGTGGCCTGCACGGTGCGGTTCGCGTGGTCGGCGCGGATTTCGCCGGCGAAACCGGCAGCCTGCAGCGCGGCGAGGAAGTCGCGGTAACGGGCATCGAGCGGGCTGACGGGACGGGACAACGAAGCGATCGGCATGGAATGGCAGCGCAAAGTGATGGAAGCCGTTGCGCGGCCTCGTTTCAAACCATGAGTTTTGAGCAAGTTTCCACGCGCGCGGTAAATCCAGTATCTTGCGGAACTGCCCGACGAACAAACGAATTCTGCCCCGTCAACGCTTGCATAAAACTCATGAATTACCGCCGCCTGACCCCGTCGATGTCGCTGTTGCTGGTGTTCGAAGCCGCCGCACGGCACGAGAGCTACACGCGTGCCGCCGACGAGCTGTCGCTGAGCCAGAGCGCGATCAGCCGGCAGGTGCAGACGCTCGAGGCTCAGCTCGGCGTCGCGCTGTTCCGGCGCGAGGGCCGCTCGGTGAAGCTGACCGAGGTCGGGCGGCGCTACTTCGCCGAAGTGAGCGGCGCGCTCGGGCGCATCCGCGGCGCGACGCTGCAGGCGATGTCGCATCAGGCCGGCGCCGGCACGCTGCGGCTCGCGACGTTGCCGACCTTCGGTTCGAAATGGTTGCTGCCGCATCTGCACGGCTTCTACGCTGCGCATCCGGGCGTGACGGTGCATCTGCATTCGCGGATCGGCGCGATCGACTTTCACACCGACGACGTCGATGCGGCCATCACGGTCGGCACCGGCGATTGGCCGGGCCTGCACGCGCACCGGCTGTCCAACGAATTCCTGATCGCGATCGCCAGCCCGGCCGCCGCCGGGCGGCGCAACGCCAAGGCACGGGCGCCCGCCTCGGCGGCCGGTCAGACGCTGCTGGGCGTGACCAGCAATCAGCACGCGTGGGCCGAGTGGTTCGCGCATTTCGGCCTCGATCATCGCGACATGCGGGTCGGGCCGAGCTTCGAGCTGACGTCGCACCTGATCCAGGCCGTGCGGGCCGGCATCGGCATCGGCCTGGTGCCGAAGGTGCTGGTGGAAGACGAGCTGACCCGCCACGAACTCGTGCCGATCGGCGACGCGATCACGAGCCGGCGCAGCTACTATCTCGTCTATCCGCCGGAGAACGAAACGCTGCCGTCGCTGGCCGCGTTTCGCGAATGGCTGCTGAAAGCGTGCTGACCAATCATGACGACGACGACACGCTCACGCGGCGCGCGCCGGCGCGCCATTCGTTGAGGATCTGCCCGTCGAGGTAGTCGCACGGCGGGCGCGCCGGCTGCGCGCTGCGCGCGAGCCGCCATGCGGGCGTCGGCCTGCGCATGCGACCGATGCGTCGAGGCCCCCTGAGCGACGCCATTTTCGTTACATTCGTGCTACGAATGCTCCGATGCTACGTCACGCGGTGGGCGGCGCTTCATTGCCGCCGCCCACCGCGTACGATCAACCGTCCGCAGACCGCCCGGTTCGGCCGCCCTGCGCACCACCGTCAGGAACCCTCGCCAATGAAGAAGCTTGTCAACCGCCCGTCCGACGTCGTGCGCGAAATGCTGGAAGGCATCGCGCGGCAGTCACCGCATCTCGCGATCCTCGGCGACGAGCACGTGCTCGTCCGCAAGCCGCTTCCCGAACCGTCGCGGCGCGCGGTCGCGGTCCTTTCCGGCGGAGGCAGCGGCCACGAGCCCGCGCACGGCGGCTACGTCGGCGACGGGATGCTGAGCGCGGCCGTCTGCGGCGAGGTGTTCACATCGCCGTCCACCGACGCCGTGCTGGCCGCGATCCGCGCGACCGCCGGCCCGAACGGCGCGCTGCTCGTCGTCAAGAACTACACGGGCGACCGGCTCAATTTCGGGCTCGCCGCCGAGCTCGCACGCGCGGAGGGCATTCCGGTCGAGACGGTCATCGTCGCCGACGACGTATCGCTGCGCGAGCGCGTCGAGCGCGGGCAGCGGCGCGGGATCGCGGGCACCGTCCTGATCCACAAGCTCGCCGGCGCCGCCGCCGCACGCGGGCTGCCGCTCGCCCGCGTCGCCGCGATCGCGCGCGAGGCCGCGGCCGATCTCGGCACGATGGGCGTCGCGCTCGACGGCTGCACGATTCCGGGCGCCGACAAGTCGGGCTTCAGCCTCGCCGACCACGAAATCGAGCTCGGCCTCGGCATCCATGGCGAAAAAGGCGTCGAGCGCACTGCGCCGCTGCCGGCCGACGCGCTGGTCGACACGCTGCTGTCGAGCATCGTCGGCGATCTCGCCCTCGACGGCGGCGAACGGGTCGCACTGCTCGTCAACGGTCTCGGCGCCACGCCCGACATGGAGCTGGCGATCGTGCTGCGCGCCGCGTACGACAACCTGAGCCGGCGCGGCATCGCCGTCGAACGCGCATGGGCCGGCACGTTCCTGTCGGCGCTCGACATGCCCGGCTGCTCGATTTCCGTGCTGCGGCTGAACGACGAGCGTGCGGCGCTGCTCGACGCGCCGACGCAGGCGCGCGCGTGGCCGGGCGGCGGCGCAGTGAACCCGCATGTACGGATCGACGCGCCGGTCGCCAACGAGCCGCCGCCCCAGCCGCTCGATGCGGCCGCGAGCGCATGGGCCGCGCGCCTGCAGCCGGCGCTGCACGCAGTCGCGCGCACGCTGATCGACAACGAAGCGACGCTGACGGAACTCGACGCGGCGGCCGGCGACGGCGATCTCGGCGCGAGCATGCATCGGGCCGCGCAGGCGATTCTCGAGGTGCCGGACGCCGCGTACGGCACGCCGGCCGGCGCACTCGCGGCGCTGGGCGCCACGTTGCGTCGCGCGATCGCGGGCAGTTCGGGGCCGTTCTATGCGACCGCGCTGCTGCGTGCGTCGCGCCGCCTTGCCGACGCGTCGGACCCCATCGCGCCGTCCGCGCGCGACTGGGCGGCCGCGCTGCGCGGCGCAGCCGACGCGATCAGCGAACTCGGCGGTGCGCGCGCCGGCGACCGGACGATGCTCGATGCGCTCGTGCCGGCCGTCGACGCGTTCGACCGTGCGCTCGATCACGACCACGACGTCGCGAGCGCATGGGCGGCCGCCGTGCAGGCCGCCGAACACGGCGCGCGGCAAACGGCCGACATGCCGCCGCGCGCGGGACGGGCAAGCTATCTCGGCGCGCGCGCGCTCGGTACGCCGGATGGCGGCGCCGTGGCCGTCACGTACTGGCTGCGCGCGTTGCTGCCGCACGTGCGGTAGGCGGGCGTTTGCGGCCGTCGCGTGCGTGGTAAGGCTGGGCGCGGCGTGGCGCACTCGGTTCGGCATCGTTGTCGTCGGCCGGCGCGCTCGCGTGGTGCGTCGCTGGAATCGGCCGCCATGTCGCCCGGGTCGCGGGGGTGAAGCGGATGTGGCAAACGGGGGCCGCAGCAAGCGCGCGCGACGCGTGGTATGTCGTGCCGTGCTGTGCATTGTTGTGCCGCTTCGGGCCATGCCTTGCCATGCGGTGCCGCTCTGCGCCGCGGGGGGCCTCGCATCACCACCCCACCCCAGCTCCCCTCCCCGGGGAAAACCCCGATCCTCACATCGTCCTATGACATCCGGCGTCGCTAATTGGCGGGATTACTTTGATCCTCGTCGGCGCCCGTCCGGGCGCATGCTGATAGCGAGGATCCCTCATGCGATACGTGCCATCGATGACTTCCGTTTCCGCGGCCGCTTCCGTTGCGGACGACGCGGCTTCCCGCGGCGACGAGCCGCACTGTCTGCCGCGCGTCGCGATCGCGGCCGCGGCCCTCGGCAATGCGACCGAATGGTTCGACTACGGCATTTACGCGTACGGGCTCGCGTACATTTCGGCCGCGCTGTTTCCGGGCAGCACGGCCAGCGCGACGCTGTTCGCGCTCGGCACGTTCGCGATCTCGTTCCTGATCCGTCCGCTCGGCGGCCTGTTCTGGGGCCCGCTCGGCGACCGCCTCGGCCGCAAGCGCGTGCTCGCGCTGACCGTCCTGACGATGTCGGGCGCCACGCTGCTGGTCGGCGTGCTGCCGACCTACGCGAGCGCCGGCTGGCTCGCGCCGGCCGCCCTGATCGTGCTGCGCATGGTGCAGGGCTTCTCGACCGGCGGCGAATACGGCGGCGCGGCGACCTTCATCGCCGAATACGCGCCCGACGCGCGACGCGGCCTGTGCGGCAGCTTCCTCGAGTTCGCGACGCTCGCCGGGTTTTCGCTCGGCGCGCTACTGATGCTCGGCTTCGCGCTGCTGCTCGGCGACACCGCGATGCACGCCTGGGGCTGGCGCCTGCCGTTCCTCGTCGCGGCGCCGCTCGGGCTGATCGGCTTCTACCTGCGCTCGCGCCTCGAGGAAACGCCGGTGTTCCGCGAACTCGAAGAACAGGCGCAGCGGCGCGAGCAGAGCGCCGCGGCCGCCGCGCTGCCGCTCGGCCGGCTGCTGGTCCGCTATGCGAGGCCGCTGCTGCTGCTCGGCGGGCTCGTCGTCGCGCTGAACGTCGTCAACTACGTGCTGCTCGCGTACATGCCAACCTACATGCACAAGGAACTCGGCGTCAGCGAAAACCTGTCGCTGTTGATTCCGCTGCTCGGCATGCTCGCGATGATGGTGCTGCTGCCGTTCGCCGGCTGGCTGTCGGATCGCGTCGGCCGCAAGACGATGTGGTGGATCTCGCTCGTCGGGTTGTTCGTCGCGGCCGTGCCGATGTTCGCGCTGATGACGCACGGCGTGCTCGGCGCATTCGTCGGTTTCGCGGTGCTCGGCCTGCTGTACGTGCCGCAGCTCGCGACCATTTCCGCGATGTTCCCGGCGATGTTTCCGACCCACGTGCGCTATGCGGGCATGGCGATCGCGTACAACGTGTCGACGTCGCTGTTCGGCGGCACCGCGCCGATCGTCAACGACTGGCTGATCGGCAAGACCGGCAACACGATGATCCCCGCCTACTACATGATGGCCGCGTGCGCAGTCGGGCTCGTCGCGCTGTCGGCGGTGATCGAGACGCGCGGCTGCTCGCTGCGCGGCGACGCGGTGCCGGGGCAAGCGCGTTGACGCGCGACCGAGCACGCCGCGCCTCCCATAAACGGTAACCGTCGAATCGCCCGCCGCCCGGCACCGGACGGCGGGCGATCTGCGTTTCAGCTGTGGCGGAATCGGCGATGTCGTCGCCGCGCGCGCATGATCGCGCGGCCGTCCGTTTCGATCGCGCATGCGTGGCCGTCGACACCGGTTGCTTGGACAGGCTCCGAGGCGCCGGCGCTTTCGCGTGCGGCTCCGTAGGCGCCGCAACGGCCTCACGAACGGCGTGCCGCAACGGCCTCATGACCGACGACTCACCGAAGGCGCGCCACCCGCCTCATGCGCAGCGCTGCAGATCGACTCAGAACGTCGCCCAATCCGCGCCCGCGACTCGCGCCGGTGCGTTGCCGACCTTGCCGGTTTCGCGAACAGGGCGCTTCGCGCCGCGTGCCGGCGTGCGCGCAGCCGCCGCGACCGGCGCCGCCGCCGGCTGCGACCTCGACTCGACCTTGAATATCGCCACCGCCGCCTTCAGGCTGTCCGCCTGATCGGCCATCGACTGCGCCGCAGCCGTCGCCTGCTCGACCAAAGCGGCGTTCTGCTGCGTCACCTCGTCCATCTGCGTGACGGCGACGTTGACCTGCTCGATCCCCGTGCTTTGCTCGCTCGATGCGGACGCGATCTCGCCCATGATGTCGGTCACGCGTCTGACCGAGCGGACGATCTCGTCCATCGTCGTTCCGGCGTTCGACACCAGCGCCGAGCCGGCGGCGACGTGCGTCACCGATGTCTCGATCAGCTCCTTGATCTCCTTGGCCGCGACCGCGCTGCGTTGCGCCAGCGTGCGCACCTCGCCGGCGACCACCGCGAAGCCGCGCCCCTGCTCGCCCGCGCGCGCCGCTTCGACGGCCGCGTTGAGCGCCAGGATATTGGTCTGGAACGCGATCCCTTCGATGACGGAGATGATCTCGGCGACCTTCTGCGAGCTGGACGCGATGTCTTCCATCGTGCCGACCACCTGCTTCACGACGGTGCCGCCGGACGCGGCCGTCTGCGAGGCCGCGGCCGCCAGCGTGCTGCCCTGGCGCGCGTTCTCGGTGTTTTGCCGGACGGTCGACGTGAGCTGCTCCATGCTCGCCGCCGTTTCCTCCAGCGAGGCGGCCTGCTCCTCGGTGCGCTGCGACAGATCGACGTTGCCCTGCGCGACCTCCGCGGCGGCGAGCGAGATCGACTCCGCGGACACCTTGATGCCCTGCACGATCGTCGTGAGCCGCGCGCGCATCGCGTCGAGCGACGACATCAGGCTCGATGAATCGCCGTGCGCGACCGGCAGGTCGATCATCAGGTTGCCGTCGGCGATCTGCGCCGCCGCGTGTTGCGCGACGGACGGCTCGCCGCCGAGCTGACGCAGAATACTGCGCGCGATGACGATCGTCGTCGCGACGGCGACGAGCAGCGAACCGCCGACGATCGCCGCGACCAGCGCACGCACGCTCGCGTACGTCGCGGCCGCATCCTGCTTCGCCTGCTCGTTCATCTCGTCCTCGAAATTGGCGAGCTCCGTCGCCCGCGCCAGCCACACACGCTGCGGCGGCCTCGCGTTCTCCATCAGCTCCTTGGTGGCCGCCGCCGGGTCGTTGCTCAGGCCGAGCTGGGCCGCCTTGCGCAGCGCCGGCTGGGCCGCCGCCTCGTCCTGCTTGAGCGCGGCCACCAGCGTCCGCTCGCGCTCGGTGGTCGCCGGTTCGTCGGCGAACATGCGCGCGAGCTTCTGATACGCATCCGCGTAGATGTCGTCCTGCTTCTTGATGCGCTCGGCTTCCTGCGCCATCTCCTGCTGATCGGTGAGCAGCGCCAGATTCCGGACGGCGATCGCGCGATCCTGGATCGTCGCGCGAAGCCGGTTGGCGAGCTTCGCTTCGGTGTTGTTCACGCGCGCGATGGTGTCCAGCTGGCCGTGCAATTGCCACATGCCGTAAAACGCGGTCGCGGCTACGGTCACCAGCAGGATCGTCAGCAGCCCGAAACCCAGCATCAGGCGGCTGGATACTTTCATCTCTCTCATTTTGGCCCTCGGAGCAATGTCAGATTGTTGTTATTCGTTGTTTACGGCCGCGCACACGTTTGCTTAAGGAAAATTTCGGATAGCATGCGAATCGTGTGATGGGGTCGGTTGGCGAACACACGCGGACAGCGGCAGCCCGCTCCGGCTGAACCCAAAAGCAACGACGCCGTCGCACTCCCGTGCGACGGCGTCGTCTCGCGCGCAGCAGCCGCGCGTATCAGGGCCAGGGCCGCTGCGAACTCACGACACGGCGGCCAGATTGCGCTCCGCGACTTCGTCCACGGCTTCTTTCACGATACCGACGATCTCGTCGGCTTCCGCGCGCGTCATCACGAGCGGCGGCGCGAACCCGAGAATGTCGCCATGCGGCATCGCGCGTGCGATCACGCCGCGCCGCAGCGCGGCAGCCGACACCTGCGCGCCGATCTTCAGCGCCGGATCGAACGGCGTGCGCGCGTCGCGGTCGGCCATGAACTCGAGCGCGGCCAGCATCCCGACGCTGCGCACTTCGCCGACGAGCGGATGCGCACCGAACGCGTCACGCAGCTTCGCGCCGAAATACGCCCCAACCTCGGCGGCGTTGCCGACCAGATTCTCGCGCTCGAGAATCGCGAGGTTCGCCAGCGCGGCGGCCGCGCACACCGGGTGGCCCGAATACGTCCAGCCGTGCCCCATCGGCCCGTGCGCCTGCGAGCCGCGGGCGATCACGTCCCACACCTTGTCGCCGACGATCACGCCCGACAGCGGCGCATAGGCGCTGGTCAGTCCCTTCGCGACGGTGATCAGGTCCGGCTCGATGCCGAAATGCTGCGCGCCCATCTTCGAACCGAGGCGGCCGAACCCGCACACGACTTCATCGCTGATCAACAGGATGTCGTGCTGGCGCAGCACGGCCTGGATCGCGGGCCAGTAGCCGGCCGGCGGCGCGATGATGCCGCCGGTGCCCATCACCGGCTCCGCGATGAACGCGGCGATCGTGTCGGCGCCTTCACGCGCGATCAGCTTCTCGAGCTCGTCGACGCAGTACGCGACGAACTGCGCTTCGCTCATCCCCACCGGCGCGTTGCGATACCAGTGCGGACATACCGTGTGCTTCACGCGGTCGATCGGCAGATCGAAATGCTGATGGAAGCTCGGCAGCCCGGTGAGGCTGCCCGTCACGATCCCCGAGCCGTGATAGCCGCGCTCGCGCGAGATGATCTTCTTCTTGTTCGGGCGGCCGAGCACGTTGTTGTAGTACCAGACGAGCTTCACCTGCGTCTCGTTCGCGTCGGAGCCCGACATCCCGTAGTAGACCTTCTTCATCCCCACCGGCGCCCATTCGATGATGCGCGACGACAGCTCGATGATCGCGTCCGACGCGTGACCGACATACGTGTGGTAATACGCGAGCTGCTTCGCCTGCTCGTGCATCGCATCGGCCACTTCGGTGCGGCCGTAGCCGATGTTCACGCAGTAGAGCCCGGCGAAGGCGTCGATATAGCGCCGGCCCTCGTGGTCCTCGATGTGAATGCCGTGCGCGCCGCGCACGATCCTGCCCGGCAGCGCGCCGCTTTCGTGGTCGTACGCGTGCGTCGACGGATGCATGAAATGGGCGCGGTCCGCGCGCAGCAGTGCGTCGATCGATTGCTTCATGATGTGCTCCTTGAATTGGGTCGTATGGATGTCAGGCCGTCGCCGCGACGGGCAGGCCGAGATTGCCGAAGCAGAAGTACTTGGTTTCGGTGAACGGTTCGAAGCCCTCGACGCCGCCTTCGCGGCCGAGGCCCGACGCCTTCATCCCGCCGAACGGAATCGGCGCGCCGGTGAACTTCACGCCGTTGACCGACACCATCGCGAAGTCGAGCCGCCGCACGAGCCGGAAGATCGTGTCGATGCGCGTCGCGCATACGTAGGCGGCCAGCCCGTACTCGGTGTCGTTCGCGCGCGCGACGACTTCGTCGAGCGTGTCGAACGCGCACACGGCCGAGATCGGCGCGAAGTTTTCCTCGTCGTACACGCGCATGCCCGGCGCGGCGTCCGCGATCACCGTCGGCTCGTAGAACCAGCCGCCCAACGCATGCGGCCGGCCGCCCGCGACGATGCGCGCGCCGCGTGCGCGTGCGTCGTCGACGCGCGCGACGGTCGCGTCGAACGCCGCCTGATGCATCAGCGGCCCGACGTCGACGCCGGGCTCGAACGCGGGTCCTGTTTTCAACGCGCGCACGGCGCTCGCGTAGCGGCCGACGAACGCGTCGTACAGCGCACGCGCGACGAAGATCCGGTTCGCCGCGCAGCAATCCTGTCCGGACGTCTGGAACTTCGCGCCGACGGCGATCCGCACCGCGTCGTCGAGATCGGCATCGTCGGTCACGATGAACGGCGCATTGCCGCCCAGTTCGAGCGCGATCTTGCGAATGCCGGCTTTCGCCGCCGTCTCGGTGACGAGCCGGCCGACCCGCGTCGAGCCGGTGAAGCTCACCGCGCGCACGCGCGCATCGCCGACGAGCGCCTCCATCGCCATTTGCGGCTCGCCGAGCACGACGTTGAACACGCCGGCCGGGAAGCCGGCCTCGTCGGCGAGCTGCGCGAGCGCGAGCGCCGAGAACGGCGTCTCGTGCGCGGGCTTCACGATTACCGTGCAACCGACCGCGAGCGCGGCGGCCGCCTTGCGCGTGATCATCGCCGCGGGGAAATTCCACGGCGTGATCAACGCGGCGACGCCGACCGGCTCCATCACGGTGCCGAGGTGTGCGCCGTCGATATGTGTCGGGATGGTGCGGCCCGCGGCGCGTTTCGCCTCGTTCGCGAACCATTCGACGAAGCTCGCCGCGTAGCGGATCTCGCCGCGCGCTTCGGCGAGCGGCTTGCCCTGCTCGAGCGACAGCAGCGCGGCGAGATCGTCGAGATGCCGCAGGATCAGCGCGTGCCAGCGCAGCAGCGCCGCGCTGCGTGCGGCCTGCGGCGTCCAGCGCCACGTGCCGAACGCGCGCTGCGCGGCGTCGACCGCACCTACGATCTGCGCGCGCTCGAGCATCGGCACGTGACCGATCACCGACTGATCGGCGGGATTCACGACGGCGCGCGTCGCGGCACTGTCGCTGTGGATCCAGCGACCGTCGACATAGCACATCGACTTGAACAGGACCGGGTGTCCGGGCAGCATGCTGCGTCTCCTCGTTGGGTGGGTCACGAGCTTCATTCTGTCGTGCCGACGGATGCGAAATATTCGGTTTCGGCGCGCCGTTCTTGCGGTTTTTTCCGTATTGAGCTCGGTCCGCGCGAAGTTTCAATGCCAGTCCGGCGCGCCGCCCGCGTCGCACTTGACGACCTTCGTCACGATGTACGTGAAGTAGCGCTCGATGCCGAGGTCATCCATCAGCAATGCATCGATGAAGCGCTGGTAGTGATCGATGTCGCGTGCGACCACGTGCAGTACGTAGTCGACGCCGCCGCCGGTCGCATAGCACTGCGCGACTTCGGGCGCGGCGCTCACGCGCGCCTCGAAGCGCCGCATGTCGGGCGCGGTGTGACGCGACAGCGTCACCTCAACGACGATGCGGCTGCCCGAGAACGTGCCGACCCAGTCGACGTCCGCGCGATAGCCGCGTATCACGCCGCTTTCCTCGAGCTTGCGTACACGCTCCCATGCGGGCGAGATCGACAGGTTCACCGCTTCGGCGAGCCGCGATTTCGTGATGCGGCCGTCGCGTTCGAGAATGCGCAGGATCGCCAGGTCGTATCGGTCGAGCTTGATCACGTCGCGCGCGCTCCTACACGCCCACCGGGACGTTTCGCTCGACGATGTCGGCGACCACCGCGATCGTGTCGCCGGCCTGCACGAGCCCAGGGAAATGCCGGGCCGCGAGCAGCCCGCGCCGCCGCGCGACATATTCGACCGGCGCGACGCCCGTGCGGTCGATGTCGTGCACGCGCGCGAGCACGTCGCCCGCTTCGACCTCGCTGCCGAGATCGCGGCACATCTCGAGCAGCCCGCGATGCTCGCTAGTCGTGAAGCAGGAGCCGTCGGGCATGTCGAGCAGCGTGGTCGTGCGGGGGGCGGCGCGCACCGCCGCGCTTGCATCGTCGCGCTTCGCGAGCACGCCGGCATGTTCGAGAAAGCCGCGTACACCGCGCTCGGCGATCGCGACGCTCGCGGCCGTCGACGTGCCGCCGCCGCCCAGCTCGGTCGACACGAACACCTTGCCGGCCGCCTCAGCGGCCGTGTCGAACAGCCCGACGCTGTCGAGTTCGAGCATGCGCATCGAATACGGCGCGCCGAACGCGCGCATCGCGCGTTCGCAGCGGGCCTCCTGCTCGCGGTTCTCCAGCACGTGCATCGCCGCGAACGGCACGAAGTCGAGCGTGCGGCCGCCCGCGTGGATGTCGAGCACGTGGGTGGCGAGCGGCAACAGGTGACGCTGGAAGTAATCGGCGATCTTCTCGGTGACGGTGCCATCGGGCCGACCGGGGAAACTGCGATTCAGATTGCCCGCGTCGATCGGCGACGTGCGGCGGCCCGCGCGAAACGCCGGGTAGTTCATGAACGGCACGACGATCACGCGTCCGGTCACGTCGGCCGCCTTCAGCGAGCCGGCGAGCTTCGACAGCGCGACCGGTCCTTCGTATTCGTCGCCGTGATTGCCGCCGGTGAGCAGCACCGTCGGCCCGTCGCCGCGTTTCACGACGGCGATCGGAATCATGATCGCGCCCCACGCGGAATCGTCGCGCGAGTAAGGTAGTTTCAGAAAGCCATGCTGTACGCCGTCCGCATCGAAATCGACGGTCGGCGTGATCGGAGAGGCGCGCATCGCTCTACTCCTTCACGAACAGCTTGCGCGGCGTACGGCAGAACGTCTCGACGCCGGTGTCGGTGATCAGGATGCTTTCGGTGATCTCGAGCCCCCAGTCGTCGAGCCACAGTCCCGGCATGAAGTGGAACGTCATGCCGGGTTCGAGCACCGTGCGATCGCCGGGGCGCAGGCTCATCGTGCGCTCGCCCCAGTCCGGCGGATAGCTCGCGCCGATCGGATAGCCGCAGCGGCTGTCCTTCTCGATGCCCGCACGGCGCAGCACCGCGAAGAACGCGTTCGCGATGTCCTCGCACACGTTGCCGGGCTTCGCGGCGGCCAGGCCGGCCTCGATGCCTTCGATCACCGCGCGCTCGCCTTCGATGAAATGCGCGGGCGGCTTGCCGAGATAGACTGTGCGCGACAGCGGGCAGTGATAGCGGCGATAGCAGCCGGCGATCTCGAAGAACGTGCCGGCGCCGCGCGCGAACCTCGAGTCGTCCCAGGTCAGGTGCGGGGCCGCCGCGTCGGCGCCGGTCGGCAGCAGCGGCACGATGGCCGGATAGTCGCCGCCGTGGCCGTCGGCGCCGGCGATCCCGGTCGCGTAGATCTGCGCAACCAGGTCGCTCTTCTTCATGCCGGGCTCGATGGTGTCGACGATGTGCGCATGCACGCGTTCGACGATGCGTGCGGCGATGCGCATGTACTCGATCTCGCGCGGCGATTTCACCGCGCGCTGCCAGTTCACGAGCGCGGTCGCATCGACCCAGCGCGCGGTGGGCAGATGCTTCTGCAGTGACGCATGGGCCGCCGCGCTGAAGTAGTAGTTGTCGAGCTCGACGCCGATGCGCAGCGTGCTCCAGCCGCGCGCGGCGATCACCACGCTCGCCAGGTAGTCCATCGGGTGACGGTCCTGCGACTGCACGTAGTGGTCGGGGTAGCCGACGATGTTCTCGTGCGTCATGAACGCGGTGCGCTTCGCACCGTTCGCGTCCTGCGCGCGGCCGTACCAGACGGGCTCGCCTTCCATCGGCAGCAGCACGCACTGGTGCACGTAGAACGACCAGCCGTCATAGCCGGTGAGCCAGGCCATGTTGGTCGGATCGGTGACGATCAGCAGGTCGATGCCGGCCCGCTGCATCGCCGTGCGCGTCTTCGCGATGCGCGCCGCATATTCGCTGCGCTCGAACGCAAGCCGCGGCGCGGCTTCGTAGGTGTCGATGACTGCGGACATCTGTCTCCTCTCAAGTCGTGAGGTCGTTGTGGAAAATCGTGCCCGCCCGCGCCGCGCGCGCGCGTTGCAGCGCCAGTACGGCAATGGCGGTGTCCTGCGCGCCCGTTCCGGTCAGGTCGCAGATCGTGATGTCGTCGCGCTGCGTGCGGCCCTCGCGCCGCCCAGCGATCACCTCGCCGAGTTCGGGAAACACCGCATCGGCCGCGACCGCGCCCGCGGCGATCGCATGCGCGAGCTCGCCGGCGACGCGCGTCTGCTGCAGCCGGTCGCAGAAGTAGCGCGCCGCGCCGAACACCGACGGCGCAAGCTCGGTCTTGTAGTGCGCGTCGGAGCCCATCGCCGTCACGTGCAGCCCCGCATGGAGATCGGCGGCATGCACGAGCGGCTCGCGGCTGGGCGTCGTGGTGACCGCGATGTCCGCGTCGGCGAGCGCGGCATGCACCGAGCGCGCGACCGTCGCGTCGATCCCGTGCGCGGCGCGTGCGTCGTCCGCGAATCGCACCGCGCGCTCGGCATCGCGCGCCCAGACCGTCACGTGCGTGATGTCGCGCACGAGCATCAGCGCGTCGAGCTGCAGCCGCGCCTGCTCGCCCGCGCCGACGATGGCCGCGCGGCGCGCATCGGCGCGCGCGAGCCGCCGTGCGGCGACGGCGCCGGCCGCCGCGGTGCGCACGGCCGTCAGGTAGCCGTTGTCGAGCAACACGGCTTCGGTCAGGCCGGTGCGCGCGGACAGCACGAGCATCAACCCGTTCAGGCTCGGCAGCCCGAGCGACGGGTTGTCGAAGAAGCCGGGGCTGACCTTGATCGCGAAGCTGTCGAAGCGCGGCAGATAGGCGGTCTTCACGTCGACTTCGCCGTGGCGCTCGGGTAACGCCAGATTGAGGATCGGCGGCATCGCGACCGCTTCGGTCGCAAGCGACGCGAACGCGGCTTCGATCTGGTCGATCGCGGCGACGTCGAGCGGCACCAGCGTGCGCAGTTGCGCGCGATCGAGCAGCGTGACGGGAGGAATCATGTCAGTGCTCCGAGACGATACGGCGATGCACGCCCATGTCGATGTTCGCGCCGCTGACGACGACGACGATCGGGCCGTCGCAATCGCGACGCGCGATCCGCTCGTCGAGCAGCGCGGCGATGCCGACGGCGCCGGCGCCTTCGACGACCAGCCGCTCTTCGCGATATGCATGCGCGATGCCGCGCGCGATCGCCGGTTCGTCGAGCAGGACGATCTCGTCGATCAGCGCGCGCGTCATCTCGAACGTGTAGCGGTTGTGGAGGCCGATGCCGCCGCCGAGCGAATCGGCGAGCGTCGGCCGTTCGTCGACGTCGACCGGATGACCGGCCGCGATGCTCGCGTGCATCGCCGCGCCGCGCGCCATCGACACGCCGATCACCGCGAGCGACGGGCGGATCGCCTTCGCCGCGAACGCGACGCCGCTGAACAGTCCGCCGCCCGACAGCGGCACGACGAGCGTGCCCGCATCCGGCAACGCTTCGAGGATCTCGACGCCGATCGTCGCCTGCCCGGCGACGATGCGCGGGTCGTCGAACGGCGGCACGTACACGTAGCCTTCATCGCGCACGAGCTGCCGCGCGGCGGCTTGCGCGTCGTCCTGGCTGTCGCCGGCGATCACGATCCGCGCGCCGAGCGCGGCCACCGCGTCGACCTTGTTCGCCGGCACCAGCGACGACATGCACACTGTCACCTCGATACCGAACGCACGCGCCGCATGCGCGACCGCACGGCCATGATTGCCGGTCGACGCAGTGACGACGCGCGTCACGTGCTGCGCGGCCAGCTCGGCGAGCGCATTGGTCGCCCCGCGCAGCTTGAAGCTGCCGGTCGGCTGCAGCGTCTCGAGCTTCAGATGGACCGGCACGCCGAGCCGCGCCGACAGCGCGGCCGAGCCGACGAGCGGCGTGACGCACGCATGCCCGGCAATGCGTCGGCGTGCGCGATAGACGTCGGACAGCGACAGGAAGGACATGGAACGCACGCCTCATCGATATGGTGCGATCCAGTCTAATGTTCCAAATGGCGCTTTCGAATGTCCTGATACATTGTGCGGCGCGTATCGGGTATCAGGTATCAGGTATCAGGTGACGGGCGTCGGGAGCGGCCGTCGCTTCAGTGGAAGTCGTGCACGTGCGGATACTGTTCGAACACGCGCGCGATGGTCTCGAGCGCCGCGTTGCACGCGGCGTCGGTGGTCTCCGCGCCGATGCACACGCGCACCGCGTTCGGCCGCTCGGCGCCGCCGACCACGAACGGGTCGGGCGACGTCACCGCGATCTTGCGCGTGCGCAGCTCACGGACGAGCCGGTCGGCCTGCCAGTAGTCGGGCACGCGCAGCCACGCGGACAACGCGTTCGGATGCGCGCCGAGGATGTACGGGCCGAGCGCGGCCTTCACCATCTCCTGGCGCAGCGCGAGCCGTTGCCGCTGCAGTTCAACGAGCCGCCGGGCGGTGCCGTCGACGATCCAGCGGGTCGCGATCTCCGCGATCGGCGAGGTCGCCATCCAGCTGCTCACGCGCAACACGCTCTCCACGCGCAGCGCGAGCCGCCGCGGCATCGCGAGATAACCGGTGCGCAGCCCCGTCAGCACCGATTTCGTCATGCTGGTGCAGTAGAAGCCGAGCTCCGGTATGAGGCTCGCGATCGGCGTGGCCGTTCTCGCCGGCAACGGCCCGTACACGTCGTCCTCGATCACGTAGACGCCGTAGCGCGACGCGATGCGTGCGATCGACTTGCGGCGCGAGTCGGGCATTACCGACACCGTCGGATTGTTCAGCGTCGGCGTGCAGACCAGCGCGCTGATGCGTTCGCCGTCGCACATCTCCTCGAAATGCTCGGGGCGAATGCCGTGCTCGTCGATCTCGAGTCCTTTCAGCGTAAACCCGAGCACGTTCGCGGAGCCGATCACGCCGTGGTCGGTCAGGCTCTCGCACAGCACGGTGTCGCCGGGCCCGACGATCGAGGCGAGCGCGAGGAAGATGCCGTGCGCCGTCCCGTTGGTGATCAGCAGCGATTCGCGGTCGACCGCGAGGTTCAGCGACGCCAGCCACGCGGCGCCGGCCTCGCGATGCGCGTCGAGGCCGGCAATCGGGCGGAACGAGCGGATCCACGGCTGGTCGCCGGCATCGGCCAGCGCCGCGCAGACGGCGCGCCACGCGGCGTCGTGCTCGGGCGTATGGACGATCCGAGCAATCGAGAAGTCGACCAGCTCGCGTTCGGCCGTGTCGAGGATGTAGTTCGACATCGATTCGGTGACGCGCGCGGCGACGAAGCTGCCGCGGCCGACTTCGCAGCGGATCAGCCCTTGCCTTTCAAGTTCCTTGTAGGCGTTCGTGACCGTCTGCACGCTGACGCCGAGGCTTGCTGCGACGTCGCGCTGCGGCGCGAGCCGCGCGCCCGCGGCGAGCGCGCCGCTGTCGATGTCGGCGGCGATCGCCTTCACGAGCCGCTTGTATTTCGACTCGATGCCGCGCAGCGCGCCGATCGCTTCGTGCCAGCGCGCAGATACCTCGGTCCGTCCCATCTCGATGTCTCCGTCGTTGCCTGCGCATGGTCGCTCAGAAAGACACCCTCAAAATATTGTCCTAGTGCAATTGCGTGCGGTGTGATGCGGGTGTCGCGTGCCGCGCGTGACATCGCGCATGGTGCGTGCCCGGTGTCCTGCACCGCCATGGCGCACGTCGACACCAACGGTACGACCAATCGATCGGTCGGGCGATGCGGCACCGCACCACCCGCTTGTCACCGGCTCGTGAACCGCAGCTTCGTCGGTCGGCGCACCGCGGCTTTGGACAGCCGTTGCGCGGCCGATGCACAGAAGCTGCAAGACATCCGCATGACAAAAACGGTAGTTTGCTATCGAATTACTTTGCCCCTATCATCTCGTGCATGACGAATCTGCCCGATCTCCGCCTCGCCGTCAGCAGCCTGCTGGTGCTCAGCGCGCGCAAGTGGCGCCGCACCAGCGACGCGGTGCTGACCGCGTACAACGTGTCCGAGGCCTGCGCCACGCCGCTGCTGATCGCCGGGCGCCTGGGCGAAGGTGTGCGCCAGGGCACGCTGGCCGAACACGTCGGCATCGAGGGGCCGTCGCTCGTGCGGCTGCTCGACCAGCTGTGCGCGGCCGGTCTCGCGCGCCGCGACGAGGACCCGTACGATCGTCGCGCGAAAACGATCTCGCTGACGGCCGCCGGCCGCTCGGTCACCGCGAAGATGGAAGAAGACCTGCGCGTGCTGCGCGCGCAGGTGCTCAAGGGCGTGTCGCGCGCCGACCTCGAGGCGACGCTGCGCGTGCTGAATGCGTTCAACGCCGCCGACGTGCCGAACCCGGCACCGGGCGCGCCGCAATCCGCCAGTTCCGCGTCATGACCTATCCAAGCGTTCGCGACTGGCTGTTCTCGACCAAGACGTTCGCGGCGTCGATGCTGGCGCTTTATCTCGGCCTGTTCTTCCAGCTGCCGCGCCCGCACTGGGCGATGGCGAGCGTCTACATCGTGTCGAATCCGTTCGTCGGCGCGACGCGTTCCAAGGCGCTGTATCGCGCGCTCGGCACCGCGCTCGGCGCAGCCGCCGCGATCCTGTTCGTGCCGCCATTCGTCGAGACGCCGATCCTGTTCAGCATCATCGTCGCGACGTGGTGCGGCACGCTGCTCTACCTCGCGATCTCGGACCGCACCGCGCGCAGCTACGTGTTCATGCTGGCCGGTTACACGATGCCGCTCATCGCGCTGCCGACGGTGGCCGATCCGTCGACGATCTTCGACGTCGCGATCGCCCGCACCGAGGAGATCGTCCTCGGCATCGTGTGCGCGAGCGTGGTCGGCAGCACCGTGTTCCCGAACCGGCTCGCGCCGACGCTGATCGAACGCACCGATGCATGGTTCAAGGATGCCGCGTTCTACGGGCGCGAGACGTTGTCCGGGCATCTCGCGGGCAAGGCGCTGTCCGCGTGCCGCCAGCGCCTCGCCGCCACCATCACCGGCCTCGAGTTTCTGCTGAGCCAGCTGAGCTACGACCACGCGCATCCGCGCGTGCTCGAGCGCGCGCAGGCGCTCGCGGGCCGGATGCAGCTGTTCCTGCCGCTGATGTCGTCGCTGGCCGACCCGCTCGTCGCGCTGATGCGCGAACTGAAAGTGCGGCCGCCCGGGCTCGACGCGCTGCTCGCCGACGCCGCGAAGTGGTTCGATGCGCCGCTGCCGGCCGTGAAGGCCGACACCGGCGGCGAGATGGCGCACGATCCGGCCGCGGACGACCTGCGCGCGCGCATCGCGTCGCTGCAGCCGCCCGACAGCGCACTCGCGAGCTGGGACGGCGCGCTGCTGTCGAATGCGCTGTGGCGGCTGCGTCAGGTCATCGACATCTGGCAGGACTGCCGCTCGCTGCGCGCGCTGATCGCGAACGAGTCGGGCATCTGGCAGCCGCGTTTCAGGCACTGGCGGCTCGGCGGCACCGAGCGTTTCTTCGATCGCGGGATGATGCTGTTCTCGACGCTCACCGTGGCCGGCGCGATCGTGTTCGCGTGCTGGCTGTGGATCGCGTCGGGCTGGCACGACGGCGCCGGCGCGGTCACGCTGGCCGCCGTCGCATGCAGCTTCTTCGCCGCGCTCGACGAGCCCGCACCGCTCGTGTTCAAGTTCTTCCTCGCGACCGCCGCGAGCGTCGTGTTCGCGGGCCTGTACCTGTTCGCCGTGCTGCCGCACGTGCACGACTTCGCGATGCTCGTGCTGATGTTCGCCGGCCCGTTCATCCTGATCGGCACGCTGCTGCCGCGCCCGCAGTTCAACATGGTGACGATGCTCGTCGCCGTCAACACGGCGACCTTCATCAGCATCCAAAGCGCGTACGACGCCGACTTCTTCGTGTTCCTGAACAGCAACCTCGCCGGTGTCGCCGGGTTGCTGTTCGCGTATCTGTGGACGCGCGCGACGCGGCCGTTCGGCGCCGAACTCGCCGTGCGACGGCTGCTGCGCTCGGGCTGGGAGGACGTCGCGCGCTCCGCGTCGACGCAGCCGCTCGACGACCAGCGCAACCATGCGTCGCGGATGCTCGATCGCGTCACGCAATTGCTGCCGCGGCTCGGCGCGTCGGACGATCATCGTCATCCGTCGATCGAGAGCTTCCGCGACCTGCGCATCGCGCTGAACGCGCTCGACCTGCGCCGCGCGCGCCGCAGACTGTCGGGCGACGTGCCCGATGCGATCGACCGCGTGCTGGCCGGCGTCACCGATCACTACGCGCACTGCGCGGCCGCCAACGCACGGCAGCCGGCGCCGCCCGCGCTGCTCGCGTCGATCGACGATGCGCTGCGGCGCGTGGCGGGCCGCACCCGGCCGCACGCCGCGTCGGCCGGCGCGGCGGAGGCCGGCGCGACGCCTGCGGCACCGACGTCGCGCGCCGCGCACCGGCGCTTGCGCAATACGCTGCACGCGCTCGTCGGGCTGCGGCTGTCGCTGTACCCGGCCGCGGCCGCGCAGCCGCCGCAGGCCACGGCGGACGGAGCACGCGCATGATCCGGCTTTCCCACCCGTCCTTCCGAGCGCGACCATGATCGGCGAAATCGACATCTTCGGCGTATTCGTGCCGGCTCCCCTCGTGCTGATGCTGATCGCGTATCTGATCAACATCGTCGTGCGCGCGCTGCTCGAGCGCGTCGGCTTCTACCGCCTCGTCTGGCACCGTTCGATCTTCGATCTCGGCATCTACGTGTTCGTGCTTGCCGCCGTCGTGGTCGTGTCTCACCATCTCGTGGCTAGCTAATCGTGAAAAAAACCTGGTACTCGGCAGGACAGATCCTGCTCACGCTGATCGTCGTCGTCGTGGCCGCCCTCGTGTTGTGGCGCATCATCAATTACTACATGTTCTCGCCGTGGACCCGCGACGGGCACGTGCGCGCCGACGTGATCCAGGTCGCGCCGGACGTGGCCGGCCTCATCACGTCGGTGCAGGTCGCCGACAACCAGGAGGTCAAGCGCGGCCAGGTGCTGTTCGTGATCGATCAGGCGCGCTACACGCTCGCGCAACGCCTCGCCGAAGCGACCCTCGCGCAGCGCCGCGCGACGCTCGCCCAGGCGAAGCGCGAATATGCGCGCAACCTGCAACTCGGCAATCTGGTGGCGAGCGAACAGGTCGAGGAAAGCCGCACGCGCGTCGAGCAGGGCGAAGCCGCCGTCGCCGATGCGCAGGTGTCGCTCGACACCGCGAAACTGAATCTCCAGCGCACCACGATCGTGAGCCCGGTCGACGGCTATCTGAACGACCGCGCGCCGCGCACCGGCGAATACGTGGCGGCCGGCCGTGCGGTGCTGTCGGTCGTCGATCGAAACTCGTTCCGCGTGGACGGCTATTTCGAGGAAACCAAGCTGCGCGGCATCCATATCGGCGAGCCGGTCGACATCGTCGTGATGGGCGAACCGCATCCGCTGCGCGGCCACGTGCAGAGCATCGTCGCCGCGATCGAGGATCGCGACCGCACGCAGGGCGCGAACCTGCTGCCGAACGTGAACCCGGCATTCAGCTGGGTGCGGCTCGCGCAGCGCGTGCCGGTGCGCGTCGTGCTCGACGAGGTGCCGGACGATTTCCGGATGATCGCCGGCCGCACCGCGACCGTCGCGGTGCGCTCGCATGACGCGCGCCCTGACGACAAGACGCGGCCGGCATCGGCGCCCGCCGCGGCCAGCGCGACTGGAGCATCGCAATGAAGCGGCATGGGCTGCGCCTCGCGGCGGCGCTCGCGCCGCTCGCGCTCGCACTCGGCGCGTGCAAGTCGGTCGGCCCCGATTACACGCTGCCGCAGCACGCATACGTGAATGCGCCGCTCGCGAACCATGCGCTCGACGATGCGGAC
This sequence comes from Burkholderia ubonensis, assembly GCF_001718695.1. Classification (NCBI taxonomy): domain Bacteria; kingdom Pseudomonadati; phylum Pseudomonadota; class Betaproteobacteria; order Burkholderiales; family Burkholderiaceae; genus Burkholderia; species Burkholderia ubonensis. The sequence goes on along the minus strand of NZ_CP013421.1, from coordinate 931,265 downwards.
GGCGCGCTCGTCTCGCGCGATGCGGTGCCCGGCAACTGGTGGCAGCTGTACGACGATCCGGTGCTGAATGCGCTGGTGCAGAGCGCGCTGAAATCGAACACCGACCTGCGCGTCGCCGCAGCGAACCTCGCGCGCTCGCGCGCGGCGCTGGAGGTCGCCAACGAACAGGGCGGCTTCTCGGGCCACGCCGAAGCCGGCGTGCAACGCGCGCAGGAATCGGCCGAACAGTATCTGCTCGAGAACAAGCTGCCGGTCGTCAACGAAGGCGCGGTCGGCATCAACGTGTCGTACGAGCTCGATCTGTTCGGCAAGCTGCGGCGTGGCGTCGAGGCCGCGCACGCGGACAGCGACGCGGTGCAGGCGGCGGCCGACCTCGCGCGCATCACCGTCGTCGCGGATGTGGTGCGGGCGTACGTCGAGTCGTGCTCCGCCGGCGACGAACTCGCGATCGCGAAGCAGTCGCTCGCGCTGCAGCAGCAGCGTGTGAAGCTGTCGCAGCGGCTGCGCGACGCGGGACGCGGCAATCAGACCGACGTGACGCGCGGCGTCACGCAGGTACGCACGCTGTCGGCCGACATCCCGCGCTTCGAAGGCCGGCGCAAGATCGCTCAATACCAGCTCGCCGCCTTGCTCGCGCGAGCGCCCGCAGATCTGCCGAAGGCCGTCGCCGAATGCGAGCGGCTGCCGCAGCTGCGCCAACCGATCCCGATCGGCGACGGCGCCGCGCTGCTGCGCCGCCGTCCCGACGTTCGCGAAGCCGAGCGCCAGCTCGCGGCGGCCACGGCCCGCATCGGCGTGGCGACCGCCGCGTTGTATCCGTCGGTGAGCATCGGGTTATCCGCGGGTTCGGTCGGCGTCGCCGCCGATCTGTTCTCGTCGACCACCAACCGCTGGTCGTTCGGGCCGCTGATCAGCTGGGCGTTCCCGATCAACGGCCAGCGTGCGCGCGTGCACGAAGCCGAAGCGGCGACCGGCGGCGCGCTCGCGCACTTCGACGGCGTCGTGCTGAACGCGCTGCGCGAAACGCAGTCGAGCCTCGCGACCTATGCGGCCGACGTGCAGCGCACCGATGCGCTGCGCACGGCCTACGAATCGGCGCGAAGTTCCGCCGACGAAACGCACCGGCTCTATACGGCCGGGCGCGAGTCGTTCATTTCGGATCTGGATGCGACGCGCACGTTGACGAGCGTGCGCGCGCAGGTCGCGGCGGCTGAGGGGCAGGTTGCGGCGGATCAGGTCAGGTTGTTCCTCGCGCTCGGCGGGGGGTGGGAGGGCGATGGGGAGGTGGTGGCGGGCGTGGCGGCGGGTTCGGCACCAGCATCGGCGGCGGCTAAGTCGGCGGCATCGGCAATGGGTCGGTAAGTTTCCGTGTGGCGACAAAGCGCGACGAGCGTGTCGCGTCTACTACCGCCCCTCGGTCGCGGTTGCGTTCACGCGCAATCGCCGTTGCGGAGAAGACCGCGCCGACATCGCGCCGCACCCGCATTCCCGATAAACTCGTCTGCGGTTTTCGTCCTTCGCTCGCCGCGCGTCGCGCGGCTCACTTCCCGGAGAGTCCTCATGCGAACCAGCGCCCGTAACCAATTCCCCGGCCGGATCGACGTCGTCAAGGCCGGCGCAGTCAACGACGAAATCACGCTGCGCACGCAGGACGGGCTCGACATCGTCGCCGTCATCACGCACGGCAGCGTCGCGTCGCTGGGCCTCGCGGCGGGGACGAACGCCTTCGCGCTGGTCAAGGCGTCGTCGGTCGTCGTGATGGTCGACGTCGACAGCAGCAAGGTATCGGCCCGCAACTGCATCGCAGGCACGGTGTCGTCCGTCACGAAGGGCGCGGTCAATTCGGAAGTGGCGATCGCCGCGCCGGGCGGCGCGCAGATCGTCGCGATCGTGACCAACGACAGCGTCGAGCGTCTCGGGCTCGCCAGCGGCAAGGCCGCCACCGCGATCTTCAAGGCATCGAGCGTGATCGTCGGCGTCGCGTGATTGGCCGTTCACGCAGCTGAGCGCCGTAACGACCCGGAGCAGTTGGCGACACCCTTGGCGACACCCGTATGCGTTGGCTGCGCAAATCAGCTTGCGGGCATAGCAACAAGATCGATGTTTTGAAGACATCCGCCGCGACGTCGTCGGCGTGGCCGCCACGCGTTAGCGCCGGCATGGGCGAGCGCGCGGTAAGTGCCGCGCTCGCACCGAATAATCAGCATTGATACCGCAGGGGAACGAGGAACGACGCCCCATAAACGGTTACCTTGCCGTCCAGGCAGACGACGTCCTCGTCTTTGTCAGTGCCGATGACGGTGATGAATGTCCGGAAAATGCGCGTGACTGTGCGTGATCGGCAAGTGCACGTGCGGATGCGCATGCGGCTCGTCACCTTCGTACGGAAAGTCGTGCGTGTGCTGATGATGCGCGTCGTGACGATGCCGGTGCGTGTGCTCCAGCCGTTCGTGCGCATGCTCGTGATCGTGCCGTTCGCGCACATGCAGCCAGATGCCGAGCGCCATCAGCGCGGCGGCGATCCAGAACGCGACGGACGGCGGCTCCGGCCAGATCAGCAGCGACAGCGCGACGCCGAACAGCGGCGCAACCGAGAAATAGGCGCCCGTACGCGCCGTGCCGAGATCGCGCAGCGCGACGACGAACAGCACGAGACTGATGCCATATCCGCCGAGTCCGGTGAGCATCGCGGCGAGCGTAATCGGAACGGTCGGCAACGCGGCGCCCGTCGCGAGCGCGATGGCGATATTCACCGGGCCCGCGACGACGCCCTTCACGCATGCGATGACCATCGCGTCGTTCGCCGACACCTTGCGCGTGAGATTGTTGTCGATCGCCCAGCACAGGCAGGCGCCGACGATCAGCAGCGCGCCTGTCGGCACGCCCGCCGCACCCGGCTTCCACGACAGCAGCACGCCGCCGGCGACGATCGCCACCATGCCGAGGAACACCTGCAGGTCGACGTTCTCGCGAAATACCACCCACGCGATCACCGCAGTCAGCACGCCTTCCAGATTGAGCAATAGCGCGCTCGTGGCGGCCGGCGTACTCGCCAGGCCGAGCATCAGCAGCGCCGGCCCGGCGACGCCGCCCGCCGCGATCGCACCGGCCAGCCAGGGAAGCTCGGCACGTTGCAGCGGTGCGGCGCCATCCGTCGACGGACGGTGCCCGCGCAATGCGCGCAGGCCGATTACAACCCCGAGGCCGACACCGCTGCCGAGATAGAAAAGACCTGCGACCATGAACGGCGACATCGTACCGATCAGCGCCTTGGCGAGCGGCGTCGCAGCGCCGAACAAGATGGCGGCTGTGAGCGCGACGAGAATTGCGGAACGTCTCGGGTTCATGATGCGGATTGGCGTTGAGTGTCGCGAGTGGATATCGGTATTGTGCGCCGGGAGATCGGGCCAGCGGGCGGCGGGCGGTGCTTCAGCGAAATCGGTCTTGCGGTGCGTTTACATCGAGCGCCGGGCAGCGCGATTCGGTTGAGCTTTCGGCCGCGGGTGGTATTGCGTCGCGCGCATGATGCGTGCCGGCGCGGCGGTTCGGGCGAGACATTATGGCGGTTGCGGCGCGCGGCGACAATCGACGTAAGGCAATCGCGGCGCGGCGTGGTGATAGCGCATCGGGGCTCGCTGACGTGCTGGCCGATCGGGCGCGGCGAAGCCGATTCTGCGATATGGATTCGTGCGGAGCTACTCGGCCGGCTCTTCGTCGGAGATCTGTCGGCGTGAGTCGCGCCCAGGTGTAGCTATATCAGTAGCCCGAACTATTATTGTTTGCGGTGAATCTGTTCGTGAGGTCGCAACTTGCGATTGCGTATACGGCTTCGTATCGGATTTATATCCACTCGACGCGTTTGATGCGTTGCCTGCGTCGTCGCGTGTCTGCGTGTCTGCGTGTCTGCGTGTCTGCGTGTCTGCGTGTCTGCGTGTCTGCGTGTCTGCGTGTCTGCGTGTCTGCGTGTCTGCGTGTCTGCGTGTCTGCGTGTCTGCGCAGCGGCGCAGCGGCGCAGCGGCGCAGCGCGCGGAGCGGCGGACGGTCGGGATAGTTCGTCGATTGGGGTCGACAGCAAAGGGCGCGGCGACAAAGCGGACACCGATGACCCACGGGCCAAGCGCCGTCGACCGCCAGGCAGTTCGATGCCGGTGCGATGATGGAAATCAGGTGATGGCGGTGTGGGCAGTGCAGGTCGTACCGACGCGCTCTTGAGCGTTCGCCGGTCCGTCACACGATGCACTGCATACGCAGCGCGGACTGGATGTTGCCGCGCGCTCGCGCGGCAACACATCGGGCGTTACTCGTTCGCAGCCGTCTGCTGTTCGGCCTGCGATGCTGCGTCCGAAGGCGCATCCGTCGGTGCGTCTGCGGCCGCCGGCTGCGCTACTGCCGCGTCGACAGGCGCCTGCGCTTTCGGCTGCTGCGGTGCACCCTTCGCTGCCTGCGCCCCACCCTTGCCCGGCCGGCGCGATTTCAAGCGGCGCGCGCGCGCGGCATCGTCGTGCGTCACGCGACCGGCTTCGTTGCCTTGCAGATCGACACGCACCGCATCCTCGACCAGGCAGGACCAGTAACGGTTGCCGCGGCACCAGGTCGACATTGCGTCGCGCAGCTCGGCTTCGGTCAGCCCCACTGCCTGCGCCTGGCCGGCGAGATCCGCCCAGATGCCGACCTTCAGCGGTACCTTCGGCGCCGGATTTTTCGGGAACGCCAGCGGGAAGCGCTTCTGCAGTTTGCCGATCGCGACGACAACCGGATCGACCGGCGCCGACGGTTTCGCCGAAGCGGGCTTGGCGCCGGACGGCGCTTTGGCCGGGGCACCCGATTTGGCCCCGCGAGCCGGCCGGTTGCCCGACTTGGGCTTTGCACCGGCGTCCGGTTGCGTTGCCGGTTGCTTCGCATTCCGCTCCTGCTTGGCCTTCGCCGCGAGTTGATCCCGCAGAGCGGCAAGTTGTTCAAAACCCATAAATTCAATCCACCAGGAATATAAGGCGTGGTTCGTGCAGCCGCTCGCACATCGACATGCCGCATCGCATGCGGCTTGTTGCCGCCGATGCACGCGATTGCGGGGCCGCATCGCCATCGCCGCTGTTTCAGGCACCCGGCCACGATGCCGGAGAAGGCAGGAGTGGAAGTATACCGGTACGCGCGACGGTCGGTTCGCCGACGGGTTCATATTTGGCCGGAACCGCGGCCGCGGGGCGTCCGAATCGGCGTGCTGCGCATTATCGCTGCGTTTTCGTCGAATAACGACCGTACGTTACGTAGCGCCGCTTTACCCGCGTTTGGGGGTGCGGTGCGCAATGCGTGTAATGCGTGCGTTGTTCCGCCGCACGAAACTTGGACGCTGTCATTGGCGGCGTTGGCGTTCGCATGTCGCGTTACGGGTCATTCAACATATGGCTGTGCCATCCTTTGCATGCTGCATGTCGCGCGGTCGGTGCGTTCAGTGATTCGCGTCACACGCTGCCGTGTGGCCTTGGTTGCGTGTGCATCGATATGCAATCGCATGCCATGTGGGCGCTCGTACGATGGCGGCGACGGGAGGCGGCATCAGGTATCTCCGGTCGACGGCATGTGCCAACGACGATCGGCAGCATCTACATCGGATCCGGCAATGCAACGGAAACTGGCGGTGTGCGCCCTGTCCGCATTACATCGAGGCTGCGAATCCTTCCAATTGATAGCAACGGAGCCGCGTATTGGGAAGCGTCGTGTATGGGACTGCTTCGTATCAACGGGTTCGCATTGACATCATCGATCAAAACACGCCAAGCGCTAACCCGGCAGCAAGCGCTGCACCGGTCTCCGCGCAGCGCTCGAGATCCTCGCGGTCGATCATTTTCGGCGCCAGGATGCGCTCGGGCGTTTGCGCGTGGGTACAGACGATCAAGCCCGGCACCACACGCCTGAGACGCCAGCCGGTCGCGATGCGATCGATCTGGCGCAATGCGTTCTGCCCGTCGCTGCCGGCGCAGATCATCGTCGCGTACGGGCGCCCGTTCACGCGGTCGAGCGCCGCGTAATAGCAGCGATCGAAGAAATCCTTCATCAACCCTGACATCGCGGCGAGATTCTCCGGCGTCGCGAACAGATACGCATCGGCCGCCAGCACGTCGTCCGGGCCCGTCTCGTCCGCGCGCTGCAGCCTGACCGACACGCCGGCCTGTTCGCGCGCCGCACTCGCGGCCGCCTCGGCCATCTGCCGGGTGCCTCCGGTCATCGTGTGATAGACGATCAGCAGCGTTTTCATCTGTATTCGCTCTCTCTATTCGGTCGCGTCAGATTCAGCCGCGCTGATGGCGGGTAGCGGAGTGCGCGTGGGCCCGCATCTGCGCGTTGTCCAATTGCGGCGCGTGACTGCTGCATTGGATACCGGATTAGCCCCGCGCCGGCGCCAACGAATCCGCGTCGGCCGGACGGCCGTAGTACGTGAGAAACATGTCCGCGGCCGCTTGCGCGACCTTTTGCTGCTGCGGAACTTCGAGCGGCGGCTGTCCCATTGTCACCTGCGGCCAGAACGCGAACGCCTTCACGATGCCATGCAGTTGGTGGGCAGCAAATTCCGGATCGGGAGCGGACAGGCGACCGGCCGCGGCAGCCGCGCGAATCCATACCGTCACGTCCTCCTCGCGCTCGCCGAAACGCTCGACCATGTCGCGCGCGCGCTCCGGCGAATGAATGGCGGCGGCGATCGCAACGCGTGCCAGTGCGAGAAACGCTTCGTCGCTCAGCAGCCGCAGTTTGCGGTCAAGCAATACGAGCAACTGCTCCCGCAGCGGCACGTCTGCGCGATAAGCGGACACGCCGACGGTGCACGTCGCATCCCATAAGCGATGCAGGATCGCGGCAAACAGCGCGTCCTTGCTCGGAAAATGGTTGTAGACCGTGCGCTTCGAGACATCCGCGCGCGCCGCGATGCGGTCCATGCTGGTCGCGTCGTAGCCGGCCGCAAGAAATTCCTCGATCGCGGCATCAAGGATGGCCGCTCGCTTTCTTTCGGTCAGGCGCTCAGAGGGTGTGTTCGTATTCATGAAAGAAATTCTATACCGTTGAGTTTACTTTTCGCCCAACAGGTCTACACTGCTCGGTGTACTTTTATTGACGGGAAATCAAATATGGCGTCCCCGCTCGTTTTTCTTCATCGGGTCCTCGGTATCGCAGCCGCGAGGCGTGGCCGCGATTTGTCCGGCGGCTCGCCACAACACAATGGCGAGCGCTTCCGCAACACGACGGCAAGGCCCGCGGAGAGTTTTGGCAAGACGCTTCGCATCGCCTGGAACATGCTGTTCAACAAGCCGCGCAACACGGTGCCGACGGGCGTTTTACCAATCGATCCGCTTACTCGCGAGCAACTCGACGCAGCTCCGGATCGGAGCCTGTACCGGCTCGGTCATTCGACGCTGCTGCTCAAGCTGCGCGGCCAGTTCTGGCTGACCGATCCCGTGTTCGCCGAGCGTGCGTCCCCGTTCCGGCGCCTCGGCCCCAAGCGGTTCCATGCGCCGCCGATTGAACTCGGCGATCTACCGCCGTTGCGCGGCGTGATACTTTCCCACGATCACTATGATCACCTCGATCGCGATGCGGTGTGCGCGCTGGCGGACACCACGAGTGTCTTCGTTACGACGCTCGGCGTCGGCGATCGCCTGATCGAGTGGGGCATCGACGCGGCGAAGGTGCGCCAGCTCGACTGGTGGCAAAGCGCGGAGATCGACGGACTGGCGCTGACTGCGACGCCCGCGCAGCACTTCTCCGGTCGCAGCCTGTTCGACGGCAACAGCACGCTGTGGGCGTCGTGGGTCATCGTCGACGACGATCTGCGCGTGTTCTTCAGCGGCGACACCGGCTACTTCGACGGCTTCAGGACCATCGGCGAGCGCCTCGGGCCGTTCGACGTGACATTCGTCGAGACCGGAGCGTACGACCCGCAATGGCCATACGTGCATATGCAGCCGGAGGAGACAATCCAGGCCCATATCGATCTGCGAGGTCGTACGCTGATCCCAATTCATAACGGCACATTCGATCTCGCGATGCATTGCTGGCACGAACCGTTCGAACGTGTCACCGCGTTGTCGGTCGCCCACGGCATTCAATTGTCGACTCCAAGGATGGGCGAACGGGTGGATCTCAATGAGCCGCATCGCGGCGAACGGTGGTGGCGAGCGGTTCAGCAGACGTCGGCAGCGCCTTCCAAGAAGGCGTGGCGATGGCCATTGTGCGCAGCGCGATCGGTGAAGTAGACGCACGGGGTCGGGGCTGCGATGCGTCGATTTGTGTGGGCCCCGAGGCGTTAGCGCATCTCGCTTCTGAAGACCCATGCGAGAAAACAACCAATTGGCTTCGGCAAGGGTCCGCGGGGCTCAGCGACGCGATTGTCGATCACCCTGCCGGGAATCGTGTCGTCACGGGCCGTAGTGTCAGAGACATAGATTTGGATTCGGCAGCACCCACCTCTCGCCGATCCGAGGTGGCGCCTTTTCAACCACGAACTCTAGGTCCCGCCGTCACCGGTCGGACTAACAGTTGCGCGCCCGCACTGTGTTGTCACGTGACAACTAAGCAATACCTACCTCCGGAAACGGGCTCCGTCGCCCGATCGGAATGTATTGCAAACTACGTATTACGTTTCAAATGAAACGATTGTGGTCATATTGAAGGCACCCTGCAGAATTTCAGACCCGGTCGCGCACGCGCCCCTAATTCAAGCCGGCAATGGCGGATCTTTCCGTGAAACAACATGAAGAATGCCTAGCAAACCGTTGCGCGATAAGGGTTTCCGCTTGCGCCCATTTTTTGGAGAATTGTTTCACGGTCAGTGAGCCGGCGCGTCTAGTTGCCACATCGTCGCCGAGAATCTCCCATTAATGTGACGCGGCGAGAGGCGCTATCTGCCCCACTCCACACCTGGCTGGCGCGCGGCACGCGAGACCGCCCTGAACCCAACATCCGACAGCTTCGGCTGAGGACGTACGGCGCAATATTAGGGGCAGATCATCGCCCAGCTGTCATGGTATGCGGGGCTGTAGGTGGTTGGGCCCGTCGCCGAGCGTCACGCGCGGCCGATGTTTCTCGTGCCCCGCTCGCATATGAAGAACCGACGCGCGGTTGTCACTTAACAACCCAGTCGCCCCTCGGTCTTATCCCCGAAGCAATCAAAATCCGGCGCGCGCCGTAACGCGCTGTATTTCGGCTCCTTTGGTATCAACGCCAGCCACCGCTTGGGCGCAAGTCGTTGTCACGTGACAACCGCGTTCCGCATCCGGCCGCATTTGAGCGTCGCCCGTGGCTCTCAGCAAGCTTTAGAACCACAGCAAAGGCACGGCGCCAACGCGCTGTGCCAAAGACATCCGCGATGGTTGGTCGCCCACACCGTTGTCACGTGACAACCTTCATTAAGGGACCGGTGCTTGGGCGTCCTCGGCAGTTGAGCGTTCGCGCCATCCAACACGAAATACCGGCGCCCGAGAATCAATGAGTGCATAGAAAAGCGATTTGTCACTTCGGCAATCACAGCCCGATTTAAAATCATTCCGTCCGTGCCGCTCGAAGATCAGCTACGGTAGCTATCCAGCCGACTTGTCACGTGACAACTAAGGATGGCTCGCGCCGCGAAATAAGCCGTTTCTCTGGACTTTCCAAAAGTATTTGCATATATTGCGCAAAACTCCTTGGAGGAATTTAATGGCTTTCAAGATCGCCGTCAGCAATCAAAAGGGTGGTACTGGAAAGACGACCATCTCCGTCAACATCGCCGCCGCCTTCGAGGCGGGTGGAAACAAGGTTGCGCTCATCGACGCCGATCCCCAGGGCACATCCGTCAGATGGGTCACAAGCGGCGAGAACACACTCCCGATGACCGTTCTTTCACTCGCCCCGGCCGGTCGAGGAATCGGTGGAGAGATCAAGAAGCAGGACGCACACTTCGACGTGATTGTTGTCGACTGCCCCGGCAACCTCGAGGATCCGCGCATCGCATCGGTGCTCGAAGTCGCCGACTTCTGCCTCGTGCCGCTGTCGCCGTCGCCCGCGGATCTGTACAGCACTGTCGCCATGATTCGCATGATCGAATCCATGCGAGCGGTACGTAACCCTAGTCTTTCTTCCGCACTGATGCTCAATAGTGTCAATGGAAAAACTAAAATGCGTGAAGAAATTTTAAAAATTCTAAGGGCAGAAGAAATAGGGGAGCATCTGCTGGACAGCCAGATCGCCCAACGCGAGGTCTACCGACAGACCTTCGCGCTCGGCACCACCATCCACCATCACAATCGGTACCTGAAAGGCCTCAAGGAGGCCCGTGCGGAGATCGAGAAACTGGTCACCGAAATGGCCCAATACATCGCGTCGACGCGCGCTACCGGAACCGCTCATGGCTAAAGACACATCGAAAGAAAAGAAGGCAACGGGCAATCTCCATCTCGCAGCCGGTCTTCTGCGCGGCCTTGCGCAGGAAAACGCGGCACTGGAGACGCGGCTGCCCGAACCGTCCGTCGCGCCGCTGACCGCTGTCGCGGCGCCTGCGGTCAAAGCGGCCATGACGCTGCCCGCCAATGCTGAGGATCTTGGCGCGCCGCAAAAGGTTGCCGTGAAGGACTGCATTCCAAACCCGTTCAATCCGCGGGTGTTCTATTCGGAATCGAGCCTGCACGAGCTCGCGCTGACGTTGAAGCGGGAAGGGCAGATCGAGCCGATCAAGGTGACCCGGCTGCCGGAGTTCCCCGGCAAGCTGGTCGTGATCGACGGGCAGCGCCGGCTGCGCGCCACGAGCATCAACGGCGACGAAACCATCAACGCCACCTTCCGCTCGGATCACACGCCCGAGCAGCTCTACACGATCGCCTATCGCGCGAACCACGATCACGAGCGCCAGACGATCTTCGACGATGCAGTCGCATGGAAGCGCCTCCTCGACGAGAAGGTGTTCCCCGACCAGAACACGCTGGCGGAAAAGATCGGCAAGGACAAGGCGACCATCAGCAAGACGCTGTCGCTCAATGCCCTGTCGACCACGCTTCTCGAGCGGATGGCCGCCGCAAACGATGTGGTCGGCCTGCAGGCCGCCTATTTCCTGAAGCTGATCTTCGAGCGGCTGGGCGAACCGACCGCCGACCGTCTGCTCACCGCCGTCATGGAGCGCAAAAAGTCGGTGCGCGATCTGGAAAACTTCCTGCGTACGCAAGGCGACGGCAACAAGAAGACGGGACGCACGCGCTACAGCGTTCGTCACGATTTCGCACTCGAGTCGCGCGCGGTAGGCCAGTTGAAGACCTACCCCGACGGGCGACTCGACCTACAGCTGAAAGGAGTCGATACGTCGCACCAGGAAGCCCTGGCCGATCAGCTCAAAGCCGTGATCGACGCATACGTGGCCGAATTGGCCGTCGCGGCTCAGAAGTAAGCACTAAGAACCACGACCACGCATCTGCATCGCGACGCGTCGCCGGCTGAAGTCCGGCACGCGTCGTCTGGCAAGCAGCGAGGCTGCGCTCAATTCGTCGCGAGGCTGCTCTTCAGCAGAAACTCGAGCAGGTCGTCCGAAGTCGGTTCGCCCCAGGTATCCAGCGCCAGCCATCTGAAGAAGCTGGTTTGCGCAAGCTTGCTCGCCTTCTTCTTCGGTGACAACGTCAGATCCTTCGAACCGGTCACCGTCTCGTTGTAGCGCTCGATAAGCTTGGTCTGGTCATCGATTTCCAGCTCGCGGAAGTACGCGCCCGCCTCATCGATCTTGGCCGCGAGATACTTGTCGCGGATCTGCTCCTGCTTGCTCTGCGCCGTCTCTTTCGCCGGCGTCGCCGTCTCCGTCGCCTGGCCGTCCGACAACGTGTAGCCGTGCGTCAACGCCTTGCGGAAATACGCGCCGACATTATCGATCGGCGCCGCGTTCTTTTTCGTAGTCCGATTGAGCGTGTAGGCAATCGCGGCCTTGATGCGTTGCACGCCGTACTGGGAAATCAGCCGACGAGCCTCCGAGCGCGGGACGCCGAATTTGGCAACTTCCTCGACGAGCGCTTCGTTCTTGACGTCGCCGTCCTCCACGGTATCCGCGCTCTGCTTGCGCGTCACCTTGAACTGGACCGCCTCCACACTGCGTCCGGACTTGTGCTCGATCAGCTCGAGCGTGTGGTCCGATACTTCGTTGACCTCCTGAATGCACGGCACCAGGACCTTGCTCTTGAACAGCTTGTATTCCTTGTACGACTGCGACGCCTTGTCCTGCCCCAGGATGAGGTCGCGGAATTTCGGCAACGGGATCTTCGCGGTTATGCCGATTCCTTCGTAGCGCACCGTGTTTTCCCACAGCGCGAGCGAATGCGAGCGCCGGAACTCGCGCGCGATCCGCATATCGATGAGCGCATAGATCTCCGGATTGAGCAGTTCGCTGCGAATCTGGTCCGAGAAGCTGTACTTCAGCACCGATTGCTCGAGTTCCGCGCCGGCCAGCAGGCCCGACGCCTTCCAGACGGTCGAGCGGTCCCCGGCCAGATAGTCCCAGTTGACGACGGTGCTGATGAGCGAGTTCACCGTGTCCTTCACGTACTTCGTGTTGTTGCTGTTCAGTCCGCTTTCGTGCGAGAGCGCGGCAATCGAGATCGAAAAGCTCGTGCGGCCCGGCTCGAACGCTTCCTGCCGAAGCGCGTTCTTGATCAGCGAACTGAACATCTTGCGCTGCTGCAGACCGATCTTTCCCGACTTGGGTGCGATGTGAATCGCTTGAACCGCCTTGCGCAGCAAGTCGGGAGGCTCGGGCGTCTGGAACAGCGAGACCTGTTTGTCGGAGCCTTTGCTTGCGGGCTTTCGCGGCATCGTGGTGTCCGGATAAGGTGACCTTGTTGAGGGCGCAATTTATACCTTTTCGCGTAATCGAGCAACTGGCGATCCTCTAGTAACGCTTTCAGTATTTCTCACAATGCATTGTTTTATAAAGATAATCATCCTGTTTTGCCACGCTAAATCCGCCCCATATCCATATACCTTTCGCCGCAACGCATCCCAAAACCAGCTACCTATGCGCCAGATCAAGCGAATCCGGCACGGGTCTTGCCCAGTTCAAAGGTACCCGTTCATGGGAAACAGGCCTGCAGAAAGCTACCCGCGGACCCAAATCGTGGTGCCTTGCAGCACTGGTCCGTTACGTCCCATAAAACGCTACCTTTGCCGAACCCCATGGAAGGCTACCTATCAAGACCGGCCACCGTCGCGCTTTTCGAAGGCAGCGCAAATTCTGTGCGAAGATCGACCCATAAACGGCTACCTTCGAATGCCCCCATAGGAGGTTACCCATGGTGGCTATCGAGCCGGTGGGCGGGCACAGCCTTGTTTAAGATTCCAGGGAAATCGTCGGTGACACCAGTAGCACGCCCCATAACCGGCTACCTTAACGTCGCCCTATAAATGGCTACCTTAGAGAAAACGACCTTGCTCTCCCGTCTCAGCGGTCCCAGCAACTAGCTCCCATAACCGGCAACCAAAGAGCGTCCCCATAGACTGCTACCTGAGGGACCTCTGCGTAGAAATCCCATAACAGGCTACGCATGCCCCATATCCACAACCCAAACTTCCCACAGCACGGTACCCAATTCCCCAAATCCACAGACCTGAGACCCCAAACCCTTCTACCTTCCCTCCCATAAATGGGTACCGAACACCCACCAAACCCTTACGGAATAAGGCTGTGAGCCGGCTAAAAGTAGTTAAAGAAGTAAACGTTGCTTTCTAAAGATGTAAACACACGCGTGCCTGTGAGAAAAACCAACCCCCATAAACCGCTACCAATAGGCGCTCTCCGGCAAGGAACCGCATGAAATGTTCTCGCGTTGCCCGCGACAATGACCGGTTGCCGCCTCGTTCTACTGCGAGGCCACGCCTGACGCGGGTTTCCAAAGGGGTGAGTACACACTCACAGCGATGGAAACGTAGCAACTTATGGGACGGAATAGCGGCTTCACGGCCAAAGGTTCCCCCCTATGGGATCGTATAAGGGCTGACGATGCCGAGCGCTTTGCCGAGTATTGGGGGTGCCGAGCAGCTGAGCCTTCCCACGGCGCGCATCACTTTTGACGCGGCTGTGGAGGAAAATCGCCCGAATCGAGACTTGCGTAGTGGGTTGTGCGTCAGACGTGCCCCTTTCCTGAAAAAGTCGCCCGGAGTCATAGCCGCGCTGTCCCGCGTTTTCGGCACCCCTACCGGCCCACTATGGAAGCGCCTCCTGTGATGCTTGCCTCACGCAGCCTCACAACTTTCTACCTTTGGACTGGCCGGCACAGTGACGTTCGCCGGACCGCATGGCGGCGATCAACGGCACCATCGAGACCCGCCGCGCGTTACTGCAGAGCTCGACCGGGCGCGTCGTCCGTGCACCTTTTTCGGTACCGCAGCTGAACGGCGGTGGAATCGTGGAAGGCGGCATCTGTGGGATCCCCCAGACCATAATGGCTGTGAACAACGCGCCAGGTTGCGCTGACCCAGCACTGGGCCGCGGCTATTAAAAGCGCGACCACCGCCAGGACATGCGGGCGAGATGCCGATCGAACCTTCAAACTGTGCCGTCGACCTCGACGCCGCAGCGGCCCCGAGACGTGACGCATCCCGACGAAGCGCACAGACAGGTCACCGGATACCCTGGCGTTGGGTGACCAATCGTCCACCGCGTATGGGAGCGTCAGACGCCGCGCCGCGTACCCATCCCGGACGCACCGTGGTCGTTTATGGGGCAAATGAATGGATATAAAACGGAACGACACAGACTGACGGCGCGGCGGAGAGTCCGCTCCCACAGCCATCAACGTCAGTGACAAAGCGACACTCGAGCGGCCCCCCACATCTTGCTGTGCGTGTGACGCTATTCCCAAGGTGGCCATTAGCGAAGCACCAAAACGGAGCATCGGAACTTGAAGCGCATCGTATGGCGGAAACGCATCGGGCCGGCTACACGCTCGTCCCGACGTTGAAGCCTAAGATCGCCGACACACGCTGACGGCAACCACGATTGTGGCGTCTCCTCGACATCCCGACGAATGTCGCGACGATAGCGCCACCTTTTCCGCAACCCGGTTATGATGTTCGGGCCCTGTTCGAAATATGAAGACGACCAGGGGCAGGGGCGGTATCTCGATGTACTTCACTCCGTGACCAATCACAAAAGAGAGTTCAGTGATGCGAATCCAGATCAAAAAGCTCGCACTGGCTGCTTCGGCGGCTGCTTTCCTCCTCGGCTCGACCGCGCCGGTATTCGCGCAGACCGATGCCAGCGCACCGGCCGCATCCACCGCGTCGGATGCCAAGGCCGCGAAGCACGAGGCGCGCAAGGCTGCCCGGGCAAAACGCAAGGCCGAACGCAAGGCGGCACGCGCGAAAAACACAGCTGAGCTGAAGAAACTCGAAGACGCGGGATACAAGCCTTCAGCCAATGATCCGAATTATCCGCAGAACTTGCAGGACGCGCAGAAGAAAGCAGCCGAGGCGGCTGGCGCAAGCCAATAAGCGTGATCTGGCGACAAACCCTGCTCGAACCGGGGTTTGTCGCTCGCGCATGCACAAATGAATGCGCGTCATCCAGTCATCATATGCGTTCGTCTACAGCTGAATTGATTCGTTGTCCTTGGTGATTGAGGTGCAATGATCGTCAGGGTACGTTTCGGCCAACACCGCCATTCGCCTATTCCCAGACGGTTCACTTAGTCAGTGCATCTGACATGATCAGCTGCGCGTTTCCCACCGACTTCAGCCAACCCGTGAATGCGCGCACGGATTCATCCTTCGCACGCGCGGTCGACACGTAAGTGAAGTAGCGCCACGCCGGCAGCGCCGGCTCGCTGAATGGCTGCACCAAACGCCCTTCGGCGATATCGTCCGCGACGAGCGCGATCGGGCCCATCGCGACGCCGAGCCCGTCGAGCGCGCCCTGTAGCGTCAGGTAGAAGTGCTCGAGCGTGAGCGAATGCCGCGGAACCAGATCTGCATGGCCCGCCGCCGCGAGCCACTCGGGCCACATGCCCGGATAGGTCGCCGAATGCAGCAGCGTGAAGCCGGCAAGGTCCGCCGGTGTGCGCAGTTGGCGGCCGTCGAGCAGTTTCGGCGCGCACACCGGCAGCCGGACTTCGGAGAGGAATTCCTCGGCGACGTAACCGTCGATCGCCTGCGGGCCGCCTCGGACGATCAGATCGACCTTGTCCCGCAACTTCTCGATCGGCTCGTTCGACGTCGAAAGCCGCACCTCGATGTGCGGATGGGCGACCTGGAACGACGACAGCCTCGGCACCAGCCAGCGCAGCGAGAAGGTCGCCGGCGCGCTGACGCGTAGTACGCGCTGCTGCCCCGCGCCGAATTGCTGCGCAGTCGCGAGCGCGATCCGGTCCAACGCGGCGCCCACTTCAGCGAGATACGCGCGCCCCGCATCCGTGAGCTCGACGCGCCGATTGTGCCGGACGAATAGAGGCCGGCCGAGCCACGCCTCCAGCTGCTGGACATGCCGGCTGATCGCGCCATGCGTGACGCACAGCTCGTCGGCGGCCAGCGTGAAGCTGCCGAGTCGGGCGGCGGCTTCGAATGCGCGCAATGAATTCAACGGTGGGAGTCGCCGGGCCATTTATCCAGATCTGTGAGATTTCCTCACGCGAATTATTAGCTTTAATCGTTTGATCGCGCAAGCGGGACTACGCCACTATTGCGTTCAAGCGGCCGATGGCCGGCGTATATGTCTGGATTTATCACATGGAGGATCGGCCATGCCGAATGTCGTGGTGGTGGGCGCGCAGTGGGGCGACGAGGGCAAGGGGCGTCTGGTGGACTGGCTCGCGGGGCAGGCCGACATCGTCGCGCGGTACAACGGCGGCCACAACGCGGGACATACGTTGGTCGTCGACGGGGAGACCTACAAGCTTGCGCTGTTGCCGAGCGGGCTGGTACGCGGCAAGCCGGGCGTGATCGGCAACGGCGTCGCGCTCGACCCGCAAGCGCTGCTCGCCGAGATCGCGCGCATGGCGGAGCTCGGGGTCGCGGTGACGCCGGACAACCTGTCGATCGCCGAGAATGCCACGCTGGTCCTGCCGATTCACCGGGCCGTCGATTGTGCACAGGAGCAGTTGCGCCGCGAACCGATCGGCACGACGCTGCGCGGGATCGGCCCCGCCTATGAAGACAAGGTCGGCCGCCGCGCACTGCGCGTCGCCGATCTCGCGGAACCGGACCGGCTCGCCGACAAACTCGACGTACTGGTCGACCACCACAACGCGTGGTTTCGCGGTCTTGGGCTCGCGCCAAGCTCGCGCGACGCGATGCTGCCGATGCTCGTTGACCTCGCGCCCAAGGTGCTGCCGTTCGTGCGGCCGGTGTGGGCCGACCTCAACGACGCTCACGCGCGCGGCGAGCGCATCCTGTTCGAAGGCTCGCAAGCCGTGATGCTGGACATCGACTGGGGCACGTATCCGTTCGTGACCTCGTCGGGCACGGTCGCGTCGGCGGCGGCCGCCGGCACCGGTCTCGGCGCATCGAAGCTCGGCCATGTGCTGGGCGTGACCAAGGCCTATGCGACACGGGTCGGGGGCGGCCCGTTCCTCACCGAACTCGACAACGCGACCGGCGAGCGATTGCGCACCCGCGGGCGGGAATTCGGCGTCAATACCGGCCGGCCGCGCCGCTGCGGATGGCTCGACGCCGTCCAGCTGCGCCAGGCCGTCAAGGTGTCCGGCATCGATTCGCTGGCGCTGACCAAGCTCGACGTGCTGGACGGGTTCGAGTCGATCGCGCTGTGCGTCGGCTACGAACTCGACGGCGCCCGCATCGCTCACTTGCCCACGAGCCTCGATGCGCAGTTGCGCGTGCGGCCCATCTACGAGGAATTCGCCGGCTGGGACGGCACGGTGAAAGGCGTACGTGAGCGTGCGGCATTACCGCGTGCCGCGCAGGCTTTCATCGAGCGGGTCGAGGCGGTCGCGGGCGTGCCGGTTTCGCTGATCACGACCGGACCGGAGCGCGACGACACCATCGTGCTGAGCAATCCGTTCGACTTCGAACGCGCCTGAGTGCGACGCTGCACGGCGTACGTAAAGTGAGGGCCGCGCCGCGCCGCGCGCCCGCCTGCTTGCGCAGCCGGCACGGTTGGTCGTCGGCGTTGGCTGCCGCGCGCGAACCGCGTTCCCCGAGCGCGCCTGCTGCAAGCTGGACACGTCTGCACCGCTGCGGTACTGTTCCGCACGATTCGCGCCAGCCCGTGCCGTGCCGGAGAGGGCGCTGCTGCGACGCGATTTCAATCCCGGAGACAGGCCGATGGATACGTTACAGATGATGCGCATTTTTGTCCGCGTCGCGGAGGAAGGCAGCTTCACGAGCGCGGCCCAGCGCCTGGACATCACGACCGCCTACGCGTCGCGTTCGGTTGCGCAACTGGAAACGCATCTGCGCACGCGCCTCCTCAATCGCAGCACGCGCCGCATCGCGCTCACCGATGCGGGGCAGCGCTACCTGGATCGCTGCCAGCGGGTGCTCGCCTACATCGACGAGGCCGAGGCGGAAGCGGCGGACGCGCAGGCCAAGCCGTCGGGCCGGCTGCACGTGCACGCGACGACGAGCTTCGGCCAGGCGTACGTGGTGCCTGCAGTCGTGCGCTACCGCGAGCGCTATCCATCGGTGGCGGTCGAGCTGACGCTGTCGCAGCATGTGCCCGACATCATCGACGAAGGCTACGACGTGTCGCTGCAATTGAGCACGACGGAGCTGCCCGATTCCGGGCTCGTGTCGCAGCGGCTCGGCACCGTGCACAGCGTGCTGTGCGCGTCGCCCGCGTACCTGCGCGCACACGGTACGCCGCAGACGATCAAGGACCTCGAAGCGCATGCCTGCCTGCAGATCGTCACGCCGGTGTTTCCGCGCGACCGCTGGCATCTCGACGGCCCTGACGGCCGGGAGACCTTCGAGCTTCCGTTGCCCGATTTTCAGGTGAATGTTGCCGATGCGCTCGGCGCGGCGCTGCGCGCCGGTCTCGGCATCGGCTCGCTGCCGATGTCGACCGCGGTGCCGGCACTGCGCAGCGGCGCGCTGGTTCGCGTGCTGCCCGAATACCGGCTGCAGAAGCTGACGGTCTACACGCTGTATCCGTCGCGGCAGTACCTCGACGCGAAGATCCGGACGTTCGTCGAGTTCCTGCGGGAATGCGTGCCCGAGATGCTGGCTGCCGACGAGGCGGCGCTGCGCGGGACCTGCGTGTCGTGAGCGATATTCGGCGCTGACGTGGCGTGCTTGGTGCGCGACAGTTGCAACGGTCAGGAAGTGGCGTCGTTCGCGATGTGTTCTGCGAAGTTGATGCCCGCCATTAGAGCAGCCATCGTATAAGACGCTCTGCCGGCATCGACGCGTAGCGTCGAGCGTTGCGATTTCGGCCAGCGTACCGATGAGGTGGTGGTGGGTAATGCGAAACGGCGCGCCCGCGGTCCCGCATGCACTCCTGTAAACGGACAACGCCACGGAGTCGATCCGTGGCGTTTCGTTTTCAAGCGCAGCAGCAGCAACGCCGGTCAGCGGATCACTTGCTCCAGAGCGTGCGGCCGAGGAACGTGAGCGTCCGGTCCCATGCGATCTGCGACCATGCCGGATCGTATTGCGTACCGCCGATGCGGCCCGGACCGACCGCCGTCTCGTTTGCAAACGCATGGTGCGCGAGATAGCGATGGAATTCGATGCCGACGTTCGCGTCCGTCAGCTTCTTTTCCAGCGCGTCCACCTGATCGATCGTAAAGAACGCATCCTGCGTCGCCCAGTGGCCCATCACGGGCACCTTGATCTTCGATGCGTCGATGTAGTCGAGCGGGGGTAGGCCGTACCATGCGACGCCGGCCGCCACGTCGGCGTTCTGCAGCGCGAGCAGGGTCAGTGCGCCGCCCATGCAGAAGCCGGTGACGGCGATGCGCGCGGCGCGCGTCTTCAGGTACTGCACCGCGCCGGGAATGTCCTGCGACGCTGCGTCGCCGAAGTCGAGCGCGCTCATCAGGTGGTGCGCCTCCTCCGCCTCGACCGTCGATTTCCCGCGGTACAGGTCGGGAACGAGCGCGAAGTACCCGGCCCGGGCGAGCCGGTCGGCGACGCCGCGGATCTGGTCATTCAGGCCCCACCATTCCTGGATGACGACGACCGCGGGCGCGCCGTCGGTCTTTTCCGGCGTAGCCAGATAGCCCTGCAGTTCCTGGCCGTCCGGGCGGCGAAAGGTGATCATGGATCCGGATGCTTGAGACATGAAACCGCTCCTTTGCGAGAAATGCGATGAATGCGGCATCGGGCGGCCAGCGAGTGCAGAGTGTCCTGAGACTCGCGGTTCGGTTGCATTCGCTTCGGCCGGCACCGACCACGCGGCCATTCTATGCGCAAAAGGAGGCACGCTGCGTGACACGAAGACGGCCGGTCCGTGCGTCGCGTTGCATGCAAATAGGAGCCGCGGGAATGCAATACCCGCCCCGATGAACGGCGGCGGGGTGGCGCGCAGGCTCGACGCGTCGCGCTTATTCACCGAAGTAGATCGACTCGCGAGCGTCCTGCTTGATGGCAACGACCCGGCCGGCACGCACACCGGCACCGGCCTGAGCACCGTAACCCGTTGTGTCGTTGTTCGTCATACGGGCCTGGGCAGCTTGCAGCGCGTTCGGGTAGTGGGCGTCTGAGAGTTCGGGCTTGTATCCGGCCTGTTCGAGCTGGATCAGTTCAGCGCGGACTTGCTCGCGCGTCAGCTGGCCGGACGAATTCGACTGCGCGAGCGCGGCAGCGGATGCGGACAGCGCGGTAGCAGCGGCAACTGCGTAGATAAAGGACTTCATGGTGACCTCCGTTTTTCGTAGATTTCGCGCTTCGCTGGTTGTGTCGAGCGGTGTGATTGCATCGTAGCGAGCGAGATACCGGACGGAAATACGCGTTCCGGCGAATAATTGTTGCAACTGAGTAAACGGTCGGCGGGAGATGCCGCTTGTTAGGGGCGAAGTCGTTTGTACTAAATTGATGGCGATGCGGCATCGGACGGACGCCGGAAATTTTTTGTAGGAAAGCTAACTGTAGAGCGAAACTTGGTGGTCGTTACCTTGCGCCTTGCGGCTCACGTCCACCGTTGCACCTTCATGGATCTGCCAGATCGTTCGGATGCGCCATTGCGCCCAGCAGATCATTCACGTGAAGGCTCGATCAAGTCCGCTTCAGGCGTGTAGTCGCGGCGATCCCGTATATATCAATGCGCCGCGAGCATGCGAACACGCTGTCTTCGAGCGGGGACGTTTTCTGGACGCTTATGGGAAATCCGTCATCGGCCCGATGAGCATCTGTCTGCTCAAAGTGAAAATCGCCGGCCCTTCAACTTGGTTGCGTGAACGAATCCGACGACATGGTCGCAGTAAAGACCCAACCGACGGCCGGATTTCGACAGCGAATGACCGGCGAACCTTCGCTGCGCCCCGACCTGCGGACGTGCCAGCCCCGCACGCACCGACGTACCCATCGGAAAATTTGTCACGTGACAACCGTATGACGTTCCGCGTCACTTTATATACTGAACAATTCGACCGCCACTCCCCGGCCGGTTCCGGCCACAAATACAGCGACAGCGCCGGTAGTCAACGAACGGCACAACCTTCCCTCCCGGCTACATCCGCCCCCAGCCTCCGGCAAAACGCCTATAATGATTGGGCAAATTGCCGGAGCACACCCATGAGCACAATCGCGTTCCATCCATCGGGCATTGCCCACCCGCGCCAGGCCGAATTTACGATCCTGGAGCAGTTGCTCGCGATTCGCGTTCGCTCCGGAGCCGATCTCGCCGAGCTGGCGAGCGCGCGTGTCGACGTCGCGGTGATTGATCGACTCTCGGAGCGTGGATTGAAATCCGACGAACTCGCGTTCATCATCCCGCGTCGCACATTGAGTCATCGTCGCCAGGCGCATGAGCGCCTGTCTCCCGAAGAGTCCGACAAGGCGATCCGTCTCGCGCGGATCGTCGCGCAGGCGACCGCCACCTTCGGCGACCCGGACAAGGCGATGGCGTGGTTGCGCAGCGGGCTTCAGCGCTTCGGCGGCCGGACCTCGCTCGACATGGCAAGCACCGAGCACGGCGCGCGGCTCGTCGAAGAGGCGCTCACGCAGATCGACGAAGGGTACTTCGCTTGACGACGCTGTGGCGGATCAGCAATTACGCCGACCTGAAGGGCATCGGCGGATTGCGTGCGGGCGGCCGCTGGCATTTTGCGGGGCAGCCGGTCGTGTATCTCGCCGAGCATCCGGCGCTGGCGCTGCTCGAGACGCTCGTTCACTTCGAAATCGCCACCGTTGCGCAGTTGCCGAGCGGATACCAGCTTCTCCGCATCGAAGCGTCTGAATCGGTCGACGTTGCCGAGATTTCCGAAGGCGACGCGCCTGCAGATTGGCGTGAGAACGTCGACTGGACACGCAGCGCCGGCACCGAGTGGCTGCAGACGAAGCCGAGCGCGTTGCTGCGCGTGCCGAGCGCGGTCGTGCCGCATGCGCATAACTTCCTGCTCAATCCGCTGCATCCGGCCGCATCCGACGTGCGGATCGCGGAAGTCATGCAGTCGCCGTACGACAGGCGCATTCTGCATCTGGTCCAGACCACTCGACGCGACTAGCGTCCGCTGCGCACCGTCGTGCGTGTCGCTTCGATCACCGCTCGTGCGCGGCACGATCCGCCGCAGCGTCGGGCGCGAGGGTTCTGCCGATTCGCGTGACCGTTCTTGCGCTGCTCAGGCCGAGCAGCGCGCTGACATCGGCATGCGATCGGCCGTCGAGCAACTGGCGACGCGCATACGTATTGCGCAGTACGCGCGGCCCGAGATCGGTTGCGTGAAAGCCGATCGCTTTCAGCGCGTCGCGCACGACCATCAGCAGGAACATGTCGTTCATCGCAGCGCCGCTTCGCGGAGCAGGAAAGAGCAACGTGGAGACCGGCGCATCGACGGACATCGCGCACCACGCGCCGAGCGGCGCAACCGCAAACGGCGCGACCGGGATCGTACGCGCGGGCCTCGCATGCGTGCGCGGTACGCTGATCGACGGTGGCCGTGCGTCGAGATCGAGCGCATTGCGCGTCGCCGCACGAATTTCGGCCGACGTGATGCCGGTCCCGAGCAGCACTGCAACGATCGCGCGGTTCCGGCATGCGGTGGGCGTATCTCCAGGACGCGGCTGCACGTAGCGCTGCAGCGCCGTGTCGGCTTCGGTCGGCAGATAGCACGGTTCGGGTTCGCTGTCCGGCCATCCTGCGTTGTGCGTCGTCCGGCCGGCCGGATGGATGGTGCGTACACCGGTTTCGACGAGATGTCGGCACAGTCTGTCGATCAGCTTCGCGTAGCGCACGCGCGTCGACGTGCCGGGCGCGCAACTGCGCTCCAGTTCGCTCAAAAACGCCGCCACGTGATCGGCGCCGAACGTGGCGAGCGACACGCGATGCGCGACGAGATGGCGCAAGAACCGCTCGAACATCGCTGTGTGCTGCACGATCGATCGCGGCGCAAACGGACGACGGTCGGCTCCCCTGGCAGCCGTTTGCTGCCACGCGAGAAACGCACCGACGGGGTCGTGAGTCCAGCGATTCGTGTCCATGCCTGATTTATAGCCGTAATGCGGTGCTGCCCGCAATGTTGCCGTCGGCACGTGCGGCAGCTGCTTGCCGCGCCACTTCATACCCGTGGCGCTACACATATGTTTCGGATCACTACGTGAACGGAGAGGTTCGCTATCAGCCAACGGCATCACGTCGTAATCGCCCATGTCCCCGATTGCGGGCCGCTCGATCAGCGGCCCGCCGACATGATTGTCAAACACTGTGAGTCAATCGTCAGCATTTGCAACCGAAGTAACAGTCGCTGCAATTCGCCGGTTTTCGGCGTTGGCATCGCTACATTAGCTCCACCTGCCGCACGTCGCGGCGAGGCATGCGACAAGCCGCGACAGGCGGCCCGCAGCAACAACGTCTTTAGGGAGAATGACCATGAACAAGCTTCGTACGGTTCTGCTCGGCGCTGCGCTGACGGCAATCGCATCGGCTGCCTTCGCACAAACGGCTCAGACGGGCGCCGCGGGCTCCGCTGGCGTTGGCGCACAAGTTCAGACGCCGTTGCTCGGCGGCGGCGTGGGCGTGCAGGCGGGTGCCGGCGCGAACGCGGCGGGCTCGGGTGCGGGCGCGGGCAATCTCGTCGGCGGGGCGCTGCACGGCGTCGACAACACAGTCAGCGGCGTGGGCTCGGCCGCGGGCAACGCAGTCGGCGGCGCGACCCACGCTGTGGGATCGGCAGCCGGCTCGGCGAAGGACGCGGCAACGTCGGCCGCGCATTCGGCGAAGGCGCACGTGAAGCGCGTCGCAAGTTCCGCGAAGAGCCACGCGCAAGGTGCGGTCTCGACGGCCGGCGACGTCGCGGGCAACGCGAAGGCGAAGGCCGGCGAAGCGCTCGAAGGTGCGGCGAACCCGGTACAGGGCGGCGCATCGGTCGGATTGAAGGGCTCGGCGTCGGCGCAAGGCGGTGCGCTGTAAGCAGAACGCTTTGAGCGAACACGCGGCCCGCTTCGATTCGGGCCGCGATTGAGCAGAACCGCGAAGTCGATGGAAGCAGCCCGATCACCTATGTGACCGGGCTGCGTCATTTTGTGGAGATAGGCGCTGCCGTCAGCGCTCGCACGCGAATCTAGTCGTTCGAGTCGCTCCGCAAAAGATCCGGCTGACCATAGGCCGATCGGTTCGCCGCGGGCGGTCCGCGTCGGGATGCCGATCGCCGGCGCGCCATGCTTAAATAGCGAGGCAAGCTCGCCGCTGCGGGCAAAGCGGGTACAACGATCATCATCGTGACGCGTGACTCCGCCAGGCTTCCACACCGATCTCACCTTGCTGCATCGCGACGCACGTCGAACCCCGCGTGCGTCGCAAATGTGCGGGCAGCTTCGCCAGTCGACAGCGAAACATCGCACGACGCCATGATGCATCGCGTCTACCATGCTTCGACCAGCACGTTTGTCGAGCCGGAGCCACCACGCGCTTGCCGGCGTTCCGGGCCCCGCACATGCCGCGCGCCGGCTTTCGGGTACCATCCCGCCCGCAGGGCGACGCCCTCGCAGCGGTTGCGACGCGCATCGCCCCATCGACGGTGCGGGCTTCGTTCAGCGCGCAATCGCCGCGGCATCGCCCATCGTCATGAACCAGAGGATTCTTCGTGAAGTTCATCCATGCGGCAGACATTCACCTGGACAGCCCGCTGCACGGCCTGAGCGCCTATCCCGATGCGCCGGCCGCGCAACTGCGCAACGCGTCGCGCGACGCGCTGCGGCAGCTCGTGGATCGCGCGATCGAGGAGGAGGTGGCCTTTCTCGTCATTGCCGGCGATCTCTACGACGGCGACTGGAAGGATCACAACACCGGCATCTTCTTCGGCCAGCAGATGGGGCGTCTGCGCAAGGCGGGCATCCGTGCGTTCGTGCTGTGGGGCAACCACGACGCCGAGAGCGAGATGACGAAGAAGCTCACGCTGCCGGACAACGTCACGGTGTTCAGCCACCGCAAGCCGGAAGTCCATCGCCTGCACGAATTCAACGTGGCGCTGCACGGGCAGAGCTTCAAGGACAAGGCGGTCGTCGAGAATCTCGCGATCGGCTATCCGGAACCCGTGCCCGGCTGCTACAACATCGGCGTGCTGCATACGGCGCTCGAGGGCTACACGGCGCACGCGAGCTACGCGCCCTGCACGCTCGCGGAGCTGCACGCGAAAGGCTACGACTACTGGGCGCTCGGGCACGTCCACGAGTTCCAGCAATGGTCGGGGCCGTCGACGATCGTGTTTCCGGGGAACCTGCAGGGCCGGCACATCCGCGAGACGGGCCGGCGCGGCGCGGTGCTCGTCACGGTCGAGGGCGGCGAGACGCGCGTCGAGCGCCTGTATCTCGACGTGCTGCGCTGGGAGGCCGTCGCGGTCGATGCGGCCGATTGCGTCACGATCGCCGACCTCGCGCGGAAGATCGGCCAGTCGCTCGAAGCGCTGCTGACGGTCGACGGCCACGTGCCGCGCGCGGTGCGCGTGACGGTCACGGGCCGCACGCCCGCGCACGGGCTGTTCTTCGGGCGCGCGACGCAGCTGCGCGCGGAAGTGCTGAACCAGATCGGCATCATCGGCAACGAGCGGCTCTGGCTCGAGAAGGTCAAGGTCGCGACGTCCGCGATGGATCTGTCGCATGGCGAGACCGAGCAGCTCGAGGCGCTCGAGGACCTGAAGCAGATCCTCGCGGACGCCGCGCACGATCCGGAATTTCTCGCGCAGCTCGAACGCGACCTGAAGCCGTTCGTCGGCAAGGTGCGCAGCGAGGTGAAGGAAGAGGTGCCGCTGCTGTCGCTGGCGCGGTCCGGCGAGCTGACGGCACTGGTGCAGCAGGTCGGCCCCGCGTTGCTGGCGCGCCTGGCGCAGGGGGAGTGAACGATGCGCATCAAGCGACTCGACCTGATCAGGTACGGCAAATTCACCGACGCGGCGCTCGGCTTTCCGCGCGCGGACCACGATTTTCATGTGATCGTCGGGCCCAACGAGGCCGGCAAGTCGACGATCCGCACGGCCGTGTCGGAGCTGCTGTTCGGGATGAAGCTGCAGACGCCGCTCGATTTCCTCCACAGCACGCCGGAGCTGCGGATCGGCGGCGTGCTGGAGGGCAACGCAGGCACGCTCGCGTTTCACCGCGCACGCGGGCGCAGCTCGTTGCGCACGCCTGCCGACGACAAACTGCCCGACGATTACCTCGCGGCGATTCTCGACGGCGCGACGCGCGAATTCTTCGAGCAGATGTTCGGGCTCGATCACGGGCGGCTGGTCGAGGGCGGCAGGAGCATTCTCGACGCGTCCGACAAGCTCGGCCAGGTGCTGTTCGAATCGGCGGCGGGCGTCGGCAGTCTCGGGCCGGTGCGCGAGGAGCTGGAAGCGCGCTCGGGCGAGCTGTGGGCGCCGCGGCGCAGCGGCAGCGCGTTCGCGGTGGCCGAGATGTCCTTCAACGAAGCGGTGGGCGAACTGAAGGCGGTGCAGGTGCGCACGCGTGACTGGGTCGACCGCAAGGAGGCCCGCGAAGCCGTCGATCAGGAAATCGAACGGGCGCGCGCCGAGCAGCGCCGGCTCGAAACGCTGCGCTCGAAGCTCGAGCGCGTGCGGCGGCTCGCGCCGTATCTGAAGGAATTGACCTTCAAGGAAGCGGCGCTCGCGGAACTGGGCGCCGTCGTCGAGCTGCCGCCCAGCGCGTACGCGGACTTGCTGAAGGCGCAAGGCGATCTGGCTGCCGAGCAGAAGGTGCTCGAAGAGCGTCGCGCGGACCTGCTCGCGAAACGGCAAGCGCGCGACGCGATCGTTCCCGATGCCGACGCGCTCGCGCTCGCCGGCGACATCGAAGCGCTCGACCGCTTGCGCGGCGCCTGCATGAACCACGCGCAGGATCTGCTGCTGCTCGGCGCCGACGTCGAGCGGCATCTGTCCGCGGCAGCGGCCGCCGCGGCGCAGCTCGGCTGGCCCGCGGACGAAGCGGCGCTGCGCGCGGCGCTGCCGAAGGCGCTGTCGCTGAAGACGGTTACCAACCTGCTGCGTGAACACGGCGCACTGCATCAGGCGCTGATCGGCGCGCGCGAATCGCTCGACGAGCGCACGCGCGAACTCGCGCACGCGCAGGAACAACTGGCGCGCGTGTCCACCGTCGATGTGCCGCAGGCACTTCGCACCGCGCTTGCCGATGCGCAGGGTTTGCGCGGCAGCGCTCAGCGGGAACAGGCGCTCGAACGCGACATCGCAGCCGTCGAACGCACGCTCGCCGACGCGCTCGATGCGCTCGGCCAGTGGCGCCGGCCGGTCGATGCGCTGCGGGTGCTCGATGTGCCGTCGGCCGCGCGGCTCGGCGTGCTGCTGAACGAAGCCAGCGAGCGCGCGAGTGCGGCGGCAGCCGCGCGCGATGCACGCGACGGCGCGCGCGAAGAACTCGAACGCCTCGAACTGCAGGAGCGGCATTTCGCGGAGACGCACAAGGTCGTCACGACCGCGGACGTGCTGGCGGCGCGCGCGCGCCGCGACGGCGCGTGGGGCGACATCAAGCGCGGCACGGTCGGCCTCGACGCCGGCGCGCCGGCGGTCGACGATGCGATCCGGCTCGCGGACGAGCTCGTCGATTCCCGGCTCGGCACGACGCAGGCGGCGGCGACGCTGCAATCGCTGCGTCAGCAGGTCGAGTCGGCGCGCGCAGTGCTCGCGCGCCGGCAGGCGGCGATGGACGAGCGCGAGCGTGAGCTCGCCGCGCATCGCAGCGCGTGGGCGGAACTCGCGACGGCCGCCGGCGTGCCGGGCATGCCGCTCGCCGACATGAACGACTGGCTGGCGAAGCGCGATTCGGTTTTGGCCGCGCAGCTGGAGCTCGACCGGCAGCGCCGCGAGCTCGCGACGATCCGCGATGCGCGCACCGCGACCGAACACGCGTTGCGTGCGGCGCTGCGTGCCGTATCCCGCGCCGACGACGCCGACGGGTTGGCGGCGCTCGTCGCGATCGCCGAGACATACGTGCAGACGGCCGAAAAGACGCTCGCGCAGAAGGAGAGCCTCGAGGACCGCGTGCGCGAAGCGGACCGCGGCTGCGCGACCGCGCGCTCGCGGGCCGGCCAGGCCGAAACTGCGTATGACGCCTGGCACGCGCAATGGCTCGAGGCGCTTGCCGACGCACAGCTTTCCGCGAGCGCCGGCACG
The DNA here is from genome assembly GCF_001718695.1 of Burkholderia ubonensis. Classification (NCBI taxonomy): domain Bacteria; kingdom Pseudomonadati; phylum Pseudomonadota; class Betaproteobacteria; order Burkholderiales; family Burkholderiaceae; genus Burkholderia; species Burkholderia ubonensis. Next base: position 902,544 of record NZ_CP013421.1, on the reverse strand, counting down.
CTGGCCGCCGCGGAAGGTGCGCTCGGGCTCGCGACGACGGTGACGGTCGAGCTCGCTGCGGCCGACGCGCCGCGCAACCGGATGGCGGCGATCCGTGCAGAACTCGCTGCGCTCGAGGCCGGTGCGCGCCGGCTCGCGGGCGCGCTCGCGCCGTCATGGCTGGCGGGCGACGACTGGCTCGACGTCGCGCGCCGGTTGACCGTGCGGCTGGCGGCGGCACGGGAAACGGCACGCGCCGTCGATCGTGCCGACGAGGCGGTGACGCAGGCCGACGACAAGGTGGCAGATGCGGCCGCCGCGGTGGCCGGTGCGCAGGCGCGCGTTCAGCCGCTGCTGCAGCTGGCGGCGGTCGCAACGATCGATGCGGCGTTGCCGCTGGCCGAGCGCTCGGATCGGCAGCGCGCGCTTCGACAGGCCGTAGACGCCGCGAAGCAAGCGCTGGTGCGCGATGGCGACGGGTTGTCCCAGTCGGCGATCGAGGCGGAAGTCGAGGAGCAGGACCTCGCCGACGTGCCGGCGCTGCTCGAATCGGCGAAGCAGGCGCTGGGCGATGTCGGCAAGCGCCTGAACGAGCTTGCGCAGAAACAGGTGGTCGCGGAGCAGGCGTTCGGCGCGATCGACGGCCAGGCGAATGCGGCCGTCGCCGAGGCGAAGCGGCAGGAAGCGCTGGCCGCGATGGGCGACGCCGCCGAGCAGTATCTGGAGGCCGCGACGGCGAGCCGGCTGCTGAAGTGGGCGACGGATCGCTATCGCGACCAGAAGCAGGGGCCGATGCTCAAGCGCGCCGGGGAAATCTTCGCGGGGCTCACGCTGGGCGAGTTTGCGCGGCTGACGGTCGATACCGAGCGCACGCCGCCCGCGCTCCATGCGAAGCGGACGAAGGGCACGGCGGTCGAGGTGACCGGCATGAGCGAGGGGACGCGTGACCAGCTGTTCCTGGCGTTGCGGATCGCCGCGCTCGAACTGCAGCTGCGCAACCGGACCGCGCTGCCGTTCGTTGCGGACGACCTGTTCATCAACTTCGACGACGCGCGCGCGAAGGCGGGGCTCGAAGCGCTACGCGACCTGTCGACGCGCACGCAGGTGCTGTTCCTCACGCACCACGATCACTTGCTGCCGCTCGTGCGCGACGTGTTCGGCGTGCAGGTGAACGTGGTGGCGTTGCAGCGCGAGGCGGCCGGTGCGTGATGGCGAGCGGCGCGCTACCCGATAGGTGGGAATGGTCGTTGCGGACAGGTAGTATGTGCGGTTGCGAAATGCCGACGGCCGGCCCGCTCGTCGCGGGCCGGCCACACGAGGGAGCGACATGAACAAGCTGGTGGCAGCCATCGCTTTCGCGGCGGACAAGCATCGCAATCAGCGGCGCAAGGACGACGAAGCGTCGCCGTACATCAATCATCCGATCGCACTGGCCGACGTGCTGGCCAACGAGGCCGGCATCGAGGACGAGCGCGTGATCGTCGCGGCGGTGCTGCACGACACGGTCGAGGACACCGAGACGAACGAGCAGGAATTGCTGCGCCTGTTCGGCAAGGACATCGCGGATATCGTGATGGAAGTAACGGACGACAAGTCGCTGCCGAAGGACGAGCGCAAGCGGCTCCAGATCGAACACGCGGCGCACATCAGCCGTCGCGCGAAGCTGGTCAAGCTGGCCGACAAGATCTGCAACGTGCGCGATGTCGCGCGGCACCCGCCCGCGGACTGGCCGCTCGAACGCAGGCAGGCGTATTTCGACTGGGCCAAGGCCGTGGTCGATCGCATGCGTGGCGTGCATCCGGGGCTCGAGGCGATCTTCGACGCCGCGTATGACGCGCGGCCCGCCGAGTGATACGCGGCCATGCCGGCGGCCCGATTTCTATCCGTCGCGCGATCGCTGCCCGCGGTGGCGGGCGTCGATGTGGGCGGCAACAGGAAGCAATGCGATCTCGTGATTCTGCGCGGCGCGGCGATCGTCTACCACGCGGCGCGGATCGCACCCGAGGCGCTGCCTGCGCTGTGCATCGAGCATGACGTGGTGGCCGTCGGCGTCGACGCGCCGAGCATCTGGTGGACGGGAAGCGGTCGTCGGGCCGCCGAGCAGGCGCTCGCGCGCGAACGGATTTCATGCTTTCCGACGCCGTCGCGCGAGCAGGCCGTAGCGAGCGCGTCGGGCTTCTTCGACTGGATGTTCATCGGAGAGCGCGTTTACCGCGCGCTGGCGGATACCTATCCGTTGCTCACCGACGCGCGGTATGCGGGCGGGCGCGTGAGCTTCGAGACTTACCCGTATGCAGTTACGTGCGCGTTGCTCGGCAAGGCGATCGCCTCGGCGAAGCAGAAGCGCAACCAGCGCCGGCAATTACTGATGCAGCTTGGGGTCGACGTGACCGCACTTCGATCGGTCGACGCACGCGATGCGACGCTTTGCGCGTTGACCGCGCAATACGTGATCGATGGAAACGCGCATGCGTATGGGGATGCGGCGGGCGGCTATATCCGCGTGCCGGTGGTCGACCGGACGATCGTTCTCGATACGCTGTTGCGGGTGAGGCCCTGATCGCACGGCGCCAAGGTGAGCCTTTTCGGGAGCTGCACCGAGCGATCGCCGTTGACGGCGCGAACGGTGGCGAGCGGCCGCAAGCGCCATGTGCGCAGGCGAGTCGCCTGCCTGCCGGCCGCGGCGCTCATTCTTCGAGAATCGATTTCGGTATGTTGGACAGAGCGCAGGCGTCTGCCTGCTCGAAATACGTTTGCGCATCGTCGATCATCACGACCGCTACGTCGATCAGTTCGTCGAGGCGCTGCAGCAATGCATCGCGCCACTCCACGTCCTCGTCACGTTCGGGCGTCTTGTCCAGCTGTTCGACGATCGATTCCGCTGTTTGCAGGAAGGGGATCGCCTGCTGGTAGTTTTCGATCGAGACCATCGCAGCGTTGCGCGCACCGACGAGCCGTTCGCGATGCTCGTCCGCGAGCTCCGACTCGCCGCTGATTCGCGGCAGGACGTCAGAAATGCGTTGCAGGAGCGGCGGGACCTGTTCCTCCAGCATGGCGGCGCGCTGGTGTAGTGCTGCGTATTCGGCGCGGAGATCGGCTTCGTCGGATTGAGTGGAGCTGTCCATCGTTGGTCATTGTGCGTGGTGCGATCGCGGCATGATACTCGACGGCGAGCACGTCGTTGTTTGTGCTCCGGCCTGATGGCTGGCGTGAGTCAAATGCCGCGCGTGGTCGAATCGCGGCGTGGCCGCTGTTCGATATAGCGGCGCTGACTTTCCTCTTATCCGGCGGGTACCTCGTTCGTGCGGCGATATATATAGAGCGTGATGAGCACGACACCGGAAGCCGCTGTACGCGATAGCCCAGGAGGCTTTTTCAAAATATTTTCACAAAGGGGTTGCGTTGCGAGAGGCGGGTGCATAGAATCACGCCTCTTTCGCGCTACCGGAAACACGGTGCGGAAGAAGGGAAGCGGTGCGGTTGGGTGGCTGGAGTGGCCAGAACGCACACGAAGCTGAACCCCTCACCGTCACAACGAAGCAGTTCAAAAAGTTGTTGACGAGTGAAGAAAGACGGTTCATAATCTCGCTTCTCTGCTGCTGAAAACGCAGCGCTGCTGAGAAACGCGAAGTTCCTCGCAGAAATGCTCTTTAAAAATTAACAGCCGATAAGTGTGGGCGCTTGATGGAAGCGAGCTGATCTTCGGGTCAGAAAGCGAAAGTATCAAGAGTCTCACACTAAAGTAAGTCAGGTTTATGAAGAGATTCATATACCTGTCAGCTTTGAGTGAGCGACCGGTTCTTAACGGAACCGAAAACAGTAACAGGTTTAAACTGAAGAGTTTGATCCTGGCTCAGATTGAACGCTGGCGGCATGCCTTACACATGCAAGTCGAACGGCAGCACGGGTGCTTGCACCTGGTGGCGAGTGGCGAACGGGTGAGTAATACATCGGAACATGTCCTGTAGTGGGGGATAGCCCGGCGAAAGCCGGATTAATACCGCATACGATCTATGGATGAAAGCGGGGGACCTTCGGGCCTCGCGCTATAGGGTTGGCCGATGGCTGATTAGCTAGTTGGTGGGGTAAAGGCCTACCAAGGCGACGATCAGTAGCTGGTCTGAGAGGACGACCAGCCACACTGGGACTGAGACACGGCCCAGACTCCTACGGGAGGCAGCAGTGGGGAATTTTGGACAATGGGCGAAAGCCTGATCCAGCAATGCCGCGTGTGTGAAGAAGGCCTTCGGGTTGTAAAGCACTTTTGTCCGGAAAGAAATCCTTGGCTCTAATACAGTCGGGGGATGACGGTACCGGAAGAATAAGCACCGGCTAACTACGTGCCAGCAGCCGCGGTAATACGTAGGGTGCAAGCGTTAATCGGAATTACTGGGCGTAAAGCGTGCGCAGGCGGTTTGCTAAGACCGATGTGAAATCCCCGGGCTCAACCTGGGAACTGCATTGGTGACTGGCAGGCTAGAGTATGGCAGAGGGGGGTAGAATTCCACGTGTAGCAGTGAAATGCGTAGAGATGTGGAGGAATACCGATGGCGAAGGCAGCCCCCTGGGCCAATACTGACGCTCATGCACGAAAGCGTGGGGAGCAAACAGGATTAGATACCCTGGTAGTCCACGCCCTAAACGATGTCAACTAGTTGTTGGGGATTCATTTCCTTAGTAACGTAGCTAACGCGTGAAGTTGACCGCCTGGGGAGTACGGTCGCAAGATTAAAACTCAAAGGAATTGACGGGGACCCGCACAAGCGGTGGATGATGTGGATTAATTCGATGCAACGCGAAAAACCTTACCTACCCTTGACATGGTCGGAATCCTGAAGAGATTCGGGAGTGCTCGAAAGAGAACCGGCGCACAGGTGCTGCATGGCTGTCGTCAGCTCGTGTCGTGAGATGTTGGGTTAAGTCCCGCAACGAGCGCAACCCTTGTCCTTAGTTGCTACGCAAGAGCACTCTAAGGAGACTGCCGGTGACAAACCGGAGGAAGGTGGGGATGACGTCAAGTCCTCATGGCCCTTATGGGTAGGGCTTCACACGTCATACAATGGTCGGAACAGAGGGTCGCCAACCCGCGAGGGGGAGCTAATCCCAGAAAACCGATCGTAGTCCGGATTGCACTCTGCAACTCGAGTGCATGAAGCTGGAATCGCTAGTAATCGCGGATCAGCATGCCGCGGTGAATACGTTCCCGGGTCTTGTACACACCGCCCGTCACACCATGGGAGTGGGTTTTACCAGAAGTGGCTAGTCTAACCGCAAGGAGGACGGTCACCACGGTAGGATTCATGACTGGGGTGAAGTCGTAACAAGGTAGCCGTATCGGAAGGTGCGGCTGGATCACCTCCTTTCCAGAGCTATCTCGCGCAAGTTGAGCGCTCACGCTTATCGGCTGTAAATTAGGACAGACTCAGGGGTCTGTAGCTCAGTCGGTTAGAGCACCGTCTTGATAAGGCGGGGGTCGTTGGTTCGAATCCAACCAGACCCACCATTGTCTGGCGTGGAAACCTGGGGCGTCTCTGTATGGGGGCATAGCTCAGCTGGGAGAGCACCTGCTTTGCAAGCAGGGGGTCGTCGGTTCGATCCCGTCTGCCTCCACCAATCCTCAATGCCAAGAGTTTGCTGAAAAAAACAGCGAGCGCTTTGCATTGGCGATTGAGCCAGTCAGAGTGATGCAGGAAACTGTATCGGCTGTCGTTCTTTAACAATCTGGAAGAAGCAAGTAATTTGGATAGCGGAAGCGTCTCTGAGATGGACGTGGAAACTATCCGGGTTGTGATTGTATCGATGTATCTCAAGATGATTCGAACTTCATGTTCGGCTCAATTGGAATACGGCACAACGCGAGAACTCAACCTGTAGCGACTGTCGATGAGACAGACTCGTTATAGGGTCAAGCGAACAAGTGCATGTGGTGGATGCCTTGGCGATCACAGGCGATGAAGGACGCGGTAGCCTGCGAAAAGCTACGGGGAGCTGGCAAACAAGCTTTGATCCGTAGATGTCCGAATGGGGAAACCCACTCCGTATGGAGTATCCATGGCTGAATACATAGGCCATGCGAAGCGAACGCGGTGAACTGAAACATCTAAGTAACCGCAGGAAAAGAAATCAACCGAGATTCCCAAAGTAGTGGCGAGCGAAATGGGATGAGCCTTGCACTCTTTATTTGTATTGTTAGCCGAACGCTCTGGAAAGTGCGGCCATAGCAGGTGATAGCCCTGTAGGCGAAAACAGTATGAAAGAACTAGGTGTGCGACAAGTAGGGCGGGACACGTGAAATCCTGTCTGAAGATGGGGGGACCATCCTCCAAGGCTAAATACTCGTGATCGACCGATAGTGAACCAGTACCGTGAGGGAAAGGCGAAAAGAACCCCGGGAGGGGAGTGAAATAGATCCTGAAACCGCATGCATACAAACAGTCGGAGCCTCGTAAGGGGTGACGGCGTACCTTTTGTATAATGGGTCAGCGACTTACGTTCAGTAGCAAGCTTAACCGTATAGGGCAGGCGTAGCGAAAGCGAGTCCGAATAGGGCGTTCAGTTGCTGGGCGTAGACCCGAAACCAGGTGATCTATCCATGGCCAGGATGAAGGTGCGGTAACACGTACTGGAGGTCCGAACCCACTAACGTTGAAAAGTTAGGGGATGAGCTGTGGATAGGGGTGAAAGGCTAAACAAACCTGGAAATAGCTGGTTCTCTCCGAAAACTATTTAGGTAGTGCCTCGTGTCTCACCTTCGGGGGTAGAGCACTGTCATGGTTGGGGGGTCTATTGCAGATTACCCCGCCATAGCAAACTCCGAATACCGAAGAGTGCAATCACGGGAGACAGACATCGGGTGCTAACGTCCGGTGTCAAGAGGGAAACAACCCAGACCGCCAGCTAAGGTCCCCAAATATAGCTAAGTGGGAAACGAAGTGGGAAGGCTAAAACAGTCAGGAGGTTGGCTTAGAAGCAGCCACCCTTTAAAGAAAGCGTAATAGCTCACTGATCGAGTCGTCCTGCGCGGAAGATGTAACGGGGCTAAGCTATATACCGAAGCTGCGGATGCGAGCTTTGCTCGCATGGTAGGAGAGCGTTCCGTAAGCCTGCGAAGGTGCCTTGTAAAGGGTGCTGGAGGTATCGGAAGTGCGAATGCTGACATGAGTAGCGATAAAGGGGGTGAAAGGCCCCCTCGCCGTAAGCCCAAGGTTTCCTACGCAACGTTCATCGGCGTAGGGTGAGTCGGCCCCTAAGGCGAGGCAGAAATGCGTAGCTGATGGGAAGCAGGTCAATATTCCTGCACCATTGTTAGATGCGATGGGGGGACGGATCGCGGAAGGTTGTCCGGGTGTTGGAAGTCCCGGTCGCTGCATTGGAGAAGGCACTTAGGCAAATCCGGGTGCGTAATTCAAGGGTGTGGCGCGAGCTCCTTCGGGAGCGAAGCAATTGGAAGTGGTTCCAAGAAAAGCCTCTAAGCTTCAGTCTAACGATGACCGTACCGCAAACCGACACAGGTGGGCGAGATGAGTATTCTAAGGCGCTTGAGAGAACTCGGGAGAAGGAACTCGGCAAATTGGTACCGTAACTTCGGGATAAGGTACGCCCTTGTAGCTTGACTGGCCTGCGCCAGGAGGGTGAAGGGGTTGCAATAAACTGGTGGCTGCGACTGTTTAATAAAAACACAGCACTCTGCAAACACGAAAGTGGACGTATAGGGTGTGACGCCTGCCCGGTGCCGGAAGATTAAATGATGGGGTGCAAGCTCTTGATTGAAGTCCCGGTAAACGGCGGCCGTAACTATAACGGTCCTAAGGTAGCGAAATTCCTTGTCGGGTAAGTTCCGACCTGCACGAATGGCGTAACGATGGCCACACTGTCTCCTCCCGAGACTCAGCGAAGTTGAAGTGTTTGTGATGATGCAATCTACCCGCGGCTAGACGGAAAGACCCCATGAACCTTTACTGTAGCTTTGCATTGGACTTTGAACCGATCTGTGTAGGATAGGTGGGAGGCTATGAAACCGGAACGCTAGTTTCGGTGGAGCCGTCCTTGAAATACCACCCTGGTTTGTTTGAGGTTCTAACCTTGGCCCGTGATCCGGGTCGGGGACAGTGCATGGTAGGCAGTTTGACTGGGGCGGTCTCCTCCCAAAGCGTAACGGAGGAGTACGAAGGTACGCTAGGTACGGTCGGAAATCGTGCTGATAGTGCAATGGCATAAGCGTGCTTAACTGCGAGACCGACAAGTCGAGCAGGTGCGAAAGCAGGTCATAGTGATCCGGTGGTTCTGTATGGAAGGGCCATCGCTCAACGGATAAAAGGTACTCTGGGGATAACAGGCTGATACCGCCCAAGAGTTCATATCGACGGCGGTGTTTGGCACCTCGATGTCGGCTCATCTCATCCTGGGGCTGTAGCCGGTCCCAAGGGTATGGCTGTTCGCCATTTAAAGAGGTACGTGAGCTGGGTTTAAAACGTCGTGAGACAGTTTGGTCCCTATCTGCCGTGGGCGTTGGATATTTGAAGGGGGCTGCTCCTAGTACGAGAGGACCGGAGTGGACGAACCTCTGGTGTACCGGTTGTGACGCCAGTCGCATCGCCGGGTAGCTATGTTCGGAAGAGATAACCGCTGAAAGCATCTAAGCGGGAAACTCGCCTTAAGATGAGATATCCCTGGGGACTTGATCCCCTTGAAGGGTCGTTCGAGACCAGGACGTTGATAGGTCAGGTGTGTAAGCGCAGTAATGCGTTCAGCTAACTGATACTAATTGCCCGTAAGGCTTGATCCTATAACAAGTCTGTTTCGCGCTAAGAGAGCGCGTCGGACGGGTTGGATTCTCGTGTGTGATACACACAACCTCAATTACTGCTTCTTCCTAGATTGGTTCTGTTGGCCCAAGCCAGCAGGACAACCCTCTTTGCCTGATGACCATAGCGAGTCGGTCCCACCCCTTCCCATCCCGAACAGGACCGTGAAACGACTCTACGCCGATGATAGTGCGGATCCCCGTGTGAAAGTAGGTAATCGTCAGGCTCCCCCTAGCCAGAAACCCCCGCCCAACCGGCGGGGGTTTTTGCATTGGCGCGGCAGAAAGAGCACTCGGCCAGCTGCATCGGCTCGAGTCGGCGGGATCGAACGAACCCGGTCGGTTTGCGATAGCTCGGTGATGTGCCCAGGACCGACTCGCTAGAAGCCACGCTGCTCACCAGGTTCACGACGAGTCGGCCCATATCCCCTAATCGTTACGCTGCCGCGGAACTGCTCATCGCCGGAACGCGCGATGCATCAAGCTTGCGATATCTGCGATGCATGTCCGGCGGCCACGCGCCAACGATCTCCTACTGGGCGCCACAGCCGCGTGTAGGCGAACCTGCCGCTGAACGCCGTGCCGTCGAAATCACCGGCAAGCACGACCGTTGTCGCGGTGACGATCATCTCGCCGATTGCCTGTACCCGCATCTCCACGAGATCCAGCGTGTCCACGCGCAACAGCTTCGCGCGATGCGCGGCCAGGTCGTCGTGTTTCGAAATGATCTGCCCCGTCGGAATGGTGAAAATCAGGTCATCATCAAGCAGCGTGTCCAATGCGTCGACGTCGTTGCTCAGCATCGCCGCGCGGAGCGCGATTTCATACGGTTCAATGATTTCACGAGCTGAATTCATGTCCGGGCCTCGCATCAGCTTGAAAAGTTGGGGTTTGCTGCATCGTCCATAAGGCGCTACGGAAGCTCGGCTACGCGGCCAACGTCATTCGGCCTTTGAAAGCGTGTCATCATGGTCGGCCACACGGCGGTCGATGTGAGGTGCCGCCCCAAAAGAGAGACGCGACCGCGACATTGAATATGTCAGCTGCTTGCCGTGCTCACAGCACAGCATCGATCCGCCGCGCAGCATCACGCCACAAGAACCACCGGCGCCAATCAACAGTACACCGCCATTCCAGAATCGTTCCCAAATCCGCCGCCGGTCCCGCGCAGCGAGCGTTGACGCGCCAAACCACAATACACGCCCGCGCCGCAACCGTATCGGCTCAACCCCCTCCACGCTCCAACTGCACCGCATTGACATCGCGCCGGAAAGCCCCCGGACTCTTCCCCGTCCATTTGCGGAACGCGCGATGAAACGCGCTCGGCTCGGAGAAGCCGAGTTCGGCTGCGATCTCCGCGACACTGAGCTTATGTCCGCGCAGCAGCGCCTGTGCCAGCGCACTGCGCATCTCGTCCTTGATCGCCGCGAAGCTCTGCCCTTCGCTGCGCAAGCGCCGTCGCAGCGTCGCCGGCGGCATGTCGAGCCGCGCGGCCAGCGCGTCGAAGTTCGGCCACTCGGCGGCTGGTAACGCTTTCAGGTGCGCACGTGTCTTCGCGACCCAGCCGCTATCGTGCCGGTAACGGACCAGCAAGTTCCCCGGTGCGCCGCGCAGAAATGTCTTCAGCGATTGTGCGGAGCGGATCGTCGGCAACGACAGATACGCGGCATTGAACGCAAGCCTGCTGTCGGGGCGATCGAAATGCACCGGTACACCGAAGAATTGATGGTAGTCGCTGCGCTGGTCCGGGCTCGGGCACGCAAAATCGATGCGCCGCAACGGAATGCGCCGCCCGATCAGCCAGCACGCGAGCCCGAGCAGGATCAGCCAGAACGTGCGGTACGCGAACGCCGAATAGGGCGCGCCCGCTTGCGTGAGGACGATCTGCGCCTGACCGTCGGCAACGACGAGCTCGCCGCGCGGTTCGTCGAGCACCACCCGCAGAAACCGCAGCGCGCGCCGCAGCGCCTGCTCGAGCGTGGCCGCATGCAGGACCGCGTGACACAGCAGCGCGAAGCTGCCGCGCCGCATCGGTCGAGCCGCAAGCCCGAAGAATTCGTCGTCGATTGCGCTGGCGATAGCGAGCCACAGCCGTCCGTACTGCTGCGGCGTGACGGGTTCGCGCACTGCCGTCCGGAGTCCGGCTGCCCGCAGCACCGGCTCGGCCGGGATGCGTTGCCGGTGCAGGCATTCGAGCGCATCCTCGACGAAACCGGGCGAAATCATCTGCGGCGCCATACTCTTGATCTCCTCCGGACATGGCAAAAGCGATCACGATTCTAGATTCGCTTTGTCATTGATTGCAATGTGGCCGCTGTCTACCATCATCGACATAGCCGCGGTTCGCCGACGGTCATAACGAAACAGGAGACAAGCATGCGCAATGGAGCAACCGCCCGGGCGGCGCCGGCCTACGCCGACGCCGTTGCCGGCTTCCGTATCGAGACGGCCGCCGCGCAGCTGCACGGCGACCTCGAGCAGGGTCTGAACGCCTGCATCGAATGCTGCGACCGCCATGCCGCGGCGAACCCCGACGCCATCGCGCTCGACTGGATCGACGCCGGCGGCCGACACAGCAGCTATACGTTCGCGCAGATGCTCGCGCTGTCGGCGCGCGTCGCGAACCTGCTGGTCGAACAGGGCGTGCAGCCCGGCGACGTCGTGGCCGGCCTGCTGCCGCGCACGCCCGAACTGGTCGCGACGATCCTCGGCGTGTGGCGCGCGGGCGCGGTCTACCAGCCGCTGTTCACGGCGTTCGGGCCGAAGGCGATCGAGCACCGGCTGCGCATGAGCGACGCGAAGCTGGTCGTGACCAACGTCGCGAACCGCGGCAAGCTCGATGAGTTGGCGGATTGCCCGCGAATCGCGACCGTGCGCGAACCGGGCGAGGCGCTCCCGGCCGGCGACATCGATTTCCTCGCCGCGCTCGATGCGCAGCCCGATGCATTCGAGCCCGTGCCGCGCACCGGCACGGACCTGTTCCTGATGATGTCGACGTCGGGCACGACCGGGCTGCCGAAGGGCGTGCCGGTGCCGCTGCACGCGTTGCTCGCGTTCGGCGCGTACATGCGCGACGCGGTGGACCTGCGCGCGGACGACCGATTCTGGAACATCGCGGACCCGGGCTGGGCCTACGGGCTCTATTACGCGATCACCGGGCCGCTGCTGCTCGGCCATGCGACGACGCTGGTCGAAGGCGGCTTCTCCGTCGACGCCACCTATGACGTGATCGAGCGGCTGGGCATCACCAGCCTCGCCGGCTCGCCGACCGCGTACCGGCTGCTGATGGCGGCCGGCCCCGAAGCTGCAACGCGCGTGAAGGGCAAGCTGCGCGTCGTGAGCAGCGCGGGCGAACCGCTGAATCCGGAAGTCATCCGCTGGTTCGACGCCGAGCTTGCCGCGCCGATTCGCGATCACTACGGGCAGACCGAGCTCGGCATGGTGGTGAACAACCATCACGGCCTCGCGCACCCGGTGCATCCCGGCTCGGCCGGCGTCGCGATGCCCGGCTACCGGGTCGCGGTGCTCGACGACGCGGGCCGCGAACTCGGGCCGAACCAGCCCGGCGTGCTCGCGGTCGACATCGCGCGCTCGCCGCTGCTGTGGTTCACCGGCTACTGGCGCCAGCAGACGCCGGCCATCGCCGGCGGCTATTACCGCACCGGCGACAACGTGGAGCTGGAGCCGGACGGCAGCATCAGCTTCATCGGCCGCGCGGACGACGTGATCACGTCCGCCGGCTACCGGATCGGGCCGTTCGACGTCGAAAGCGCGCTGATCGAGCATCCGGCCGTGATGGAGGCGGCCGTGATCGGCGTGCCCGATCCGGAGCGCACCGAGATCGTCAAGGCGTACGTCGTGCTGTCGGATGGCCACGCGGGCTCGCCGGCACTGGCCGACGAACTGAGCCTGCACGTGAAGAAGCGCCTGTCGGCGCATGCGTATCCGCGCGCGGTCGAATTCGTCGACGCGTTGCCGAAGACGCCGAGCGGCAAGATCCAGCGCTTCGTGCTGCGCAAGATGGAAGCCGAAAAGGCGGCTTGACCGCCGCATATCTCACCCTGAATCGGACGACGAATGAACATCAAGGACCGTGTTTTCATGATTACGGGCGCCGGCTCCGGCCTCGGCGCGGCCGTGGCGCGCATGGTCGTCGAGCACGGCGGCAAGGCCGTGCTGCTCGACGTCAATGACGAGGCCGGCGCGCGCCTCGCACGCGAGCTCGGCGCGGCCGCGCGCTTCGTGAAGACCGACGTGACCAGCGAAGCCGACGGGCAGGCCGCGCTTGCCGCCACGCTCGACGCGTTCGGCCGGATCGACGGGCTCGTCAACTGCGCGGGCGTCGCGCCTGGCGAGAAGGTCGTCGGGCGCGACGGGCCGCACCGGCTCGCGAGCTTCGCGCGCGCGGTCTCGATCAACCTGGTCGGGACCTTCAACATGATCCGGCTGGCGGCCGACGCGATGTCGAAGCAGGACGCCGACGCGAACGGCGAGCGCGGCGTGATCGTCAACACCGCGTCGATCGCCGCGTTCGACGGGCAGATCGGGCAGGCGGCCTATGCGGCGTCGAAGGGCGGCGTGGTCGGCATGACGCTGCCGGTCGCGCGCGAGCTCGCGCGCTTCGGCATCCGCGTCGTGACGATCGCGCCGGGCATCTTCGCGACGCCGATGATGACCGGGATGCCGCAGGTCGTGCAGGACTCGCTGGGCCGGAGCGTGCCGTTTCCGTCGCGTCTCGGCCGCCCGGAGGAGTTCGCCGCGCTGGTGCGGCACATCGCCGGGAACACGATGCTGAACGGCGAAGTCATTCGACTCGACGGCGCGTTGCGGATGGCGCCGCGCTGACACTGTACTGGAGGAACTCGATCATGACGACGCAGGACCCGATCGTAATCGTCGGCACGGCACGCACCCCGATGGGCGGTTTCCAGGGCGACCTGGCCGCCGCGACGGCGAGCGAGCTGGGCGCGGTGGCGATTCGCGCGGCGCTCGAACGCGCCGGCGTGCCGGCCGGCCAGGTGGACGAGATCGTCTTCGGCTGCGTGCTGCCCGCAGGGCAGGGACAGGCGCCGGCCCGGCAGGCGGCGCTGAAGGCGGGGCTGCCGCTCGCGGCGGGCGCGACCACGGTCAACAAGATGTGCGGCTCCGGGATGAAGGCCGCGATGTTCGCGCACGACCTGCTCGTCGCCGGCTCGGCCGACGTGCTCGTCGCGGGCGGCATGGAAAGCATGACCAACGCGCCGTACCTGCTGCCGAAGGCGCGCGGCGGGATGCGCATGGGCCACGGGCAGGTGCTCGACCACATGTTCCTCGACGGCCTCGAGGACGCGTACGACAAGGGCCGCCTGATGGGCACGTTCGCCGACGAATGCGCGGCCGAGTACGCGTTTTCGCGCGACGCGCAGGACGCGTTCGCGATCGCGTCGCTCACGCGCGCGCAACGCGCGATCGCGGAAGGACGCTTCACGTCGGAGATCGCGCCGGTGACCGTGAAGGCCGGCAAGACGGAAGCCGTCGTGTCGATCGACGAGCAGCCGGGCAAGGCGAAGCTCGACAAGATCCCGACGCTCAAGCCGGCGTTCCGCGAAGGCGGCACGGTGACGGCCGCGAATTCGTCGTCGATCTCGGACGGCGCCGCGGCGCTGGTGCTGATGCGCCGGTCGGAAGCGGAAAAGCGCGGCCTGACGCCGAAGGCGGTGATCGTCGGCCATTCGACTTATGCCGACAAGCCCGCACTGTTCCCGACGGCGCCGGTCGGCGCGCTGCGCAAGCTGTCGGAGAAGACCGGCTGGGCGCTGCGGGACGTCGACCTGTTCGAGATCAACGAAGCGTTCGCGGTGGTCGCGATGGCCGCGATGCGCGATCTCGACCTGCCGCACGACAAAGTCAACGTGCACGGCGGCGCGTGCGCGCTCGGCCACCCGATCGGCGCGTCCGGCGCGCGCGTGATGGTCACGCTGCTCGCGGCGCTCGAGACGCATGGGCTGCGGCGCGGCGTGGCGTCGCTCTGCATCGGCGGCGGCGAGGCGACGGCGATCGCGATCGAACGCATCGCATAATCGAGGCGCATGCCGCGACGCAAAGCGGGCGACGGGTTTCGCACCCGTCGCCCGCTTTGCTTTACGCGGGACGCTGCACGCGCGACCCCGCTAAGCGTTCGGCGACACCGCGCCGCACGCGCGAATCACGAGCTGTACGACTTGCTCGGTCTTCTCCGCGAACGCCTTCTGCGTGAGCGCGCGCTTGCCGCTCAGCGCGCGGATCTGCGCATCGAAGTCCGCGTAATGCTGGGTCGTCGCCCAGATCAGATACATCAGCGCCTGCGCGTCGATCGGTGCGAGCAGCCCGCGCGCGTTCCAGTCGTCGATCACCTTCACGCGCGTATCGAACCACGGCTTGACGCGCTGCGCCAGGATGTCCTGCATGTGCTCCGCGCCGTGGATGATCTCGTTCGCCCACACCTTCGAGCCTAGCGGCCGCCGGCGCGACAGCTCCATCTTCGCTCGCACGTAGCCGCCGATCGCTTCGACCGGGTCGTCGCTGTTCTCGAACGTGTTGGCTGCCCGATGCCAGTCCTCGAACAGGTCTTCGAGCACCCGGCGGTACAGCGCCAGCTTCGTCGGGAAGTAGTAATGCAGGTTGGCCTTCGGCAGGCCCGCGCGTTCGGCGATCATCGCCGTGCTCGCGCCCTCGAGCCCGCGCTCCGCGAACACGGCTTCGGCGCACGCAAGCAGATGCGCTTCATTCGACTCCCGGATATGTGCCTTGCGCCGCCGCAAAGGCGTGGGCGTTGCTTCGCTTTCCATCGCTTCGGTTACGGCTTCGTCACGTTTCATCGTTGGCCTCGCGCGGCGCGGATGCCGCGTTGCGCTTCATTCTAGCCGCTCGTCCGCGGGCTGACACGCCCCCGTATCGCGTTGCACACCATGCGATGCTGCGACGCGGTGGCACGCTTCTCGCTACAAGTCTTCACGCAAGAAAGACATTGATTTGCCAATGGGATTCGCCTAAAACCTGTCCAATCGGACAGGATTGGCCGAGCGGCGGAGGACCCCGCCGAATCGCCCGGTCACTCGCCGGCAGTGAACCGGAAACGTGCACCTTGTGCGTGCGGCCATGCCCCGAAACAGGCCGCGCATGCACCGGCAGCGACTGAACCGACAGCATGACTGATCAGAGGAGCGACGCGAATGAACGCGGTATCCGAAGCAGCGAAGCGGGCGGCACTCGACCCGTCGATCAAGATCGACGGCAAGCGTTTGTGGGACAGCCTGATGCAGATGGCGAAGATCGGCGCAACGCCGAAAGGCGGCGTCTGCCGTCTCGCCCTCACCGATCTGGACAAGGCTGGTCGCGACCTGATCGTCGGCTGGGCGAAAGCCGCCGGCTGCACGGTAACGGTCGACCAGATGGGAAACGTGTTCATGCGCCGCGAGGGCCGCGTGCCGGACGCGCCGCCCGTCGTTACCGGGTCGCATGCGGATTCGCAGCCGACAGGCGGCCGGTTCGACGGCATCTACGGCGTGCTGGGCGGGCTCGAAGTGATTCGCAGTCTTAATGACTACGGGATCGAGACCGAGCATCCGGTCGAAGTCGTGATCTGGACCAACGAGGAAGGCTCGCGCTTCGCGCCCGCGATGGTTGCGTCGGGCGTGTTCGCCGGCGTGTTCTCGCTCGACTACGGCCTGTCGCGCAAGGACGTCGACGGCAAGACGATCGGCGACGAGCTCGCGCGCATCGGTTATGCGGGCGACGTGCCGTGCGGCGGGCGTCCGCTGCACGCGGCGTTCGAGCTGCATATCGAACAGGGGCCGATTCTCGAAGCCGAGCAGAAGACGATCGGCGTCGTCACCGACGCGCAGGGGCAGCGCTGGTACGAAATCACGCTGACGGGACAGGAGGCACATGCCGGCCCGACGCCGATGCCGCGTCGCCGCGATGCGCTGCTGGGCGCGTCGCGCGTCGTCGATCTCGTCAACCGGATCGGGCTCGATCACGCGCCGTTCGCGTGCGCGACGGTCGGCATGATGCAGGTCTTTCCGAATTCGCGGAACGTGATCCCGGGGCGTGTGTTCTTCACAGTCGACTTCCGGCATCCGGACGACGCCGTGCTCGCGCAGATGGACGCCGCGCTGCGCGACGGCGTCGCACGCATCGCTGGCGGCATCGGTCTCGGCACGCAGCTCGAACAGATCTTCTATTACAAGCCTGTTGCATTCGATGCCGACTGCGTTGGGGCCGTGCGCGCCGCGGCCGATCGCTTCGGCTATTCGCATCGCGACATCGTGTCGGGCGCGGGCCACGACGCGTGCTATCTCGCACAGGTCGCGCCGACGTCGATGGTGTTCGTGCCATGCGTCGACGGCATCAGCCACAACGAGATCGAGGACGCGACGCCCGAATGGATCGAGGCAGGCGCGAACGTGCTGCTGCACGCGATGCTGTCGCGCGCGTGCGAACCCGCTTCATGATGACGCAGCCCTAGCCGGCATTCCCGTTATCGACTGACCGCATCGCCCATAAAACCGCCGTCCCGGTTCCGCATTCGCGCAGCCGGCAGGCACGGCTATGTCCTCACCTTGACGAAGGAACGTGTATGGCCACCCAGCAAACCGGCGATATCGCCGCGCACCGCCTGTCGTCCACGCAACTCTCGTGCGAATTCGCCGACATCGCGCCGCTGCTCGATCCGACCGCCGCGGCCGCGGCGGCAAGCCGCTGTCACTACTGCTACGACGCGCCGTGCGTGCACGCATGCCCGACGCAGATCGACATCCCCGGCTTCATCCGCAAGATCGGCAACGGCAACCTGAAAGGCGCGGCGACGGACATCCTGTCCGCGAACCCGCTCGGCGGGATGTGCGCGCGCGTGTGCCCGACCGAGATCCTGTGCGAAGGCGCATGCGTGCGCAATCACCAGGACGCACAGCCCGTCGCGATCGGCGCGCTGCAGCGGCACGCGACCGACTGGGCGATGGCAACAGGCGCCGTATCGTTCCGTCGCGCGCCCGACACGGGGCGTCACGTCGCGGTGGTCGGCGCGGGGCCGGCGGGGCTTGCGTGCGCGCATCGGCTCGCGCTCGCGGGGCATCGCGTCACGCTGTTCGACGCGCACGCGAAGGCGGGCGGGCTCAACGAATACGGCATCGCGGCCTACAAGACCGTCGACGATTTCGCGCAGCGCGAGGTCGACTGGCTGTTGTCGGTGGGCGGCATCGAGCTGAAGACGGGCGTCGCGCTCGGACGCGACGTGACGCTCGACGCGCTGCGCCAGCAGCATGATGCGGTGTTTCTCGCGATCGGCCTCGGTGGCGTGCGCGCGCTGGCGCTCGACGGCGAGGACCTTGCCGGCGTGATGAATGCAGTCGATTTCATCGAGCAGGTGCGGCAGGCTGATGCGCTCGAGAACGTGCCGGTCGGACGCCGCGTGGTCGTGATCGGCGGCGGCAATACGGCGGTCGATGCGGCGGTGCAGAGCCGCAAGCTCGGCGCGGCGCGCGTCACGATGGTCTATCGCCGCGGCGTGGAAGCGATGAGCGCGACCTGGGCGGAACGCGAGTTCGCGCAGAAGAGCGGCGTCACGCTCGTTACGCACGCGAAACCGGTGCGCATCGCCGGCGAGGGCGGCCACGTGGCGCGCGTCGAATTCGAGTCGGCGTCGGGCGAATGCTTCACGATCGACGCGGACATGGTGCTGAAGGCGATCGGCCAGACGTTGGTGCCGGCCGGGATCGACGCCGCGCTGCTGACCGCGGACGGCACGCGCATCGCCGTGGATGCGCACGGCCGCACCGTGTTGCCGGATGTCTGGGCGGGCGGCGATTGCGCGGCCACGGGCGGCCTCGACCTGACGGTCCAGGCCGTGCAGGACGGCAAGCGCGCGGCGGCGTCGATCGACGCGGCCCTCGTGCGGCGCGACGCCAAGGCGGCGTGAGCGCGGCCTGCGCGAGCGCATCGGGCGCACCGCAGGCATCGCTGGCGTCGTACCCCACCACGCGGATCACGATCAACGTCCCTCATTCACGGAGCCGAACATGGCCGACCTTCGCTGCACCATCGCGGGCATCACTTCGCCGAATCCCTTCTGGCTCGCGTCCGCGCCGCCGACCGACAAAGCCTACAACGTGAACCGCGCGTTCGAAGCGGGCTGGGGCGGCGTCGTCTGGAAGACGCTCGGGCTCGATCCGCACGTCGTCAACGTCAGCTCGCGCTACGGCGCGGTGCAGTGGAACGGCCAGCGCATCGCGGGGCTGAACAACATCGAGTTGATCACCGACCGTCCGCTCGACGTGAACCTGCGCGAGATCACGCAGGTGAAGCGCGACTGGCCGGACCGCGCGCTGATCGTGTCGCTGATGGTGCCGTGCAACGAACGCGACTGGAAATGGATCCTGCCACTCGTCGAGGATACGGGCGCCGACGCGGTCGAACTCAACTTCGGCTGCCCGCACGGAATGAGCGAGCGCGGGATGGGCGCGGCCGTCGGGCAGGTGCCGGAGTACGTCGAAATGGTCACGCGCTGGGTCAAGGAAGGCACGAAGCTGCCGTGCCTCGTGAAGCTGACGCCGAACATCAGCGACATCCGGATGGGCTCGCGCGCCGCATACAAGGGCGGTGCGGACGGCGTGTCGCTGATCAACACGATCAATTCGATCGTCGCGGTGGATCTCGACCAGATGGCGCCGATTCCGACGGTCGACGGCAAGGGTACGCACGGCGGCTACTGCGGGCCGGCCGTCAAGCCGATCGCACTGAACATGGTCGCCGAAATCGCGCGCGATCCGCAAACGCCGAACCTGCCGATCTCCGGCATCGGCGGCATTTCGACGTGGCGCGACGCGGCCGAGTTCATCGTGCTCGGCGCGGGCAGCGTGCAGGTGTGCACGGCCGCGATGCATTACGGCTTCCGGATCGTGTCGGATCTCGTGGACGGCCTGTCGAACTGGATGGACGAGAAAGGCTACGCGACGCTCGACGACGTGCGCGGGCGCGCGGTGCCGAACGTCACCGACTGGCAATACCTGAACCTGAACTACGACATCAAGGCGCGCATCGACCAGGACCGCTGCATCCAGTGCGGGCTGTGCCATATCGCGTGCGAGGACACGTCGCACCAGGCGATCACGGCGCGAGAAGGACGGCGTGCGCCACTTCGAGGTGATCGACGCGGAATGCGTCGGGTGCAATTTATGCATGCATGTGTGCCCGGTCGAGCAGTGCATCACGATGGCGCGCGTCGATGCGGGCGGCTATGCGAACTGGACCACGCATCCGAACAATCCGGCGCGCGTCGACGCAGGCGCGAGCGCGGCTCAGCCCGCGAAACACGCGAAAGCTGCCTGACCGGCGTGCGGCGCCCGGTACCGGTCCGGGCGCCGTTTCCGATCCTTCCGGCCCGGCGTCGCGCGCCACGCGGCGCGGGCGTGGATGATTCCGTGGAGCGTTTTCGATGAAGCTGACAGCGAACCCCGCCGATCCCGACGGCGCAGCCGCGCACGGCGGCAGTCTCTACAACGACGATCTCGCGCCGACGACGGCCGCGCAGCGCACGTGGAAGTGGTATCACTTCGCGGCGCTGTGGGTCGGGATGGTGATGAACATCGCGTCGTACATGCTCGCGGCCGGCCTGACCGAGGAGGGCATGTCGCCGTGGCAGGCGGTGCTGACCGTGCTGCTCGGCAACCTGATCGTGCTCGTGCCGATGCTGCTGATCGGTCACGCGGGCGCGAAGCACGGCATCCCGTACGCGGTGCTCGTGCGCTCGTCGTTCGGCACGCAGGGCGCGAAACTGCCGGCGCTGCTACGCGCGATCGTTGCGTGCGGCTGGTACGGCATCCAGACCTGGCTCGGCGGCAGCGCGATCTATACGCTGCTGAACATCCTGACCGGCAATGCGTTGCACGGCGCCGCGCTGCCGGTGCTCGGCATTTCCGTCGGGCAGCTCGCGTGCTTCCTGGTGTTCTGGGCGCTGCAGCTCTACTTCATCCTGCACGGCACCGATTCGATCCGCTGGCTCGAAAGCTGGTCGGCGCCGATCAAGGTCGTGATGTGCGTTGCGCTCGTCTGGTGGGCGACGTCGAAGGCGGGCGGGTTCGGCTCGATGCTGTCGGCGCCGTCGCAGTTCGCGGCCGGCGGCAGGAAGGCAGGGCTGTTCTGGGCGACGTTCTGGCCGGGCCTGACCGCGATGGTCGGCTTCTGGGCGACGCTCGCGCTCAACATCCCGGACTTCACGCGCTTCGCGCATTCGCAGCGCGACCAGGTGATCGGGCAGTCGATCGGGCTGCCGGTGCCGATGGCGCTGCTGTCGGTCGTGTCGGTGGTCGTGACGTCGGCGACCGTCGTGATCTACGGCAAGGCGATCTGGGATCCGATCGACCTGACGAGCCGGATGACGGGCATCGGCGTCGGCATCGCGCTCGTGATCCTCACGCTCGACACGATGTGCTGCAACCTCGCCGCGAATCTCGTCGGTCCTGCCTACGACTTCTCCAGCCTGTGGCCGAAGCGGATTTCATATCGCACGGGCGGCCTGATCACCGCGACGATCGCGATCGTGATGATGCCGTGGAAGATCCTCGCGACGACCGACGGCTACATCTTCACGTGGCTGGTCGGCTATTCGGCGCTGCTCGGGCCGGTCGCGGGCATCCTGATGGTCGACTACTTCCTGATTCGCGGCACGCAGCTCGATACGCGCGCGCTGTTCGACGAGAACGGCCGCTTCAGCTACGCGCGCGGCTGGAACCCCGCGGCGCTCGCCGCGCTGGCGGTCGGCGTGCTGCCGAACCTGCCGGGGTTCCTGCATACGGCGTTTCCCGCGTCGTTTCCGAACGTGCCGGCGTTGTTCAACGCGCTCTATACCTATGCCTGGTTCGTCGGCCTCGTGCTGGCGTCGGCCGTGTATGGAACGTGGATGAAATGGCGCGCCGGGCAAAGCGCGCAGGTGGCGAGCGCCTGAACGGCACAGACATTGTCAGTCAACGAGGAGGCAGCAACATGGCAACCCTGATTCGCGGCGGCACCGTCGTCGATGCGGACCGCACGTATCGCGCGGACATCCTGTGCGCCGATCCGCAGGACGGCGGCACGATCCTGCAGATCGCGCAGCGGATCGACGCGCCGGCCGGCGCGACGATCGTCGACGCGCACGACCAGTACGTGATGCCGGGCGGCATCGATCCGCATACGCACATGGAGCTGCCGTTCATGGGCACGACGGCGAGCGACGATTTCTTCACCGGCACCGCCGCGGGGCTCGCGGGCGGGACGACGAGCATCATCGATTTCGTGATCCCGAGCCCGAAGCAGCCACTGATGGACGCGTTTCGAGAATGGCGAGGCTGGGCGGAGAAGGCGGCGGCCGACTACGGCTTTCACGTCGCGGTGACGTGGTGGGACGAGACCGTGCACCGCGACATGGGCACGCTCGTGCACGATCACGGCGTGTCGAGCTTCAAGCACTTCATGGCGTACAAGAATGCGATCATGGCCGACGACGAGATTCTCGTGAACAGCTTTTCGCGTTCGCTCGAACTCGGCGCGCTGCCGACCGTGCATGCGGAAAACGGCGAGCTCGTGTTCCGCCTGCAGCAGGCGCTGCTCGCGCGCGGGATGACCGGGCCGGAAGCGCATCCGCTGTCGCGTCCGCCGGAAGTGGAGGGCGAGGCCGCGAACCGCGCGATCCGCATCGCGCAGGTGCTCGGCGTGCCGGTGTATATCGTCCACGTGTCGGCGAAGGACGCAGTGGACGCGATCGCGCGCGCGCGCATCGACGGCCTGCGGGTGTTCGGCGAAGTGCTGCCGGGCCATCTCGTGATCGACGAAGCCGTCTATCGCGATCCTGACTGGACGCGCGCGGCGGCCCACGTGATGAGCCCGCCGTTCCGCTCGGCCGAGCATCGCGAGGCGCTGTGGCGCGGGCTGCAGTCCGGCCAGCTGCATACGACGGCGACCGATCACTGCGTGTTCTGCGCGTCGCAGAAGGCGATGGGCCGAGACGACTTCACGAAGATCCCGAACGGCTGCGGCGGCGTCGAGGACCGGATGTCGGTGCTTTGGCATCACGGCGTCAATCGCGGGCGCATCACGCCGAACGAATTCGTGCGGATCACGTCGACGAACGCCGCGCAGATCTTCAACCTGTACCCGCGCAAGGGAGCGGTGCAGGTGGGGGCGGACGCCGATCTGGTCGTGTGGGACCCAGCGGCGACGAAGACGATCTCGGCCAACACGCATCATCAGAAGGTCGACTTCAATGTGTTCGAAGGGATGACGGTGCAGGGCGTCGCGACGCATACGCTGACGCGCGGCGCGCTGGCGTGGGCGGACGGCGAGCTGCGCGCGGTGCGCGGCGCCGGACGCTATCTGAAGCGGCCGCCCGCGGCCTCGTATTACGAGGCCGCACGCATCGCCAACCGGCTGCGCGAACCGCATCCGGTCGAGCGTAGCCGGTAAGCACGCGGGAGGCCGAGGGCGAACCTCGGCGGCGACGCTCAGCGAGCGTCGCTCGCGCCCGCGTCGCGGATCGGGATCACCGTGCGGCCGCCGCAATGGCGCAGCAGGTCGCGCAATTCGTTGATGACCGGAAACACCTCGTGGTTCCAGTCGGCGCCCTGCGCGTCGTGCGCCTGCTGCTCGAGCTCGACGATCCAGCGGTCCTCCTTGAAGATGCGTTCGGTGAACCACACGAGCAGCGGCCACGCGAGGTCCAGCGCGAACGGGATGCCGGGCTTGCGGATCGACAGCAGGCCGAACGTGCGGTTGGTGCGCTGCGCCGCGTCGAGCGGCACGTAGACGATCCACAGGTCCATCACCAGCGTGCCTTCGCTCGAGCGGATGCGCAGCGTCTGGTACGGATAGCCGGTGCGGACCGTCATTACGCTCTTGTCGGCCTGGTCGGCGGGCTTCTTGCTCGCGCCGAACACGAGCGCCTCGCCGACGGGCTGCTTGCCCTCCATCCGCGCGAACGTGTAGTCGACCTCGACCCAGTCGTCGCCGCGGCGGCGGCCCACGGAACGCGCGCGCATCTGCCCCATCTGCCGGCGATGCAGGAACTGGTGGTTCATGTCCATCAGGTTCTCGTGCATGAACGAGTAGTGGCACTTGACCTCGCGGCCGAAGCGGCGCGTCTTGTACGCGCTGTCCTCCGCCGACGGCAGCTCGGGCAGCGGCCGCTCGCCGGCCAGCGCGGCATCGCCGGGAAACACGAAGATCAGGCCGTGCACCTCGCGGCACGGATACGCGCGCACGCCGTTCGGCAGGCGCTCGCGGCCGAGGTAGGGCACGTCGATGCAGCGCCCGGTGCAGTCGTAGGTCCAGCCGTGATAGCAGCAGCGGATCGATTCGCCGGTCACGACGCCCGCGTGCAGCGGCACCTGCCGGTGCGCGCAGCGGTCCTCGAGCGCGAACACCGCGCCGGACGCGGTGCGCACCAGCACGATCGGATCGCCGGCAAAGCGCACGCCGAGCGTGCCGCCGCGCTTGACCTCGCGCGACCAGGCGAGCGGATACCAGTGATCGGGGTGAATCGGCACGCGCCGCAGGTCGCGCACGACCGCTTCGGTGGCCGGTTGTTCGAGGGTGCTGCTGTCAGACAAAGGCACTGCGCGCATGCGTGACGCCTCCTGGCTGGCTGTTGCATTTCGGGCGCCGCAGGTTGCGGCGGCGATCTGTAACGGAGAAGTCTACGCGAAGTTGGCGCGCGAAGCTGAACCGATGCGGGTTTGTCCGGCCGGCGCGCCAGGCGTTTCGTTGATGCAGCGCAATCCGGGCCGCGCGGTGCGCGCGGCGTGGCGGGCGGCGTGTCAGCGTCGCGCGTCGTGCCACAGGACCGCATCGGCGCGATACAGCGCGGGGAAGCGCTGCTTCAGCGCGGCGACTTTCGGCAGGTCGTTGATCGCGATGTACGGCGCGTCCGGATGCAGCTCCAGATAGTTCTGGTGATAGGTCTCGGCCGGGTAGAAGCCGTTGAACGGCTCGACGCGCGTGACGATCGGCGCGGGGAACACGTGCGCGTTGCCGAGCTGCGCGATGTACGCGTTCGCGACCGCGCGCTGCTGCGCGTTGGTCGGGAAGATCGCCGACCGGTACTGCGTGCCGTCGTCGGGGCCCTGGCGGTTGAGCTCGGTCGGATCGTGCACGACCGAGAAGAAGATCTGCAGCAGCCGGCCGTAGGTGATCTGGGCAGGGTCGTAGACGATGCTGACCGATTCCGCGTGGCCCGTCAGCCCGGTGCCGACGAGCGTGTAGTGCGCGGTCGCCGCCATGCCGCCCGCGTAGCCGGCCGTGACCTGCTTCACGCCCTTCACGTGCTCGAACACGCCCTGCACGCCCCAGAAGCAGCCGCCGGCGAGGACGGCCGTCTCGTTGTGCGACGCAGCGGGCGCTTCGTCGAGCGTCGGCGCCGGTGCGTTGTGGATCGGCTCAGCAGAGCGCACGACGCGCTGATAGCCGAAGACGGCGGCGGCCGCCAGCGCGAGCGCAGCGAGGCGGCGCAGCAGCGCCGCGCGCCGCGGTGCCACGGAAATACGCGTGGATGTCGGGATCATCGATTGCTCCTTCGAGATGCTGTGTGGAATGACGAGAACGGCGCGCGCGTTGCGCTCGCAACGGCGGCGGCGCGAATGCGACGCTCAACCGAACGTGAATGCATACGCATCGACGCCGGGATCGAGAAACTCGATCGAGAACGTGCGGTCCGCGATCGGGCCGGCCTGGCGGACGAGCTGATACAGCCGCTGTCCGGTCACGGTGCCGTAGCCGCGCGCGTCCACGTCCGCGCCGTGCGCGTCGCCGGGCGCCGCGCCGTCGAGCGTGACCCGGAAGCGCACCGGCCGGCCGTTCGCGTCGGGCCCGAGCACGAGGTGCAGGTCGCGCGCATGAAAGCGGTAGACGATCCGGCCGGCCGGCGCCGCGAGCGCCGCGTCCTCCGCGCCGACCTTCCACGTGCCGGCGAGGCCCCAGTCGTTCAGGCCGGGCCGGGCCGGCGCGTCGTAGCGATGCGCGGCGTCGCGCACCACGCCGCCCGGCGACGCGAAATCCGCCGCGCGCGCATAGCCGACGTAGGTTTCGGGCGACCGGATGTCCGCGTTGTCGGCGGCGGCCTGCGCGCCTTGCGCGGGTGCGCCGGCAAGCCCGACCGGCACCTTCAGCGCGTCAGGACGGCCCGCTTCGGCGAGCAGCGCCTGGATCGCCCGCTCCGATTCCGCATAGTCGCCTTCGCCGAAGTGATGGCGGCGGATCCGGCCCTGCGCGTCGACGAAGTAGTGCGCCGGCCAGTATTCGTTACCGAACGCGCGCCAGATCGCATAGTTGTTGTCGATCGCGACCGGATAGCCGATGCCGAGATCGTGGACGGCCTTCCGGACGTTGCCGATGTCGCGCTCGAACGCGAATTCCGGCGCGTGCACGCCGATCACGACGAGCCCGTACGGTGCGTACTTGCGCGCCCACGCGTTGATGTACGGAAGCGTGCGCAGGCAGTTGATGCACGAATAGGTCCAGAAGTCGACGAGCACGACCTTGCCGCGCAGGCCGGCGGTGGTGAGCGGCGGCGAGTTCAGCCACTGCACCGCGCCGTCGAGCGGCGGCAGCGTGCCTTCGACCGGCAGCGCGGCCGGTGCGGCGGCGCGCATCGCCTGCACGGCCGGTTGCGGCGACGCGTCGGCGGCCCGCATCATCGCGCCGTCCGGCTGCGCGGGCGCGTCCGCGGCGGTCATGGCTGCGATGGTCGTCGTGCCGCCCGTCGCGGCCATCGCCGGTTGTGCCGCCGACCCGCGTGCGGTGAGGCGGTCGACGAGTTTCGTTTCGAGGCCGGCCGTGGTGACCGTCGACAGCCGCGCCAGCGCGCCCGTATCGAGGCCGAGCGCGATCGCGCCGACCCCGGCCAGCAGCGCGGCGCCGATCCCGCGCTTGATCCATTCGCCCGCGCCGAGCGAGCGCTTCATCGCGGCGAACACCCTGCCGCCGATCACGAGCGCGACGCCGAGCGACGTCGATGCGCCGGCCGCGTACGCGACGAGCAGCAGCGTCGTGCCGACGTTCGCGCCGTGCAGCGCGGCGCCGGTCAGCACGAGCCCGAGGATCGGCCCGGCGCACGGGGCCCACAGCAGGCCGGTCGCGATGCCGAGCAGGAGCGACGAGCCGGGGCCGGCCGGGCGGCCGTCGCGCTGCGCGAGACCGGTGAGCCGGTTGCCGGCGGCGACGAGCGGGCGGGTCAGGTGTTCCGCGAGCCGCGGCATCAGCAGCGTCAGCCCGAACACCGCGAGCAGCGCGAGGGCGGCCCAGCGGCCGGCCTGGTTGGCCTGCGCGGCCCAGCCGCCGCCGACGGCGGCCAGCGTCGCGACGACGGCGAACGTGAGCGCCATGCCGGCGAGGAGCGGCAGGCCGGTGCGCGTGAACGGCTGGTCGGCGCGCGCGAACACGAACGGCAGCACGGGCAGGATGCACGGGCTCAGGATCGTGAGCACGCCGCCGAGATAGGCGAGGACGATGAGCAGCATGAGGCAGTCTCCGTGAGGTTTCGGGGCGGGATCAGGCCGGGGCCGGGTGGAACGCGAGCGCGAGGCCGTTCATGCAGTAGCGCAGCCCGGTCGGCTTCGGCCCGTCGTCGAACACGTGGCCGAGGTGGCCGCCGCAGCGGCGGCACAGCACTTCGGTGCGGATCATCCCGAACGACAGGTCGGTCTTCGTGATGACCGCGTGATCGAGCGGCGCCCAGAAGCTCGGCCAGCCGGTATGGCTGTCGAATTTCGTCGTCGACGAGAACAGCGGGAGCTGGCAGCCCGCGCACGCGAACGTGCCGCGCCGGTGCTCGTCGTTCAGCGGGCTACTGTACGGCCGCTCGGTGCCGGCTTCGCGCAGCACCGTGTATTGGGCCGGCGTGAGGCGGCGGCGCCATTCGGCTTCGCTGCGGGTAACGTCGAACGACGCGGTGGCGCCGCGTGCGCCGGGCGGCGCGGCGAATGCGCGGCCGACCAGCATGCGGCGGCCTGCCGACGACAGCGCGGCGAGCGCCGCGAGACCGGTGGCGCCGGCGAACAGCAGATGTCTGCGGGTGGGCATGATGGGCTCCTGGAAGGCAGGTCCTGGAAACATGCGCACAGCGTAGGCAGCGGCCGGTGTCGAAGTCCTCACGGAAAGTTAAAAGATTTGTGATCATTTGCCGGGTGTTCCGGTCAGGTCCGGTGAAATCCATCAAAGCCCCGTCTGACAAGGGTTTGCAGGGTATTCGTGGTCCGTCCACTTCCGCGGAAATCCCGCGCGAGCCGCAACTTTTTAGTGTTCGTGGTGTCGGGTAGGCTCTGCATTGGGATGCACGAGCCGACCGATGACGAAATCAATGGAGGGCGATCATGGGTGCACTGACGGTCAGGCAAATCGAAGCCGCAAGGGCGACCGGAAAGCGGTATTTCCTGTCGGATGGGCGGGGACTGTTCCTGCGTGTCGGCCCGGTCGGCGGAAAGACCTGGTTTGTTCGCGTCAGCATCAATGGTAAGTAGCTCGACAAGCCGCTCGGCAAGGCGTGGGCACGCTCGACGACAGATGCGCAGTTGTCCCTCGAGGATGCACGCGCAGCAGCGGCGACGATTCGTTCGCAAGCGCGCGACGGCATGGACTATCTCGAAGCGAAGAAGCGTGAACGCCAGGCGAAGGTTGCAAAAGCGGCGATGGCGGACCTCACGTTCGGCGACTTATTCGATGCGTGGTTCGCGACGATCAACAAGAAGCGCGGCAGGAAAGGCCGGAAGGATGGCGGTAAGTCGCTTCGAAGTGCGATGGAAAAACATATGCTGCCGTCTCTCCGTACACACAGGGTCTCAGGCGTGTTTGCGTCGAACGTGCTGCCGCTGCTTACCGCGATTTCCGACGTGGGACATAACCGGCAAGCGGTCGAGATGTTGATAACGATCCAGCAAATGATTCGGTGGGGCGAACGAAGCCAGCCGTGGAAGCGCTTGCTGATCGATTGCGATGTGCTCGCGCTTGCAAAAGAGGATGTCGTTTCAGCTGATTACGACCCGGTGCGTGGCAATGAGCGTAACCGGACGCTTACGGACGACGAAATCCGACTACTCGGTGAACTGATTCCAGCCGCGCGGCTTCCACGTTCCATTGAGTCAGCAGTATGGGTGATGCTTGCGTGCGGAACACGCGTCGGCGAAACGCTCCCGACGCGCTGGACTGATCTCGACTTCAAAGCACGGACGTGGACGATTCCAAAGGAACGCACGAAGTCGAACGCGGCGATCACGATTCATCTGTCCGATTTCGTTCTTGCACAGTTTGCAGCGCAGCAGGTCGTGCGCGCCGGCATGCCTGAAGGCGACGCACGCCGCGAATATGTGTTTCCGTCGGAGAAGGGCAAACTGCCGCACGTCAGTATTAGTACGGCGTGCGGGGCTATCCATGACCGGCAACGCCCGAAGGATGCACCGACCGAAGGCCGCACAAGGGCAACCGATGCGCTCACGGTCCCGGGTGGCCAATGGAAATGTCACGACCTGCGCCGGACGTGCGCAACGATGATGCAGTCGCTCGGCATCGCAGAAAGCATCGTGCATCGATGCCTGAACCACGCGCGCAATGATCCGCTTGATCGAATCTATCTGCGGTTCGACTATGATGCGCGACGCATGGCGGCGATGGGGTGACCGTTTGTCGGTATTGCTGGGCATGAGTACAGAAAACGTACGCTTTCTGTTCGCGCCGTAATCGGGGAGCGTTTCTCCGCAGAGGGAAGAAGGAATATGTAACCCTGATAATCCGAGTTATCACGGTTAAAGGTGCCTGAGAATCGACGGGGATGCGGTGCTTCATTCCTGTTCCCTCGAGACATTCCATCGGTGTGGGGCGCCTATAGGGGCAAGTGCGGTGGCCGCCGGGTACCGATGGTCGTGCCCGTGGTCCGCAGTGGTAAGTGCGCGGGTTGCCACGAGCGGAAGAGGGCAGGTTCTGGCGGATACTGGCTGCATCGGCCGCCCTGCGGTTTGCTTGTGGACTGTTGGATGCGGTAGGGTGCGACTTTGACTTTATGATCCGGACAAGTCCATGAACAAACAGGAACTCATCGACGCGGTCGCCGCGGGCGCGGGTGTCAGTAAAAGCGACGCGAGCAAAACTGTTCAGGCGGTGCTGGATGCGATCACGGACGCGGTGAGCCGCGACGAAGCGGTGCAGCTCATCGGCTTCGGGGCATTTTCGCGGGGACAGCGCTCAGCGCGTACCGGTCGCAATCCGACGACGGGCGAGGAGATCGCCATTGCCGCAGCAAATACTGTGAAGTTCGCCGCCGGTAAGGCGTTTAAGGACGCAGTGAACGGATCGTGACATCGTGCGAGTTGCGCCTGGCGCCTATGCGGGGCCGCCTCCGTGAGAACGCCAGTGTCGTCGCGTTCGTGCGGGTGCACGAGTCTGACTTGATTTGCCGGTCTACCGAATTGTGCAGACAGTGTCTGTACAATCTACGTCCGGCTCCAAGTTCGCGACAAACGTGGAGCGCGCCTCAATCCAGCAATGGCGACTCGTCCGCTGTTCGCGAGCTCGTATACGCGGAACGGAGCTTCGCTGACGAGTAACGTCAGCGATACCCGCTGGACCACTCGTTCTGTTGTTTGGGCCGTTGATTAATGCGAAAACACTGTCCCGTGCGTCGCGCGATGACGAAGAGCAATTGCTCCCACTTCCCGCCGACCAAGTCCGCCGCTTGTCGCTCAAGCACCATCTCGCGTTTGCAGCGCTATGTGGCGGA
This sequence comes from Burkholderia ubonensis, assembly GCF_001718695.1. Taxonomy (NCBI): domain Bacteria; kingdom Pseudomonadati; phylum Pseudomonadota; class Betaproteobacteria; order Burkholderiales; family Burkholderiaceae; genus Burkholderia; species Burkholderia ubonensis. The sequence goes on along the minus strand of NZ_CP013421.1, from coordinate 872,014 downwards.
TGCGGCGACGTTGAGTCGATCGCCGCGCTGTCCAATATGCTCCACCTGCGTGCGGGCTGCAATGCCGAACTATATCGCTGCGCAGATTCCGCCCTCGCTCAATGCGTTGCGCGGGTAGAGTGCGGGGGCGAGTGGGCCTTAACGGACGCTGAGCGGGCTGCATTCGAACCGTTGCGTCATGGCCATGACGAGCAACTTACTGCAGTGCCTGTCCATCGCTTCCTTGAAGCGCTGGAGCAGGGACAGCATGCAGGCCTTCGCCCTGCCGATCGAGTCGGACTGGTACCCAAGCGTTGTCTGCCTGCGATGGCGAATGCGCCGAGCGCCTGGTACGCACGGATGAACCTGCAGGCTGGCGCCGCAACCCGTGGTGCGTGCGTGGACGCCGAATTCGACAGTTTCTACGTAGAAACTTTAGGGAGCGGCTTAGAAGTGGGTAGTTGTGTAGTGAAAGCACACCACTGTGCTCTTCGCCGAACTGGCTGATTCCATGGCGAGGTCCGACGGAATGAAGGGGAACATATTAGGGGCTATGTTACCCTTCATTTCGTGGTATCGAGATGCACCCAGCATGGTCCCGCTGGAATCTCTCGCGGCCTGCCACTGCGGGTTCGCGTCCACTAACGCACAGCTGGGTCGTATGAGGCCCGCGAGTGTGTGGGTCGACCTGACCCCGGGGTCGGCCTGAAAATGTGCATCGCGTTTGGCGCAACCCCTCCGTGGCGGCGATAATTCAGCACTCAGGTTTTTTTCTGCGACCACATGTCGACGCTCCGCCCAAACCAGCTCGTCATCAAAGCCGGGGCATTGCCGCCTTCCCTGATGGTTCGTCATTTCAAACCGGACGAGTGGGAGGAATTCATCGAGCGCAGTGCGTTGCAGTGCGAGGTCAATGGCCGCAAGTATCATCAGGTCAAGCGCTTCGGCGGACCAGGCGACGCAGGCCGGGACGTCGAGGCGCGACTTACGGGCGCACTGACGGTAGATCAGTGGGACCTTTTTCAGGCTAAGCACTACAAGGCCCCACTTACCCCTGGCGAGTTCTTCCCGGAACTTGCCAAATTCTTTCTTCATCTCGCGGCAGGTACCTATCCGCCGCCGCGCCGGTACTTTGTGTGTTCGCCTCAGAATGCCGGTCCCGACCTGCACGATCTGATAGCCAGCCCGGCGAAGCTCAAGCAGCGGTTTCTGACCGACTGGGCGGCCGGCAAGACAGGCATGAAAAATCTGGTGAGCGGCCTGACCTCTGAGGTTCGGGCGGTGATCGACGCATTCGATTTCGCGCGGATCGAGGAATGTCTGCTGCGGGACCTGCTCGCGTGGCACGCGATCGATCATGTCACCCACTGCAGGATCTTTCATATCGAGGCCGAACGCGGGGACGACCCTACGATGCCGGTGTTGCCGACCGAGGACGAACTGATCTATGTCGAGGAGCTTGTTGCGGTGTACTCGGAACAGGGCAGTGCTGCTCGCACGGTAGAAGAGGTTATGCGGACAGCGTATGCCGATCATTTCACCGACTGCCGCATGGAGTTTTATTGTGCAGAAGGCCTGAAGCGGTTCAGTCGAGACCTGTTTGAACACGACGAGTTCGCGAAGTTGCTTGACATGGTGCTGAAGGGCGTGCGCACCGCCGTATCTAGTCCGCGGCATAGCGTCGGTCTGGACCGGCTGGACGCGGCGGTGAGTCGCGCCTCGTCCCTCACGCTGACGGATAGTGCATTGCACGGACGGTTGCGCGGCGGAGATATTGCCGGCACCTGCCATCATTTGGTGAACGAAAAGAAACTGAGGTGGATCAAATGACGCGTGCAGACGTGACGCGTGTATTCAACTCGCCGTTTGAGCTTGGCTTTCGCATGGTCTATCTGCTCAGCGCCTTACGCCCGGCGGGCGTGGATCTGCAGAAACTCATCCTGCTCGACTATGCCGTGGTGTATTCGGGGGACCTGGGTGGACCGGAAAGCCTGCATACCCCGGTTCCCTACCGCGGCAGCGAATTGTTGAGCCGTCGCACGCTCATCGAACAGGGGTTGCATCTGATGAGCACTCGCGGGCTCGTCACTGCGCGGATGGACGAAGAAGGGATCACATATGTCGCCGGCCCAACGGCCCTCTCACTCGTAGGCTCCGTCACGGCACCGTATTTCATGCGCCTTCACCAACGTTGCGAATGGGCGGCCAGGCGCTTTGGCCAAACCGGTACGGATGCGCTGACCCGGGAATTCACCGAGCAGGGCCATCGTTGGGGCGCGGAGCTTGAAGGATTCACACTTGAACGGAGCGGGCAGTGGCGATTCGATTGATAAGGCTGGCGGCATCAGGACCTGACCGGCCGGCCGCCGAGATTAAGTTTGCGCCTCTGCACTGCCTTATTCGCGGTCCGAGTGATACCGGTAAGTCATACATCCGCGACTGCCTGTGGTACCTGCTCGGAGGTGAAAAGACACCAAAGAAGGTACCCGAAGACGATGGCTACGAGTTGCTGGAACTCGAGTTCTCGTACGGAGCGGACACCTACATCGTGCGGCGCGCGCTGCGCGGCGGAGGGGCCCATATCTTCCGTAGCGTGCGTGCGATTGAAGGGGCGAGCGATGCTTCCGCAGACGATCGATCAGCAGGAGACAAGCAGGCACTGTTGGATGCTCCTGAAGGCATGACGCCTGTCGAGGTTGACCTGTCGCAACTCGTTGTTGAATTGTCGGGGGCAGCGGGAAAGCAGATCTTGAGATCGAAAAGCAAACGGGGACCTGTCACGGGTTCGGACATTCGGCACTGGTTCATGCTCTCCCAGCCGACGGTGATCAGTGAAGACCCGACAAGCGGAGCCAGCCACAGCGAGCGCCCGCAGCGCATGGCCGCGTTCCACCTTTTTCTGACTGGAGATGACGATTCGGCTGTTGCGCTCGCCAAGTCCCAGGCAGAAAAGGACCGTCTTTTCGGGCAGCTTACCTCCGCGCAAAATGCGCTCAGTCGGGTTATGACAGGCATCGACCTCGACGCCACGCGTGTCGATGTCGAGGGCGCTATCGAACGGGTGGACGAGACGCTGTCGGAGCTCAGCCGGCAATACGACGCGCGCGCCGCGCAGTTGCGTGGCGTTCGCGGCCAGATCGTCGAATCAACTGATGCATTACGCAAGCATGCCACGCGAGTAAACCATTCCCAGGCGATGCTTGATCGGTTCGAGCTGCTTGATCAGAAGTATGTGAGCGACCTCGAACGCCTCGGCGCGCTCGACGAGGGCGTTGCCCACTTTGCTGCGCTTGACGCTGTGCCTTGTCCGCTTTGCTCCACGCCGATCGAGCTTCATGTCGCACCCGCCGATCTTGGGAAGCGGGCACCGGGCAGCTACCGGAAGGCGGTCGCAGCCGAGTCTCAGAAAATCGCCGGACTTCGCGGGGGTTTGCTGCATTCGATCGCGATCGAGCAACGGCGTCTCGCGGATGCAACCGAGCAGGCAAACCTGATCAGGGGGCGGCTTCGCGAGCTTGAGAAGGAAGAGGCAAGACGGATTAGCGGCACGCGCGTAGAATTCCAGGCCGATCCGAAGGAGCTCGCCGTGCGCCGCAGTGAGCTGGCCGCGCAGTTGGGTGCCTTCGATGAAAAGGAGCGACTTGAAGCCGAAATCGAGCGATTGAAGAAACTGCGCGTTTCCCGGGCGGCCCCGATCACTCGAGAGGCCGGCGAGCCGGCAAAGGCCGTAGCCGGCGTCGTAAAGTCGATGCTCGTCGACTGGGGGTTCGATGACGTTCACCAAGTGACGCTGGATACAGGGGAGTGCGACCTCGTCATCAATGATCGCCCTCGACTGAGCTATGGTGCTGGCAAGCGAGGCATTTTCCTTACTGCGTTGACCATCGGCCTGATGGCGTATGCGTTGGAGCAAGGAAATCCTCATTTAGGCCTGGTCGTGATCGATTCGCCGCTGAAAGCGTACGCCGATCCGGACTCCGGAGAGGATCGGTCGCTGGCTACCCAAACACTGACCGACAAATTTTACGCGTGGCTGTCGACCTGGAATGGACCGGGGCAAATTATTGTCGCCGAGAATGAGAAGATCCAGGCCACCACGGCTGGCGTGCTCCAGCCCGTGGAGTTTACCCGGCGCAATGACTCGGGAAGGGCGGGATTCTATTTGAAAAGCGTCACGCCAATGCTGGTGGTGGATGATAGTGAGTCGGCGTAGGGAATGGATATTGACAAAAATCTTCCGATTCCGATCGGAAAACCTTGTCAGCTAGAAGCACTTTTAAAGGGGTGCGGATCATTAATTAAGGGTCGAATCAAGCTAACTGTTCTCCCCCGCGGGTGGTCGGTGTAAGTACCGGGCTTGTGCGGCGGGCGCCTAAACAGTAGAAAACCGGGTGAAAACGGGGATCATGTTGGTGCCTCGGCGGCACTATAGATCCTCCTCGGGAGCGGCGCGGGCAGGGGCAGCGGAGGGCGCCAGGGAGCGCTGGCAACGCGACGACCGGCGTACGTTTTTGACACGTGGCTTCCACGCTAGGGAAACTTGCGCTAGAATCAACGTGTGCTTGATTCGAGTGCCACTGCTGACAGCTTTCAGAGCACCGAATTGTAGGGCGGGTGTAGACGGCGGTTATGTCTCACCTCAAGCAGGAGCGGATTGGCCCTCACCAGACGTCCGCTGACGTACAGGCAATTCCTAGGTTCTTGCCGTGCGTGATTTTCGAATACTGGCTACCAATCCTTAGGCATCTTGGATAGCTCAAAAGCCCCTTCTACGAAGGGGCTTTTTCATATGCGCGGCCACTATGCTTCCGGACAACCTTAAAGACGCTATTCTGAGCCACGTCGGTGGCCGAACCGAGATCCTCGGAAGCCAACTCGGCTATTTCATTCGCCGAACTGCGCCCGATTGGAATCTGAAAGCCGACTACGGTTCTCTGCGAGAGTTCGTGGAGTCTGAGCTGAGTGATGTTTTGATCCACGTCGGGAAGCAAGGCGGAGATGACATCTACCGGATGCATCGCGCTGACGAACCAGGCTTGGCTCGCCTTACAGGCGACGACCGGACGCTTTGGTCCCTGTTCAACAACCCACAGCGAGAGGGGCGGATCTTTGTCCGGCCCGATGGCCTGTGGGTTGTGCGAAACGGAAGTGCAGCACCTGATGATGGGCGAGAGTTGGCGCGCATAGCAGAAGAAGAATACAGGACGTTGCTTGTCTCCTTGGCAGAGCAGATCCCAATGGACCTGCGAGATCGCTTTAGCGAGATTCTATCTTCGAGTGACAAGACACCGTGGTCGGAAGTCTTGAACTTACTTCGGAAATCCGGAAACAGTCGCGTTGGCAAGGAGCTTGAGCAGAAGCGGATTGAGTACGTGTTTAGTGAGTTCAAGAGGCGTCTCGGCGTACTAGGATTGACGCCGCAGCAAATTGACGACCATGAGGTGACCCTCAATGCTTCGAATGGCCGGGGTCACCTTTCTGACAGAAACACTAGGACTCACCTGCAGTCAGTTCTGAGCGTTGATAGTCGGCATCCTACCGACGAGAAGTTGCTGCGCGAGATTGCAAAGAAGGCGATTGATGAGATGTCTGCAGAGCAAATTCGGCAGCTCAATCTGCCTTTGGGCCATGTTTGGGACGCATTTCTCGCGAGCCGGTAACAATGCGGTTCATTTTTGTCGGTTCGCCGGCGGACACGGCAGCGGTCGAACAGCGTCTTGACGCGATCGTTGGAAGTGACTGGCGGCTGCGGGGGGATCTGCATATCGTCACGCTTGATGACTGCCGCAACCCCCTTGCGGTTCGTGCGCGACTCAAGGATGTGCTGCGCCCTGCAAAAGAAAGTCATGTGTACCTTTTGCGCCCAGAAATTTCGTTCGAGCAGGCGGGTTTGCCTCAGCCAATGATTGTGGCGCGACCGGGAAAGCTTAGTGTGTTCTTGAAGAACGAACTGCGCCCGATATTGAGGCGGATTGGTGCCGACTGGTTCAATCGAATGGAACTGCTGCTCGAAGACTGGGACTTCCCAGAAGCGGGTGAAGTTGAGCACGAGGGCTGGGCTGGGAAGCGGCTAGACGCTTGGCTTAGGCAATTCGACCGAGTGGCGAAACGTAATGCGCGATGGGTCGGTGAGGGCCTCGTACGATCCTTCGAATTAATTGCCCGTGAACGGCTGGTGAGGTTGTTTCAGGGTGATCATTCGGATAGCATAATTTGCGTTATGCGCTACGAAAACGGGAAGAGTGCTGATGCGCTGAGTGGCCTCATTAAAAAGGCAGTGCTTAAAAATGCCGGCACGGTCGAGAATTTCAACGAGGTCGTTAGGCGGGAGGCTCCCGTTGGCGGCAAGATAGTGGTATATGAAGACGGTTTGTTTTCGGGAACCGAATGGGTTGGGATCTTCAAGAGTTTTCTCGGTTGCGCTGATCCCGGTAGCGAGAAATTTACAAGCCTGAAGGATCCGGATTCGTTAAAGAGAATGCAGATCGAGTTGCGCTTCGCGATCGCGACCAATGTCGGTGTTGCCGTATTACGTAGTGAACTCGATGCGCTCGGTCTCACAAACGTGGTCCTGAAATGTCTCGAAGAGGAAATCGATGTCCTCAGTGAGGAGGGGCGTCGGCGGTTGGCCGAGAAAACTCTCCTTACAGGAGGTGGCTTGCGCCGCGCTGACATCCAGCCGAGAGTCTTCCAGACGGAGGTTTGGGGCGTCCGTGCTAATGAAGCAATGGCAATGTGCGAGGTAATTGGGCGGGCACTGTGGTCCAGCTATTGGACCCGCAAGGAAAAAGTTATAACCGAGGACAAACTGAGCCAAGTAGCTCTCGGTGCGAGCAATATGGGTTTCGCGATGACGTTTGCACATTCGTTGCCGAAAGTGTCGCTCCCAGTTTTTTGGTGTGCGGGGGAGGTAACTGTCACTGGGCATCAAATCCAATGGATGCCGCTATTTCCCAACGCTGCCTAAGTTGCAATCTGCAATTGCTATCGACCATCCGGTTTGAATTTTTCTGATATCCGGGGCTGGATGGACACCTATAGTCCGCAGGCGTACCTCTCATTAGCGGCATGGCGTTTTATCGACACTGGTCAAACCGACTCGCGGTTCTCAACGTACGGCAATCGGCCCGTTCCCGCCGGTGTCCGGGATACAGTCGACGGCCACCGGTGTGGTGCTCGAGGTGCGGTTACTCAGCGATCTGCATCGTCCAACATGTTCGGCGTGATTGACGAATTCAGCTGCTCGAGTTCGTCAACCGACAGTAGGCGGGTCTCGGGAAGGTATCCCAACAGGAAGCACCCGATGGTCCGTCTGATTCGATCCACCACAGCGGGCCGGATCGCTTCTTCCAACGCGATGTTGCCGATGTCGCCGTAGTCGAAGACGCCGGCTCGCCATACGCCTTGAATCAAGCGGAAGCTAAGCACATTCCGATGAACGCGTGAGCTGGTTGCTGTACTGCGGCCGTTGTTGACCCGATGAAAATAGAAGGAGTCGATCCGAAATGGCTCCTTTTGATTCTCAAAAAACTCCGGGATCTCGAACACAATCCGCGCCAGGTCCGTACCGTGGAGGTTGGGACCGCCCGCGACCGAAACGCGAACATCACCGGCGTGCTCCGGGAAATGCGCTTGGCGAGCCTCCCGCCATCTGAACACGCAATCGATCTGCAGCGAGTCAAGATCCAGCTGTTCGTATGATGCCGCGACTTGTTGAATGTGCGTGCGGACGCCCTCGCTAACGCTGAGGCCGGCGGAGGCAATCAGGTCGGCATAGGTTTGAAAGGGCCGTCCGGGCACGCGTGCACTGACCAGTTTTCCACTTTTTGAGCTTTCAGCCATGAAAGTTAACCTCAGATGATCGAGACTTCGGTATGTATGACTTGCTTGATTGTCATCATATCGCAGATTGACGCAAAACAAAAACTGACGTAGTTTACCGAGCGTCGGACGAGGGCGAGTGAAGGTAGTGGCAGATCTGAGCGTCCGACTCTGACCAACCGGGTCGCGGAGAAACCAATGACGAACGACAAGCGGCAGCGCAATGCCGAAGCAGTGAACGACGCGCTTCGAATCGCCGGCGAGGAGCTGGGCATCGACCCTTTTGACGAGGACCAATTCGACGATCTCGTCGTTGATCGGGCCACTTTTTATCTGAACGACTGGAAAGTGCCCGTGCCGCGAGGCTGGCGAAACGCGAGTCGCTAATGGCCGCGCGATCTCGTTAACCCGGCTGCGGCCGGGTTTTTTGTGGCCAACGCCGGCTTGCCGGTGGATGCGGTGCAATAAATGCTCCATCCGATAACTCGGCTTATCAGACGGGACCCTTTGGGCTGTCAGAACGGTCCCCCTTATCCCCTATACTTGTCCCGACCCTGCCGGGCAAGGCCCAGCAGGATGTCGGCGCCGATCGGGACGTCGCGCGTCGCGCCCAGCGCCGACCGCGGTCCGCGTCGTGCACGACGGAATCCGTACTGGATGCTACGCCCGCCAGTCGGCGGTGCGCCGCACGGCGCGGCGATCCCGCGCCTCACCGGCCGCCGGACTTCGACAACGCTTATTCACTGCCAGGAAACCGCCATGGACCCACGGATTCGCGACTTGATCGAAGGTAAGGCGATCGGCGCGATTGCGCTCGATACCTCGATCTTTGACGGGCAGCAGGGGCGCCTCGAGGACGGCCTGCTGCGGAGGGTCGAGCAGTTCCGGTTCACTCAGAACGTTGAGGTCCTGATGCCGGACGTCGTGCAGCGCGAGCTGATCGCGCACCTCGCGCGTGACGCAGTGGAGGCCCGCGCCGCGTTGCTGCGCGCGACCCGGGCGGCCGGACTGGCGGGACTGCTGCCGCATGATGCCCGCACTCAGTTAGAGAGGAGCGTCGCGCAAGCGCTCAACCCAGGCGATGCCGCCACCGCCCGGGTCATGCGCTGGCTCGAGCGGACCGAGGCGACGGTGCTTGACGTGGCCGCCCACGTGGACTTGCGTGCGCTGTTCGACCGGTACTTCGCCGCGCAGCCACCGTTTGCCGAGGCAGGTGAGAAAAAGCATGAGTTTCCCGACGCCGCGGCCTTGCTCGCCCTGGAAAGCTGGGCCACCGAGCGGTCGACCGGGATTCTCGTGGTATCGAGCGACAATGACTGGCAACGCTTCTGTGCGGGATCGACGCGGCTTTTCTGGACGGAGGACCTTGGCGACGCACTGGGAGCGTTCCAAGACGAGACCGCGCGATTTGCCGCGCGACGCCTGGTGGAGCTATCGACGGCGGGCGGGCCGTTGGACCTCGCGACGGCTTTGCTCCAGGCGCTCCATGCGTCGGCTGGTGTTGCCGTTCGCAGTTTCTGCTAACAAGTGACCACAGATACCGCTAATGGGTAAACTCGTGGTAGCGCCGTCAGCAAAGGCTGAGAGCGATGTTCCTTTCGTGTCCGCACGCGTTGCCGGAATGCAACAAAGGGGGGATGTATGTGCGAAGATTTTGCTAATGCACCTTCAAGAGCTTGCAATGTCGGAGGTGGCTCACGGGCGGCGCAATGATGAAAGTCGCTCGTGACGAGAGCATGGCGTGCACGTAACCGATGTTCAACAACTTGGGTGCATGCGCAACAATATACCTCTCGTCAAAAGGACGGAGGTGCGACTTTAATGCCTGTTTTCCGGGGTGGGGGAGGCTGTCGACATTGAGCCGTGGTGCACGCCCATGTCGCGCTTCAACTCCATCGTTTGGAATTCAGCGCACGTCGACGAAATACCTCGCCAGCGACCTGCCGCTGCTCACTTCCTCAGCTTGACGTTCGCCGCCCCCGCATTAGCGGAATCATTGGACACGATTAGCGCTCGAACGGACACCATTAGCAGAATCTACGAACTTCAACAGCAGCAATGGTGAATCGGCACGCCTTGGAGAAAACTTGAGTCGTGCCGATGTGGGGCCATGTGAATCGCGCGATCTATGCGACGCGCGTCGGGAGCGAATGCAACAGACGTGGCCGTGACGGCGCGACCGCGTCGACGGTTTCGCTGTCGATGACGGCCGGCGCGTCAATGTCGGCCATCGACAGCACGCGGCGACGCAGCTGCGACGCACGGGCCTCAGAACAGTGCGTATAGCGAAGAATGTCGGCCGCCGTTATCCGGACGTGGGCGGCGGCGATCGCGCTAGCGAGCCGGAGCGCGTCCGCGTCGATCGCGGGTTGTTCCGTCAAGCGATCTACCGTCGCCTCGAGCGTGGCGAACGAGTCCTGCGCCGCGGCGGCGTCTATCCCATCCTCGACGTGAAGGTGAGAAGCATGACCTTCGATGGCCGCCCGGTCGCGACAGAAGGCAACAAGATGGCGTCCGGCGCCTCGCTGATCGCGTCGCAAGGGTCTGCACATGTCGAGCAGGTTTCGGCGCCGCTGGCGGCATTGGCGGCGGAATGTCCAGTGACCTCCCAGGCAATGTCGTCGCCGTTGAAAACATAACATTCGTGTTGTCAAGGCGCGCCAGTGCAGTCAAGGATGCGGTTAGACTCAACCATTAACGTCCTTTTTCGTCCACGGTCAAATTGTTTTTGACCGACGTAACGCCAGGAACACTCTCGGCAACTTTCCCAGCGAGATCTATCTGCGCTTGGTCCGGAGCCATTCCTACTAGCGTAATCTTGCCGCTACGAGCGACGGCATGAACATCCGTGGACTCCAAGCCCTTTTGTTTGTACAACGTCTTCTGAACTCGTTTCGCCAAATCCTTATTTGCTGCTCTAATAGCCGAACGAGAGGGAGCTGTTGCTGAAGGTGCCGCGGTCGTCTCTTGTGCATGAACAACGGGCACGATCGCAGCAATGGCGCTGATGGCGATCGCTGCAGCAACGTAGGTCTTCAAGGATTTCATCTCTAGTCCTTCGGGTGGGTGGAAAAACTGGGTGGGAGAAACTCGAAATGATCGCTTGTCGATCAAAGTGCGGCGGGAAATGAGCCCTAACTTTGACGAGCAGTGGTCACGATGTGTGGCAATCAAATTATCAACTTTTCCTCGTCGGATGCGCACATTCAGGCACGTCGACACCTGTCAGGAATTTCGCCTGCTGAGGCCGGATAAGGGTAAGCGTTCCATGAACAACGCTGCTCAAGTATTCGTTGCAACTACAACAAACCGATCACAGTTTGAGAACATTTTGCCCCCATACCTTGGCTCGCAGACTTCTAATCCTGGCGGGAACTGCCCTCGCCCTACATCAAGAACTTGAATCGCATTTCTCACATGCGCTAATTCCTTCTCGACCGTGTAGTACCAGTTCATGGCCTCCCTGCGTGAATGCAGGGATGATTGTGCACGTCGCTTACGCGATACGATTGATTTGACGCAAAGAGATCGACGCAGATCGCTCCTGCGGGAGCGAACTCGGATGCAGATTGTGGACCGGCCCTCCTTTCGTGGATACCTTCGCGCCATAATTTTTGGTAGCCGAGGAGGTCAGTATGAGCGGGGCAAGAATTTCAGAATACACGCAACTCCGTCATCGAGTATCGTCATGCTATTGTCCAACCACTCTGTGGAGCGCGTTCAGCCATGCGATCGTCCAACAAATCAGACATCAATAGGCTTCGAACCAACCTGCGGGACGAGATGGACGGAGCCGCGCTATATGAAGCGCTTGCCGCTGCGGAACCAGACCCATCGCGCCGCGACGTATTTATGCAATTGGCCGAGGCCGAACATGAACACGCGGAAATATGGCACGCCAAGCTACAGCAACGGGGTGTCGATGTAGCGACCACGAGGCCGACATTCAAAACCAGAGCATTGCGTATGCTTATACGCAGCTTCGGTCCGCGTTTTGTACTGCCGGCGCTCGCCGCCGCAGAGTTCGCCGACCGCGACAAATATGCCACGCAGACCGATGCGGGGGCACTCTCCGCTGACGAATCCACACACGCGGCGGTCGTAGCCGCCGTCGCGCGGAGCAACCCTTCGGGTGGCGTGAAAGGCTCCGATATCGCGCGCGCGGAGTCGTGGCATCGTGGTTGGTCAGGTAACGATTTGCGAGCGGCGGTCCTCGGTGCCAACGACGGTCTCGTGTCGAATTTTTGCCTCGTCATGGGCGTTGCTGGAGCCGGCGCCTCCAACAAGACAATCCTTCTGACGGGACTGGCTGGGCTCATTGCTGGCGCATCTTCAATGGCACTTGGAGAATGGTTATCGGTCACGAACGCGCGCGAGCTCGCGCAAACCCAGATCGCGCGGGAAAGCGAAGAACTCCAGCGGACGCCAAAAGCGGAATTGCGGGAACTCGCGCTTATCTATCAGGCTAAGGGTCTCGACAAAGATGATGCGCATCGATTGGCTGAGGAAATGATGCGCAATCGTGACAAGGCGCTCGATACCCTCACGCGGGAAGAGCTGGGCCTCGACCCGGAGGACCTGGGCGGAAATCCTTGGCGTGCCGCTGGCACGTCGTTCGGTTTGTTTGCACTCGGAGCGATATTTCCTGCAGTACCGTTTTTCTGGTCCCACGGATTGGTCGGCATCGGAATCAGTGTTTCATTCAGCGTGCTTTGCTTGACCGTGATCGGTGTAGTGACCTCGCTGTTCAATGGCCGTTCCCCGTGGTTTTCTGTAATCCGCCAGATTGTGATTGGTTGCGTTGCCGCCGCCTTCACGTATGGTGCTGGCGCGCTGCTCGGTGTGTCGATGTCGTGACTCCCTACAGCCCACAGGAGCGGTGCGCGCTTCGATCCTACGATCGAAAAGTTGTGGTATTTTTCCCTAACATCGACAGGAGCGCAGAGCATGGGATATGTCTGTCAAAAGCGTGACGCTTGGGCGAAAATCGTCGCGAACCTTGACAGACAGAACGACGTGGACTGTTTTACGTCGGTAGGTCCGGTAGTAGACAAGGACCTTGGTGGGACCGACCGATTCAACACGGGTGGATCAGTCACGTACGATGTAGTGCGAGTGGTAAAGATTGTTGACCGACCGTCTCAGGGAACACTGTTAGTTTCGTGGAGCGACGCTCGAAGATGTGTCTACCTCGAGCAGATCTGGAAATTACGGGTAGCGAATAAACGTGGGCGATGTGTTCTCAGTGGCCGAGAAATCCAGATCGGCTCGACCGTATTCATGCCATTTTGCCGCCCGCGGCCACTTAATGCTGGTGCGATGATAATCGAGGAAGCAGCACCGAAATTTTTCCACGCTAGCAAAGCGTAGCCTACCGCCAGAGCCTCCAAATCTGGATCGGCTCGCAGCGCTGAAGTCTGCGAACGATTTTCTCGTCAGTCGACTGTATGCTCCGGCAGCCTCAGTGACGCTAGTCTAATTCAGACACATAAAGTGGTTCGATGCGACGCGCAATTCGGACAGGACCGTTTTTGACTTAAGCCAAGTACGCCGGTGGTGGACACGCGGCGTTTGGTACAACCATTAGGTGCCGTTCGCCAACGAGCGTCCATGGCCGCCCCAGCGTCCGCTTCACGTATGGAAGTGACCGTACCCACGCTTGAGCTTGGTCTCAATTGCACATGGACGCTGAACATCCTGACAGCTCCGTCCGGTCCATCCGCGAGCGCGAGCGCCCATCGCGGGCCTGCTCGAGCGCGGCAACCCCCACGATCATCGTACCGTGGGCGGCGAGATGAAGTCCACCGATGCTGGCCGCAGGCAGATCGCTGGTGTGTAACCGGCACGCTTTGAGCCGCGCCCGGATGGTGTCGAGATCCGCGACGCTCGCGCGGCGCATCATGCAGTCAGGCGCGCTCATACCAGCCGTTTGATGCATTCACGATTTTCACGACCACCAGTATCATCGGCACCTCGATCAGCACACCAACCAACGTGGCCAGCGCAGCGTCAGATTTGAAACTGAACAGGCTGATGGCCGCCGCGACCGCCAGTTCGAAGAAATTGGAGGCGCTGATCAATGAGGAGGGGCATGCGACGTTGTGTTTCTCTCCGGCTAGGCGCGCGGCATGGCGACCAACGAAACACATGCCTATCCCGTTGGTGACATAAACCGACCTCGCAGACGGGCCGTCTGGGTAATCCCCCCGAAAGACCGGTGTGATCAGAAGTAGAATTTTCTCGTTGAGGGTGTTCTACAGCGCGAAAAAATCGAGATTCACGGACAGCCAGATCATGGACGCGCTCAAGCGCGTGGAGTCGGGGCTGTCGGTGCCGGACCTGTGCCGGGAACTGGGCATCAGCACGGCAACGTTCTACAAATGGCGCTCGAAGTACGGTGGCATGGACGTCTCTTTGATCGCGCGGATGAAGGAGTTGGAGGCCGAGAATGCCCGGCTGCGCAAGATGTACGTCGAGGAGAAGATCAAGGCCGAGATCGTGGCGGAGGCGCTCGCAAAAAAAGACTGAGGCCATCTCGCCGGTGTGAGATCGCCATGCATGCCGTGTCCAGCCGGGGCATATCGATCCGGCTGGCATGTGAGGCATTTGGGATCAGCCAGGCCTGTTATCGGTACGTCGGTCGGCGCAGCGCCGAGAACGACGAGATTGCGAACTGGCTGCTGCGCCTGACGGACAACCATCGGAACTGGGGCTTCGGGCTGTGCTCCTGTACCGGCGAAACGTGAAGGGCTTCGGCTGGAATCACAAGCGCGTGTACCGGATCTATCGCGAACTGGAACTGAACCTGCGGATCAAGCCGCGCAAGCGACTGGTCAGGCAGGTACCGGAGCCGCTGGCGGTGCCGCGTGCCGTCAACCAGGTCTGGTCGATGGACTTCATGCACGACCAGACCTGGCCGACGGACGCAGCATCCGGCTGTTCAACGTGATCGACGACTTCAACCGCGAGGCACTCGGCATCGAGATCGACTTCTCGTTGCCATCGGAACGCGTGATCCGGGCGCGGCGGCAGATCATCGGTTGGCGCGGCAGACCCAAGGCGATTCGGTGCGATAACGGGCCCGAGTACCTGAGCGCGGCGATCATCGAGCGGGCCCGACAGTACGACATCAGGCTCGACTACATTCAGCCGGGCAAGCCGCAGCAGAACGCGTATGTCGAACGATTCAACCGGCCCGTGCGGTACGAATGGCTGTCACAGTACCACTGGGAAGACTTGGACCATGTGCAGCGCTTCGCGACCGATTGGACGTGGACTTACAATCATGACCGCCAGAACATGGCCTTGGGCGGATTTACGCCAAAGCAGCGGCTGGCCATGGCCGCTTAGTTTCTACTTCTGAACCCCGTGGAAAACGGGGGGATTACCCGGGGGCCGGCCCCGCGAAGACGGACACGCGACAGGGCCAAATTGAGATTCAGCTTTCTGCTCATGCTCAAGCCTCACCACAACTGAGAGCCCGTCGACGTTCTGACGCAGTTCCAGCAGGGCTGCAGAGTCGTGCGATGATGTTCGAGCACGACAACGGGCCGCATCTGGACAGGGCCTTGAAACGCTGCTCGCCACGTGGGTTTCGCTAGCAAGCAAATTCTCCAACCCAAGTGTGACTCTGCGCCCGGTCATACAGTGGAATGTGCAGTTCGTTAAATAGGCGGCGACCGGTGAATGGGCTAGTGAACAAGTCGATCGACGAAGTGGTGCATGTCGAATTCCTTCTTAGGCGCTATTTAGTTTAGCAAACCGATAGCTCGCCACCTGCTTCAATGCAAACCGGCTATCATGTTCGCGATGCCACTAGAGGAGGGAAACATGGCCACATACAAAGAGTTGAAAGCCCAAATGGAGGCGCTGGCTGAAAAAGCGGAAGCTGCCCGCGTAGCCGAGTTCCAAGCCGTCATCGACGACATCCGCAGCAAGGTCGCAGAATACGGCATTACCGAGAAGGACATCTTTGGCACACGCCGCGGTCGGTCTGCAAAGCAGGCGAATGTGCCAGTCGAAGCAAAGTATCGCGATCCGAAGACCGGCGCGACCTGGTCAGGTCGTGGACGTGCGCCGGCGTGGATCAGGGACGTCAAGAATCGCAACCGCTTCCTGATTCAGCAGTGACCCTGCAAAGCGTACCGCGCCTAAGGTGGAGTGGACCACCCCATTAACTCCGGATACTCGCCGCGCACCCGATTATCCACACATCGTCCGGACGATATTGCGCCGCCGCCTTCGCATCAATTGACATTTGCCGTGTGGTGACCGCAGGGCGTCAGTCGGGCAAACGTGAGCATCGGCGCGGTCCCTTCTGTTTTCGTGCTATCGGGTGAGAGCACCGCTGGCAATCGGAATATGGGAAAGGATGAACACCGTCTGTGGGGCGGTGAGCCTACAGCGGAGCGCTGGCCACGGTTCCGTCGCTGCCGAGATTCCGGTATACCCGGACGCTTCGCGCTGGGTAGATACGGGCCCTGACGCCGCAGCTCTTTGATCAAGCCAAGTTCGCTTCCACCCTGGGATCGCCGTAGTGGTGGCGTATGGCGAGATCGGGAACAGCGCGAGGCCTTATGGTCCAATGCTTTGGTTCGAAGACGCCCAATCCTGACAGAAACCACCCTCGAAATTTTCGTCAAGGATTTGATTCACCTTGCGCAGGTGGGTCAATTGTTTCTCACTCGTGTGCTATGAGTTCATCCCTTTTCAGGGCTGGTGCAGTGTGGATGGTGCACGACGCTCACGTGACGCGAATGATTGGCCGAAAGATCGACTCCGCGAGGTCATCGAGAGTTTCGAACCGAAAGGCTGGCTAAAAACCGACGCGCTCAGTCTGGATCGACAATTTGATGCTCGAGTGCGTACCGAATCAATGCTGCTTCAGTGCGGAGTTCAAGTTTTTTAAGTAGGCGTGCTTTATATGTACTGACCGTCTTTGCGTTGATGCCGAGACGGCTAGCAATTTCCGATATACCGTCGCCGCATGCTAGTCCTTCGAGTACGGCCTTCTCTCGGGCAGTCAGGCGCGCGTGCAACTGCGCATCGGGAGGAATATCAATCGTACGGACCATGCGCTCTGCGACTTGTGCGCTCATGTACCTATGCCCGGCGAGCACCGAGTGCACCGCTCTGACCAATTCGCCCGCCGTGCTGTCTTTGGTGAGGAAGCCGGATGCCCCAGCACTAAACACGGACTTTGCATAAGTCGGCTCGGCCGTGCTGCATAGTGCAAGAACTCGCATCATTGGGGTGTAGGATACGACTTGGCTGATCAATTCGATGGAGCGCGCACCTATACTAATGAGGTCGACGATCGCAATGTCGAATGTTTCATCTTGGACTGTCGCAATCAGTGCGTCGCCATCAGACAACTCGCGAGCGACTTGGTACTCCCCGGTTTCTTGAAGGATATACCGAATGCCGTCACGCGTAATCGCATGACGTTCCGCGAGAAGTACCTTCTTCATGCTCAACCCTCGTTGCGTTTTTTCGGACGTGAGCTGCAACCCGACACGTCAGCTATATTCACCGTGTAATCGTGGAATACGACGTCTTATGGCCTCGGTTTGATATAGAGAACTCGCATATCCAACATGCCATCGTATAAAACATGCCGAGATTTAACTGTAGGTGCTTAGTTTGATAAATGTCAACATAATTGGCTGTTCCGTTGGTCAATTTCTAGCGCAGGTGCTCCGTTTTCCCACGGTGCGATACGCGCTTCAGGATCCCATCCGTAGTCATCTGACTGCCACGAAGCTCGAACGCCGGATGTTGCCGGGATGGGGTACTGCTGACGCGACAGCGGGTGCTTCAGTGAGGAACAGTCAGTTCAATGCCGCCTCGGGTGCCGACGCAATCGCTTCCCCTGCGATGCAGACGCGATTTCTACCCCGGGATTTGGCTTCGTACACCGCCAGGTCCGCCACGCGAATCAGCGCGTCTCCGTCGTGGACGGCAGGATGGGCAGACGACGAGACACCAATGCTGGCCGTGACGTAGCCGAAGCCACTTTTCACATGGGCGACATGCATGTCATGGATCGCCTGGCGAATCTTCTCCGCGACCGCAGCGGCGCCCTCGACGTCGGTCTCCGGGAGAATCACGACAAACTCCTCGCCGCCGTAACGTGCCACATGATCGGACGGGCGGGAAACGCATGCGGATATGCAATGAGCGACAGCCTTCAACGCCTGATCGCCGGATTGGTGGCCGTAATGATCGTTGTAGGACTTGAATCGGTCGATGTCGATAAAGAGCAGTGACAGATGCCTTCCCGTGCGCAGTGTGTTCGCCCATTCCTGACTCAACATTTCGTCGAACGCCCCGCGGTTCTCGAGCCCGGTCAGCGCATCTCGACGTGCCAGTCGCTGTAGGTCGCATTCGGCGCGCTGGCGTCGGCGAAGCTCGCGAGCCAGCAACAGTGCGCCCGCCCAGATGACGACAGAGAACAGCGCCATGAATCCGGTAAGCCATTCGGCGCGGGTGCGCCAGCCGGCGAATACGACCTCCCAGGCGGGGCCTACTGCAATGACGAAAGGCAATCCGGGGAGGCGCCTGTAGACATACAGTCGATGCACGCCGTCGATGCGCGAGATTCCGGAGACAGCGTCGGACGAGCGGCGCAACAGGCCGGAAAGAACTGCGGAACCCTGAAGATTCTTTCCGACGACGTCACGGTTATATGGAAGGCGCGTGATCAGCGTGCCATTGGTTGTCATGACGAAGATGGTCTCGTCACGTCCTACCGAGAGTCCGTCAAACAAATGATTGAAATAATCGATGCTCAATCGCCCGACGACGACACCAGTCAACGATCCGTTCGGTCCGTTAATACGGCGGCTCAGTGCGATGACTTTCTCATGCGGAGGAAATTCGGACGGATACGGCAAGCTGATATACAAGCCGGAATCGATTTTTTCCTTGTGGATCCGAAAAAGCGGCAATTCGGACCAGTCCACTCTATTCGCCGGGGCGCTGCTGGAATTCACCAGAAGTTTCCCATTGGTATCCAGCACTGAAATCGGGCCAAGGTATTTTGCCGTGGCGGCTCGGTCGAAGAGCACCGGGTTTCGAAGATCGACGGGCAACGACATGACGCGCGGATTTGTGGCGCCCTGTGCCGCGGCGCTCAGCGACAGCTCGTAAAGCTCGATGCTTCGCAGAATGTCGCGCTCAAGCGCGGTCCCCAGTTGGCGTGCGTGTCTCACTTCGCTGTCGTAGGCGTCTTCGCGAGCCGCGAGCAGCATCGCGGCAAAGAACACGCATGTGCACAGCCACAGCAGCCCCGCGCAACCGATAACCCCAATGGGCGTCAGAACCATGGACGCCGCCGCCCGTAAGCTGCGGGTTGCGAACTTCAAATTTCGGGACATCGATTTCTTTTTGATCTGCCAGGCGGAGTGGAAACGGGCGCATATTTCAGAGCCCGCGCCGCATCATAGCAAAAGCTGCACCAAGATTGATTCGAGTCAAATGTATGGTCGAATATTAATTGACGCGCGTGATTGGGTGATGTAACCAGACTCGTTGTTTCTGTGCCGCGCAGGACGGGCCTTTGACCGTGCCGCAGACGTCGTGTCGCTGGTGATCGATCGCGCGGTGGCGGTGGCTTTTGCGGGCAGAGCGGGATTCCTTCTGTTTCTAGCAAAGGTGCATTGTCGCGGTCGGCATAGTGAGCTTCGTTAATCAAATTAATATCCGCTTACACGAGGCATTCGCGAAGCGGGCGCAAATGATGATGACGGCAAGCGTGAGCCACGCAGTATGAATATCGCGCCGCCGCTCGAAGCGGGCTCGCAGCTTGGATCAGCTCGCCCGGCCCGCTCGCATAGCGATGCGTCCGCAGCAGCGCAAGTCAGCCGAAATACTCCCTCATGTTGCGAAAAATCTCCCCGTTGGCAAACGCATAAATTACAGTTAACTTGCAATTTGCCGACATAGTAGTCGCGCGGAAGAAGAGCATGACGTCCATGGCTGTCGGCATCTGATGCGATGGGGACGGGAATCGGGCCGATGTGGAGGATGGAGGGACGCCGGCGCGCGATACGCCCAAAGAAACCGTAAGGGCGGCGCTTCGGCGGTCGTCTTATGCAGTTGACGGAAGCGGCGACGATCGCCTCCTTTCGTCTGCGCGAGTAAGTCGCTCGAGGAGCACGGACGGCTTGTGCCTGGATGCCCGGCAACTGGCGGCGGTCCAAAATATTTCGTACATGTGGTGCGTGCCGTAACGCTTCGAACCGGCCATCGGCTCGGTTACGTTGTAGGAACCGCGCAGCGCATCTAGCGACAGCAACAAGAGACAAAAAAACGGGGAATCAGGGAATGATGGAGGCTTGGCAACGGGTACTCAATCAGGGCGCATCGACGTTCGTCGCACGCCAGCCTATCGTCGACCGGGACGGCCGGACCGTCGCCTACGAACTGCTGTTCAGGAACGGCCACACGGCCACCGCCGATGTCGTCGACGGCTTCGGCAGCACCGCACATGTCGTCGAGCGTACCGTGGGTGCGTTGGGCCTCGATACGGTGCTCGCGGGCCTCGACGGATACCTGAATTGCACGTCGCATTTCCTGCACTCCGATGTGCCGCAGATCTTGACCGGTCCGCGATTCGTGCTCGAAGTCCTCGAATCGTGTGAACTCGACGAGTCGCTGAAAAAGCGCTGCAATGCATTGCGCGCAGCCGGCTTTCGCGTGGCGCTCGACGATGTCGCGAAGCTCACGCCCGACATCGTCGCGTTTCTGCCGGCAGTCGACATCGTCAAGCTCGAGTGGCCGGCATTCGACGCGCCGAGCGCGCGCGCGATGGTGGGCGATTTGAAACGCGCCGGCAAGATCGTGGTTGCCGAGAAGATCGATAGCCACGAACAGTGGCATGCTGCAATTGGCAGCGGCTGCGACATGGTTCAGGGCTTTTACTTCAGCAGACCACAGGTGATGGAAGCACGCCGTCTGGTACCTGATCTGGGACAGTTGTTGAATCTGCTCAACCTGCTGATCGAAGACGCTGACGATCATCGCGTCATTCACGCGCTATCCGACATGCCCGTGCTGGTGGCGCAGGTTCTGCGCCTCGCCAACTGCTCCGGCAACGTGAACCCGAAGCGCACGGCCATCGCTTCGCTGCATCACGCACTCGCTGCGATCGGCACTACACGGCTATTCCAGTGGTGCAGCCTGCTGCTCTACAACCATCCCGATCCGGAGACGGTCTGTCGAGATCCGCTGATCGCGCTAGCCAGACAACGTGCTTCCTTCATGCTGGACGTCGCGCTCTTCGAGTCCCCGAACGAGACGGCCTTCGCACAGACCGCGTACCTGACCGGCATGCTTTCGCTATTGCATGTCGTCTACGGCCGGCAACAGGATGAGTTCGCAGAGGAACTGCCGCTCGAGCTCGGTATGAAAGCGGCCCTTACCGGGCGGTCCGGCAAGCTCGGAGAGCTGCTCGGCGCTGCCGAGATATTCGAGCGCGGACGGAATTCCACATCGGAGGGGCAAGGACAGAGATAGCCGATGGCGCTTCCTTTGCCTGGCACGTCTGCGAAGGCCGAATGCGTCTCGCGGACCCCTCGCCGGCCGAAGGAAGTCGCCAAGCGACCCGGAATACCGGGCGCAACTGCAGTGATTTCGATGGCGATCGGATGCGTCGATTTTGCGCTCGATCGCCGGTCGGCTTGATGAGACTAAGTCGTTATATGGAACGTCAAATGGAGAATGGCTTATGAAGTACTTAGTTAACCTGCGCATTGGAACTCGCCTCAGAGTGGGTTTTGGCATTACGTTGCTGCTGCTGATGGTGACGGGCGGACTCGCCATGTTGCAGGCATCGCGAATTTATGAGGGCACCCGCGAGATCGCCGACAACTGGCTCGTCAGCGTTCAGACATTGGGTGAAATCAGGGCGCTCGCCAACGGCGTCCGGCGGGCTACCCTCCGGTCCGTGCTGGAAAGTGAGGCTTCGGCGAAGAATAGCCAGCGTAGTCAGCACGATGCCGCGCTGGCATCCATGAAAGCTGCGATGGCCAGCTATGAGAAGCGCGTGTCTTCGCCTGAGGAGCGGCAACGTTTCGACAATCTGAGTAGGGCCTGGGACGCATTCCTGGCATCCGACGCTAAACTTCTGACGCTGTCGGAAGCGGGCGATGCCGGATTGGCTGCGGCCAGATCGCTCGCAACGGGTGAGGCTGCAACGTTGTTCGCGCAGGCGCTAGATCTGATCGAGCAAGAAGTAAAGTTGAATCGCGCGGGCGCTGGCGTCGCGACGGCCGAAGCGGCAACCAACTATCACTCGACGCTCCTGTTGACCGGTGTGTTGTGCGGCACGGCGCTGCTGCTGTCGGTCGCTGTCGCATGGTTGATTACCCGTTCCATCGTCACACCGCTCGGTCGCGCAGTCGGCATCGCGGAGACGGTCGCGCGCGGCGATCTGACGTCCAATATCGAAGTATCCGGTCGCGACGAGACGAGTCAGCTTCTGCTCGCGATGAGGAATATGAATGCGCGGCTGCTGGACGTGGTGAGTCGCGTGCGCTCGAGCAGCGAAAGCATCGCGTCGGGCTCGGCGCAGATTGCTGCCGGCAACACCGATCTCAGCCAGCGTACCGAGGAGCAGGCGGCCTCGCTCGAGGAAACTGCGGCCAGCATGGAGCAGTTGACGGCGACGGTCAAACAGAACACGGAAAACGCGCGGCAGGGGAACACGCTTGCCGGCAATGCTTCTGAGGTCGCGGTCCGAGGCGGGCAGGTGGTGGCGAAGGTCGTCGACACGATGCACGACATTTCCGACAGCTCGGCAAAGGTCGCTGAAATTATCGCCGTCATCGAGGGCATCGCCTTCCAGACGAACATCCTCGCACTGAACGCGGCCGTTGAGGCAGCCCGGGCCGGCGAGCAAGGTCGCGGCTTCGCCGTGGTGGCGAGCGAAGTGCGCGCGCTTGCGCAGCGAAGCGCTTCGGCGGCCAAGGAGATCAAGGAGCTGATCAGTCAGTCGGTGGCCAAAGTGGAGGCCGGCACGTCTCTCGTCGACAACGCCGGCGCCACGATGAACGAGGTCGTCGTCGCGGTAAAGCGCGTCACCGACCTCATGGGCGAAATTGCGTCGGCGTCGGTCGAGCAGCATACCGGCATCGAGCAGGTCAACCAGGCGGTCATGCAGATGGACGAGGTCACGCAACAGAACGCCGCGCTCGTGGAGGAGGCATCCGCTGCGGCGCAGTCGATGGCATCACAGTCGAACGCGTTGCGCGAACTGGTTTCGATCTTCCGCCTGCCGGACGGGATGGCGGTCGCGGCCAGCCCAACGGAGCGCGCGGCAGAGGTCCAGCCGCGCCCGAAGCCGGCTGTGCGAAAGACGGTTCAACGCAAAACCGAGGCCGCAGTCGTTGCCAATGAAAGCGCTGCGAGCTGGCAGTCATTCTAGTTTGTGACGCGTCGAGATCTTTGATGGACGGTTGGGGGGCGCATGCGCCTGCCAATCGTGGTTTCCGTTGAACCGGTCGATGTGAACCAATCCCTGATGCATCGAGAAATAAATCGGCTTGCTTCGGCATGGGATTAATGGCAGATTGGCTTCGACGGTTTGAAAAGATAGAACGGCCGGAGTCTTAACTACATTCACGCACCGTTTAGGGAAACACTGATTAATAGGCGATCGCGCGAGGTGGTCGGCGATGTGGGCGGGGAATGGCCGGATACCGAAGCGAAGCGCCGCCCATTCGGAGCAGTTTGCCCCGAGGATGCGCCTTATTTCTCGCATTTCTCACACGCATGACGGACTTCTCCCATGAAGCGAGCGCAGCCGGTTTCGCGCGATCACCAGATTCGCCAAGGCGAACAGACTGAACAGCTGCGCCGTGTTCTTGAGCAGCCCCTTGTAGCGCACCTTGCGATGACCAAACAGGTTCTTGACGACATGAAACGGATGCTCGACCCGCGCGCGGATTTGCGCCTTGGTTCGCTCGAGCGCGATCATCAGATCCTTCTGCGCACCGTCCTGCATCGCCTTGAGCTTTCCTCGCTTGGCCGCCACACGCCACTTCACCGACTTGCTTTTCATCTCATCGCGCTTGTCTACGCCGATGTAGCCCGCATCGCCGAACGCTTCTTGCTCGTGACCGTGCAACAGCGCGTGTGCTTGCGAAACATCCGACACGTTGGCGGACGTGCCGACCACGCTGTGAACCAGCCCCGAATCGGCATCGACGCCGATGTGCGCCTTCATGCCGAAGTGCCACTCGTTGCCTTTCTTCGTTTGATGCATGTCCGGATCGCGACGCTTCTCGGCGTTCTTGGTCGACGGCGGCGCTTCGATGATCGTCGCATCGACCAGCGTGCCTTCCTTCATCATCAGCCCGCGTTCGCACAGCGAGATGCCAATCTCGTCGAACAGCTTGCGCGTCAGGTCATGCTCGAGAAGCAAGCGCCGGAACTTCAGCAGCGTGGTCGCATCCGGCACGTTCTCGACGGCCAGATCAATCCCGGCAAACGCCCGCATCGCAATGCTGTCGTACAGCGCATCCTCTAGCCCTTCGTCCGACAGGCTGTACCACTGCTGCAGGAAGTAGATTCGAAGCATCCGCTCCAGACCGATCGGCGGGCGGCCGCGCGTGCCTTTCGGGTAGTACGGCTCGATTGCCGTCAGCAATCGCGACCACGGCACGAGCTTCTCCATCTCGTCCAAGAAACGCTGGCGCCGGGTCACGCGCTTCTTACCCGCACTTTCCGCTTCCGCAAAGCTCATTTGCCGTTTCATCGTCGTGGGCCCGTTCCGTGAACTATCTTCTACAACGTCCTTGGCTGCGTCAGCGATGACCACCGAGCCGGATAAATCAGTGTTTCCTTGGGTGACCCGCCAGTTCGGATTTTTTCAAGAAACGAAATGCAATACAGCGAAGAACGCGGCATTATTTCATCAACGTATGTGGTAATTTATACGCGTTGCGAAGTTCCGGTATCAAGCCGAATGTTTTTCCCGTTGACGCCATGAAAAACTCCCTTCTCATCCACTTGATTTCGGCCGTCGTACTGAGCGCCGGAGTTTTCCCGACGTCAGGGTTCGCGAGCACGATTGATGAGCAGTTTGCCTGCAAATCCAATGCGCACACGTTTATCGCCAATCTCATCAATAGTCATTTGATCGACCCCACCCCGATTCGCGTCGAGGCGAACTCAGTCAATGCGTTTCGCCCCACGCACGGGACGAATCTAACTGTATATGGCCTACGCGTTCGCGCAGTATTCGGATACCAACCTGGCGACCCGACCTTCAGACACGGGAATGGTAAGACTTCTTCGAGTCCCATCTATGGCGCGGTGGTGTTCGGTTCGAGCGAGTCTGTCGAAGCACAATTACGGCAAGCAGGCAGCACGGCAGTCGTTCAGCAAGTCATACCAATGATGCTTTCGGCCATTGTCTGCGAGACCTGACGCACGGATACCCGGCTTTTCCGTGCGCAGACCGGAGTGAGCTTTGCCGAGTGGCGCCAGCAGGTCTGCCTGCTCACAGCCATCGAGCGTTTGAGTGGAGGGCACCCTGTGACCCAGGTCGCATTGGACGTTGGCTACCCAAGTCATAGGGAAACACTGATTTCTCCGCCTCGGTGGTCATCGCTGACGCAGCCGAGGACGTTGTAGAACAAAGTTCACGGAACGAGTCCACGACGATGAAACGGCAAATGATCTTTGCGGAAGCGGAAAGTGCGGGCAAGAAGCGCGTGACGCGGCCGGCCACACCATTCTGCTGCTCGATGCGGCCGAGGCCTATCACCGCGAGTGATGCGCACGCAGGGCGACATGCCGGAGCCGTTTCGTCAGTTGCTGCCCCGCTTGCGGGATCCGGACTACACCCGAATCCTGATTGTCACGCTGCCGGAAGCCACCCCGGTTCACGAAGCGGAACGCCTGAGCGCCGACCGTGCGCGCGCAGGTATTGCGCCGTACGCGTGGGTCATCAACCAGTCGCTGCTGGCCGGTGGCACGGCCGATCCACTGCTATGTCAGCGCGGTACGTACGAGGTGCCGTTCGTGCGCCGAGTAGCGGACAACCTGGCGCCGCGAACCGCGCTGATCCCGTGGCTCGCCGAGGCCCCGGTCGGGGCAGCCGACCTGGAACGGGTAATCACGTAGCATCCCGAAGGAGCAACGCGATGAAAGCGCTTCCGATTCTGTGGCAACGACTCGTCACCAGCGGCAAGACCTGCCCGCGTTGCGCCGGCACCGGCGACGAAGTGAACTGGGCAACCCGACAACTCCGCGAGATCCTGGCGCCGGTCGGCATCGAACCCGTCCTGGAAACGCGTGAGATCGACGAAGCGGCCTTCAAGACCAACCCTGCGGAGTCCAATCGTATCTGGATCGCCGGAAAGCCGATGGAAGCATGGCTGAACGGCACAGTCGGCAGTAGCCGTTGCTGCGCAGTCTGCGGCGATGCGGAATGCCGCACTGTGGAGGTCGAAGGCGCGAGCTACGAGGTGATCCCGGAAGCGCTGCTAGTGAAGGGCGGGGCTGATTGCGGCATTGATGCTCAATGCCCACGGTAGCACGCAGGATCCGAGCTAGAAAATAGGAAGGAAACACATGCGAATGTACGTTGACGTCGTGGTGATCGGTGGCGGTCAAGCCGGACTCGCCACCGCATACTTCCTGCGCCGCGCGGGGATCGACTACGTCGTGCTAGATGACCAGAGCGCACCCGGCGGCGCTTGGCGACATACGTGGGAGTCCCTGCACCTGTTCTCGCCAGCGGAATGGAGTTCACTTCCGGGCTGGCAGATGCCGATCTCGCATAGCACGTACCCGTCGCGCAACCACGTCGTCGACTATCTGGCGAATTACGAGCGTCGTTACCACCTCCCGGTTCAGCGCCCCGTTCATGTCGAAGCCGTTTCTCGCACCAGCGAGGGTTTGCTTGTCACCACGGATCGCGGTGAGTGGCTGGCCCAAGCAGTCGTGAGCGCGACCGGCACCTGGAGCGCCCCCTATATCCCGGACTATCCCGGACGCGAAATGTTTCGCGGTCGCCAGATTCATTCGGCGCAGTATCGCAATCCGGACGATTTAAGCGGACTTGCCGTGCTGGTCGTCGGCGGCGGCAACTCCGGTGCGCAAATCCTGGCGGAGGTATCGACGGTGTGCAGCGCCACATGGGTGACATTGCACGAGCCGGTGTTTCTGCCCGATGATGTCGACGGCCGGATCCTGTTCGAACGCGCGACCGCCAAATGGAAAGCACTCCGTGACGGTCAGGCGACGGGGGTTCCGGTGGGCGGCTTGGGCGATGTCGTCATGGTGCCACCGGTACGAGACGCACGTACGCGAGGCGTGCTGCACACTGTGCGGCCGTTCTCGCACTTCGATGCAGACGGAGTCGTATGGGCAGATGGTTCACGCTCCCACGTCGACGCCGTGATCTGGTGCACTGGTTTCCGTCCCTCGCTTGGCCATCTCGATGCACTGCAGATCCGCGACGCTGATGGGCTGGTGAGGACGGATGGAACGCGCGCCAAAGACGAGCCGCGCTTGTGGCTGGTCGGCTATGGCGAATGGTGCGGTGCTGCTTCGGCCACGCTCATTGGTGTGATGCGCAGTGCACGTGACACGGCTCGAGAAATTGCGGAATACCTGCGTTCGACTCACGAGCAAGACGCCTCAGCACCTCGCCCCGTGTCAGGAGGAGGCGTCCGTTGACCGCAGGTGTACTGGCAACAACGCGTTCAGGGACGCGAAATACTCGTCCATAAACGCTTGATCGACGCCACGACAAACCAGTTCTGCAACGTGCGCGTCAACGGCCTCGCTGGAGTTGCCCCTGTAACTGAGGACACACGGACACCGTTAGGTTGATGACACCGCATTACGCCTGAACTCGCGAGGCGAGCGGTATTTCAGGGCTTTGTGCGGGTGGCGCTCATTGTAGTGTTCGAACGCGATAGCCAGACGCGAGAGCGCCGTTGGTGCGTCGGGCTTGTCCATATAGGCGACGTAATTGTGCTTCATGGTCTTCACGAACGATTCCGCCATGCCATTGCTCTGCGGCGAACGGACCGGTGTGGTCAGCGGCTCAAGACCCAGTTCGCGAGCGAAGCTGCGCGTGCGGTGGTCGATGTAGGCCGAGCCGTTGTCCGTCAGCCATTCGATGGACTGCGCGGCCTGCGTGGTGCCGAAGCGCTGTTCGACGGCGGCCAGCATCACGTCGCGCACCACATCACCGCTATGCCCGCCGGTCGTTGCTGCCCAGCTAATCGCCTCGCGGTCGCAGCAGTCCAGCGCAAACGTCACGCGCAGCGGCGTACCATCGTCGCACCGGAACTCGAAGCCATCGGAGCACCAGCGGGTGTTGCTGCGGTCCACGGCAACGCGACCGTCATGCCGCCGCTTGTCTTGCCGCACGCCGGGGCGGCGCAGTAGCAACTGATGCTCCCGCATGACCCGATACACGCGCTTGACGTTGATGCACGGCGCACCGCTCTGCTCCCGACTGCGGCGCAGCAGCGCCCAGACACGGCGGTAGCCGTAGGTGGGAAGGTGCGCCACATGGGCCTGAATCTCCTCGACCAGCCCGGCATCGTTGGTCACGCGGGCACGGCGACCATCGCGCCAGTCGGACGAGCGAACTCGCTTCACCGCCACGGCAGAGCGCGCCACGCCGAGAACTTCGCAGACCGTCTTCATCGGTCGTCCCCCGGCAGCAAGGGCGAGCGCGCAATCAGGTTTTATGAACGGCCCCATTCCACGGCTTCTTTCAGGATTTCGACCTCCAGCGTCTTCTTCCCGAGTAGCCGTTGCAGTTCCTTGATGGCGGCGGCCAGCTCAGATGCCGGCACAACGGTTTCGCCTGCCTTCACCGCCGCCAGACTGCCTTCCTGGTATTGCTTGCGCCAGCCGAACACTTGGTTGGCGTTGACGCCGTGCCGACGTGCAACGGCCGACACCGACGCTCCCGGCTCCAATGTTTCCTGCACGATGGCGATTTTTTCTTGCGCCGTGCGCCGACGACGGCGCTCCGGCTCGGTCAGAATTTCGATGCTTTCCACGTAATGACTAGGCTTACTGATAGGCACAAGACTATCCCTTATTTTAAGAGAGTCCTCGTGTCCTCTGATACGTGGGGCCGCTCCACACGCCATCGCGGCGCTGTGTGGCGGACGGGGCAACGTACGCCCACTGTAATAACATTGTGTTGACTGCTGCGAACGCACGGTGTAACATTGTTATTACTTTAGGGGTATGTCATGAAGACGACGATTCGCAGAATGGGTAACTCGCAGGGCGTGCTGATTCCGAAGCCCGTCCTTGCGCAACTCGGGCTGGAGAGCGAAGTGGAAATGGAGGTCGAGAACGACGCGATTGTTCTGCGCCGCCCGAAGCACAAAGCCCGTGAGGGGTGGGCGGAAGCAAGCAAGGCTCTGGCCGAGAGCGGCGACGATGCGCTGGTTATGGGCGAGTTTTCGAACGCCGATGACGCGGAGCTTGCATGGTGATGCGCGGGGAAGTCTGGTTGGTCGCACTCGATCCGACGCTTGGTAGCGAGATTCAAAAGACGCGCCCCTGTGTGGTCGTTTCACCTCCCGAAATGCACGACCACTTGCGCACTGTCATCGTCGCGCCGATGACTTCCAAGGGGCGTCCAGTGCCGTTTCGGATTCCGGTTACGTTCAAGCGCAAACATGGTTTGATCCTTCTGGATCAGATTCGCGCAGTGGACAAGGTGCGCTTGGTTAAGAAAGAGGGTGCAGTTGCCGATAAAACGTTGTTGGATACCCTGCGGACCTTGCAGGAAGTCTTTGCGGAATAAAAGAGGCATATATGACCGACAAGAGTAGCAATATGGATTACCACGTAGCGGTATCACATCCGCTACATTGGGAAGCCATTGCAGGCGGGTCGCCGATCGAAAATTCGAAGCTCGTGCCGATTTCCGAGTTGGCCGGTTACCAACTCGATCTAGTCCTGGCTCAAATCTTGGCGGTGTCGGGACGATTGAAGTCCATCGTTGTGCATCTTGGGCCGGGATACGCTGTGGCGAAAATCGAAGTAACAGAGGCTCACTCGGGAGCGCAGCCTAAGCTTTGGAGGCCGAGCGTCGATAGCGATGACAGATTGCCATTTCGACAAGAGCTTTCGGCGTGGGACGATGCCGATCCAGTCGGGAGCCTTCGAACCTACGTGCGATCAAACGTTGGTGAATTAGCTCGTGCGCGGCATTGGATAGAGCCGACTAGACAGCAAGGGTAAGTGTCGGCCCGGCCGACACCAAGGAAAATCGGAAAACATCGTGACGAAAACGCTCGCGCTCGATGCGCGGGCAATACGGGAAAACAGGTGAATAAAAAGCAGCAGGCCGAGTTGATAGCGACCCATCGAGCGCTGATCCAGATTCGCTTGCTGGCAGCTGCGATGATGAGATCAAATGTCGCCGACGAGCAAGTAGAACGCATTTATGCAATTGCGGATGCTTTTCACGAAGTGCCCGACGCGATCGCACGAGGAACGGACTTGGATCCTTCTTTGTTTGTTCGGTGTGCGACGGACGCGGGCATTGTCGTTCCGCCTGATTACCCCGCGTAACGAGATAGGAAAACGCTGGCGTCCGCAGGGGCTCGGCAACAATGAAATGACATCGATTAATGTAGCAAGGTCCGTAAGACGGCCGGCGATCGTTACAGGCGTGGCATACCTGTTCCTGACCTCCGTGATGACTATGTTTCGCGCGTACGACGCGGAGGCTTACATCGGCAAGTTCCCGCTCTATCCGGGCAGCGCGTCTACCGTCGCAACTCAATGGGCGTGGAACTGCATTCAGATCCCGCTGACCGCGGTTATTGCCGTTGGACTGTTTCGTGGATGGCGCTGGGTGAGATGGTTTGCGCTCACAGTGTTTGCAGTTACGTGCGCAATCTCAGCTCCGCTGCGGGACGTGTTGGCAGTACCAGCGTATGTGTTCGTGGTGGCTTTGAATCTTGCAGTCTACGTGCTGCTCTTCTTCGCACCAAGCGCGACGGTCTATTTTTCACGCTCGACCCAGCCCGAGCGGGCCTTCACGTTGCGGGGGGGGCGGTTAGCTCGACCTTGCTAATTTTCGCAACCTTTACGGCCCACAGCATCGGCTATGCAACCTTGTGGAAAAAAGTGGACGCCTGGGCCACGTGGGGCAGCTCTGCCGTCTTTCTGTTACCGGCACTAGTGTTGAGTGCGCTTGCCCGTTGGGACCTGCGGCGTTCCGCCCGTGAAATCTCTGCGGCATTGCTGGCCGTGACTGTCACCCTGGCAAGTCTGCAGGTCACCGCCTTTTTCACGGTACATGCCTGGAGTCCCGCTGTGATGCGCCCGCTTGGCTGGCCTAACGGTCTTCTGCTGACCGTCCTTCTAGGTATCACCGGACTTACGCTCGCGGCATGGGCCGTACGCCCGCGAAAGATCGCCGGCCCGTGATCGGGGCCGGTCTGTCTACGAAATGGGAAACGGAGGACGCGATGGTGTTCGACATGATGAAGTGCGAACTGCGCGAGCTGGTCGATCTTGTTCGGCGAACGACCGAATGGGAGACGTCGGTCGCGTGCGGGAAGGTGAATCTCGCGGAAGTTTCAATTGACGCCCGTTCGACACACCATGCGCGGTTGGAGCGGATTGTAGAACTGCGCGGCAAGTACGACCTGTAACGGAAAACGGTAACGACGCGGTTTCGAAACACAATAGGCGCCAAAGCGCCCCGACCGGCTGGACGCCGAAAGAGAGATAAGAAAATGGCTGTTGATACCCTCAAGCAACAAGGTGAATTCTTGGTCGAAGCATCCAAGCAGGCCATGGCTGCATTGGTTTCGGGATATGCGGCCAATGGCCGAACGATTAAAAAAGACGAAGTTGCGGACGAAGCATACGCACTCGCCGCAGCTTTGTACGAGAAATTGAAGCGTCAAGGTTGGGTCGGTCGGTAATCTGTTCGTTCTCCGCATTGCGCTGCCGCTCATAGCGGTAGCACGTTTGGCTTATGCCAAATGCCTCGCATGCAAGCCGGATCGACACACCCCGGCTCGCTACTGCTTCTCTGGCCATCTCGCGGCGGGTAGATGGCCTCAGTCTTTTTTTGCTAGCGCCTCCGCGACGATCGTCGCGGCAGTTGCAGGAGCGGATGCAGTCGATGCTGTTCGAGCGCAGTGCGCTGTCGCGGCAACCCGACGAAGTGATTCGGCGCGAAGTGGCGCACCTCCGCGACGCGCAGCAGATGACGCCTGACCTCGTGCTGAAAGATCCGTACATCCTCGATTTTCTTGGCCTCGACGATCGCTATCTCGAGCGCGATCTCGAGGAGTTAAATGAACCGTGATCTTTCGATGTCGCCCCGACATCGGACGCCACCCCATCGGCTCCCCGCGATCAAATTCAAAATTTGTCTAGTCATCCTGCCAATTCGACCGTGAAAACCGCACCAATTCCGTGCCCCGATTCACCACGATGAAGTACGCTACGCGCCTGAATTTAGGGGATTTCCCGCGTTTCCCAGTTTTTTTTTGATCGCCGCTTGTCTCTCCATTTTTCTTCTTGCATGCTTGTATAGACAAATTCCTGAGGCGCTTGCTGCACCGAGGGGATTGCGAACCTCAAGGCAAGGAGAAACCCCGTGAACGGCAAGCGCATCAACTGGGCAGTCAGGACGATCGGCATCATCGCGGCTGCGGCGGCGACACTCGCCGCACCGGCCCAGGCGAAGGAATGGAAGACGGTGACAGTCGCGCTCGAAGGCGGCTACGCGCCCTGGAATCTGACGTTGCCCGGCGGCAAGCTGGGCGGCTTCGAACCGGAATTGCTCGCGAACGTCTGCGAGCGGATCAAGCTGCAATGCAACATGGTCGCCCAGGACTGGGACGGGATGATTCCCGGGCTCCAGGCCGGCAAGTTCGACGTCCTGATGGATGCGATCTCGATCACGCCCGAGCGCGAGAAGATCCTCGCGTTCTCGCGGCCGTACGCGGCGACGCCCGCGACGTTCGCGGTCACCGACACCAAGATCATCCCGAAGGCCCGACGCCGCCGCGCCGGCCGTCAAGCTGACCGGCGATCCGAAGACCGACAAGCCGACCGTCGACACGCTGCGCAAGCAGTTGAAGGGCAAGACGATCGGCATCCAGTCGGGCACCGTCTATACGAAGTTCATCAACGACAGCTTCAAGGACGTCGCGACGATCCGCGTCTACAAGACGTCGCCCGAGCGTGACCTCGATCTGGTCGCGGGCCGCATCGACGCGTCGTTCGACGACGTCACGTACTACGCGGCGAACGTGGGGAAGAAGGAAACCGCGTCGATCGTGCTCGCCGGCCCGAAGCTCGGCGGCCCGATCTGGGGGCCCGGCGAAGGCCTCGCTTTCCGCAAGCAGGACGCCGACCTGAAGGCGAAGTTCGACGGCGCGATCGGCGCGGCGCTCGCGGACGGCACCGTGAAAAAGCTCGCCGACAAATGGTTCAAGACCGACGTCACGCCGTAAGCAGCCGCATCTTCGCCGGCGCCGCGCGGATTTTGCGGCGCCGGCGCGCTCATCGACGCTCGATTCATCGCCTGCCGGGAGACACGCATGGCGCTCATTGAAATGCTGGGATTCGGAACCGAAGGCTGGGGCGGCGTGCTGCTGCTCGCCGCCTTGATGACGGTCGCGTTGACGCTCGCCGCGCTCGCGGTCGGCGCCGTGCTCGGCGCGCTCGTCGCCGCGGCCAAGCTGTCGCGGCACCGCGGCGCGCGCCTGCTCGGCGACCTGTATACGACCGTCTTTCGCGGCGTGCCGGAACTGCTCGTCATCTATCTGCTTTATTTCGGCGGCTCGACGCTCGTCACGACGGTCGGCCAATGGTTCGGCGCCGAGGGCTTCGTCGGCGTGCCGCCGTTCGTGATCGGCGCGCTCGCGGTCGGCCTGATCTCCGGCGCCTATCAGGCCGAGGTCTATCGCGCGGCCGTGCTTGCCGTGTCGAAGGGCGAACTCGAGGCCGCCCGGTCGATCGGCATGCCGACCCGCACCGTCCTGCGCCGCATCCTGATTCCGCAGGTGCTGCGGTTCGCGCTGCCGGGCATCGGCAACGTGTGGCAACTGAGCCTCAAGGACTCGGCGCTGATCTCCGTCACCGGGCTCGCCGAATTGCTGCG
Organism: Burkholderia ubonensis; assembly: GCF_001718695.1. NCBI lineage: Bacteria > Pseudomonadati > Pseudomonadota > Betaproteobacteria > Burkholderiales > Burkholderiaceae > Burkholderia > Burkholderia ubonensis. The sequence goes on along the minus strand of NZ_CP013421.1, from coordinate 838,080 downwards.
CACGAGCCAGATCGCGGCCAATTCGACGCACCAGTACTTCGTGTTCTTCGTCGCGGGCGGTGCGCTGTATCTGCTGATGACGGGCATTTCGAACCAGGTGTTCAATCGCGCGGAAGCCTACGTCGGACGCTCGTTCCGGCGCAATTTCGCACGCAACTGACGCACGGAGCATGAACATGGATTTCGAATTCCTCGTCGACACGCTGCGCCAGCTGCTCGCCGCGGTGCCGACCACGCTCGGCCTGTTTTTCGCGTCGCTCGTGCTGGGCGGCATGCTGTCGCTCGTCATCGTCGCGATGCGCGTGTCGCCCCACTGGCTGCCGAATCGCTTCGCGCGCGGCTACATCCTGGTGTTTCGCGGCTCCCCGCTGCTGATCCAGCTGTTCCTCGTGTATTACGGGCTCGGCCAGTTCGGCGTGATTCGCGAGAGCTTCATGTGGCCGCTGCTGCGCGAACCGTACGTGTGCGCGGTCCTGTCGCTCGCGCTGTGCACCGCCGGCTATACGGCCGAGATCGTGCGCGGCGGACTGATGGCCGTTCCGGTCGGGCAGATCGAAGCCGGCTATTCGATCGGCCTGTCCGGCTTCGCATTGCTGCGGCGCGTGATCGGTCCGATCGCATTGCGCCAATGCCTGCCCGCGTACTCGACCGAGGCCGTGCTGCTCGTCAAGTCGACCGCGCTCGCGAGCCTCGTGACGGTCTGGGAAGTGACGGGCGTCGCGCAGCAGATCATCCAGCAGACCTATCGGACGACCGAGGTGTTCGTGTGCGCGGCCGTCATCTATCTGGGTCTGAACTTCATCGTCGTGCGCGTGCTCGGCGCGCTCGAATGGCGCTTGTCCGGCCACCTGCGTGCGCCCAGGCCGATCGCCGCGCGGGCGGCGAATGCGCACGAAACCCACCGCATTGCGTCCTGATCGCATTCCTTCTTCCAGGAGATTTCGATGAACCCCGCCTCTCCCGTCGCCCTGTCGGTCAGGAACATCCACAAGTCGTTCGGCGATCACTACGTGCTGAAAGGCATTTCGCTCGATGCGCACGAAGGCGACGTGATTTCGATCCTCGGCGCCAGCGGCTCCGGCAAGAGCACGTTCCTGCGCTGCCTGAACCTGCTCGAAACGCCCGACGAGGGCTCCGTCGCGCTCGCCGGCGAGGAACTGAAGATGAAGCGTGCGCGCGACGGCAAGCTGCATCCGGGCGACCGCCGGCAGGTCGACCGGATCCGTTCGCAACTCGGCATGGTGTTTCAGAACTTCAATCTGTGGTCGCACATGACCGTGCTCGACAACCTGATCGAAGGGCCGCTGCGCGTGCAGAAGCGCAGCCGCGCGGAAGCCGCCGACGAGGCGGAGGCGCTGCTCGCGCGCGTCGGGCTCGCCGACAAGCGCAATCACTATCCGGCGCACCTGTCGGGCGGCCAGCAGCAGCGCGTCGCGATTGCGCGCGCGCTCGCGATGCATCCGAAAGTGATGCTGTTCGACGAGCCGACGTCGGCCCTCGATCCGGAGCTCGTCGGCGAGGTGCTGCGCGTGATGCGCTCGCTCGCGGAGGAAGGCCGCACCATGCTCGTCGTCACGCACGAAATGGGCTTCGCGCGCCATGTGTCGAACCGCGTGATGTTTCTGCATCAAGGCGAAGTCGATTCCGACGGGCCGCCCGCCGCGCTGTTCGGCGGCGAGTGTTCCGCGCGCTTCCGGCAATTCGTGTCGAGCCACCACGATCGCACCACGAACTGAGGCCTTCATGACCGTCATCCGTTCGCACGCGCCGCTCGACTGGCGGCAGATCGCGGCAGTCGCGGCCGGCGCACCGCTCGTGATCGCCGACGATGCGTTCGCGCGGATCGCGGCGGCGCGCGCGCTCGTCGACGAGATCGTGGCGCGCGGGATCCGCGCATACGGTGTCAATACCGGCGTCGGCGCACTCTGCAACGTGATCGTGTCGCCCGCCGAGCAAAGCACGCTGTCGCACAACATCCTGATGAGCCACGCGGTCGGCGTCGGCGCGCCGCTCGGCGCGCCCGAAACGCGCGCGATCATCGCCGCGGCGATCAACAACTACGCGCACGGCCACTCCGGCGTGCGGGTCGACGTCGTCGAGCAGCTCGCTGCGCTGCTCGCTGCCGATTGCCTGCCCGAAGTGCCGTCGCACGGCTCGGTCGGTTATCTGACGCACATGGCGCACGTCGCGCTCGTCTGCGTCGGAAAGGGCCATGCGCGCCATCGCGGCGAGCGAGTCTCCGGCGATGCGGCATTGAAACGCATCGGCCGTGCGCCGCTCGCGCTCGGCGCGAAGGAAGGACTGAGCCTCGTCAACGGCACGCCGTGCGTCACCGGGCTCGCGGCGCTCGCGCTGGCGCGCGCGGAGCGGCTGCTCGACTGGGCCGATTGCGTGGCCGCGATGAGCTTCGAGAATCTCGGCGGGCAGCTCGCCGCGTTCGACGCGGCGTCGCTCGCGCTGCGGGTGTCGCCCGGCATCGAGCGGGTCGGCGCGCGCCTTCGAACGGCGCTCGCCGACAGCGAAATGCTCGCCGCGGCAGCCGGCCGGCATACGCAGGACCCGCTCAGCCTGCGCACGATTCCGCACGTGCACGGCGCGGCGCGCGACGTCTTCGCGACGACCGCGGACATCGTCGATCGCGAGCTCGCGTCGGTCACCGACAATCCGGTCGTGGCCGGCACGCGCGACGCCCCCCGCGTCCATTCCCAGGCCCACGCGGTCGGCGCCGGCATCGCGCTCGCGATGGACAGCCTCGCGGCCGCCATGGCGCAAGTCGCGGCGATCGCCGAGCGGCGGCTCGACCGTCTCGTCAATCCGCTCGTGAGCGGGCTGCCGGCATTTCTCGCGATGCCGGGCGGCACCTGTTCCGGCTTCATGATCGCGCAATATACGGCCGTCGCGCTCGTCGCGCAGAACCAGCGGCTCGCCGCGCCCGCGAGCCTGGACGGCGGCATTACGTCGGGCTTGCAGGAAGATCATCTGTGCCATGCGACACCCGCCGCGCTGAAGGCGCTCGACATCATCGAGAACGCGACGCGCATACTCGCGGTCGAACTGCTGGCCGCCGCCCAGGCATACGACCTGCAGGCGGGCAACACCGGCCGTGCGGCGTCGACCGATGCGCTGTGGCGCCATGTGCGCGAGCGGGTGCGGGCGTATCGCGACGATCGGCCGCTGGCCGACGACATCGCGATCGCGGCCGCGATCGTCGCGGGGCCGCCGTTGCCCGTGCGCTAGCGGCGACGCGCAGCGGCATTCAACTTTCATTCGGTCGAGGGCGCATGAACGAAACGGAACGACACGCATCGGCACGCCGAGCGGCTGCGACGCGCGACGACGTGCCGGCACGCGCGCTGCCCGCGTATCAACAGATCAAGCGCTATGTCGTCAAGCGCATCGCCGACGGCGACTGGAAACCGGGCAGCGCGATTCCCACCGAGGCCGAGCTCGTGAAGGAGTTCGGGGTCGCGCGGATGACCGTGTCGCGCGCGCTTCGTGAATTGACGACGGAACGCGTGCTGACGCGAATCCAGGGCGCGGGCACGTTCGTCGAGCAGCGCCACCACGAATCGACGGTGCTGGAAATTCGCAACATCGCGGACGAGATCGCGGAGCGCGGCCATCGGCACAGCGCGCGCGTGCTGCTGATCGAGCGCAGCGTCGAGCCGGAAGCGATCGACGCGCTGGGGCTGCGCTCGGGGCCGGTGTTCCATTCGCGCATCGTGCATTACGAGGAAGACGAGCCGATCCAGTTCGAAGATCGCTACGTGAACCCGGCCTTGTTTCCCGAATATCTCGGGCAGGACTTCACCGTTGAAACGCCGAACCACTACATGGTGCGGCTTGCGCCGATCCAGCGCGCCGAATTCCGGATTTACGCGCAGAAGCCGAACGCGCAGGTGCGTCGCCATCTCGTCATGGAAATCGGCGAACCGTGCCTGCTGTTGAAGCGCCGCACCTGGGTCGGCGAACGGGTCGCGACGTCCGTCCGGCTGTGGCATCCGGCGTCGCGGTTTCACCTCGCCGGGACGATGTAGCGATCGGCTTGCCGCGCGCGCGGCGTGGCGGCCTCGTCACTTCGCCACGCGCACATCGAACCGGAGCGGCGGCGTGCCGGTCCGGTTCGCGTCGCGCGCAGCGCGCGACGGTCAGTGCGCGTCGACCAAGCGCGGATCGATATACGTGTCGACGTCCTGCGCCTGCTTGTACACCGCGTTGCGCACGTTGAACGCGTTGGCGTTACGCGTCGAGCCGTAGATCGAATCGAGCCCGTCGCCCTTGCGGAACGCGCGCTTCGCGGCCGCCTCGTCGAGCAGGTGCGTGCCCTTCAGCAGCGGCAGATACTGCTCCGGCTTGAGGCCGACACGCGCCGACATGATCCTGACCGCGTCGGCCTGCGTCTTCGGATCGTTGATGTAGGCGACGCAGCGATACCAGACCTTGACGACCTTCGCCCAGTCGGCGCGACGCGCGGCGAGGCTCGCCGGCGCGACCGTGATCGCATCGTAGATCAGCCCCGGCGCATCGGCCGACGTGAAGATCGCCCGCGCGCCCGGTGCGCGCTTCAACGCCTCGCCGGCGTTCGGCTGCCATGCGGCCACCGCGGCGATGTCGGACGACGAACCGAGCACCTGCGGCAGTTCGTTGGTCTTCGCGTTCACGAGCGTGACGTCGCCGTCCTTGAGCCCGTGCTTCTGCAGCGCGGTTTCGAGCAGAAGATGATCGACGAGGCCCAGCTCGACGCCGACCTTCTTGCCTTTCAGCGCCTCGACGGTGCGCACCGGCGGCTTCGCGACGATCATGTCGTTGCCGGCCGAATAGTCGGTCAGCAGGACCATCACGTTCTTCGCGCCGGACGCGCCGGTCACGAGCGCGTCGCCGTTGGTCGCGGCGACCGCGTCGAGCTTGCCCGCGGAGAACGCATCGAGCGACGCCGAATAATCGAACCATTCGAAATCGACGTCGACGCCGGCTTCCTTGAACCAGCCCTTGTCGAGCGCGACCTGGAAGGCGACCCAGCCCGGCCAGTCGCTGTAGCCGATCTTCAGCGGCGCGGCCGCGTGCGCGGCGGGCGCGGCCCACAGCGCGGCGGCCGCGGCGGCGGCCCCCAAGGCATGACGGATGAGACGGAAGGACGGCAGGCGGCGCAACGCCGAGGCGGGACGGGTCATCGTTGTTCTCCAGGAGACCGGGATCGGGATCGTCGATACGGATCGTGTGCGAGCACACGGTCCGGCTGCGTGACCGGTTCCTGCGGATGCGGAACGGACGGGCGGCCACGGAGAGGCGCGACGGCCGTTGCCATCGCCAATCTCCCGGGCTTTTGTCCCGCCGTGTAGCGCGCGGGCGTCCGTTTTCGTGATCGGACGCCCGCGCGCCGGGCTGCTCTCGGACCAGACGTTCGATGAACCGGAACCCTAGCGACCCTAAGATGCGACACCGCCGCACCTCTCGGCGTCATGTCGAGCGAGAAGCGTGCCAATCGATGCCAATCGATGCCGATCGGTGTCGGTCGCGCGCGGTCGCACGCGGCCGTGCGACTCAACGGCGTCGCACGCTGCGCTGAAGTTCGATGAAGCGCGCGGCGAACAGCGCGCTCAGGGCGCGCCGGAGCAGGTCGAGCTTGTTCATGAAGGAGCGGATGGCGAGTGGCGTCGCTGCGATTTTCAGCAATGCCCATGCCATTGGGCATCGCGCGGCCCGCGCACGTGAAGCGCAGGCGGGGCGCACTGAGCCGGTGCGCCGGCGCGTGCGCATGGTGCGCCGCACGCCCGCCGCGAGGGCAAGCGTCTGCCGGGCTGCTCGAGCATGCCGCCACGTCGTCGCGCCGTCGCAGGCTGCGGTGCGGGCGCCGGGCGGTCCTCATGCATCGGCTGGCACGCAACTCGCTTCATCGACCCCCGAGAGGTGCGAAGCAATTTGCATCATCTTCAGGATCGCTAGGGTTCCGGTCGTGTGGCGCAGGCGCGCCGCGCGATGTCTGGTCCGAGAGCAATCCGGTCTTGCCTTCGCCTCGACGAGAGGAAACGGCGAGGCTCCACGGAGGGATAAAAGCCCGGGAGGTCGCGATGTCGTTCGGTCGCCCTCTCACGCCCTTTGTCCAACCGACCCCGGAGCCGTCATGTCGCCGAGCCCCCAAGCCGTTCTCGCCCCGCCGCCACACATCGCGTGGGAAGCCTTGATTCCCGCCGGAACCCACTGGTCCGGCATCCTGCGCCGCGGCCTCGCGCTGCGCATCGTCGATATCGAAGGCGGCGCGAACCTGTCCGCCGTCTTTCATCGCCAGGAAGATCTGCTCGAACGCTACAACATGGCCGATACGCTGAAGGCGCAGCACACCGCGCATCTGACGCGCGGTCATGCGCTGTACACGGACATGGGACGCGTGATCGCGTCGATCACGGCCGACACGCTGGGCTGGCACGACCCGCTCGGCGGCGTCGGCGACGCGCGGATCTTTGCGAGCAAGTACGGCACGACGTCGTATCAGGCCGCGCGCAACGCGATGGTCCGCAACGGCCGCGACAGCCTCGTGCTCGAGCTCGCGAAATACGGCTTGTCGGCGCGCGACCTCGCGGCGAACGTCAACTTCTTCAGCAGGCTCGACACCGGCGACGACGGCGCGCTCGATTTCGTCGTCGGACATTCGCCGGCCGGCAGCACGCTCGACCTGCGCTTCGAGATGAACACGCTCGCGGCGTTCTCGACCGCGCCGCATCCGCTCGACCCGCGCGCCGACTATGCGCCGAAGCCCGTGAAGCTGATCGCCTACCGCGCGTATCCGGCCGACGGCGCGGCACCCGACGACGACCCGTGCCGGTGCGCCTGCGCGGAAAACACGCGCGGCTTCGCCAACACCGACCGTCTGTTCGCCTAAGGAGCGCCGCCATGCCGATCATCGAAAGCCGTCTCGACCCGCGCGACGCGATCCACGACACCACGCTGCCCGCGGGCGAACCGTGGCTGCACGACCTGAAGCGCGGCCAGATCTTCCGGATCCTCGACCTCGAAGGCAACCAGGCCGTCGACACGCTGTTCTACCGCACCGACGACACCGACGAACGCTATAGCGCGCAGGACACGATCCGCGCGCAGCGCAACCTGTACCTGAGCGCCGGCAGCGTGCTGCTGTCGAGCCGCGGCAACCCGATGGCGACGATCGTCGCCGACACCTGCGGGCGTCACGACACGCTCGGCGGCGCGTGCGCGGCTGAGAGCAACAGCGTGCGCTACGCGCTCGACAAGCGCTACATGCACAACTGCCGCGACAGCTTCCTCAACGCGATCACGCACTGCGCGTGCGGTGCCGGCGCAGGGCTCTCGAAGCGCGACCTCGTCGGCAACGTCAACTTCTTCATGAACGTGCCGGTCACGCCGAGCGGCGGGCTCACGTTCGAGGACGGCATCTCGGCGCCCGGCAAGTACGTCGAGATGCGCGCGGAGATGGACGTCACGGTGCTGATCTCGAACTGCCCGCAGCTGAACAATCCGTGCAACGGCTACAACCCGACGCCGGTGCGCCTGCTCGTCTGGGAGGCCCGATGAACGGCCTGCACGCTCACGATCGTTCGCCGCGCGGCCGCCTCCGCCACGCCGCCCGGATAGTTGCGCGCGCAGCGATGCGCGGCGCATGCCGCGCTACGCCCATCGGCGCCGCCGCGCGGGAGGCAGCATGAGATTCGCCAAAGTCCTCGTCGCGAACCGCGGCGAAATCGCGTGCCGCGTGATCCGGACGCTGAAGCGCCTCGGCATCGCGTCCGTCGCGATCTACTCCGATGCCGATCGCGACGCGCGCCACGTGGCGCTCGCCGACGAAGCGGTACGCGTCGGCCCCGCGCCGGCCGCCGACAGCTATCTGAACGTCGCGGCGATCCTCGCGGCCGCGCACGCAACCGGCGCGCAGGCCGTGCATCCCGGCTACGGCTTCCTGTCCGAGCATGCGGGCTTCGCCGATGCATGCGAGGCGGCCGGCCTGCGTTTCATCGGCCCGCGCGGCGAGCACATGCGCGCGTTCGGCCTCAAGCACACCGCGCGCGAGCTTGCCGCCGCGCACGGCGTCGCGCTGCTGCCCGGCACCGGGCTGCTCGGCGACGTCGCGGCGGCGCTTGCCGCAGCCGATGCGATCGGCTATCCGGTGATGCTCAAGAGCACGGCCGGCGGCGGCGGCATCGGCATGTCGCTGTGCCGCGATGCGGCGCAGCTCGACGCGGCGTTCGACTCCGTCGTGAGGCTCGGCAATGCGAACTTCGCGCATGCGGGCGTCTATCTGGAGAAGTTCGTCGAGCATGCGCGGCACCTCGAAGTGCAGATTTTCGGCGACGGCCGCGGCGGCGCGATCGCGCTCGGCGAGCGCGATTGCTCGGTGCAGCGGCGCAACCAGAAGGTGATCGAGGAAACGCCCGCGCCCGACTTGACCGCCGCCGAACGCGACGCGCTGCACGCGAGCGCGGTGCGGCTCGCGCGCGCGGTCGGCTACGCGTCGGCCGGCACGGTCGAGTTCGTGTTCGACGCGAGCGCGCGGCACTTCTATTTTCTCGAGGTCAACACGCGCTTGCAGGTCGAGCATTGCGTGACCGAAGCGGTGACGGGCATCGATCTCGTCGAATGGATGATCCTGCAGGCCGAAGGCGATCTGCCGCCGCTCGACGCGCTCGCCGTCGCGCCGCGCGGCGCGAGCATCCAGGTGCGGCTCTACGCGGAGGACCCGAACAAGCAGTTCCAGCCGAGCGCGGGGCTGCTCACGCACGTCGCGTTTCCCGACGACGTGCGCGTCGACGGCTGGATCGAGGCGGGCACGGAGATCAGCGCGCATTACGATCCGCTGCTCGCGAAATTGATCGTGCGCGGCGACACGCGCCGCGATGCGCTGGCCACGCTGCAGGCCGCGCTGGCGCGCACCGAGCTGTACGGGATCGAGACCAACCTCGATTACCTGCGCGCCATCGCCGGCTCGGACACGTTCGCGCGCGGCGCGCCGACCACCGCGTTCCTGTCGCGCTTCGCGTTCGCGCCGCATACGATCGACGTGCTCGACGGCGGCGTGCAGACCACCGTGCAGCAGGCGCCGGGGCGCGTCGGCTACTGGAGCGTCGGCGTGCCGCCGTCGGGGCCGATGGACGACCGCGCGTTCGACCTCGCGAACGCGCTGCTCGGCAACCCGCGCGACGCGGCCGGGCTCGAATTCACGATGGTCGGCGCGACGCTGCGCTTCAACACGGCGACGCTGTTCGTGCTCGGCGGCGCGCCGCTCGCGGCGACCCTCGACGGCGAGCCTGCGCCGTTCTGGCAGGTGTTGCGCGCGCGGCCGGGCGCGGTGCTGAAGCTCGGCGGCGTGACCGGCGCGGGCGTGCGCGCATGCCTCGCGGTGAAAGGCGGGTTGCAGGTGCCCGACTATCTCGGCAGCAAGGCGACCTTCACGCTCGGCCAATTCGGCGGCCACGCGGGGCGCGCGCTGCGCCGCGGCGACGTGCTGCACCTGCACGCCGTCGCCGCGCGCGGCGACGCCGGTGCGACGCTGCCCGCGGCCGAGATTCCCGCGCTCACGCATGCGTGGACGCTCGGCGTGCTCGACGGTCCGCACGGTGCGCCGGACTTCTTCACGCCGGACGACATCGCGATGCTCTACGGCACGCAATGGACGGTTCACTACAACTCTAGCCGCACGGGCGTGCGGCTGATCGGCCCGAAGCCGCAATGGGCGCGGGCCGACGGCGGCGAGGCCGGCCTGCATCCGTCGAACATCCACGACAACGCATACGCGATCGGCGCCGTCGATTTCACCGGCGACATGCCGGTGATCCTCGGCCCGGACGGGCCGAGCCTCGGCGGCTTCGTGTGTCCGGTCACGGTCGTGCGCGACGAGCTGTGGAAGCTCGGCCAGCTGCGGCCGGGCGATACCGTGCAGTTCGTGCGCGTGGCGGCGGACGTGGTGTCGGCGTTGCCGGGTGGGGCGGCCGACGGCGCTATAGCCTCGAATACCGCCGAAACAGATGCGGCCGCGAGTAGTGCGACGCAAACCTTCGTCACGGCCCTGGCCGCCGCGCTCGCGCCCGCCGCGCCGGCCGTCATAACCGGCTCGACCGCCGAGCCCAGCGAGCCCGGCGACTGCATACTGGCGCGCGACGCATCGGCCGGCGGCGGCATCGGCGTCGTCTACCGGCGCTCCGGCGATCGCAACGTGCTCGTCGAATACGGGCCGCTCGTGCTCGACCTGAACCTGCGTTTTCGCGTGCATGCGCTGATGTGCTGGCTCGACGCGCATCGTCTGCCCGGCATGCTCGACCTGACGCCGGGCATCCGTTCGCTGCAGGTGCAGTTCGACCCGCGCACGCTGCCGCTCGATGCGCTGCTCGTGCATCTGCAGGCCGCCGAGCGCGAACTGCCCGACGTAACCGACATGCGCGTGCCGAACCGCATCGTGCATCTGCCGCTGTCGTGGGACGATCCGTCGACCCGCGTCGCGATCGAGCGCTACATGCAATCGGTGCGGCCCGATGCGCCGTGGTGCCCGAGCAACATCGAGTTCATCCGCCGCATCAACGGCCTCGCCCACATCGACGACGTGAAGCGCATCGTGTTCGACGCGCGCTATCTGGTGATGGGGCTCGGCGACGTCTATCTCGGCGCGCCCGTCGCGACGCCGATCGATCCGCGGCACCGGCTCGTGACCACCAAATACAACCCCGCCCGCACGTGGACGCCCGAGAATGCGGTCGGCATCGGCGGCGCGTACCTGTGCGTGTACGGGATGGAAGGGCCGGGCGGCTACCAGTTCGTCGGCCGCACGGTGCAGATGTGGAACCGCCATCGGACCACGCGCGAATTCGAGGCCGGCAAGCCGTGGCTGCTGCGCTTCTTCGACGAGATTCGCTTCTACGAAGTGAGCGAAGCGGAGCTGAGTGCGCTGCGCGCGGATTTCATCGCGGGCCGCGCGGCGCTGAAGATCGAGGAATCGGTATTCGACCTGCGCGCATACAACGGCTTCCTGCGCGACGAGGCCGATTCGATCGCCGCGTTCAAGGCCTCGCAGCAGGCCGCGTTCGACGCGGAGCGTGAGCGCTGGCGCGCGGCCGGGCATGCGGAATACGTCGGCGACGCCGAGCCGGGCGACGCGCAAGCGGCGCGCGTCGCGGGCGCGCTCGACGCTACGCAGCGCGCGATTGCGGCGGACGTGTCGGGCAGCGTCTGGAAGGTGCTGGTCGAAGCCGGCGAGCGCGTGACCGAAGGTCAGGTCGTCGCGATCGTCGAGTCGATGAAGATGGAGGTGGCGGTGACGGCAACGGAAAGCGGCACGATCGAGACGATCGATTGCGCGCCGGGCGCGGCGGTGGTGGCCGGGCAGCGGCTGATGGTGATGAAGGCGGGCGCCGCCGGGGAGGTCGCATGAGCACGACGCAACGTTCGATTCTGCCGGGGCTGCATTCGATCGCCGAGCTGCGCGCGCGCTACGCGTCGGGCGAACTGACGCCGCATGCGCTCGTCGAGGCGATCGCCGCGCATTTCGACGCGGGCGATCCGCACCATGCGTGGATCAGGCCGCTCACGCTCGCGGAGATGAGCGAGTATGCGCATGCGCTCGCCGCGCGCGAGCCCGCATCGTTGCCGCTTTACGGCGTGCCGTTCGCGATCAAGGACAACATCGACCTCGCCGGCATCCCGACCACGGCCGGCTGTCCGGCCTATGCGTATACGCCCGAACGCAGCGCGCCGGTCGTCGCGCGGCTGATCGCGGCCGGCGCGATTCCGATCGGCAAGACCAATCTCGACCAGTTCGCGACGGGGTTGTCGGGGCAGCGCTCGCCTTACGGCGCGTGCCGCAATGCGCTCGACCCGCGCTACGCGTCGGGCGGCTCGAGCTCCGGCTCGGCGGTGGCCGTCGCGCTCGGCGTCGCAACGTTCTCGCTCGGCACCGACACGGCCGGCTCGGGCCGCGTGCCGGCCGCGTTCCACGGGCTCGTCGGGCTCAAGCCGACGCGCGGCGTGTTGAGCACGCTCGGTGTCGTGCCGGCCTGCCGCTCGCTCGATTGCGTATCGGTGTTCGCCCGTTCGCCGGCCGATGCGCGCGCGGTGTTCGACGTCGCGCAGGGCGTCGCCGAGCGCGATCCGTATGGGCGCGCATGGCAGCCGCTGCTCGACGCCCATGGCGTGCGCGCGCGGCCGGCGCCGCCGCTCGGGCAACTGCGCTTCGGCGTGCCGCGCGCCGATCAGCTCGAGTTCTACGGCGACGCGTCGTATCGCGCCGCATGGGACGCAGCGCTCGCACGATTGCGCGCGACCGACGCGCGAGTCGTCGAGATCGACTTCGGCCCGTTTCTGTCCGCCGCGCGGCTGCTGTACGGCGGCCCGTGGGTGGCCGAACGCGTCGCCGCGATCGGCGCGTTTGCCGCGCGACAGCCCGATGCGCTGCATCCGGTGATCCGCGAAATCCTCGGCGGCGCCTCGCGCTTCAGCGCGGCCGATGCGTTCGCGGCGTTCGACCAGCTCGCGACGCTGCGCGTCGACGCGGCTGCCGCGTGGGAAGGGCTCGACGCGATCGCGATGCCGACCTCGCCGACGACCGCGACCGTCGACGCGCTCGAAGCCGATCCGATCGCGATCAACTCGCGCTTCGGCTACTACACGAACTTCGTGAACCTGCTCGATCTGTCGGCGATCGCGGTGCCTGCCGGCACCTGCGAAACCGGGCCGCATGCGGGCCTGCCGTTCGGGATCACGTTCGTCGGCCGCGCGCACGACGACGCGCGCCTGCTCGATCTCGCGCAGGCGTGGGGCGACGGCGTCGGTCACGCCGACGGTGCGGTCGCTGCGGCGTCGGCGGCCGCGTCGATGGCCGCGTCGATGGCCGCAAATCGCGCCTGCGCCGGCTTCGTGCGCGTGGCCGTCGTCGGTGCGCATCTGCGCGGCGAACCGTTGAACGGCGAGCTCACGCAGCGCGGCGCGCGCTTCGTCGCCGAGACCACGACCGCGCCCGCCTATCGCCTGTACGCGCTGTCCGCCGCGACCAGCGGCGGCGTCGCGAAACCGGGCCTCGTGCGCGTGCCGGCCGGCGGCGCGCCGATCGCGGTGGAGGTCTGGGAGATGCCGGTCGACGCGTACGGCAGCTTCGTCGCCGGCATCGCGGCGCCGCTCGGCATCGGCACGCTGACGCTCGCGGACGGCGCGACGGTGCAGGGCTTCGTCTGCGAAAGCGCGGCGCTCGACGATGCGCAGGACATCACGCGCTTCGGCGGCTGGCGCGCGTATCGCGCGCAGGCCGCGAGCCGCGCGCTGCAATGAACGTCCGGTCGCGCGGGGCTGCGGCCTGCGCGCGACCGGCACCCAAACGATACGGAGATTTCCATGTCAACGACCCGCAATACGACCGGATGGCTCGCCGTGCGCCGCGAACTGACGACGCGCGGCAAGTGGACGCTCGGCATCGCTTCCTTCCTGCTGCCGTTCGCCGTCTGGTGCCTGGTCAGCTACGTGCCGTTCATTTGGCATCCGCAAATGCGCATCACGAATCCCGGCAGCGTCGACTATTTCCAGACCGGCATGCAGATCGACCGCGACGTGTTCGACGACGAGCTCGCGCATGCGCGCGCCACGCACGCGGCCGTGCCGGAGGGCGTGCGCGCGAATCCGGTGTACCTGCCGGCGCCGCATCAGGTGCTGCGCGCGTTCTATACCGCGTTCACGACGCCGCCCGCGTCGCGCGACGGCGTGTGGCTGCACGAGAGCCTGTGGCACAGCATCCGGATCATCTTCTGGGGCTTCGTGATCTCGTCGGCGATCGGCGTGCCGCTCGGCATCGTGTGCGGCACGTTCAGCGCGCTCGCGCGGCTGCAGGAGCCGTTCCTCGAATTCTTCCGCTACCTGCCGGCCCCGGCGTTCGGCGCGCTGATGGTCGCGATCCTCGGCATCTACGACGCGCCGAAGATCGCCATCATCGTGATCGGTACGCTGTTCCAGCAGGTGCTGATCGTCGCGAACACCACGCGCAAGCTCGAATACGGGCTGTTCGAGGCCGCGATGACGCTCGGCACCAACAAGCTGAAGCTGCTCACGCACGTCGTGATTCCGGGCGTGCTGCCCGACCTGTATCGCGACCAGCGCATCCTGCTCGGCTGGGCATGGACCTATCTGATCGTCGCGGAGCTCGTCGGCACCAGCTCGGGCATCACCTGGTACATCAGCCAGCAGGCGCGCTACCAGCATTTCGACAACGTCTACGCGGCGATCCTGATGATCGGGATCATCGGCGTCGGCACCGATCTCGCGCTCGGCGCGCTCGGCCGCCGGCTGTTTCCGTGGGACCGCACGCTCAAAGCGTGACGCCCGCTCGCGCATACCCATCGACCGATCGTTGCAGAGGCCATCATGCAGAACCCGCAAGCCGTTCCCGATTACCTGATTCAATCCGACGCGGTGCGCGAGCGCTTCGCGCGGCTCAAGGCCCGCGACGTGATCCTCGACGTGCGGCACGTCGGCAAGCGTTTCGCGACGCCGCAGGGCGAGTGCGTCGCGCTCGACGACATCAGCTTCCGCACGCACCGGCGCGAGTTCGTCTGCGTGATCGGCCCGTCGGGCTGCGGCAAGTCGACGTTGATCCGCATCCTGGCCGGGCTCGACACGCAGACGAGCGGTGAGGTGCTGCTCGACGGCAAGCCGGTGCAGGGGCCGGGCGCCGATCGCGGGATGGTGTTTCAGGGCTACACGCTGTTTCCGTGGCTCACCGTGAAGAAGAACGTGATGTTCGGCCTGCGGATGAACGGCAGCAGCAGCGGCGAGGCCGAGCGCGAGGCGCTGCAGTGGCTCGATCTGGTCGGGCTCACGCGCTTCGCCGACGTGTATCCGCACCAGCTGTCGGGCGGGATGAAGCAGCGCGTCGCGATCGCGCGCTCGCTCGCGAACCGCCCGCGCATCCTGCTGATGGACGAGCCGTTCGGCGCGCTCGACGCGCAGACGCGCGCGAAGATGCAGGCGCATCTGCTCGACATCTGGCGCAACATCGACGTGACGATTCTGTTCATCACGCACGATCTCGACGAGGCGATCCTGCTGGCCGACCGGATTCTCGTGCTGAAGGCGAATCCGGGCTCGGTGCACGAGTTGATCGAGGTGCCGGTGCCGCGGCCGCGCGACGGCTCGCAGGTCAATACGCCGGAGTTCGTCGCGACGAAGGCGCGGCTCGACGCGCTGATCCATCCGAAGGAAGCCGCACCGGCGGACGACGACGGCGTCAGGCCGCACATGATTCGGATGACCGACGTGGCGGATAACGTCGAGTAGCGGTTCGATTCGTGGCAGGTGCGTGGCGTCGGCTTGCGGGCGTGGTTTGTACACGCGGCGGGGACGATCACGCTTTCGCGATGAACGCGGGCGGGTTCGGATAGCAACGCGTCGCCGCGTCGGAATGGCCGGGTCGTCCGCAAGGCGATGGCCATGCGTGTTGCGGTGCTCGACGGTCAGCCGGTGCACCGTCGCGCACGTCGGCGCGACGCGTGCTATCGCGACGATCGCGACGCCGACGGAGGCACGCTGACAGGCGGAACGCGAGCCGCCCACCGGGCGGCGCGTTCGAGTTGCGCCCGCGCCGAACGCGGCCGCGAGACGGTCGCCGATCGACAAGCCGCGCCCGCCCCAATACAACGAGCGGCACGGGCACCGCAGGCGTACCGCGCGCATTGAACCAAGACCGCGAACGGCGAACACCGATGCGACGGGTCGATGACTTCGCCTCAGAGATTGCGAGTCGTCCACCGTCGCGCGTGCGGCCGGCGCAAGCGACGGCGTCGGCCGCACGCCGTAGCCGTTGCCGTCAACAAGCCGAACGTTCGGCGTAACGCGTTGACCCGCCCGGCGAGTGCCAAGTGCTCGGCGCCGCTCACATTGCCCTTCCCGCGCACGCTGATGCGAGTGCGGGCTTCCCTCTCTCCATCGTTCGATCGGTCGCGATTCGTCTTCACCCCTGGCGCGGCCCACGTGTCCGTCCATCAATGAGCCTCCTCAGCGCGCGCGAACACGCCGGCAAGCGGCGCCGGGTCGAACGCGACGCCGTTTCCATGAATACCGAAATACGGGAATTCGCGATGTCTCGCAGCCTGACGGGCGGCGGCGGGACAGCAACCTGAACGACAGGAATTCGCAATTTCACCGGGTAAACGTGAATCCGTTCAGCCGCCGTTGTCAATAGCGATAGTTTGACAAATCCCGTATTTCGGGATTAAAGTGAATTCCACTTCGTCACCTACCCAGAGCCGCCGAATGGAAATCCCACACCTGGACACCGATGCCCGAACCCGCGATGGCGCGAGCATCGTGCTCGAAACGGCGCGCGAGCGCGGCGTCGACGTCTGTTTCGCGAATCCCGGCACGACGGAAATGCCGTTCGTCGTCGCGCTCGATCGCGTGGCGGGCGTGCGTCCGATCCTGGGGCTGTTCGAGGGCGTCTGCACGGGCGCCGCGGACGGTTACGGCCGGATGGCCGGCAAGCCCGCGATGACGCTGCTGCACCTCGGGCCGGGCCACGCGAACGGCATCGCCAACCTTCACAACGCCCGCCGTGCCCGCACGCCGATCCTGAACATCGTCGGCGATCACGCGCGCGCGCATCTGAAATACGACGCGCCGCTCACCTCCGACATCGAATCGCTCGCGCGGCCGGTGTCGGTCTGGTATCGCAGCGTCGCGCATGCCGACGATCTGGCGCGCGACACCGCCGCCGCGATCGCGGCAGCGACCGCGGCGGCCTCGGGCGTCGCGACGCTGGTGCTGCCGGTCGATCTGCAGTCGGCGGCCGTGAACGAAACCGCGTCGCAGCCGCGTGCGCAGGCCGCACCGGCCCCTGCCGCACCCGCATTCGACGCGGCCCGGCTCGCACGGGTCGCGGACCTGTTGCGCACCGGCGTGCCCGCGGTGCTGCTGCTGGGCGCCCGAGCGCTGTCCGCGCGCGGCCAGAAGGCGGCAGCGCGGATTGCGGCGGCCACCGGCGCGGCTTGTTTCGGCGAAACCTTTCCCGCCCGCGCGGAGCGCGGCGGCGGCCTGCCGGACATCGACCGGCTGCCGTACTTTCCCGAGCCGGCGCGCGCGGCCCTCGCCGGGCGCAAGGTCGTGCTCGCCGGCGCGCTCGCGCCCGTCACGTACTTCGCATACGAAGGCATCCCGGGCGAGCTCGCGCCGCCCGAGGACCTCGTCACGCTGGCCGATCCGGGCGAGGCGGCCGACGCGGCGCTGGAAGCGCTCGCCGAAGCCGTCGGCGCGACGGCCGACGTCGACGGTGTGCGCGTCGCACGCTGGAACGTCGAAGCCGGGCCGCTGACGCCGCAGACGGCCGGGCGCGTGCTGGCCGACGCGCTGCCGGACGACGCGATCGTGTCGATCGAAGGCGGCACCTGCGGGTATCCGTTCGTGACGGCGTCGGCGCGCGCGCGCCGGCACACGATCCTCACGAACACCGGCGGGGCGATCGGCCAGGGGCTGCCGGTCGCGCTCGGCGCCGCCGTCGCATGCCCGGCGCGCCGCGTGTTCGCGCTGCAATCCGACGGCAGCGCGCAGTACACGATCCAGGCGCTGTGGACGATGGCGCGCGAGCGTCTGCCGATCGTGATGCTGATCGCATCGAACCGGCGCTACGCGATCCTGCAGACGGAACTCGCGCGCAACGGCCAGCCGGCCGACACGCCGCACGCGAGCCGGCTGACGCTGCTGGACGATCCGCCGATCGACTGGCTCGCGCTGTCGGCCGGCTACGGCGTGCCGGCCGAGCGCGTGAGCACGACGCAGGCGCTGTCGCGCGCGCTGGACGACGCGCTCGCGCACACCGACGGGCCGCGCCTCATCGAGATGTGCCTCGCCTAAGCGGGCGCTTGCCCGCTCCATCAATCCCGACTCTCATCATTTCTCGCCATGGATCTGCAACTCAACGGAAAGGCCGCGTTCATCACCGGCGGCAGCATGGGCATCGGCAAGGCCGTTGCGCTGGAGCTGGCCCGCGAAGGCGTCAACGTCACGATCGCGGCGCGGCGCATGGAACACCTGGAGGCCGCCGCCGCCGAGCTTCGCACGGCGCTCGAACCGCTCGGCAGCGCCGCGGGCGCGATCCTGCCGGTCACGCTCGACACGACCGACATGCGCTCCATCGAAGCGGCGATGGCGGCCAGCGTCGAACGCTTCGGACGCCTCGACGTCCTGCTCAACGGCGCCGCGCATCCGGGCGGCCTGGTGCGCGCGGAGCTGGAGCATGCGGACCCGCAAGGCCTGCTGCAGGACATCGACATCAAGGTGATCGGCTACCTGCGCTGCGCGAAGGCGGCCGCGCCGTACATGCGCCGCAACGGCTTCGGCCGGATCGTGAACGTCGGCGGCCTGACGGGCCGCGGCAGCAAGCAGCTGTCCGGCATGCGCAACGTGGCGATCGTGCATCTGACCAAGACGCTGTCCGATCAGCTCGGGCCGTTCGGCATCACGGTGAACACGATTCATCCGGGCGTGGTCGAGACGCCGCACATCCACGAACTCTACGAGAAGGAAGCGCACAAGCAGGGGCTGACGGCCGCCGAGGTCGAGGCCAACTACGTCAAGGCGACGCCGATCCGGCGCGTGCTGCAGCCCGAGGAGATGGGCTGGATCGTCGCGTTTCTCGCGTCGCCGAAAGCCGGCTCGATCACCGGCGAGTCGATCGGCTGCGACGGCGGGCTCACCCGCGGCATCTTCCTCTGATTTCCCCGACTTCCCCGACTTCCCGACACAAGGAGCTTCCCATGACCGCAACCGTACTGGTCGCCACGGCCGGACAAGGCATCCTGCGCTCGAACGACGACGGCAAGACCTGGCATCGCCTCGGCCTGACCGAGCCGATCGAGTTCGACGGCATCGTGCGCGCGCTCGCCGTGGACCCGGCCACGCCGTCGCGCGTGTATGCCGGCGCCGATGCGGGACTGTGCATCAGCGACGACGGCGGCGCGCACTGGTATCGCCCCGCGAACGCGCTGAACGGGCAGACCGTCTGGTCCATCGCGATCGATCCGGCGAACCCGGCGGTGCTCTACGCGGGCACCGGCGCGCCGTCGCGGGCCGCGCTTTACAAGTCGACCGACGCCGGCATGAGCTGGACGCCGACGGCGCCCGTATTCCCCGAGTTCTGCTCCGGCGTCAACCGGCCGCGCCTGCTGACGATCTGCGTCGACCCGAGCGACAGCCGCAACGTGTGGTACGGCGTCGAGGAAGGCGGTGCATGGCGCAGCCGCGACGGCGGCGCGACCTGGGCGCGGGTGGACGGCCCCGGCACCGCGATCCGCAACAGCGACATTCACGCGATCGCCGTGTTGCCCGCGACGGCCGATACCGCGAAGACCACGCTGCTGCTGACGGTGAATGCCGTGTACGTGAGCGATGACGACGGACGGACGTGGGACGGCGAGCTGTCGCGCGAGCGTTTCGACGGGCTGTACTACACCCGCACGGTCGTGCCGCTGGCGACGCCCGGCGGCGCACTGCTGATGGCGATCGGCGACGGCACGCCGGGCACGCAAAGCCGCATCTACCGCTCGACCGACCGCGGCCGCGCCTGGCGCGAGACGGACCTGCAGACGCCGCCGAACTCGACGTTCTGGGCGTTCGGCGTCCACGGCGCGCGCCCGGAGCTCGTCTATGCGGGCACCAAGTACGGCCACCTGTTCCGCTCGCGCGACGGCGGCCGGAACTGGACCAAGGAATGGCGCGATTTCAGCGAGATCACGGCGGTCGCATGGACGCCGTTCGAAGCGCCGCTCGTGGCCCATGCGCAATCCACGCACTGACCGGAGCCCGCGATGACGTCATCCGACTTCCGGCAGCAGGCCGAACGCGCGAACGCGAGCGGCCGGCCGATGCCGACGCCGCACATCCAGCGCACCCACCTGTCGCTGTTCGTGCGCGATCCGGTGCGCTCGAGCACGTGGTACGCCGACGTGCTCGGCATGAAGGAAACCGCGCGCGGCGATCAGTGGGTGTTCATGTCGTTCGGGCAGAAGCATCACGACATCGCGCTGATCCGCGCGGCGTCCGATGCGGAGCTCGGCACGATCGGCCTGCAGCACTACGGCCTCGAAATCGCGGGCGGGCTGACCGAGCTGCGCCGCCTGTACGGCATGCTGATCCGCCGCCACGTGCCGATCGTCAAGATCACCGATCACAAGGTGGGCATCGGCGTGTACTTCAACGATCCGGACGGCAACCGCCTCGAGTTCTTCTGCGAGACCGTCACCGACGACGAGGAAGGCAAGCGCGTGCTCAACCGCTACCACGCGCCGAGCGATCCGACGCAGCTCGAACCGCTGTTCGACTAGCGTCGCCGCCGTTGCCGTTCCGAACCACCGCACCTCCACACCATTGACCAGGGAATCCCGATGAGCAAGACCGCCAATTTCGAAGGCTTTCATATCCGCAAGTGGTACACGCAGATCGAGGATTCGCTCGCGAACGAGACCGGCCAGCTGGCCGACGGCGAACCGCTGCGCAAGATCGTGATCGCGGCGGCCGTCCACAATCCGTACGCCGGGCGTTTCAGCGAGAACCTCGACGACCTCGTGCGTCCGTCGCCCGCGCTCGGCCGCGAGTTCGCGCGACGCATCGAAGCGCTCGCGGCGGGGCGCGCGATCGAGAGCTACGGCAAGGCGTGTCTCGTCGGCTCGGCGGGCGAGTACGAGCACGGCAACGCGTTCCTCACGTCGATCTTCGCCGAACCGATCCGCGCGGCGATTGGCGGCGGCAAGGCGTGGGTGCCGTCGAGCGGCAAGCGCGGCCCGATCAACACGGTGATCGACGTGCCGCTCGCGCACAAGGACGCGCTGTACGTGCGCTCGCACTACGACACCGTCACCTGCCTGTTCCCCGATGCGCCGAACGACGACGAAGTGCTGGTGATCTTCGCGTTCGCGACGCGCGGCCGCCTGCATGCGCGGCTCGGCGGGCTGAAGGCGAGCGAGATCGTCGGCCGCGACGGTCTGGTCTGAATGCTGGCGCGGCGCGGAGGGCGAACGATGAACCGGGCATCCGGAACCGATGGATGGATCGTCAGCGACGGCTTGCGGCTGCACTACGTCAGCTGGGGGCGCGACGATGCGCCGGCCGTGGTGATGCTGCATGGCCTGCGCAGCTACGCGCAGACGTGGGCCGACGCGGCGCATGCGCTGACCGACCGCTACCGCGTCGTCGCGCTCGATCAGCGCGGGCGCGGCGCGAGCGACTGGGATCCGCGGCGCGAATACTACGCGGCGGCCTATGTGCGCGATCTCGACGCGCTGGTACGGGCGCTCGGCCTGCGGCGCTTCGTGCTCGTGGGCCATTCGATGGGCGGCGCCAACGCGTTCGTCTATGCGGGCCGCGATCCGGAGCGGCTCGCCGGCCTCGTGATCGAAGACATGGGCCCCGGTGCGTCCGTCGGCTCGCAAGGATCGGCGCGCATCAAGCGCGAGCTGCTGGAAACGCCCGACGGGTTCGCGACGTGGGCCGACGCGCGCGCGTTCTGGTGCCGCCAGCGGCCGAACCTGCCGGAGGCGGCGCTCGATTCCCGCGTCGCGCATTCGCTGCGGGAGGACGCGCCCGGACGCATCGTCTGGCGGCACGACGCCGCGGGAATCGCGGCCGCGCGGCTCGCCGCGACGCCCGAGCAACTGGTCGACCTGTGGCCGCTGATACGGAGCCTGCGGGTGCCGACGCTGCTGCTGCGCGGCGGCGATTCGGACTTTCTATCCGCGCAGGTCGCGGCCGACATGAGCGCGGCCAACGCCGTGATCGAGCGGGTCGATATCGCGGGCGCGACGCACTACGTGCATGACGATCGGCCCGCGGCGTTCAACGGCGCATTGCGCGAATGGCTCGACCGTCTCGACGATCCGGCATGGCGCGCGGGGGAGCGGGGCGCATGAAAGCGGACAACCGGAACCGGACCTCGGTCGCGATCGTCGGCGCGGGGCCGAACGGCGCGGCGCTGGCGAACCTGCTCGGCCTGTATGGCGTCGATACGGTCGTGGTCGAGCGGGCGCCGCAGATCGTCGACTTCCCGCGCGCGGTCGGCATCGACGACGAAGCGCTGCGGCTGTTCCAGACCGCCGGCGTGGCCGACGAGCTGAGTCGCGACATCATCCAGAACGTGCCGTTGCGGATGTTCAATGCGCGCGGCGAATGCTTCGCCGACGTGCGTCCGTCGGTCCGCGAGTTCGGCTGGTGGCGACGCAACATCTTCATGCAGCACCTGGCCGAGCGCACGTTGCGCGACGCGCTGGCGCGCTATCCGCACGTGTCGCTGCGCACCGGCGAGGAAGTCGTCGGGCTGGAGCAGGACGACGCGCACGTGACGCTGCGGGTGCAGGGCGCCGACGGGCAGCACTACGCGCTCGACGCCGATTACGTGGTGGCGGCCGACGGCGGGCGCAGTCCGCTGCGCGAGATGCTCGGCATCCCGCTCGCCGGCACGACGCATCCGATGAAGTGGGTCGTGGTCGACGTGAAGAACGCCGGCCTCGACCAGCCCTGCACCGCGCTGAACTGCGACCCGCGCCGCCCGAACGTGTGCATCTATCTGCCGTTCAACTACCGGCGCTGGGAGTTTCTCGTGTTTCCGCACGAGGACGAACAGGCGATCGTGCAACCGGAGTCGATACGCGCACTGATCGCACCGTACGTCGAAGACGTCGAGCGGCTGGAGATCGTCCGGGCGCGCACCTACACGCATCACTCGCGCGTGGCGGAGCGCTTCGTCGCGGGCCGCATAGCGCTCGTCGGCGATGCCGCGCACCTGAGCCCGCCGTGGATCGGGCAAGGGCTGAATGCGGGCCTGCGCGACGTGGGCAACCTCGCGTGGAAGCTGGCCGGGATCGTCCACGGTAGGTTGAACCCCGGCGTGCTCGCGACCTACGAATCGGAGCGCCGCGCCCATGCGAAGGCGATGATCGACCTCGCGGACACGTTCGGCGCGATGCTGATGCCGACCAGCCGTCCGGTCGCATTCCTGCGCGATCGGCTGCTCGCGGCCGCGCGGTTTGCGCCGGGCCTGAAGGACTACGTGCTGCAAATGCGTTTCAAGCCGATGCCGAGCTATACGCGCGGGGTCGTGGTGACGGGCGCATCGGATGCGTCGGGCGCGATCGGCCGGATGATCGTCCAGCCCGACGTCGAAACGGCCGACGGTGTGCGCCGCAAGCTCGACGACGTGCTCGGCCCGTGGTTTTCGATCATCGGCTGGCAATGCGATCCGCAAGCGAGCCTGAGCGACGACGATCGCGCGTTCTGGACCGCGCTGGGCGCGAAGTTCGTGCAGATCGTCCGGTCGCGCAGCGGCACGTGCCGCGAGCAGCGCATCGCGAGCGCGCACGGCAGCGAGTGCGTCGAAGACGTCGACAACGCGATGGCCGACTGGTTCGACCGGCATGCGGGGCCGCTGGTCGTCGTCCGTCCGGACCGGTACGTCGCCGCGCAGACCGACGCGGTCGGCATCGCCGGCGTGACGGCCGCGTTCCGCGCATTCGCGCCGCAGCAGCAAGCGGAGGCCGCGCATGTTTGTTGAGCAACGCATCTATACGCTGGTGCCCGGCGGCGTCGCCGAGTATCTGCGGCTCTATGCGGAGTGCGGTCGCGCGCCGCAGGAGCAGGCGCTCGGCACGATGGTCGGCTGTGTCACGACCGAAGTCGGGCCGCTGAACCAGCTCGTGTATCTGTGGGCCTTCGATTCGCTCGACGAGCGCGCACGGCGTCGCGCGGCGCTGATGGCCGATCCGGCGTTCGGCGTGTTCCGCGGCAAGGTGCGGCATCTGCTGGTCCGGCAGGAGAACCGGATTCTCCGGCAGGAAATCGGCGGTTTGCTGGCCCGGCCGCAACCGGCGGCGTGACCTGCCGGTCGTCGTGCCGGCGGCGGTCACGCGCCGCGCCGGCGCCTTTCATGCAATTCCACGTGAGGCACCCGCGTTGATTCCGTTTACTCCGCTGACTTCCCGGATGAGCTCCGGCGTCCGACACGACTACGCGCCGCTTCGGCTGTACATCGACGGCAGGTTCCACGATGCCGACGGCCGGCGCACGCAACCGGTCGTCGATCCCGGGACCGCACGCGTGCTCGGCGAGCTGCCGCATGCGACGGCGCACGACATCGACGCCGCGGTGCAGGCCGCGCATCGCGCATTCGTCACGTGGCGGCACGAGTCGCCGCTCGTGCGTTCCGACATCCTGCGTCGCGCCGCCGCGCTCGCGCGCGAGCGCGCCGAGACCATCGGCCGGCACATCACGATGGACCAGGGCAAGCCGCTTCGCGAGGCGATCGCCGAGGTCGTGTCGGCGGCCGAGCAGCTCGAATGGCATGCGGAGGAGGGACGCCGCACCTACGGGCGGGTCGTGCCGGCCCGTTCCCCGGACGTCATGCAGACGGTGCTGCGCGAGCCGATCGGCGTATGCGCGGCGTTCTCGCCGTGGAATTTCCCGTTCAGCCAGGCGATGCACAAGATCGCGGCCGCGCTGGCGTCGGGATGCACGCTGGTGCTGAAAGGGCCGGAGGAATCGCCGAGCGCGATCGTCGCGCTCGCGCAGCTGTTTCACGATGCCGGCTTGCCGCCCGGCTGCCTGAACATCGTCTGGGGCGTGCCGGGCGACGTATCGAAGCAGCTGATCGAAGCGCCGCTGGTGCGCAAGATTTCGTTCACCGGATCGGTGCCCGTCGGCAAGCAACTGGCGGCGCTCGCCGCGTCGCTGATGAAGCGCATGACGATGGAGCTGGGCGGTCATGCGCCGGTGCTCGTCTGCGCGGACGCCGACGTCGAGCGCGCCGCGGCGATGCTGGCCGCGTACAAGTTTCGCAACGCCGGGCAGGTGTGCGTATCGCCGACGCGGTTCTTCGTGCAGCGCGCGGCGTTCGACCGGTTCGTCTGCGCCTATCTCGACGCGGTGGGCACGATCCGCGTCGGCTACGGGCTGGACGCGGGCGTGACGATGGGGCCGCTCGCGCATGCGCGGCGCGTGGACGAGATCGACGCCTTCGTGGCCGATGCAACGGCCAAAGGCGCGCAGATCGCCACGGGCGGCATGCGCCTGCCGGGGCCCGGCCACTATTTCGCGCCGACGGTCGTGCTCGGCCCGGCGCGCGATACGCGGCTGATGAACGACGAGCCGTTTGGCCCGATCGTGGGCATCGTGCCGTTCGACGATCTCGACGATGCGCTCGCCGAAGCCAACCGCCTGCCGTTCGGACTCGCGTCGTACGCGTTCACGACGTCGGCGCGCAACGCGCACCGGATCAGCCGCGCGCTCGAGGCCGGCATGGTCAACATCAATCACTTCGGCATGGGGCCGGCGGAAATCCCGTTCGGCGGCGTGAAGGACAGCGGCTTCGGCAGCGAAGGCGGCACGGAAGCGTTCGACGGCTATCTCGTCACGAAATTCGTCACGCAGATGAATTGACCGACGGGCGCCTGCCGCCGATCGTGCGCGGCGCGTGTTCAGGTGGCTGCGCCGATCCGCGCGGTGGCGTCGATCAGCAGTTTGCCGAGCACCTGCTCGTCGAACAGCGCGAAGTGCTCGGCGCGGAACACGAGCGACAGGCTGCTGTTGATTTCGCCGCTGCTGGCCGTGCGGATCGGTGCGGCGATACCGACGAAACCCGCGTCGAGTTCGCCGCGCGAAATCCAGTAGCCGGACTCGACGATCTGCTGGCAGTGGCGCCAGAACGCGGTCCAGTCGGTCGCGAATTCGCCGAGCTCCGCGTTGTGTCGTTCGTGCAGGCGCTTCAGGCGCGCGCGCGACATCGCGGCGACGATCACCTTCGACGAGGCGCCGACGAACAGCGGCATGATGCGGCCGCGCCCGAAGCCCAGCTGCAGGTTTTCGGCGCCGGACTCGTGCATCACGTTGATGATCTGCTCGTCGAACAGCGTCGACACGAGCGCGTCGCCGCCGGTGACCTGGACCAGATGCTGAATCACCGGTTTCGCCGCATTCAGCGTCGGGTCCGACTGCCGCATGTTGTAGTCGAGATGGATGATGCGCGGCCCGAGCGTATAGCGGCCATTGCTGCCGACGAGCAGGCCGACGGACGCCAGTTCCTTCACGTAGCGGTAGCACGTGGTGCGAGAGAAGCCCATGTGTTCGGCGATCTCCTCGGCCGTCATCGACGTCGCGGACGACGAGAAGACGTCAAGGATGGACAGCATTTTGGTCAGGCTCGACATGACGTGATCCGGGTTCAGACGGGTTGCGGCAACCGAACGAGCGGCGCGACGGCGTTGCAGCGCAAGCGGGCCGGCGCACGCTGCCGCTGCGCCGGCGACAGGGCCGTAGTCTAACTGAAGTCGGTCGCGCGGCGCCCGACCGCAGGGCGCGCAGCACCGACCAGCAACGACGGATTTCGATAGGCATCCATACATGAAGAGGAGAGTGAAGATGAAGACGTGGATCCGCGTGCTGGCAATCTACGGATGCGGCAGCGCCGTGCCGGCGTTCGCGCAATCGAGCGTGACGCTCTATGGTTCGCTGGACACCGGCGTCACCTATACGAGCAATGTGGCGTCGGCGCCGCGCGGCGGCCGCCAGCTCGCGTTGCAGGCCGGCGTGGCGCGCAACGACGTGTGGGGGCTGACGGGCCGGGAGGATCTCGGCGGCGCGAGCTTTGCGGTCTTCCGGCTCGAAAGCCAGTTCCAGACCTCCGACGGCACGCTCACCGTGCCGGGCGCCGCGTTCAGTTCGCAAGCGTACGTCGGGCTCGGCGGGGACTGGGGAACCGTGACGCTCGGCCGCCAGTTCGATTTCGTCGGCGATCTGATGCCGGCCTTCGCGATCGGCGCGAATACGCCGGCCGGCCTGCTTGCATGGGGCTTGCCGGCGAATGCGTCGGCCGGCGGCGCGCTCGACAACCGCGTCTGGGGCGTGCAGGTGAACAACGCGGTGAAGTACGTGAGTCCGACCTTCGGCGGCGTGTCGTTCGGCGGCATGTGGGGGTTCGGCAACGTACCGGGCACGGTCGCGCGCAGCAGCGTGCAGAGCGCGATGGTGTCGTACACGCATGGTGCGTTCAGCGCCGCGCTGGTGTATTTCGGCCAGCACGACGTGACCTCCGGCGGCAATCTCCGCAACTTCTCGGGCGGCGCCGGCTACGACGTCGGCCGGCTGCGTGTGTTCGGCATGGTGTCGGACGTGCGGATCAGCGCGGCCGCACCGCTGCGGGCCACGACCTACGATGCCGGGCTGACCTATGCAGTGACGCCGTCGCTGCAACTTGGCGGCGGCTTCCAGTTCCAGCAACGCGGCGGCGATACGGGCTCGGCCAACCAGCTCACGCTGACGGCCGACTATTCGCTGTCGAAACGGACCGGCCTGTATGCGGTATTCGCGCGCGGGCACGACAGCGCGTACGGCGCACAGGTCGAGGCCGCGCTCGGCGGCGCGGCGTCGGGGTCGACCCAGAGCGCGGTCCGCGTGGGCCTGCGCCACCAGTTCTGACGGTGCGGCGCGCGACGGCCGGCACGCGCAACGCGCGGCCGCCGTCGCGCCGCGCGCATGTCAGAAGCGATGCATCATCCCGATGCGCAACGCGAGCTGGTTGCGGCCCGACGACTGTCCGGCGGTGCCGAGCACGTGCGCATGGTCGAAGTCGGTGCCGGTGTTGCCGGTCGCATGCTGGTACGCACCCTGGATGTACGTGGAGGTCCGCTTGCTGAGGTCGTAGTCGAGCATCATCGACAGCTGGTGCCAGCTCGGCGAGGCGTCGCCCGCCGCCGTCGCGACGCGCGCGTGCGTATAGGTGTAGGCGGCGCCGAACCACACGTCGGGCAGCAGGAAATACTGGCCGTTGACCTCGAAATTGTCGAACTTCCACGCGTTCTGCGAGCCCGTCGCAGGCTGGTTCGTGAAGTAGACGTTCGCCTCGGGGCTGTAGACGTCGACGTGCGAATAGGCGGCGGACAGCGTCAGCTTGTCATTGAACTTGTACGACGTGCCGACGTCGATGTTCTGCTGCGAACGGCCGCTGAAAACCGTATCGTCGCTCGACAACGCGCCGGCCGCCGTCGCGCCGCCGTTGTTGGCCTTCAGATACGCGACGGCGGCGGAGAACGCACCGGCCTGGTACTGCATCGCGGCGCTGTAGACGCGGTTGCGGGCGAAGCCGCCCGCCTGATTCGAGAGCCCGTAGAGCACTTCGCCCTTGAAGCCGCCGTACGCCGGCGACACGTACTTGACGCTGTTCTGGATGCGGTAGTCCCAGTCGGCGTTGTCGTTGTCGTACGGGTGGGCGCCGAAGTCGCCGAGCCAGTTGCCGGCGGCCGCGAACGGGCTCCACATGTCGAGCGTGGGGTCGTACTGACGGCCCAGCGTGAGTGTGCCGAAGCGATCGGAATCGAGCCCGACGTAGGCCTGCCGGCCGAACATCCGTGACGCGACGCCGAGCGCGCCGGTGCTCGCGTTGAAACCGTTCTCGAGCTGGAAGATCGCTCGCAGGCCGCCGCCGAGATCTTCCGTCCCCTTCAGCCCCCAGTTGCTGCCGACGGTGTCGCCGCTGACCATCTGGTAGGCGCGGCTTCCGGCCGCGTTGCTCGTGAAATTGATGCCTTGGTCAATCGATCCGTAAAGCGTCACGCTGCTCTGCGCGTGAGCGCCCAGGTTGAACCCCATCGCGCAGGCCGCCGTGACGGCCGCTACGGCCGCAATCCTCTTTTTCATTGTCGATCTCCGGGTGACGCAGGAATGGCAGCCCGCGTCGCGACGGGCACGCACGCGCCTCCCGCCGGATCAAGACCCGCCATCGGTTAGTAAGACGAAAGACGTGACGTGGAACGAGCCGGGCCGCGACGAGCGGCCCGGTGGTGAAGCGTCGGGTGGTGCGCGCAGGCGCGCGGCGACGGCGTTACAGCATGCGTCGCAACACGTCGTTCTCGCGGTTCGGATCGAAGAAGCGGTGCTTCAGCGCGGCGAGCACGTGCAGCACGACGAGCGCGAGCAGCGTGTAGGCGAGCGTCCTGTGCAGCCACTGGAACGCGACGAACCAGTGGTCGTTCTTCGCCAGCAGCTCGGGCACGCGCAGACCGAAGAACGGCACGCCGTCGCTCTGCGTATAGGTGCTCGACATCGAATAGCCCATCAACGGCACGACGACGGCCAGCGCGTACAGCAGGTAATGGGCGAGCTTGGCGAGCTTGCGGTCGAGTTTCGGCAGGCTCGCCGGCAGCGGCGGCAACGTCTGCGTCGAGCGGATCGCCAGTTGGGTCAGGACCACCAGCAGCGTGAGCACGCCGAATTCCTTGTGGGTCGGGTAGTACCAGTCGAATTTGGCGGGCAGGTTGTCGTCGAGCCGGACCATCGTCCAGCCGGTCCACAGCTGCGCACCGATCAGGATCGCCCTGAGCCAGTGAAGAAGCCGAAGCGTGAGCGGATACTTGTGCGCCGGGATTGCAATAGCCTGGTCGTTCATCTGGATGGTCTCTCGTGTAGGCACAACTGCGAAGGGCGGGATGTCGAACGCCTGCTTCGACATCCCGCGCCGTATGGGACAACCCGCGCCGGGCCGATGCCCCGACCGCCGCGCGGCGCACGCGCCGTCGAGACGACGCGCGTGCGGCCGATGCGCCGCGTCGTCAGGCGATCGCTCGCGCGTCCGCGCAGCATTCCTGCAGCGCGTCGCGCAGCGCATGCGCGATGAGGTCGGTCTCCTTCGGCTGCAGCGTCAACGGCGGCGACATCACGATCTTGTTGGCGATCGCCCGGACCAGCACGCCGCGCTTGCGTGCGGCATCCGCCACGCGCGCCGCGAACCCCTTGCCGGGATCGAGCGGCGTGCGGCTCGCCTTGTCGGTCACGAGGTCGAGCGCGAGCATCAGCCCCTTGCCGCGCACCTCGCCGACCGTTTCGAAGTCGCGCGTCAACGGCAGCAACTGCTCGAGCAGGCGTTGGCCCATGCGCGCCGCGTTGCCCGGAAGATCCTCGGCTTCGACGATGTCGAGTACGGCGAGCGACGCGGCGCAGGCGAGCGGATGGCCGCTGTACGTATAGCCGTGCATGACGACGTGCGAGAAGCCCGCGCCGTGCTCGATCGCTTGCGCGATCCGGCCGTTGTACAGCGTCGCGCCGAGCGGCACGTAGCCGGACGAGATGCCCTTCGCGAGACACATGATGTCCGGGCGCACGCCCCAGCCGCGGCTGCCGAACAGGCTGCCGCTGCGGCCGAAGCCGGTCACCACTTCGTCGGCGATCAGCAGGATGCCGTGCCGGTCGCATACGTTCCGCACGCGCGCCCAGTAGCTGGCCGGCGGGACGATCAGGCCGCCGGCGCCCTGCACCGGCTCCGCGACGAACGCCGCGATGGTCTGCTGGCCATGAAAGGCGATCGTGTCCTCCAGTTGCCGGATGCAGTGTTCGACCAGCTGGTCCGGATCATCGCAGTTCCACGGATTGCGATACAGCCACGGGGTATCCAGCAGCACGCAGCCGGGCAGCAACGGACCGTGATTGTAGTGGTAGACGCCGTTGCCGCCGATCGACGTGCCGCCCATGTGCACGCCGTGATAGCCGTTGCGCAGCGACAGGAACTTCGTGCGCGACGGCTCGCCCGCGGCGACCCAGTACTGGCGTGCGATCTTCAGCGCGGTCTCGATCGCGTCGGAGCCGCCGCTGCCGAACATGACGCGCTGCATGTCCTCCTGCTCGAACATCGCGCACAGGCGGTCGGCCAGATCGTAGACGCGCGGGTGGGCCACGCCGTCGAAGGTCTGATAGTAGGACAGCTCGTCGAGCTGGCGCACGATCGCGTCCTTCACTTCCTTGCGGTTGTGGCCGACGTTGACGTTCCACAGGCCCGCGACGCCGTCGAGCATGCGGTGGCCTTCGACGTCGTACACGTAGTTGCCGTCGCCGCGGGCGATGATGACCGTCGGGGTCGTATGCCCGGCCGCGGCCGAGCTCATCGGGTGCCAGAATCGCTTTTGTCGCTTTTGGTAGTCCATGAGGTATCTCTCTTCAAGTGCGTGAACACGGTGCGGCGCGGCGTGCGCCGCGACATCACAGCGCGGCCGTGACGATCTTTTCCTCGAGGTACGAATCGAGCGCGGCCTTCGACAGGTCACGCCCGATTCCGCTTTGCCGGGTGCCGCCCCACGGCAGGCGCGCATCGATCGGGCTCCATGCGTTGATGGCGACCGCACCGACGTCGAGCCGTTCGGCGACGCGGTGCGCGGTGCCGACATCCTGCGTCCAGACCGAGGCGGACAGGCCGAACGGCGTGTCGTTGGCGATCCGGATCGCATCGTCCTCGGTCTCGAACGGCATCACCATGCCGACCGGGCCGAACACTTCTTCGCGCGCGATGCGCATGCCCGGATGCACGCCGCCGAGTATCGTCGGGCGCATGAAGCAGCCGCGCGGCGGCACCTGTTCGTCGCCGGCGAGCATGACCGCGCCTTCGGCCAGCGCGGCCGCGACGTGCGCCCGCACGCGTGCGAGATGCCGCGGGTTGATGAGCGCGCCCATCTGCACGCCGGCCTCGGTCGGCGGCCCGACGCGGATGGTGCGTGCCGCGTCGGCGAGCCGCGCTTCGAGTGCGTCCGCGATCGACCGGTGCGCGAGCACGCGCGAGCCGGCCGCACACGTCTGCCCCTGGTTCGCGAACATGCCGGCCACCAGCGACGGGATCGCGCGGTCGAGATCGGCATCCGCGAAGACGATCTGCGCGGCCTTGCCGCCGAGCTCGAGCGTGACGCGCTTGAAGGTGCGCGCCGCATCGCAGGCGATCGTGCGGCCGACTTCGGTACTGCCGGTGAAACTGATCTTGCTGACGAGCGGATGCGCGACGAGCGCAGCGCCGACCTCGGCGCCCATGCCGTGCACGATGTTGACGACGCCGGCCGGCAGGCCGGCTTCGCACGCGAGCTTGCCGAGCCGCGCCACGGCGAGCGGCGCATCCTCGGACGGCTTGATCACCACCGGGCAGCCGGCCGCGAGTGCGGGCACGAGCTTCCACACGGCGATCATCAGCGGCGCGTTCCACGGCACGATCTGGCCGGCGACGCCGACCGGCGCGCGCCGCGTGTAACTGAGCGTCGGGCGGCCCATGAAGCCGTCGGTCGGGATCGTCCGGCCCTCGAGCTTGTCGGCCCATCCGGCGAAATAGCGCAGCGTGTCGATGGTCATCGGCAGGTCCATCATGCGCATCTCGGCCGGTGGCCGCCCTTGTTCGACGGCGAGCAGGCTCTCCAGCGCTTCGCTTTCGCGCTCGACGAGGTCCGCCAGCCGATACAGCCAGCGGGCGCGGGCCGCGCCGCCGGCGCGGGCCCATGCGTCGTCGTGCAATGCGTCGTGGGCGGCGCGCACGGCGCGATCGACGTCGTCGGCGCTCGAGGCGGGAACGGTGCAGATGCGGTCTCCGGTCGCGGGCGCCAGCTTGTCGAAGGTGCGGCCGGTGGAGGCATCGCAATGCCGGCCGCCGATCAGGTTCTGGATTTTCATCATGGTGTCCGTGTGTCACAGGTACGAAGCGTCGGGCCGATCGGGCGGGGCGATGACGGCTGCCACGGCCGCGGTCCAACGTCGGATTCACTGTATGTCGATGAAACGGCGCGCGTTGTCCGCTATCGGCAATCGCTGCCGCGCGTATCGGTCAGGGAATACCCGTGCCGACGGCGGCGCGACGCGTCTATGCATAGACGCGCCCGCGGCGGGATTGCGATGGGAATGCGGTGGGATTGCGGCGCGGCGGCAGCGCTGCGCGCGCCGGGCCGCGCTTACTGGGCGGCGCGCCCGAGTTCGCGGTACAGGTCGGGATCGCTGCGCTTCAATCGCAATGCGGCGCGAATGCCGAGCGCGCCGATGGCGAGCAGGAAATACGGAAACATCGCGACGAACGCGGAGTCCGATCCGCTCAGCACCGACAGGTTGCGCACCACCAGCACGAGACATGCGCCGAGCGCGACCACGCTGACGAGCGGCGCGATCAGGCGGTGCACGATCGAGGCGTCCCGATGGTCGCGCGCGAAGAAGGCGATCACCGACGTCGCCACGAGGATCTGCACGGCGATGATGCCGATCGTCGCGAGCGCGCTCATCCACGAGAACACGATGGCGAACGGGTCGAGCCGGAACGCGGCCGAGCCGACGATCGCCGCGAGCGCGATCACCGTCTGCACCTTGCCCGCGACGTCGGGGCAGCGATGCACGGGGCACGTATGGCCGAGCTTGCGCCACAGCACGCGTTCCCGCCCCATCGCGTAGAAATAGCGCGTGATCGTGTTGTGGAACGACAGGATGGCCGCGAACAGGCTCGTGACGAGCAGCACGTTCATCGCATCGGTGGCGATGTTGCCGAGCAGCCGGCTGCTGACGGCGAACCACAGATTGGCCGGATCGCGGGCCGCTTGCGCGGCGATGTGGCCTTCGCCCCACGCCTCGACGATCGCCCATGACGACAGCGCGTAGAACACCATGATGAGGATCACGGCCAGGTACGTCGCGCGCGGGATCGTGCGCTTCGGGTCGCGCGCTTCCTCGGAGAAGATGGCCGTGGCCTCGAAGCCCATGTACGAGCCGAGGACGAACACGAGCGCGGTGCCGAGGCCCGGCACGAACACCGCCGCGGGCATGAACGGCCTCGCGCTGAAGCCGCCGGCAGTCGCGCCGTGCGCGACGATCGCGACGTCGAGCAGCATCACGATCGCGATCTCGCCGAGCATCAGCAGGCCGAGCAGCCGTCCGCTGAACTCGATGTGTCGCGCGCCGCAGAGATGCACGGCGGCGACGCAGGCCAGCGCGAACGCCCACCACGGCACGTCGACGCCGTAATGCTGCTGGACGGCGTTGTTGAGAAAGAAGCCGAACATGCTGTAGATCGCGATCTGCACCGCGTTGTACGCGACGATCGCGACGAATGCGCCGCCCACGCCGACGGGCCGCCCGAGCCCGTTCGCGATGTACGCATAGAAGGCGCCCGCG
This sequence comes from Burkholderia ubonensis, assembly GCF_001718695.1. NCBI lineage: Bacteria > Pseudomonadati > Pseudomonadota > Betaproteobacteria > Burkholderiales > Burkholderiaceae > Burkholderia > Burkholderia ubonensis. The sequence continues at coordinate 804,171 of NZ_CP013421.1, read as the reverse complement.
TTGGAGATATGCCGGCTCATCGCCGCGTATCCGATGCTGAAGATCAGGTACATCACGCCGGCCAGCACGAAGACGCCGGGCACGCCGGGGCCGTTGCCGAGCGAGAACGCCGCCGGTGTCGCGCCGACCATCGCGGTGAGCGGCGCGGCCGCGGCGACGACGAAGAAGACGATGTGTGAGAGTCCGACCGCGTTCCTGCTGAGCCCCGCGTCGGACCGGGATGACGATTCGTTCATGAGTAGTCCCGCTGGCCGGATCGTCCGTCAGGAAGCGACCACGGCATGCCTGATCAATGTCCGTGCGCCGCGGGACCATCCTGACGATCCGGCAACGGGAGCTGCCGTGCGGCGACGACACAGGTGTGTGCTTCGACGGCCGCCCGGTCACGCATCTGGTGCATGCGTGCGAACGGGCCGACGCCAGAATTTAGGGTGCCGAAATCCGGGACGTTGTCCGCTATCGGCAATCCGCGCGCGCCGTGCGGCAGGGAATTACCCGGATACGGCGCGCGGCGGCGCGACGGTTCAGCTCAGGCGCGGCGTGTGCGACGGCAGCTCGTGGAAATGTTGCTGGTAGTACGCGGAGAATCGCCCGAAATGACAAAAGCCGAATTGCGCCGCCGCGTCGCCGATCCGCATCGTCTCGGGTGTCGTCATCAGGAAGCGGCGCACCGCGTTGAGCCGGATCGAGCGCAGGTAGGCGGTCGGCGTGGTGCCGACGACGTTCTGAAAGCTGTATTGCAGCGTGCGGCGGCTGATTCGGAGGTGATGGCAGAGATCGATCACCGTCGGCACGTCGTCGCATTCCAGTGCGATTTCCTGGCTGCGCCGCACGATGTAGCTTTGCGTCGACGCCGACGGCAGCGCGCCCGCATCCGCTTCGTCCGACTGTACGAGGTCGAGCAGGATGCCGACCACGTTATGGGCGAGCACGCGTTCGTCGAACGCGTCGCGGGCCGTGAGCGAACCGTGGTCGAGCGCCTGGCAGAGCACGCGCTCGAGGCCGTCCAGCGCCGTGCGGTAGCGCACCGGCGAGATCGGCAGCACCGGTTGCCGGAGGACGCGCGCGGGCAGGTTCGCCAGTTCGTCGAGCGCGTGATCGGCCGTGAGCGTGCGATCGATCGTGAAGGCGAGCACTTCGGTGTCGCACGGAAGATGCGCGACGAACTCTTCGCCGCCGCGCAGCGTGAGCAGGCTCGGACGCGCGACGGTGCGCCCCTGCACGATCGGTGCGGCCGTGTTCGCGATCGGCAGCGCGAAGCAGAGGCGGCCGCGCGGCGCGAGGCCGTGCTGCATGACACGCTGGTTGATCCGTTCGCGGAACACGTGAAAGCGCTGGCCGGCGACCTGGCGCAGCGTCGTCGTGGCGATGCCCGGACTGATCTGGTCGTAGTGCTGCGACCAGTTCACGATGGCCTGCGAATGGAGGAAGACGTCCGAGAAGCAGCGGGATTCGGCATGCAGGTTCATGGTGTCGCTGAGGCGCCCCATCTCAAATTCAATGCCGGCCGAAGCCGGCTCATGCTGCCCGTCGCGGGTCACGGGAATCGCGCAATGCGCGGCCCGCCGCGGCGTTGCGCTGAAGGCGGCCGGTCACAGGACCGGTCGTGCAGACGATCATATCCAGAAAAAAACCGCGGGGTGACGCGGTCTGCGGGGACCGTAATGAAGTGAAGCGACCGCTGGAAACGGGACCGACCGCGGGTGCTGGCTGCCGTAATCGTCCACGTCGTGTCGGTGAATCCCATTATAGGGGATTCAATTTAATGTCGAGAGCGGGTTTACGCATGTTGTCGCCGGGTAGTGCTGGCGCCGCCGCGACGGGCGAGAGCGCGGATCGAAGACAGGGCGGAAGGCGTCGCCTTCGAGTGGGGGTAGACGCGCGCGGACGGCAAATCGCGCCGTTCTCCGCGCCGACCGCCTCGGGGCCCCACCCGTTACCGGGCGCCGGGCAGAGCGCCGCCGGCCCGAATCTCGCGTCGCCCGTGCTCCGCCGCCGCGCGCGGGCCGTAGGCGGCGTGAAGCAAGCTGCTCGTCTCGCCGGCTTGGTTGATGACTGAAGCCAGATTCCCGATTCCGGGACATGGATGAATGAGGTGCGGATTGAATCTCATGTAAACCACCTATTAGTACCAAATTACGGGATTCATATAATCCGTTCATGCGGCCTGGCATCGGTGCCCGTTCGCTCGACGCGTTTCGGCATGCCGGGGCGCGGCTTCATCGGGGCAGCCGTCCGGACGCCAGGACGACGGCCTCGCCCCCTGCCATGCGGCGGCGAGCGGCTGCCGCGAGCCACGTTCATCTTCCTGGAGCCGCCGATGTCCGAGTCATCCTCTGCGTTCCTGTATCGCCGGGTCGCGCTGCGCGTGCTTCCGTTTCTGTTCGTCTGCTACGTGGTCAACTTCATCGACCGCGTGAACATCGGCTTCGCCAAGCTGCAGTTCCTGCAGGACCTCGGCCTGAGCGAGGCCGCGTTCGGTGCCGCGACGGCCATCTTTTTCATCAGCTACGCGGCGTTCGAGGTACCGAGCAATCTGGTGCTGGCGCGGATCGGCGCGAGCCGGACGCTGATGCGCATCATGGTGCTGTGGGGGCTGTGCACGATCGCGCAGATGTTCGCGACGGGCAGCGTGTCGCTGTACGTCGTGCGCTTTCTGCTCGGCGCGGCCGAGGCCGGCTTCTTTCCGGGCCTCATCCTGTATCTGTCGTACTGGTTTCCGGATGCCGTGCGCGCGCGCGTGAACAGCGTGCTGCTGCTCGCCGTGCCAGTGGCCGGAATGATCGGCGGGCCGTTGTCCGGCTGGATCATGGCGCACCTGCAGGACGCGCTCGGGTTGCGCGGCTGGCAGTGGCTGTTTCTGATCGAAGGTCTGCCGGCCATCGCGCTGGGCCTGATCGCGCCGCTGATGCTGAGCGACCGGCCGGAACAGGCGGCGTGGCTGTCGGCCGCGGACCGGCACGCGCTGTCGCGCGACCTGCAGGCCGAGCGGGCCGCTGCCGTCGTCGGGCACGACGGGGCCGGCGTGCTCGACGTTCTCCGCAACGGGCGCGTGCTCGGGCTCGCGGCGATCTATTTCTGCGTATACGTCGGGATGGGCGCGGTGACGTTCTGGTCGCCGTCGGTGTTGAAGGCGTCCGGGGTGGCGACCGTGTCCGGCGTCGGCTGGCTGTCCGGGCTGATTTCGGTCTTCACGATGATCGGCAACGTCGCGATCGCGTGGAGTTCGGACCGGCACGGCGAGCGGCGCTGGCATACGGTCGCGTGCATGCTCGTCACCGCGTGCAGCCTGCTGCTCCTGCGGTTCGCGGCCGGGCACGTCTGGATGACCGTGACGCTGCTGGCCGTCGCGCAGCTGTGCGCGTTCACCGTGCCGATCGTGTTCTGGACGATTCCGGCGGCGCAGCTCACCGGCCGCGCCGCGGCGGCGGGCATCGCGGCGATCAGCATGCTCGGCTCGCTCGGCGGCGCGTTCAGTTCGTGGCTCGTCGGCGTGCTGTTCACGCGCACCGGCGCGCCGTATGCGGGGCTGGCGGTGGTTGCGATGCTGCTGATGCTCGGCGCGCTGCTGGTGACGAACCTGGTGCCGCGCACACTGCGGTCGCCGCGCGTGAGCGGCGAGCGCGCAGCGTAGCCGCGGCATGACGCTGCGCGGCAGGCAGCCTCACTTGCCGAGCAGGCCGCGCGCCGCGAGGTTCGCATACAGCGCGCGCACGCCGAAGCTCCATGGCGCGATCTCCGTGCACAGCCGCACGGTGTTCACGAGCGCGCCGAGCGCGGGCGTCGCGATCGTCACGCGGTCGCCGAGGTGGTGCGTAAAGCCGGCGCCCGGCGCGTCGCGATCCTGGATCGGCGAGAACATCGTGCCGAGGAACAGCATGAAGCCGTCCGGGTACTGGTGATGCGCGCCGCAGGTCTGGGCGACGAGATCGGTCGGGTCGCGGCTGATCTCGCGCATGTGGCTGATGCCGTCGAGCACGAAACCGTCATCGGCGCCTTCGACGCGCAGCGACACGCTGGCCTGCCGCACGCCGTCGAGCGTGAAGCCGTCGGCGAACAGCCGCACGAACGGGCCGATCGCGCACGAGCCGTTGTTGTCCTTGCATTTGCCGAGCAGCAGCGCCGAGCGGCCTTCGATGTCGCGCAGGTTGACGTCGTTGCCGAGCGTCGCGCCGACCGGCCGGCCGTCGCTGGCGACGGCCAGCACGATCTCCGGTTCCGGGTTGTTCCATACCGATGCCGGCAGCAAGCCGACGTCCGCGCCGAAACCCACCGCCGACATCGGCTGCGCCTTGGAGAACACCTCGGCGTCGGGGCCGATGCCGACCTCCATGTATTGCGACCACGCGCCGCGCCGCTCGAGTTCCGCCTTCAGGCGCAGCGCGGCGTCCGAGCCGGGCACGATTTTCGACAGATCGGTGCCGAGCGTCGCGGTGATCGCTTCGCGCACCTCGCGCGCTCGCGCGGGATCGCCGCCGGCCTGTTCCTCGATCACGCGCTCGATCAGGCTGACGGCGAACGTGACGCCGCAGGCCTTGATGGCCTGCACGTCGCACGGCGCGAGCAGCTGCGCCGCACCGGACGCGCCGGGCGTGCCGTCGAGCGCGGCCTGCAGCAGCGGCTCGACGCGGCCGAGCGATTCGCCCGGCGCGCTGCGCGCGAGGTCGACGGCGTCGGCGCGGTCGAACAGGTCCGCGGTGGTCGGCACGGTGCGCGTGATGTCGATCAGTTCGCCGCCGCGCACGGCGACGACGCTCGGGCCCGCGTGGGCGCCGTCGTGCCGCCATACGCGGCCGATCAGCAGCGCCTGCGCGAGATCGTGCGGCAGGCAGTCGGAGACGGAAAGAGTACGCATGATGAGCTCGGCTGGAGTCGTGGGACGTTGGATCAATGCGAATGGCGCGGATTGCCGTGCCGTTCGATCACCTTCAGATACAGCGTGGCCGGCTCGAGGCAGCCGCCGGTGGACAGCTGGCCCACGAAGCGGCGATACAGCTCCTGCCACGGCGTTTGCGCCGGCGGCGCGGCGAACGTCGCGGTTTCGCGGCGCCGCGCGAGTTCCGCTTCGTCGACGAGCACGTCGACGGTCCGGCGGTTCAGGTCGACGCGGATGCGGTCGTCGGTGCGCAGCAGCGCGAGGCCGCCGCCCACCGCCGCTTCCGGCGACATGTTCAGGATCGACGGGCTGGCCGACGTGCCGCTCTGGCGTCCGTCGCCCATGCACGGCAGCGACGTCACGCCGCGCTTCACCAGCGCTGCGGGCGGCGCCATGTTGACGACCTCCGCGCTGCCCGGGTAGCCGACCGTGCCGCAGCCGCGGATCACCAGGATGCAGCGCTCGTCGATGTTCAGTTGCGGATCGTCGATGCGCGCGCGGTAGTCCTCGGGGCCATCGAACACGATCGCGCGTGCGTCGAAGGTGTTCTCGGCACCCGGCTCGGCGAGGTAGGTCTGACGGAACGCGTCGCCCACCACCGACATCTTCATGATCGCGCTGTCGAAGAAGTTGCCCGACAGCACGATGAAGCCCGCGCCGTGCTTGAGCGGCGCATCGGGCGTGCGGATCACGTCGCGATCGGCGGGCGGCGCGGCATCGGCGATCGCGCCGATCGGCCGGCCGGACACCGTCATGCAATCGCGCCGCAGCAGGCCGGCCGCATCGAGCTGGCGCAGCACCGCGGGCACGCCGCCGGCGCGATGGAAGCTCTCGCCGAGATATTCGCCGGCCGGCATGCAGTTGACGAGCAGCGGCACGGCTTCGCCGAAGCGCTGCCAGTCGTCGAGGCTCAGCTCGACGCCCATGTGGCGCGCGATCGCGATCAGGTGCGGCGGGCAGTTGGTCGACGCACCGAGCGCGGACGCGACGACGATCGCGTTCTCGAACGCGGCGCGCGTCATGATCTGCGACGGACGCACGTCGTCGCGCACCAGCTCGACCGCGCGCTTGCCGGTCGCGTAGGCCATCTGGCCGCGCTCGCGGTAGGCGGCCGGAATGCTCGCGCAGCCCGGCAGCGACATGCCGAGCGCCTCGGCGAGGCTGTTCATCGACAGCGCGGTGCCCATCGTGTTGCAGTGCCCGATCGACGGCGACGCCGCGGTGGTCAGCGCCATGAATCCTTCGTAGTCGATCTCGCCTGCCGCGAGCAGGTTGCGCGCGTGCCAGATCACCGTGCCCGAGCCGACGCGCTTGCCGTCGTGCCAGCCGTCGAGCATCGGCCCGCCCGACAGTACGATGGCCGGCATGTCGACGGTGGCCGCGGCCATCAGGCAGGCGGGGGTGGTCTTGTCGCAGCCGGTGGTCAGCACCACGCCGTCCAGCGGAAAGCCGTGCAGCACTTCCACCAGCCCCAGGTAAGCGAGGTTGCGGTCGAGCGCGGCGGTGGGGCGGCGGCTCTGCTCGGCGAGCGGGTGCACCGGGAACTCCATCGGAATGCCGCCCGCGTCGCGAATGCCGGCGCGCACGCGCTCGGCCAGTTCGAGATGGTGGCGGTTGCACGGTGCGAGGTCGCTGCCGGTCTGCGCGATGCCGATGATCGGGCGACCCGACTGCAGCTCGTCGCGCGTCAACCCGTAGTTCATGAAGCGCTCGACATAGAGCGCCGTCATGTCCGCATGCGCGGGATCGTCGAACCACTCCTGGCTGCGCAGGCGGCGTGGGGTGTTTGCCATGGCGAGGCTGTCTCCGAATAGGACTGTCGTGCGGGACAGTCGTGCGTTGTGCGTGCCGGATAGTTACCGGTAACATCGAGCGGATGTTAGCACGGTGGTTTTGCGTTGCGGAAGGGAATTTGCGCGGAAGGCGGCGGGGCGATCGTGGCAGGGCGTCGCGCGTTCGCGCGTGGCGGAGCGGGCCGGCGGCGCGCTCGTGTCGACCGACGGCGGCCGGGCGGCGGGCTGCCGGCGCGCCGCGGCGGTCAGCGCGTCACGCGCTTTCGCGCGCGACGATCGTGTAGTCGATCCGGATGCTGCGCGATTCGAGCGGCTCGCCGCCGTCGCGCGCGTGCAGCGCGGCCAGCAGCGCCTCGCCCGTGTGCAGGCCGATGCCGTACGCATCGACCGACACCGTCGTGATGGTCGGATGGCAGCAGGTCGCCACTTCGAAGTTGCCGAAACCGGCCACGGCGATGTCGGCCGGCACGGCCAGCCCGCGCCGGTGACACTCCATGATCGCGCCGAACGCCGACATGTCGCTCACGCACATCACCGCATCGGTGTCCGGCCATTTGTCCAGCAGCGCGGCCATCGCGGGGCCGCCGTGGCTCATCGTGATCGGCGAATCGCCGAGCCGCACGACGCGCGGTTCGCCCAGTGCGAGCGCCTTGATTTCGGCCTGATAGCCCTTGAGCCGGTCCAGGCCGCGGCGGTCCAGTTCGCTCGCGCCGCCGAGAAAGCCGATGCGCCGATAGCCACGCTCGGCCAGATGCCGCACCATCGCGCGCGCCGCGCGCACGTTCGAGAACCCGACCGCGGTGTCGATCGGGCGCGTGGGCAGATCCCACATCTCGACCACCGGAATGGCCGAGCGCGCCAGCAGCTTGCGCGTCGCGTCGGTGTGCTGCGCGCCGGTCAGCGCGACGCAGCGCGGCTGGTGGCGCAGCATCGAGCGCACCAGCCGTTCTTCGCGTTCGAGGTCGTAGTCGGTATCGCCGAGCAGCAGTTGCAGCCCGTGCGGTTCGAGCGCATCGGTGAGGCCGCGCACGGTGTCCGAGAAGTTGGAGCTCGACAGCGACGGCACCAGCACCGCGACGAATTCCGAACGGCCCGACGATAGCGCGCCGGCCGCGGCATCGGCGACGTAGCCGAGCTGGTCGATGGCGCGGCACACCCGTTCACGCGTATCGGCGGCCACGCTGTGGCCGGCGAGCACGCGCGACACGGTCATCTTCGATACGCCGGCCAGGCGCGCTACGTCGGACATGCGGGGCGGCCCGGCGGGCCGGACGGCGGTGGGACTGGGCATCGGAATTGCGAGCGGAAGAAGCATGTGAAGGCTACATCATACCGGTGCCGGATCGCGTGCCGAGCGGCGCCCGCGCGCCCGTTGCCGCCGCGCGCGTACTAGGGAAACCACTCGGCGGCCGGCGCTTGAACTGGCCGGTCCCGGCGTGCTACGTTGCTGGGCGTTACCGGTATCAGAGCGCCGGTGGCATCCGTCGCCCCGTCGGCGGATTTTTTTGCCGCAGGATGTTATCGGTAACATCGCCGGCCCGGCGAGCGTGCCGATGCGAAGAAGACCTACACAATCAGGAGACGAACGGATGCCAACCATCACACAGACCGCGGCTGCGCCGGCCGCGGCCGACTTGTCCGAAGACGCCGTCTATCGCAGGGTGATGCGGCGCATCCTGCCCTTGCTGCTGCTGTGCTACGTCGTCGCGTATCTGGACCGCGTCAACGTGGGCTTCGCGAAGCTGCAGATGCTCGACGACCTGAGCCTGAGCGACGGCGTCTATGCGCTCGGCGCCAGCATCTTCTTCTGGGGCTATTTCCTGTTCGAGATGCCCAGCAACCTGCTGCTGCATCGCTACGGTGCGCGCTTCTGGATCGCGCGGATCATGATCACGTGGGGCATCGTGTCGTCGTCGATGGCGTTCATCGTGCCGCTCGCGCAGTTCTTCCACGTGCAGACGTCGACGATGTTCTACGCGCTGCGCTTCCTGCTCGGCCTGTGCGAAGCCGGCTTTTTCCCGGGCGTCATCCTGTACATGAACTACTGGTTCCCGGCGCGTCGCCAGAGCGTCGCGATGTCGGGCTTCCTGGTCGCGATTCCGCTGAGCCTGACGCTCGGCAGCGTGGTGTCCGGCTGGCTGATGGAGCAGACGCACGGGCTGTCGGGTATGAGCGGCTGGCAGTGGATGCTGCTGCTCGAGGGCCTGCCGTCGATCGTGGTCGCGTTCGTCGTGCTGGCATTCCTCGGCGACGGTCCGCAGTCGGCGAAATGGCTGTCCGCCGACGAGAAGGCGCTGCTCGCGCGCAACCTCGAACGCGAGGCCGCGCACAAGTCGCACCGTGTCGGCGTCGCGCTGCGCAGCCCGCGCGTGTGGCTGCTGACCTTCATCCTGCTCACGTTCAACACCGGCTTCTACGGGCTGGCGTTCTGGCTGCCGTCGATCATCCGCGCGTCCGGCGTGCGCAGCCCGCTGCATATCGGGCTGCTCACCGCGATTCCGTATCTGACGGCCATTTTCGCGATGCTGTGGAACGCATCGCACTCGCGCAAGACCGGCGAGCGCCGGCTGCATGCGGCGATTCCCGCGTTGATCGGCGGCGTCGGCCTGATCGCGAGCGCCGCGTGCGCGCAGAACGTGGCGCTGTCGATCGTGTTCCTGACCATCGCGACCTGCGCGATCCTCGCGCTGATGCCGATCTACTGGACGTTCCCCGGCCAGATCCTGTCGGGCACGGCGGCGGCCGCCGGCATCGCGCTGATCAATTCGGTGGGCAACCTGTCCGGCTTCACGGGCTCGATGATCACCGGCATCGCAAAGGAAATGACCGGCAACATCAACAACGGCACCTATGCGCTCGGTGCGTGCCTGCTGATCAGCTGCGTGCTGATCCTGTCGATTCCGCGCAGCATCCTGGTGCCGCCGGCCGAGCGGTAGCACGGCGTGGTCGCATGCGGCGCGGCGGGCGACCTGCCGTATTCCCGGCGCGCCGCCGCCCGACCACCCTCACGCAGGCGAAGCGGCGCGTTCGGCGGCGCCTCCGCTGCGATACAGCGCAAGCGTCGCGCACAGCCCGCAGCACGCGGCGAAACTGAGCCAGTAGCCGGGCGCCGCCTTGTCGCCGGTCAGCTCGATCAGATAGGTCGACACCGCGGGCGTGAAGCCGCCGAACACCGCGGTGGCGAGGCTGAACGCCAGCGAGAAGCCGGCCACCCGAACGTTGGCGGGCATGATTTCGGTGAGTGCGGCGACCATCGCGCCGTTGTACATGCCGAAGAAGAACGACAGCCATAACAGCACGGCCAGCATGCGGCCGAAGCTCGGTGCGCCGGCGAGCCACGCGAGCGCCGGGTACGACGTCGCGATCGCCAGGACCGTCACGGCGACGAGAATCGGCTTGCGGCCGATGCGGTCCGACAGCGCGCCGCCGACCGGCAGCCACACGAAATTCGACAGGCCGACGCACAACGTGACGATCAGGCTGTCGGCGGTGGAGAGCTTGAGAACCGCCTTGCCGAACGTCGGCGTGTAGACCGTGATCAGGTAGAACGTGGTCGTGGTCATTGCGACGAGCAGCATGCCGGCGAACACGGTCCGCCAGTTCTTCAGCATCGTCGCGAAGACTTCGCGCGCCCGCGGCCGGTGGGTGCGCGCGGTGAACTCTGCGGTTTCCTGCAGCGAGCGGCGCAGCAGGAAGATCGCCGGCACGATCGCGCAACCGATGAAGAACGGAATGCGCCAGCCCCATGCGCCGATCTCCTGGCTCGTCAGCAGATGATTGAGCAGATAGCCGATGGCCGCCGCGACGACGATCGCGACCTGCTGGCTCGCGGACTGCCAGCTCGTGTAGAAGCCCTTGTGGCCCGGCGTCGCCATTTCCGCCAGATAGACGGACACGCCGCCCAGTTCCGCGCCCGCGGAGAAGCCCTGCAGCAGCCGCCCGAGCAGCACCAGCACGGGCGCGGCGACGCCGATCGTCGCATAGCCCGGCACGCATGCGATGAGCACCGTCCCGCTCGCCATGATCGACAGCGTGACGATCAGGCCTTTGCGCCGTCCCACTTCGTCGATGTAGGCGCCGAGCACGATCGCGCCGAGCGGACGCATCAGGAAGCCGGCGCCGAATACGGCGAACGTCAGCAGCAGCGACGCGAATTCGCTCGCCGTCGGAAAGAAGACCCGCGAGATCGTGGTCGCGTAGAAGCCGAACAGGAAGAAGTCGAATTGCTCGAGAAAATTGCCGCTGGTCACGCGCAGGACCGCGCCGAGCTTCGACGGGCGGGCGGCGGCGCGAACCGGCGCGTCTGACGGTAAGCGATGCATGAGTTGTCTCCTATGGTGTGGTGGGCGGATCTGGCGCGATGCCGATCCGCCTCGCATGGCCCGGATCAGTCCGGGCTCGGTTGCAGGCGAGCGGCCTGCCGCTTCTCGATCGACGCCTTGAGCAGTGCGGCGCAGCGAAAGACGCCGTGCGCGAATTTTCCGTACGGCAACGTGACGAACAGCGCCATCACGATGCCGAGGTGGACGGCAAGCAGGCACGCCATCGCGCCGCTGTCACGCCACGCGAGCAGCGCCAGCCCCGAAGTGCTCACGAGCATCAGCAGCGCGATGAAGCCGCGATCCATCGGGCGCTGCTTCGGATCGGTCCGCGCCGGGTCGCGCCGCAGGTTGAGCCAGAGCAGGCCGGCCGGGCCGATCAGCAGGCCGATTCCGCCCGCCGTCCCGAGCAGCACGGGGACGCTCGCGAACGCATACGGCGCATGCAGGTTCAGCGCGTAGTGATAGAAGGTGGCCGTCACGGTGGCCGCGAAGCACAGCATGAAGCCGTAGAACGTGAAGTGATGGAAGCGGCGTCGCGCAAGCGTGAACGCATCGTCCGCCTCGTTGCAGCCGTCGCCGTGGCCGCCGCCGAGATAGGTCAGCGCGAGCGCGTGCTGCGCCGCTTCCGCCACGGCCGGGACGCTCGCCGTGCCGGCCGACACGTCGCGCCAGAACCGTTTCACGCCGTTGCCGAGCGCGAGCATCGCGAGGCCGAACACGCCGCCGAACATCGCCGCCAGCAGGTTGTGCGGAAACACCGCATAGAAGTTGCCGTGCGCCGCGCCGCTCAGCAGCGACCCGTTCAGCGCGGCGCCGAGTATCAGGAACAGCGCGAGCCCGACGGCGAGCGCGAGCGCGATGGTGAGTCCGTTGCGCTGATAGAGCTTGCCCATCGGCGCCGGCCACGCGTACTCGACGTAGGTATCGAAGCGGACCTGCGCCATCGCCTTCGGCACGTTGACGGCGAACGCGTGCGGCGGCGCGTACTGGCATGCGTGATAGCACGCGCCGCAGTTGTGGCACAGGTTCGCGAGGTAGTTGACGTCCGCCTTGGCGAACGCCATCCGGCGCGTCATGGCGGGGAAGACCGCGCAGAATCCCTCGCAATAGCGGCACGCATTGCAGATGCTCATCTGCCGCGCGACTTCGGCCTCGTTGTCGGTGACGGGCTGCAGGCGAATGACCGGCCGGCCGGCGGCGTGCGCGGCGGGTTCGGCGCGCTCGGTGCGAGCGACGCGCGCGGCCGGCGGCGCGTCGTGGATGCGTTCTTCAAGATTCTGCACGTTGAACTCCAGTCGATTGCGCGGCCTTCGCCGCCTGAGTGCCGGCGATACGTCCGAACGCGGTGCCGATCGACATGCCGACGCCGGCCGTATAGCCCTTGCCGAGCACGTTGCCGGCCATCATTTCGCCCGCGACGAACAGGTTGTCGCTCGGTTGCCCGCCGAAATGGACTTGTGCGCGCTCGTTGACCTTGAGCCCCAGGTACGTGAACGTGATGCCCGGTCGCAGCGCGTAGCCGAAGAACGGCGGGGTGTCGAGCGGGCGCGCCCAGTGGGTTTTCGCCGGCGTGAGCCCTTCGGTGCGGCAGTCGTCGAGCGTCGTGTGGTCGAAGGTGCCGCCGCGGCAGGCCGCGTTGTAGGCGTTCAGCGTGGCGACGAACGCGTGCTCGGGCAGCTTCAGGCCGCGCGCGAGTTCCGGCAGCGAATCGGCCCGGACGCCGGGAAACACCGGCGGCATGAAGCGTCCGAGCGCCTTTGCGTCGATGATCGAGTAGGCGATCTGGCCCGGCTGCCGCGCGACGAGCCGGCCCCAGATCGCATAGCGCTTCGGCCAGAAGTCTTCCCCTTCGTCATAGAAGCGCTCTGCGTCGCGGTTGACGACGACGCCCAGCGACACGCAGTCGATGCGCGTGCAGATGCCGCCGTCGTACAGCGGCGCGCGGGCGTCGATCGCGACGCAATGCGATTGTGACGGATCGCCGATCGCGTCCGCGCCGGCGTCGATCATGTAGCGCAGCAGCACGCCCTGATTGAAGCGCGTGCCGCGGATCAGGAAGTTGTCGGCGGGCCACTCGCCGCGCTCGTCTTGTCCCCACGCTTCGCGCAACCATGCGCGATTGGATTCGAAGCCGCCTGCCGCGAGCACGCAGCTGCGTGCCTCGAAGCGTTGCGCGCCGCTGCGCGCGGCCACGAAGCGCGTGCCGTCGAGCTCGATCGCGTCGACCGGCGTGTCGTAGCGGATCTGCACGCCGAGCGCTTCGGCGCTGCGGTAATAGGCGTTCACGAGCGCCTTGCCGCCGCCCATGAAGAAGGCGTTGGTGCGCGCGACGTGCAGCGCGCCGGACAGCGGCGGCTGAAAGCGCACGCCATGCGCCTGCATCCACGGACGACAGGTCGACGACGCGCGGATCACGAGCCGCGCCAGCGCCTCGTCGGTGATGCCGCCGGTCACCTTCAGCAGGTCCTGCCAGTATTCCTCTTCGGGATAGGCGCCGATCAGCACGTCCTGCGGCGCGTCGTGCATGCAACGCAGATTGCGGGTGTGCTGCGAGTTGCCGCCGCGCCATTCGCGCGGGGCCGATTCGAGCAGCAGCACCGAAGCGCCTGCTTCGCGCGCCATCAGCGCGGCGCAGAGCGCGGCATTGCCGCCGCCGATCACGAGTACGTCGACCATCTGAGTTGTCTCCTTTGAGACGCGACTCTACGGATCGACGCGACACGCCGCCATCACGCGGACGGCAACACGTCTTCAGTTTTCGTGAAGGGAAGGGCTACGTGCGCAGCGTGGCGCCCGGCCAGCGGCCGGCCGCGACGATTTCGCGCGCCACGTCGGCGAGTACGACGCGCGCGGCCAGCCCGGCCGGCGACAGCTCGTCGTCGGACACGCTCGCGATCAGGTTGGGCCGCGTCGCATGTGCGTCGGCAATCGGAACGCTCGCGAGCGCCGCATTCTCGAGCCGCGCGAGCGCCGCGCCCGGCTGGATGGTCGCGCCGAGGCCGCCGCGCACCGCGTCCATCAGCATCGCGAGGCCGTCGACTTCGGCGGTGATGTGCGGCGTAAAGCCGGTGCGCGCGAACGCGGCATCGAGCAGCGCGCGCAAGCCATGCGGGCCGCTGGGCAGGATCAGCGGCAGCGCGCCGAGCTGCGCGAGACCCACGGGCGACCCTTCGGGCATGCCGGGCTGGCCGGCGCAGCCGATCACGAACAGATGCTCGTCGAGCAGCGGCATGACGCTCCAGCGCTGCGCGGGCTCCTCGCGGAACAGCACGGCCAGGTCGATCTGCCGCGCGCTCAGCATCGCGCCGAGGTAGCCGGACAGGCTCTCGACCATGCGCAGCCGCACCTCGGGATAGCGCTGCCGCATCGCCTTCATGAACGCGAGGCCGAGCACGCCCGTGGTGCTCGGCGCGAGCCCCACGCTGACGTGCCCGGACAGGCGCGCCTGACGGGCGGCGAGCGCCGCATCGTCGATGTGGCGCAACGCGAGCTGCGCCTGTCGCCAGAAGGCGAGCCCCGCGTCGGTCGGCACGACGCCCGTGGAGGTTCGCTGCAGCAGGCGCGTGGACAACTCGCTCTCGAGCCGGCTGATCTGCTGGCTCAGCGCCGACGTCACGACGCCGAGCTCCAGCGCCGCCTTGCCCATGCTGCCGTGCTCGACCACGCAGACGAAATAGCGCAGTTGCCTGAGTTCCATCGATGCCTCGAATTGATGCGACGGCGACATTGTCGCAGCCGACGCGCGATGCGTCGCGGGAATCGCTTTCCGATCGCCACCGGATCGCTACCGGATCGCCGGTGCGCATGAACGTCGCGACTCGAATCCCGCAGCGGAGCGGTTCTCTTTTTGTCGTTATTCGCATGCGCTCAAGCGCGCATCGATTCATGGATGAACCGCGCCGCGCTATTGCGATATTCGATTATTCATGGATGAAACGGGCGAATGATTTGCTCGCGCAGAAAATCGCCCGCCGCGTGTGATCTCGCAATCCGTAACGTATCTGCGTTACGGCGTGTCGTTACGTAACGGCCGAGAACGCGGCATTCGCGCAAACGTTACACTGGCCTGTTTCGATTTATTCAGATTATTGGCCCGCACACCTAGGTCATTGGTTTATCGATGGTTTTCCGCGCTGCAGCATCAGAATGCGCAGCGGTGGCACGGAACCTGCATTAAATGCCCCGTGCCGCAGTAGTTAATACCATAACGTTAGACCAACCATGAATTACACAAGCATTCCGATCACCGGCCGCGCCGTGGGGGCAAGGCGGCCGGGGCTGGGCCTTCAATCGACGGAGCAGGTCCGCTCGCGCGTCCGTTGCGGATTGCTGCGGCACGGCATGTCCGTCGCCCCATTTCGTGTTACCGAGCCGTTTTCCGCGCCTGCACATAACGGTGCGATGCGCGCTTTCGAGCAGGCTGCAGTGCGTTCAACGTCCGCATGGCCCTCGCGAATCGTGGCGTGGGTCCGCTAGTCGCGAATTCGATTTCATAAGGGCATTCGAATTAATTGATTGGTTCGCGCGAATGAATCGCATTCGCGGCGAATGTGCGATGCATCGGGATACCGAGGGCTTAACGCGTCCGGCATTTCCGTGCATGCGAAAACAGCTTGCATTGAGGAGCGCAAAAATGGGCGAACTCGCTTCCATCGGTAATGCGCGCATTGCCGATTCGGATCTGCACGAACCCGGCCGCGGCGGCGCCGCCGCCGCGGTCGTGCCGGTGATCCTGGCCGGCGGCGCGGGCACGCGGCTGTGGCCGATGTCGCGCGAGCAGCATCCGAAGCAGCTGACGCAGCTCGTCGGCGACGAATCGTTGCTGGAATCGACGCTGCGTCGCGTGCGCGGTCTGTCCGCGACCTTCGAGCTGGCCGCTGCGCAGGTGGTGTGCGGCGACGCGCATCGGCACATCACGGTGCGCCAGCTCGCGGCGAGCGAGCTGCGCGCGCAGGTGATCGTCGAGCCGGCGCGGCGCGACACGGCACCCGCCATGACGCTCGCGGCCGAACTTGCGCGCGTGCGGCACGGCGATGCGGTGCTGGCGGTGATGCCGGCCGATCACGCGATCGCCGATACGGCCGCGTTCGAGCGCGCGATGGAGACGGCGTTGCGCTACGCGCAGCTCGGTTGCCTCGCGACGCTCGGCGTGCGGCCGACGCATGCCGATTC
This sequence comes from Burkholderia ubonensis, assembly GCF_001718695.1. Lineage (NCBI taxonomy): Bacteria > Pseudomonadati > Pseudomonadota > Betaproteobacteria > Burkholderiales > Burkholderiaceae > Burkholderia > Burkholderia ubonensis. The sequence continues at coordinate 788,008 of NZ_CP013421.1, read as the reverse complement.
GGGCTTCGGCTATCTGCGCACCGGCATGCCGGTGGCGCTGGACGGCGCCGCGGGCGCGTTCGCGCTCGATGCGTTCGTCGAGAAGCCCGCGCCGGAAATCGCCGCGCATTACGTCGCGTCCGGGTCGCACTGGTGGAACAGCGGGATCTACGTCGTGCGCGCCAGCGTGTGGCTGCGTGCGATCGCCGCGCTTGCGCCGGAGATTCATCACGCGTGCGTCGCCGCGATCCGCGACGGCGCCGCCGCGGCGGACTGCTTCCATCCGGCCGCGCAGCCGTTCGCCGCGTGTCCGTCGAACTCGATCGACTACGCGGTGATGGAGCGGCTCTCGTCGCTCGCCGAACCGCCGGCGGCCGTCGCGGTGCCGCTCGAAGCCGGCTGGTCGGACCTCGGTTCGTGGGATGGCGTCTGGGACGCGCTCGACAAGGACGCGAACGGCAACGCCGGACGCGGGCGCGTGATGTTCGAGGACGCAGCCGCGTGCTACGCGCATTCCGAGGGCCGGCTCGTCGCGTGCGTCGGCGTCAGCAACGTGGCGGTGGTCGAGACGCCCGATGCGGTGCTGGTGGTGAACCGCGAGCAGGTTCAGGGCGTCAAGTCGCTGGTGGCACGGATCAAGGCCGAACGCGGCGCGGAAGCCGACACGCATCGGCTGGTGCGGCGTCCGTGGGGCTGTTACGACTCGGTCGATCGCGGCGAGCGCTTTCAGGTGAAGCGGATCGTCGTCGATCCGGGCGCGCGTCTGTCGTTGCAGATGCATCACCATCGCGCCGAACACTGGACCGTCGTGAAAGGCACCGCGGCCGTCACGCGCGGCGACGAGCAGTTCCTGCTCGGCGAGAACGAATCGATGTACATCCCGATGGGCGTGCGCCACCGGCTCGAAAACCCGGGGCGGCTGCCGCTGGAAATCATCGAAGTGCAGACCGGCAGCTATCTGGGCGAAGACGACATCGTTCGCTTCGACGACGCCTACGGACGCGTGTGACCGCGATTGCGGCGCGCTCGTGCGCCGCGTGGAGAAAGCCCATGTTTGGAGTTCAGTCGATGGTGGCGCGCGTGCTCGACGCGGTGGTCGTGGTGGCCGCGGCGGCCGTCGCGTCGCATGTGCGCTTCGCCGATGACCCGCTCGGCCGATCCGACGCGATGGTCGTGCCGTTCGTCGTGATGCTGACGCTCGCCGTGTTTCCAGCCTTGCAGGTGTATCAGTCGTGGCGCGGGCGCTCGTGGATCGCGATGATCAGCCGCATCAGCGCCGCGTGGATCGCGGTGCAGGCCTGCAACCTGGTGCTGCTGTTCGCGCTGCATCGGGCCGATCAGGTGTCGCGCCTGTGGTTCGCGTACTGGACCGGCATCGCCGGATGTGGATTCATCGCGATGCGCATGCTCGCGTATGCGATGCTCGCGCGCGTCAGGCATGCGGGCCTGAACCTGCGCAAGGTGGCGATCGTCGGCAGCGGCGCCTATGCGGTGCGCGTGATCGAGACGCTCGCGCTGTCGCCCGCGAGCGGCTTTCGCCCGGTGCTGTTCCACGATCCGGCCGGCGCGTCCAACGGCGTGCTTCCGGCGATCACCGACTTCGCCGCGTTCGCCGCGGCCGTGCGCGCCGAAGCGGCCACCGAAATCTGGCTCGCCGTGCCGATCTGCGAGGAGCGCACGATCCGGCGCGTGTTGAAGGCGTTCGGCGACGACCTCGTCAACATCCGCTTCATGCCGGACATGCGCAGCATTGCGTGGCTCGGCGGCACGATGATGGATCTGGTCGGGATGCCCGCGATCAATCTGGTCGCGTCGCCGATGTCGCATCGCGCGCTGCTGCAGAAGGCGCTGTTCGACCGCGTGTTCGCGGCGGCGGCGCTCGTCGCGCTCGCGCCGCTGCTCGGCGCGATCGCCGTCGCGGTGAAGCTGTCGTCGCCGGGCCCGGTGCTGTTTACGCAGTATCGGAAAGGCGCGGACGGCCGCGTCTTCCGCATCTACAAGTTCCGCACCATGCGCGTACACGCCGACCCGGCCGGCGTCGTGCGTCAGGCCACGCGCGGCGATGCGCGCATCACGCGGGTCGGCGCATTCCTGCGCCGCACGAGCCTCGACGAACTGCCGCAGTTCTTCAACGTGCTGCGCGGCGACATGTCGGTCGTCGGGCCGCGGCCGCATGCGATCGAGCACGACGATCTGTACCGGCCGCTCGTCGACGGCTACATCCATCGCTACCGGATCAAGCCCGGTATCACCGGCTGGGCGCAGGTCAACGGCTATCGCGGCGAAACCGACCAACTCGACAAGATGGTCGGGCGCGTCCAGCACGACCTCTATTACCTGCGCAACTGGTCCTTCGGGCTCGACATGCGAATCGTCGCGGCCACGGTGCTGAAGGGCTTCGTGCATCCGAACGCGTACTGAGGCTGCCCATGATCGAACGCATTCTGATCGTTTGCGACGGCAACGCGTGCCGCAGCCCGATGGCGAGCGCGATGCTCGCGCGGGCGCTGCCGTTCATCCAGGTGCGCAGCGCGGGACTGATCGCGCTGGCCGGGCGGCCCGCCGCGCAGGCCGCGATCGACGCGATGCGCGCGCGTGGCTTCGACCTCACGCCGCATATCGCGCAGCCCGTGCATCTGGGCCACGTGCGCGCCTCGCAGCTGATTCTCGCGATGACGCTCGTCCAGTGCCGCGAAATCGAACGCCGCTATCCGTTTGCGCGCGGCCGCGTGTTCCAGCTCGACCACGCGACCAAGCGCGATATCGAGGATCCGGTCGGCAAGTCGGCGGACGTGTTCGACGCCGTGGCCGCCCATATCGAGCGCGCGGTCGCGCAGTGGATCGCACGCATTCCGGCCGCCGCCGCACATGGAGGCGCGTGATGCGACGGCGCGCGCTGCGGTTCGCGATGCTCGCGTGCGCGATCGGCGCAGCGGCGCCGCACGGCGGTGCGTGTGCGGCCGCTGCGCTGACGGTGTCCGCGCGTGGGCTCGCCGGCCTCGCGAACGTCGCGCGCGGATGGCGCGCGTGGCGCGCGTGCAAAGCCGGCGGCCGCGTCCGGCGTTGCCGTGCCGGCAGCCGGCGATTACGCGCTGCTGCCGATCGAGCGGCGCATGCGTGCGTTCTCGCTCGACGCGCCCGACCTGCCGGGCGTGCCGCGCGCCGGCCACGCGCGCCGCGTCGCGGTTCCGACTCGCGGCGCGCAGGACGGTGCGCGCGACGACTGGCCCGGCCTCGCGCCACCGTGGGCTCGCTCGCCATGGTGACCGACCGCAACGCATGCGAGCGGCGCGCACGGACGCTCGCCGTCGCGCAACGAAACGAGAGCCGCCGTGCGCCTGCTGCCGCGACGGACGCAACGACAGCCCGACATACGAGGCCGCAATGAATCGAGCATCAGACGTTGTATCGACCGCAGGCCGTTGGGGCCGCCGAGGCCGACCGGGCCGTTGGGGCCGCGCGCTGGCGCCGCTCGCGCTGTCCGTTGTCGTGGCCGGCTGCGCGGTCGCACCGGGCATGCGGATGAACGACGCGCCGGCCCTTCAGCTGAGCAGTGCGCGCAACGGCGAGCCGGCGCGGGCGCTCGACGTGCCGATCCGCGAGATCGACGTCGACCTGCTGCAGCGGATGCGCGACGGCGACGGCGGCGACGCCGGCGACCGGTCGGCGAACGTCGATGCGCTGCTGGCCGAGCGTGGGAAGGGCGGTTACCGCATCGGCGCGGGCGACGTGCTGCAGATCACGGTGTGGGACCACCCGGAGCTGTCCGCGGCGGCGCCGACCACCCAGACGTCGTCGACGCAACGGCCGAGCGACCCGGTCGGTGGCTTCGTCGTCGACGAGAACGGCAGCGTGCAGTTTCCGTATGTCGGCACGGTCGCGGTTACAGGCAGGACGACGACCGAGGTGCGCGATGCGTTCCGCGTCGCGCTCGCGAAAACGTTCCGCGATCCGCAGGTCACCGTGCGCGTCACGTCGTACCGGAGCCAGCAGGTCTACGTCGAAGGCGAGGTGCGCAATCCCGGCAACCAGCCGATCAACGACGTGCCGATGACGCTCATCGAGGCGCTCGATCGTGCGGGCGGCCTGCAGCCCACTGCCGACCGCAGCCGGATCGAGCTGCTGCGCGGCGACGCGCGCTACGTGCTCGACCTGTCGCGGCTCGTCGCGCGGCGGATCGACCCGGCGCGCATCCTGCTGCGCAATCGCGACGTGCTGCGCGTGCAGTCGCGCGAGGACAGCGGCGCATACGTGATGGGCGAGGTCACGAAGCCGACGCTCGCGCTACCGCTGCGCGACGGGTCGCTCACGCTCGGCGACGCGTTGCAGCAGGCCGGCAGCTTCAACAGCGGCACGGCCGACACCGCGCAGGTGTACGTGATCCGCGCGCGCGGCTCGCGTACGCCGGACGTGTTCCATCTCGACGCGAAGTCGCCGGTCGCGATGGTCCTCGCGAACGACTTCAGGCTCGCGCCGAAGGACGTCGTCTATGTCGACGGCAACGGCCTCGTGCGCTTCAGCCGCGTGCTGTCGCTGCTGCTGCCCGCGATCAATGCCGGCATGACCGGCGCGCTTGTCGCGAAATGAGCGCCCGCCGCGTCGCAGCGACCGCGCTGTAACCCGATAGACACTGGATTCGCCATGAACGACCTCTCCGAAGCACGGCTCTACGACGCGGCGTTGTACGACGATGCGCCGCTCTCGTCCTACGTCGACATCGTGCTGGCGCGCTGGCGCCTCGTGCTCGGCATCGCGGCCGGCGTGTTCCTGCTGGGCCTGCTGTACGCGGTGTTCGCGACGCCGGTGTATCGGGTCGACGCGACGATCCAGGTCAACGAATCGACCGCCGCCGGCAACTCGCCGCTGCACGACATCGCGGCGCTGCTCGACAACGGCAGCACGACCGCCGCCGAACTCGAGCTCGTGCGTGCGCGCATGGTGATCGACGCGGTCGTCACCAAGCAGCATCTGAACCTCGTTGCCGAGCCGCGCTATGTCCCGCTGATCGGCCGCTGGGTCGCGCGCCGCTATCGCGGCGAAGGCATCGCGCCGCCGCTGTGGGGCCTGTCGCGCTTCGCGTGGGGCGGCGAGCGGTTCGACGTCGCGACGTTCGAGACGGCCGGCGCGACGAGCCACGACGGCGTCGATGCGCTGGACGGGCTGTGGTTCACCGTGACCGCGCTGGACGGCGGCCGCTACATGCTGCGGGACGACGACGACGCCATCGTGCTGAGCGGCGCGGTCGGCGCACCGGCGCATGGCGAGTACCAGGGCAAGCCGCTGACGCTGCTGGTCGCGGCGCTCGACGCGCGCCCCGGCACGACGTTCCGGCTCAAGCGCATCCCGCAGATCGAGGCCGTCGCGCAACTGCAGGACGATCTGAGCGTCGAGGAAAAGGCGAAGCAGTCGGGGATCCTGTCGGTCACGCTCGAGGGCGACGACAAGGTGCGCATCAGGGAGATCCTGAAGGCGGTGGTGGACGGCTACGTCGCGCAGAACCGCGACTACCGGAGCAAGGAGGCGGCCGCCACGCTCGAGTCGCTGAAGATCAGCATGCCGGCGGTCGAGCAGACGCTGAAGGACGCCGAGGAGCGCTACGCGAAGTTCCGCGCGCGCACGCGCACGGTCGATCTCGACGAGCAGGGCAAGCTGCTGCTCGGCCAGGAAGTCGACATCGACACGCGCATGCTCGAACTCAAGCAAAGGCGCGTCGACCTGATCGCGCGCTTCGCCGACGGTCATCCGGCCGTGCAGGCGCTCGATGCGAACCTCGCCGAACTCGCGGGCAAGGCGGCGGAACTGCGCACGCGCGAAGCGAGGCTGCCCGATACGGAGCGCGAGGGCCTCGCGGTGCTGCGCGACGTGCGCGTGAACACCGAGCTGTACACCAACCTGCTCAACACCGCGCAGCAGCTGAACATCGCGAAGCAGAGCGAGATCGGCAACGTCCGCGCGGTCGACCAGCCGGTGCTGCCGGTGAAGCCGGTCAAGCCCAAGCGCCTGCTCGTGATCGCGCTGTCGCTGTGCGTCGGCATCGCGCTCGGCGTGGCCGCGCCGTTCGCGCAGCGCGCCGTGTGGGGCCGCGTCGAACACTCGGAGCATCTGGAGCAGGCGCTCGGCGTGCCGGTCTATGCGGTGGTGCCGCACAGCCGCGCGCAGCGGCGCCTCGTGCGCAGCCAACAGCGCGCGGCGCAGGGCCCGCACGTGCTCGCCTCCGAGATCCCGGAGGACGTCACCGTCGACGCAATCCGCAGCCTGCGCACGACGCTGCAGTTCACGCTGTCCGAGACGGGCCACCACGTGATCATGGTCACGAGCCCGCAGCCGAACGCCGGCAAGTCGTTCCTGTGCGCGAACCTCGCGTCGCTGTTCGCGTCGGGCGGCAAGCGCGTGCTGCTGATCGACGCGGACATTCGCCGCGGTCAGGCGCATCGGCACTTCGGCCTGCCGGCCGCGCCGGGGCTGCCCGACGTGATCGCGAGCGGCGCGCTCGAGCGCGGCGTGCAGCGCACGTCGATCGCCGGCGTCGACGTGCTGCCGCGCGGCGCGGTCGCGCGCACGTCCGAGCTGTTCAACGACGGCCGCTTCAAGACGGTGCTCGACGCCGCGTCGCGGCGCTACGACATCGTCATCGTCGACACCGCGCCGATCCTCGCGCTGCACGACGCGGCGACCATCGGCCGTCACGGCGCGACGACGCTGCTGTGCGTGCGGCACGGCCGCAGTTCGATGCCGGAGATCCGCGAGGCGGAGCGACGCCTGCGCAACGCGGGCATCGCGATCAGCGGCGTGGTGCTGAACGACGTGCCGCGCCGGCAGGCCGTCTACGGCACGTACGGCGAACGGAATTACGCATATGAAACCGAGCACTGAGCCGGCGCTGCGCGAGTTCGCGCCTGCGCCCGTGCCCGCTCATGCGCACGCGTCGCCCGGCGGCGAGCGGCTCGGTGCGCGCACCGTGCGCGGCCTCGCGTGGGCGCTGGTGCAGGCCTGGGGCGGCAAGCTCGTCACGCTCGTCACGTATCTGCTGGTCGCGCGCTGGCTCGGTCCGGCCGACGTCGGCCTTGCCGCGGCGGTCACGTTGTCGCTGTCGCTGGTGCTGATGATCGCCGAAGGCGGCCTCGGCGATGCGGTGGTCCAGCGCGCCGCGCTCGCCGACGACGATCTCGAATGGCCGTTCGCGTTCTCGATCGGCATGGCCGTCGTGCTCGCGGCCGTGCTGTTCGCGCTCGCCGCGCGCGTCGAAGCATGGCTCGGCGTGCCGGGGCTCGCGCCGTATCTGCGGGTGGCCGCCGCGTTCGTGCCGATCGGCTCGGCCGGCTCGTTTCAGGAGGCGCTGTACAAGCGGCGGCTCGATTTCCGGACGCTCGCGATGCGCCAGCTCGTGTCGGTGAGCGTCGCGGGCGCGGTGGCCGTTGCGCTCGCGGTGGCCGGCGCCGGCGCGTGGAGCCTGATCGCGCAGGCGGCGACCTTCATGACGGTCTCCGCGGCGTGGCTGTGGCGCCGGCCGGTATGGCGTCCGCGCGGCCGCCGCAACGTGTCGACGTTCGCGCCGCTCGCGCGCTTCGGCGCGCATGTCGTCGCCGCGCGGCTGATCGACTGGTGGGCGACGCGCACCGTCGACCTGATCGTCGTCGCGCTGTACGGCGCGGCCGGCCTCGGCATCTATGCGATCGGCGCGCGGCTCTATCAGACGGCGCTCGAGCTGCTGTGCCGCGCGGCGACCGACGTCGCGCTCGCCGTGCTGTCGCGCGTCGCACACGACGCCGAGCGGATGGCGGCCACCTACGTCGACGTCACGGGCCTCGCGGCGATGACGGCGGCGCCGCTGTTCGTGCTGATGGCCGTGTTGAGCCACGACATCACGATCGTGCTGTTCGGTGCGCGCTGGGCCGCCAGCGCCGCGGTCATGACGCCGCTGATGGCGCTCGGAGCGGTGCAGACCGTGCAGTTCGTCAACGGCGCGTTCCTCGCGGCGCGCGGCCGCCCGCACGTGACGATGTGGCTGACGCTCGTCAAGCTCGCGCTGGTGCTCGCGACGATGGTGGCCGTGCCGTCGCAGCGCGTCGCGCAGCTCGCATGGCTGTACGTCGGCGCGGTGCTGTGCATCACGCCGCTCAGTTTCGGCGCGGTCGTCGTCGAGCTGGCAGTGGACCGCGCGCGGCTGCTGGGCCGGCTCGTGCCGCCGTATCTGATCGCCCTCGGCTGCGCGGCGATCGTGCGGCAGGCGGGCGCGCATCTCGGCGGCGTGCCGGTCCTGGTCCGGTTGCCGCTGCTGATCGTCTGCTTCGCGAGCGCGTACGTCGGCGCGACGTGGATGCTGCGCCGCGACACCGCGCGCCGCACCGTGTCGATGCTGATCGCACTGCGCGCGGCGAGGAGCGCGACATGAGCGCCGTCGTTGGTCCGTTGTCGCATTCCGCCGCGCCGACGCCCGCGCGGCGCGCGCGCTTCGACGTCGCCGACGCCGTCCTGCTGGCGCTGCTGCTGCTGAATTCGATCCAGTTCCTGAAGATCGGCGGCGCGCAGCTCGGACAGCTGTTCGCGGTGCTGGTGCTGCCGGTGCTGCTGGTGCGTCGGCGCATCCACGTCGGCGCATGGGAAGTGTGGGCGTTCGCGCTGTTCGCGGGCGCCGCGCTGTCGACCACCTTCCTGTCCGGCTATCCGCGCTTCAAGGCCGCCGAGCAGATCGTGAAATTCATCTTCGTGATGCCGGCGTTCTATCTGATCGGCCGCTACTACGGCGCGCGCGCGTGCCGGCGGCCGCTGCCATTCGGCTATGTCGCGATCGCGGCATTCGTCGCGATCCAGTACGCGCTGCAGTACTTCGACGTGCCCGTGCTGTATGAGAAAGTCGATTTCATGCAGAACGCCGTTCACGGGTCGTTCAAGGAGCGCAACTGGTTCGCGGCGTTCTTCTTCCTGAGCGCGTACGCGTGCTTCCTGCAGTCGCCGCGCCGCGTGTCCGACGTCGCGAAGTTCGTCGCGCTCGCGCTGGTCGTGACGCTGCTGAGCGAATCGAAGACGGTGCTGATCGCGTGCGCGCTCGTGATCCTGCTGCAGGTGCGCGGCCATCTGTTCGCGAAGGTGCTGACGATGGCCGCCGGCGCGGCGTTCTATCTGTACATGTTCACGCGCGAGCTGACCGGCGACCAGCTGCAGGTGCGGCTGCAGCAGGAGCGCGGCCTTGCGTTCGTCGAGTCGGTCAAGCTCGTCGGCCGCGACTGGATCGGCCACGGCTTCGGCTTCGTCGAGCATTACTTCTCGCATTCGGCGGTCGCCGTGCGCGGGCTCGGCGAGGGCACGAGCGCGGTGTTTTGCGCGCCGCTGGACCTGCTGCTGGTCGCCGGTCCGATCGGGCTGCTCGCGTGGGCCGTGTTCTTCGGCGGCCTCGGCCAGGGGCGGCGCGCGATGCTGCTGCTCGCGCCGATCGCTGCCTGGTCGCTGATCAATCCGATGCACCAGAGCGAAACGTCGTTCCTGTTCCTCGGCTATCTCGCGTCGTTCGCCCGCGCGCCGCGCGCGGTCCGCCGGACGGTGCGCGCCGCACCGCCCGCCGCGCGGCTCCGATCCCCGTTCCCTTCCGTGCCCATCCGATGAAATTCTCCCTGATCATGGCGACGCTCGGCCGCAGCGACGAGATCGAACGCATGCTCGATTCGCTGCTGCAGCAGGCCTACGCCGACCTCGAAGTCATCGTCGTCGACCAGAACCCGGACGCGCGCGTCGCACGCATCGTCGAGCGGTATCGCGAGCGGCTGTGCATCGTCCATCTGCGTTCGGAGAAGGGCAAGTCGCGGGCGACCAACGTCGGGCTGCAGGCGGTGACGGGCGACGTGGTCGCGTTCCCCGACGACGACTGCTGGTATCGGCCCGGCACGCTCCACGCGGTCGCCGCGCTGCTGTCCGCCGACCGCATGCTCGACGGCGTGACCGGCATGAGCATCGATGCCGCGGGGCGGCCGTCGCAGGGACGGTGGGCCACCGCGGCGCAGCCCGTGAACCGCTTCAACGTGTGGGTCTGCGCGACGTCCTACACGATCTTCCTGCGCCGCTCGGCGGTGAGCGCGGCAGGGCAGTTCGACGTCGAGCTGGGCGTCGGTGCGACGAGCCGCTGGGGCGCGGGCGAGGAAGTGGATTTTCTCGTCCGTGCGTTGCGCGCCGGGTGCCGGATCGGCTACGACCCGCAGTTGCGCGTACATCATCCCGAGCCGCTCGCCGTGCTCGACGAGCACGCGTATGCGCGCGGCCGACGCTACAACCGCGGCTTCGGCCACGTGCTGCGCATCAATCGCTATCCGCTCGCTTACGTGCTGTACATGATCGCGCGGCCCGTCGCCGGTTGCGCGCTGGCGTTCGCGCGCCGCAATCCGCAGCGCGCGAAGTACTACTGGATCGCGGCGTCGCATCGGCTGCTCGGCTGGATGGATTGAGCGATGAGCACGCCCTTCTCCATTGCGACGACGGCGGCGGCCGATGCGGTTGCCGCGTGCGCGGATTGCGGCGATCACGCCGATCACGCCGCCCGCGTACCCGTTACCGTCTATACGGATACGCGCTGGCCGGCCGCCACCGGCATCCACAACGTGATGGCCGCTTACGCGGCGCGCGCGCCGTCCAACATCCGCATCGCCCCGTTGCCGGTCGGCGGCGGCGTCGCGCATCCGCTGTCGCCGCTCGCGCTGAGCCGCGCGCTGCGCAAGCTGCCGGCGCGCAATGCAGTGTTCTGGAATCCCGGCTTCGTACCGGCCGCGTGGCCGGGCCTGCCGTCGGTCGTCGTCGTGCACGATCTCACGCATCGCCACTTCTATACGCGTGCGCATCGGCTGTACTACGACACCGTGCTGCGTCCGCTGTACCGCCGCTGCTCGGCCATCGTCTGCGTGTCGGCGTTCACGCGCGACGAATTCCTCGCGTGGTCGGGCATGCCGCCCGAGCGCGTGCACGTGATCCACAACGGCGCCGACGACGCGTACACGCACAATCGCGACACGCTCGGCCATCCGTTTCCGTACGTGCTGTATCCGGGCAACCGGCGCAACTACAAGAACCTGCACCGGCTGATCGAGGCGTTCGGCGCGAGCGGGCTGGTCGCGCTCGGCGTGCGGCTGATGCTGACCGGCGCACCCGATCCGGCGCTGCTCGAGCACGCGGCGCGGCATCGCTGCGCCGACGCCCTCACGTTCGCCGGCGTCGTGCCGAACGACGCGATGCCGAAGCTGTATCGCGGTGCGTTGTTCGTCGCGTTCGTGTCGCGGTACGAGGGCTTCGGGCTGCCGATCCTCGAGGCGATGGCGTCGGACGTACCGGTGCTGACGTCGCGCGTGTCGGCGATGCCCGAGGTGGCCGGCAGCGCGGCGATGCTCGTCGATCCGGCGTCGGTCGCCGACATCGCGGCCGCGATGCGGCGGCTCGGCACCGATGCCGGCTGCCGCGAGGCGCTCGTCGCACGCGGCCGCGCGCAGCTTCGCCGCTTCAACTGGGACGACTCGGCGTGCCGCTTCTGGAAACTGATCGAGCAGGTCGGCGCGTCGGGATGACGCGTGCGGCAACGCACAGAGCCGGACCACCGGCCAGCACATTCAACCAACGCGCGGGGTATCACGATGGAAACCGAAGGAAGAATCAGCGTCATCGTCGTCAACTACGGCACGCCCGACATGACGCTGCGATGCGTGGCGTCCTTGATCGCGTTGCGCGTCGCGCATGCCGGCGACATCGTCGTCGTCGAGAACGCGTCGCCGGACGACTCGTACGCGCGCTTGCGCGGCGAACTGCCGGGCGGCGTCCGGCTGCTGCGCGCGGCGTGTAATCGCGGCTTCGGCTCCGGCGTGAACTTCGGGATGGCCGCGTGCCGGCGCGACTACGTGCTGGTCGTGAACCCCGACACGCGCTTCGACGAGAACGGGCTCGCGAAGGTGCTCGACCTGTTCGACGCGTGCCCGCAGGCCGGCCTCGTCGGGCTCGACCTGCAGTATCCCGACGGCCGCCGCCAGTATTCGGCGCGCCGCTTCTACAGCTGGCTCGACATCCTCGCGCGGCGCACCGCGCTGGGCCGCTCCGACCGCTTTCGTGCGCGCGTCGACCGGCATCTGATGATCGACGCGTGGGCGTGCGGCAATCCGTTCGATGCCGAGTGGGTGATGGGAACGGGCTTCGTGGTGCGCCGCGAACTGTTCGAATCGCTCGGCGGGATGGACGAAGCGTATTTCCTCTACATGGAGGACGTCGACCTCTGCGCGCGAACCTGGCTCGCCGGCTATCGCGTGCTCGGGATGCCGGGCGTCACGCTCGTGCACGAGCATCAGCGGCAATCGGCCGCGAGCCCCGTATCGCGCGCCGGACGGCATCATCTGCGCAGCCTGTGGCGGTTCTATCGCAAGTTCCACGTGCCGCTCGCGTTGCCGCCCGGCGTGTCGCGGATCGCGCGGCAATGACGCGCCTGCCGTTCGCCGCGATCGCGGCGTGCATCGCGCTGGCCGCGCTATGCGGCAGCGTCGCGTCGGGCAGCGCCCACGCGCAGCGCGCGCCCGCGTCGCACGTCCGGCTCGCGCAGCACGGCGTCGCGCGCTACGTCGTGCGCGCCGGCGCGGCGGATGCCGTCACGCGTCATGCGGCGGACGAGATCGCCGATTACCTGTCGCGAATCAGCGGCGCGTCGTTCGCCGTGTCGAACGATGCGCCGGGCCGCACGCCGGCCATCGTCGTCGGCGGCGAGCATGCGGCGCGCCGCTGCGGCGACGCGGCGCTCGGCAGCGACGGCTTCGTGATCTGCCGCAGCGGCAGCGATCTCGTGATCGCCGGCGACACCGTGCGCGGCACGCTGTTCGGCGCGTACTGGTGGCTCGACCGCAGACTGGGCGTGAAATGGCTCGCGCCCGATGCGACCGAAGTGCCGCGGCAGCCCGAGCTGCAGGTCGAGACCACGCCCGTGCTGCAGATCCCGCGCTTCGCGTATCGCGAGGTGCTGAGCGCCGAGGGCGAGGACAAGGCGTTCCGTGCGCACAATCTGCTGAACGGCGAATCGCACGGGCCGTCGTATCGCCCGTCGCCACCCGGTATCGACATCTGGGATCACAGCTGGCTCGCGCGCGACGGCGAGGCCGATTTCTGGACGCTGGTGCCGCGCGACCGTCATGCGTCGGCTCACCCGTCGTGGTATGCCGGCGGGCAACTCGCGATGATGTCGGACGAGGTCCGCGCGACGATGGCCGCGGAGATCGTCAAGCGCCTGAAGCGTCGCGCCGACCCGACGCGCATCTGGTTCGGCATCCACGCGATGGACTGGGGCTGGGACCCCGACGACGCGAGCCGTGCGTTTGCGCACGCGCATGGCGATGCGCCGTCGGCGGCGTTCGTCGACCTGGTGCGCGACGTGTCGGAGCGCGTGCGCGCCGAGGTGCCCGGCGCGCGCTTCGCGATGCCGGCCTATCACTGGGGCTTCGCGCCGCCCGACGGCATGCTCGTCCCGGACCACGTGCGCGTGTACCCGATGACGATCCAGGTCGACTACAGCGCCGCACTGAACGACGCGCGCAACGCGCGGCTGCGCGACGGGCTCGTGCGATGGAACGAGATCGCGCAGCACGTGACCGTGTGGGACCACGTCGTGGACTTCGGCGGCTATCTGCAGCCGACGCCGAATCTTTATCCGATCGGCCGCAGCATCGCGTGGCTCGCGACGTTGCAGCACGTCGACGGCTACTTCGCGGAGGGCGACTGGCAGTCGCGCGGCGGCGAGTTCGCGAGCCTGCGCGTGTGGCTGATCGCGCGGCTGCTGTGGACGCCGACGGCCGACGCGCGCGCGCTCGTGCGCGAATACTGCGACGCGTATTACGGCGCGGCCGGCCCCGCCATCGTGCGCTACATCGACCGCATGCACGCCGCGCTGCGCGCGAGCGGCGACGTGCTCGCCGAGCAGACGCCGCTCGGCATGTCGATGTACACGTACGAGTTCGTGCGCGACTCGGAACGCGATTTCGACGCGGCCGCCCGCGTGGTCGACGGCGATGCGCTGCACGGCGCGCGCGTGCGGGCCGCGCGCATGCCCGTCGATTTTGTGATCCTCGCACTGCGCGATCGTTATGCGGCGCGCGCGGCGCAGGACGGCTGGGATCTCGCACTCGGCGCGCGGCGCGCGCGCCTCGACGCGGCGATTCAGGCGGCCGGCCTGCGCCAGTACCGGCAAAGCGGCGATCTCGCCGCACTCGATGCATTGCTCGACATCGACCGCCATCCGGTCGTCGCGCCGTCGATCGCGGCCGGCGTCGCCGCCGCCGACTGGCGGGCGATCGAGGTGTCGCGCGTGAATCTGTACGACAGCGCGCGGCTGGTGGCCGACGCCGCTGCGCCCGAGGGTGCGGCGATCGCGATTCGTGGCGATTCGGGCGTCTGGGCGGTCCAGCTGAAGCTCGACACGCTGCCGCGCGACGGGCGCTGGGATCTCTACGCGTCGGTGCGGCTGCCGGAACGCGGGGCGTCGGCGGCTGCCGTGCGCGTCGGCGCGTATCCGCCGATGACGCTGTACACCGACACGCCGGCCGGCATGCTCGACGACGCGCAGTTCCGCTGGCTGCCCGTCCTCGGCGGCCCGTTCGTTCACGACGTCGATCACGAACGCGGCATCTACGTTCATGGCGTCGGCTTCGCGCGCGGGCAGTCCGTGCGGGTCGGCGCGTTCGTCGCCATTCGTCATCGTGCGCCCGACGGCGCGCAGCCGCCGGCGCCACCCAAAGGAAGTGCTTCATGAAAGTCGCGATCGTTTCACCCGTTCCGCTGTTTCCGGTCAACGCCGGCAACCGCAGCCGCATCCTCAATCTGGCGCGCGCGGTGCGGTCGCTCGGCTGCGACGTGCACTTCGTCTACCTGGAGTCGCGGCAGACCGGCGGCATGGACCTCGACGCGCATCGCGACGAATTCGGCGCCGACCACGTGCAGGTACTGCATCGCACGGGCGTCGCGCTCGCGTGCTATCGGCTCAAGCGCGTCGCATGGCTCGTGCGTCGGCTGGCGGCGCAGGCGGTCGGCAGCCGTCACGCGTACTACACGGGGCTCGACGAACTGTTCAGCGACAGCTTCTCGTCGCAGCTGCGCGCGTTGCAGCGCCGTCATGCATTCGACGCCGTGTTCGTCGAATACGTGTTTTATTCGCGTGCGCTCGACGCGTTCCCCGACACGGTCGTGAAAGTGCTCGACACGCACGACATCTTCGCGGACCGGCACGTGCCGTTTATCGGTCGCGCGGGCGCGAAGCGCTACATGTTTTCGATTCCGCCGGAGCGCGAATGCGAAGGCTTGCGTCGCGCGCACGTCGCGCTGGCGATCCAAGCCGACGAAGGCGACGCGCTGGCCGCGCGCCTGGGCAGCGATGGCGCGCCGTCGGTCGCGGTACTGAGCCACTTGCTGGCGTTCCCGCCGCAGGTGGACTGCGCGCCGCATGCCGACGCGACCTTCGTCGGCAGCGACAACCAGCCGAATCGCGACGCCATGCAGTATTTCGTCGACGAGATCCTGCCGCACGTTGTCGCGCGGCTGCCGGCGTTTCGCGTGCATCTGGCCGGCACGATCGCCGCGGCCGTGCCCGACGGCGCGCACGTCGTCAAGCGCGGCCCGGTCGCCGAGCTCGGCGATGCGTTCGCGTGCGCGCCGATCTCGATCAACCCGATGCTGCTCGGCACCGGCATCAACATCAAGCTGCTCGAAAGCATGGCGCTCGGCGTGCCGACCGTCAGCACGCAAACGGGCGCGCGCGGCCTCGGCGAGCACGCGGCGGGCGGCGTCACGATCGTGCCCGATGCGGACCCGCGCGCTTTCGCCGATGCGCTCGTCCGTCTCGCGACGGATCGCGCTCATCGCGTCGCACAGGGCGCGGCGGCGCGCGATGCCGCGCGCGCATGGCACGACGCGCAGTTGCGCGTGCTGCGCGAAACGCTCGCACATCGCGCGTGCGCGCGTGCGCTTGCACCTTCCACCATCCAGAGGAAACCGGACATGTCGAAACTGGCGGATCTGAAGCAGCGGCTGCGCGTGTGGCTGTACGTGAAGCGATTGACCGCGCAATGGCGCCGCGAGGCCGCACGCTGCGTCGCGCGCGACGATGCGGCGGCCGGCGCGCATCTGCTGATACTGCCGTGCGATCCGTGGACGCTGGTCGGCTCGAAAGGCGACGAGGCGATGCTGAGCGCGGTGGTCGAACGGTTGCGGGCAGCCAACCGCGCGTTGCGGGTCTCGGTCGTCACGGCCACGCCGCAGGCCGCGCAGGCCGCGACGCGGATGGGCTTTCGCGCGGTCGACGCATGGCGCGAGCCGTGGCGGCTCACCGACACGGTCGAACGGCTCGCGGCGCTGCGCCCGAGCGCGCTGGTCATCATCGGCGCCGACGTGATGGACGGCTACTACTCGCCGATGACGTCGCTGCGTCTGCTCGCGACGGCCGATCTGCTGGTTCGGCGCGGCGTGCGCGGCACGATTCTCGGCTTCAGCTTCAACGCCCGGCCGTACCGGCCGTTGCGGCACGCGTTCGATTGCCTCGACGCGCGGCTGCTGGTCAACGTTCGTGACGACGTGTCGCTCGACCGATTCAGGCGTTTCAGCTCGGCGCCCGCGACGCTCGTCGCGGATTCGGCGTTCATGCTGGAGCCGGATCACGCTTCGGACAGCGTGCGGGACACCGCCGCATGGATCGACGCACGGCGCGCGGTCGGCGATGTCGTGATCGCGTTCAATCTGCATCCGATGCTGATCCGTGGCGCCAGCGACGCCGACATCGCCGCGCTGGTCGCGGCGGCGCAGCACGCGCTTCGCGCGATCGCGGCGCAACGAGGGCTCGGCGTCGTGCTGCTGTCGCACGACTATCGCGGCCGCGACGGCGACGACACGTGCCTCGAGCCGCTGCATCGCGCGTTGGCCGCGGCGTTGGGCGAGCGGCTTTGCTATCCGCGCGCGCGCATGTCGGCGGCCCAGCTGAAGGCGATCGCGGGGCAGGTAGACGGCGTGGTGACGGGCCGCATGCATCTGGCGATCGCGAGCCTCGGGATGGGCGTGCCGGTCGCGGCGCTCACCTATCAGGACAAGTTCCAGGGGCTGTTCCGCCATTTCGGCTTGTCCGACGCCTTCCTGCTGAAGCCCGCCGATGCGATGCGCGCGACGCGTCTCGCGGCGGTGCTGGAGCGGTTCGTGGCGGCGCTGCCGCAACTGCGCGAGCAGGTGCGTGCCGCGCTGCCGCGCGTGAAGGACGCGTCGCTGCGCAATCTGCGCGGCATGATCGGCGAGGTCGACGAGATCGACGCGATCGAGCCGTCGTGCGCGGCGGCCTTGCCCGTTGGTCTCCATTCCAAGCCGCGCACGAGCACCGGCGCGCTCGCCCCTCAACCTGTCGAGTTTTCCCGGAACGCATGACATGACGCATCCGACCATACGCGAGCTGCAGCGGCAGCTCGGTCAATTGAACCTGATCGTCGAAGAAGCGCGGCAAAAGGAGAAGCAGGCGCGGCTGAACGAAATTGCGGCGCACGTGCGTGAGTTCGGCATCACCGAAATCGAACTACTGCGTGCGGCCGGTTTCGTCAAGGCGGGGAAGCAGAAGGCGCCGGCGAAATACTACGATCCCGACACCGGCCGCGCGTGGTCGGGCAAGGGCGCGCGCCCCGGCTGGCTGGCCGGCAAGAATCTCGACGACTACCTGATCAGGACGACCCCACAGCCGTGGTGGCCGGAAACGCCTTGAGCGCGCTCCCGCTGCCGATGTCCGGGTATCGCGCGGCCGCGCGCCGTGCGAATCGAACGACCACCTTAAAGGGTAATGGCTGACATGCGCAATCCAGAGACGGACCCGAGCGATTCGGGCAATCCGGTGCGCCGGAAGAAGGTGAACTATCGCGCGCCGGCGCTCGAGAAGGGGCTCGATATCCTCGAATTGCTGATCGATCGGCAGTACGGCATGGCGCAGGCGGACATCTGCCGCGCGCTCAAGCGCAGCCGCAGCGAGCTGTACCGGATGATGCAGGTGCTCGAGGAGCGCGGCTACATCTACCGGATCGATCGCCACGACCGCTATGCGCTGACGATGAAGCTGTATTTTCTCGGCCAGCATCACGCGCCGACGCGCTCGCTCGGCGCCCTCGTCACGCCGGCAATGCAGGAGTTCACGCTGCAGACCGTGCAGTCGTGCTACCTGACGGTGTTCGACGGCGACACTATGATCGTCATTGCCGCCGCCGACGCCGAGACGGAGTGGAACATCGCGGTTCGCGTCGGCACGCGCGTGCCGTTGCAGGGCAGCGCGGCCGGCGAGATGTACGGGGCGCTGCAGGGTGATGATGCGCGGTCCCGCTTGCTGCGGGCGGGCGCGCGAGCAGTCGGCTTGCCGGGCGCGTCGGGCCACGATGAGGCGGCGGCATCGCGTTGGGCGGACGGATGCATCCGCCGCCCGAACGCGCGCATTGCGGGCGTCACGGATATCGCGACGCCGATCGTCGACAAGACCGGTGCGGCCATCGCGATCCTCGCATGTCCGTACTTGACGCATCCTGACGATGCCGGCGCCATGCCGGTCGAGCAGGTGGGCGTCGCACTGTACGAGACGGCGCGGCGGATTGCCGCGACGGTCGACCAGCGGTTCATGCAATCGGCGGTCGAGACGCCCGCGCGGCGCGCGACGTGCGCATGATGCCGGCGTGACATGCAGTGCGCCGGCGGTCGCGCGCGATCGCCGGCTTCCCGTCGTGGGCGACACGATCGTCGGCAAGCGGCCGCTCGCCACGACGGCCCGCATAAATCAGAGTTCTACGATATCTACACGCGTTCGCCGTCGATAGCATGCGGGTGTGGTGCTTCATTGGTTCGACAGAAATCGGGCGATGCGGAGATTGACGTTTCGCATAGAGGACCAAGCTGTTCATCGAATGCTCCCGATACGTCGATGGCTGAAGTCTCGCACATCTCCCGTCCGGTATTCTAGGAATCAGTATTTGACGATATGAATGATGAAATGAATATATATCAAGGGTTTATACGATTTTTTCGGCCAATTTTTTGGTAAATGAGCAGCACTGATCCGTATCAACGTGGCGACCGGCGAGGGGGCGGCGCCTCCCGACGATCAAGAACATCTTGCGAAAGGTATCATTTGCGCTACAATCGGGTATCAACTGATACCTGTTGGGGAGTCGCCATGTCACTTGTTACCCCTGAAGCCGTGGCTGCGGTCATGGAACTGCGGCCGCTCCCGCATACGCTGGCGGAGCTCGAGGCCCGTGTGCGCGACGGCCTGCCGAAGGCCGCGCTGAAGGCCGGCGTTGAGCACGCGACCGACGGCGCCGATGCGCGCCGCGCGCTGCTGGCACGCATCATCCCCGAGGCAACCTACAAGCGTCGGCGCGACCGGCTCACGCAGGACGAATCCGAGAAGACGGAGCGTCTGGCCCGGATCGTCGCGACGACCACCTACGTCTGGAACGACGAAGAGGACGCGCGGGAATTCCTGTCGACGCCGCACCCTGAACTTGAAGGGCGTGCGCCGCTGGACGTCGCGCTCACCGAGCTCGGCGCGCGTCGCGTCGAGGAAGTGCTGTGGAAGCTCTTCTACGGGCTTCCGGCATGAAGTTGTACCGCATCGCCGACACGCGGCACACGATCTGGAGCGGCAACGGCGCGATGCTGATCGGCGGACGCTTCAACAGCCCGGGCCGTCCGGTCATTTACGCGGCGCTGACGTTCGCGGGCGCCATGCTCGAGGTGCTCGTCCACGCGCGTATCGGCAGGGTGCCGAAAACACACGGATGGGTCGAAGCAAGTGTTCCCGACGACGTCAGCATCGAACGCCATACGGCCGAAACGTTGCCGGACGGATGGGACGCGGCGGCACTTCAGGCAGCACGTCAGTTTGGCGACGCATGGATGACCGAGATGCGTACCGCGCTCCTGATTGTCCCGTCGGTCGTGGTCCGTGCAGAGTTCAACGCGCTGGTGAATCCCGCGCACCCGGATGCAACGCGAATCGTTGTGACTGATCCGCAGCCCGTGGTGTGGGACGAACGCCTCTTTGTGATGCCACCGGCCGGGCAGTCTTAGATTCACGATGGCAGTCTGCTAACCTTACCTCGACGCCTTTCTCCTGGAGACAGGAACGACTACGACGTTGCCGCTGGTTTCATTCGCACTCCAACCCAGTTTGCCGCCCGAGTGGGTTCCTAAGCCGCTCGCGCAATTCGTGGCGAATTGCGTGCCGGGATTAACGAAGCGGCAGTTGCTGGCTCGCACCGCACGGCTCGGTTGGAAGCCGAGTTGGGAGCCGATCCCGAAGCTGAAGCGAGACGACATCGAGGCGTACGGCTTCGGGCTCACGATTGACGGGGTAGGCGTACCGCTCATTGCACGCATGCGCATAGCTGCGAGAGATGTGATGCCGATCAAGGTGCCGGAGCGGGATCCGCGGCAGATGAGTCTTTTCTAAGAGGCCAGTTCAAAAAGACTGCTCGATGCGCCTGAAGATGTTCCAACAGACAAGCGAGCAACCGAGTTTCAGGAATGCTTCGTGAATGTCAGGCCGCCGCTCGAAGCGAGTGCGTAGGCGACGAAAACTGTGGAGCCAGGAGTGAGTGCGTTCGACCACCCAACGATACTTGCCGAGTCCGCTGCCGTGTCGGGTCCGGCGCTTCGCGATCACTGGCTGGATACCGCGATTGCGCAGGGCTCGCCGATGCCGCTCGGAGTCGTATCTGCGATTGGCGTAGACCACGCGAGGCCGTTGAATCGGGTGGCCGCGCAGGCCGCGAATCGATGGAATCGCGTCGATCAGCGGCAGCAACTGCGTAACATCGTTGACGTTGGCGCCAGTCAGGATCGCGGCGAGAGGTGTGCGGTTGGCGTCGGTGACGATGTGGTGCTTGGAGCCGGGTCGCGCACGATCAGTGGGGTTCGGGCCAGTTTTTGGCCCGCCCCAACAGCCCGTACCGATGATGAATCGACGGCGGCACGTGAAAAATCGATCTGGCCGGCCGCCTGCAGTTTGGCGAGCAATAGTTCGTGGAGGCGATTCCACACACCGGCTTCGTGCCAGTCGCGAAGTCGGCGCCAACAGGTTGCCCCCGAACCGAAGCCGAGCTGGGTTGGCAGATGGTTCCATCGAATGCCGGTCTTGAGCACGAACAGGATGCCGTTCAATGTCGCCCGATTCGGAACCGGAAACTGTCCTGGATTCTTCGTTCGCCGCGGTTTCGGCGGCGGGAGTAATGGCTCGATGAGTATCCACAATTCGTCATCAACGATCGGCGCTTGCATCCCTCATGATCCTGTTGCTCAGATGCTTGAGGTTAACAGGTCGCCGGTGAAGTTAACAGCGCCTCGAGAGTCTTTTTGAACTGGCCTCTTAGCGGAATACTTGATTGGTCGACCGCGGCTGGATCGATTGAGCGGCGCGTGACCGTGCGCATGAATCGTTGCGCCTAGAAATGACGACAGGGTCGTGGGCGATGCCCGGCGTCGCGGGCGCGGCCAGCGAGTTCATCAACGACGGGTCCACGTCAATCGACGGGTTGGTGCTGAAGTCGGTTCATGTCCACATAACGACGCATATTCGGTTCAAATCTCCGTGCTTGTTCGATTGTAATAGCCACCGCCACCGCCACCGCCAACCAGCAAGCGGTTACCGGTTACCGCCACGCCCCAGGTACATACCTTGCTGCCCTACACCCCAATGACGGCAGGCGCGCATGCAGCGTTGCCCGCCGTGTATTTTCGCGCCGCACGGGTAGAGCTCGGCACGCGCACCCGCCGCGGTTCCGCGGCGCTGTTGCAACCTAATCGAACGGGAGAACGCATGACGACGATCATCACGCGCGACCGCCTGCCCGCGTCGTGCAGGTTTTGCCACCGGGCGTGTCATTGCGCGCATCGCGCGCCCACCGGCGCTGCCGTCGCATGACCACGATCGGTTGCCCTACGTGCGGGACGCTCGACCATATCCCGCCGATCGACGCACACGCGCTGGCGCGCTGCAGACGTTGCCACGCGACGCTCGAACGCCGCCGCGGCCGCAGCGTGGAGGCCGCGCTCGCCTGTACGACGGCGACCTTCGTGCTGTTGTTTCCCGCCAACCTCGCACCGCTGATGACGGTCACGATGCTGGGCGCGTCGCATTCCTCGGTGCTCGCGTCGGGCATCGTGTCGATGTGGAACGACGGCTGGGTGATCCTGGCCGTGTTGCTCGGGATGTTCGGCATCGTGCTGCCGTTCGCGCGCTTCGGCGGCCTGATGCTGGTGCTGGCCGCGATTGGCTTCGGCTGGCGGTTCTCCGGTATCGGCGCGGTGTTCCGTTGGTCGCTCGCACTCGACGCTTGGGCAATGCCGGACGTGTACCTCGTCGGCTGCATCATCGGCTACGTGCGCGTCACGCACAGTGTCACCGGCTCGATCGGCGCAGGCGGCTATTGCCTGATCGCGGTCGGCCTGATGTCGATGCTCACGCGCGCGTCGCTCGACCGGCGCACCGTGTGGCGGGCCATCGAAGCCGATCGGCGTCCGTCGCGCGGCGAGGCCGTGCTGTCGTGTGCCGGTTGCGACATGGTGCAGCCATACGCGTGCGCCGGGCGGTCGTGTTCGCGTTGCGGGCTGACGCTGCGCGCGCGCCGGGTCGCGGCGCTTTCGCGCGCGAGCGCGCTCTCGCTGGCGGCGCTCGTGCTGACCGTGCCGGCCAACCTGTTGCCGATGACAACGTCGATCCAGCTCGGACGCGTGCACACGCACCGCATCGTCGACGGCGTCATGCAGCTCTTTCACGTCGGCCTATGGCCGTTCGGCATCTTGACGTTCATCACGAGCATCGTGATCCCGGTCGCGAAGATCGTCGGCATGGGCTGGTTCGTCGCGTCCGTGCTGCGGCGATCGCGCCGGCATTTGCGCTTGAAGGTGCGCCTCTACCGCTGGATCGATGAACTCGGCCGGTGGTCGAACGTCGACGTCTTCACGATCGCGGCGTTCGTTCCGTTGATCCGCTTCGACGGCGTCGCGTCCGCGCAGCCGGCTACCGGCGCCACCGCATTCGCGCTCGTGGTGTTCCTGACCATGCTCGCGTCGCGCGCCTTCGATCCGCGCCTGATGTGGGACCGCCCCGACCGGAGGACTCGATGAACCCGCCGCGCATCCGTCGCTCGCGCGCCGAGGTGCGGCACAGTCGTTGGCCGGGATTGATCTGGGCGGTACCCGTCGCCACGCTGGCCGTGGTCGGATGGCTCGGGATACGGGCGCTCGCGCAGGGCGGGGAAAGCGTCACCGTGATGTTTTCCGACGCGCACGGAATGAAAGTCGACGATACCGACGTGACGCTGCGCGGCGTGAAGGTCGGCAAGGTCGCGGGCATCGCGTTGTCGCCCGACGGCCGGCATGTGGAGGTCGAGTTGAAGATCGATCGCGCGCAGCAGAAGTATCTGCTCAGCGGCACGCGCTTTTTCCTGCGCGGTGCGCAGCCGGACATGAGCGACCCGACCTCGCTGCGCGCGCTCGTCGTCGGGCCGGAAATCGTGATGGAGCCGGGCGCCGGCGCCCCGGCGCGGCACTTCGACGGCACCGAGCGCCGCCCGGCGCTCGCGCCCGAGCATGGGCCGGTGGTGCCGTACTTGATTCGGTTCGCCGGTGCGGCCGGCGAGCTGAAGGACGGCGCGCCGGTGAAACTGCGCGGCTTCCAGGTCGGCACGGTCACGCGCGTGCGGCTGAGTTACGACGCCGCCACCGGGCAGCTCGGCACGCCGGTGCAGATCGCGCTCGAACCGTCGGCGCTCGGCATCACCGGCGTGCATCCGCCGGCCGACGGCAACTGGCGGCCCATCGTCGACGGCATGCTCGAACGGCTCGTCGCCCGCGGGCTGCGCGCGCGGCTGGTGCAGGATCCGCCGCTCGTCGGCCCGCGCATGGTCAGCCTCGATTTCGTCGCCGGCGCTTCGGCGGCCGCGTTTTCCGGTGGCGCCGGCCCGGCGGAGATTCCGAGCGTCGCGTCGGCCGACTTCGGTGCGATCGCCGCGCGCGCCAACGCGATCGCCGGCAAGCTCGACGCGCTGCCGATCAAGGAGACCGGCGACGACGTGCGCGCGATCGCGGCGCGGCTCAATGCGCTGACCGCATCGCCGCAGATCCGCGACAGCCTCGCGCATCTCGACCGATCGGTCGCGCAGATCGACCGCACGCTGCAGCAGGTGTCGCCGCAGATCGGTCCGCTCGTCGCGCAGCTGCGCGACGCCGCGAACAGCGCCGACCAGGCCGCAGCCGCAGCCAGCCGGACGCTCGGCGACGACGCCACCACGCAGACCGGCGTGCCCGCAGTGTTGCGCGAACTCGCCGATACCGCCCGTTCGGTGCGTGCGCTGGCCGACTATCTCGACCGACATCCCGAAGCGCTCGTGCGCGGCAGAGCGAAGGAGAAGCCATGATCCGTCGATCGAAGCGACGGGCCGGCGACGCAGCGGCGCCGGCCCCGATGAAATGGGCGGTCGTTGCGCTGGCCGCCGTGCTCGCCGGATGCGGGCACAGCCCGCCGACGCGCTATGTGGCGTTGAGTGCGACGCCGGCTACATCGATCCGCGCGGACGAGCCCATCGAGCCGGTACAACTGACTGCCGTGCACGTGCCGGCGGAGCTCGACCGGCCCGAGGTCGTCGTGCAGCGCTCGGCGAACCGTGTCTGGATCGACGAAGGCGCGCGCTGGGCCGGGCCGCTCGACCGGATGATGCGGCGCACGCTCGCGCAGGACCTGCTGACGCGCCTGCCGCCGGGAGCCGTCGTCCTGCCGGATGCGCCGCGGCCGCCCGACACGCGCACGCTCGTCGTCACGGTGCTGGACGTGCATGCGGACGACGGCGGCACGTTGACGTTGGAGGCCGCATGGACGGTGTTGGCGGGCCGGCCCGAGCGCGTGAGCGCGAGCCGCGAGACGACCTTGACCGCATCGTTGACGCAGCACGGCGCGGCCGCGCAGGCCGCCGCGCTGAGCGCGATTCTGGGGCGCCTCGCGGACCAGATCGCGGCCGGGCTGCCGCCACGCTGAGCGGACGCGAGCCGGCCTGCACGGTGGCCCGACCATTGGTGGACGGGCCGACACCGATCGAACGATCACATCCGCACCGGTGCCGCTCGCCACGCAGCGACGATCGGCTTGCGGCGGCCGGTCAGCAGGGGACGCACGCGGCAAATTCAGTGCGCGTCGATCGAAAGCGTTCCCCGTCTTGATCGTTACTGGCGTTTGAGACTTTGCGGATCGACCTTTGTGATCCGCAGCGCGTGACAGAGGCGGTATCGAAGTGCGGCGCCGCCAGCCAGCACATTCCGCCGGCGACACGGGCCTCACGATCGAACGCAGTCGGATCGACTGCGTTCGACCGCCGCGCCTGCACACCGACGCGCCATTACGCCACGGCCGGGAAATCGAGCGTCGTATCGTTGACGCGATTGACCAGGTTCGTGAACGTGATCGACGCGATCGCCAGGCTGATCTCGATCAGCTGGCGCTCCGTGTAACCGGCGGCGCGCACGGCGTCGACGGCCGCCTCGGGCACCGTGCCGCGCGTGCCGACCAGCGTACGCACATAGGTCACCAGCGCGTCGCGCTTGGCGTCGCCGGTGGCCGCGCCGACGCGCACCTGCTTCATGGCGTCGCTCGACAGTCCGGCCAGCTTGCCCATCAGCGTATGCGCGGCGACACAATAGTCACAGCCCACGTGTTCGCTGACCGCCAGCTTGATGACTTCGATGTCGGCCTTGCCGAGCGTGCCGGCAGCCACGACCGCGTCGAACGCGAGCGCCGCGCCGAGGGCTTCGGGGCTGTGCGTGCCGATGGTGGCGTACGCATTGGGCACCTTGCCGACGGCCTTCTTGATCTTCGCGAACACTTCCGCTGCCGCGCCGGTGGCTTCTTCAGGGCGAATGGTGGTGAGACGGGACATGATCGACTCCTTCGTTCAGTTGAGTGGTTGAACTGCTTAGCCATGTCGTATGGCATGGGAGTCAGTGTAGGGATGCAGGCCGAGTTTTTTAATGCCATACTTGTGCAAATTCATGCTCAAACGTCTCATATGGACATGCTGGACCGATTGCTGTCGATGATGCCGGTCACCGGCCGGCTGGACGTACGGTGCCATTTCGGTTCGCCGTGGCGCATCGACCATCCCGAGTCGAACGAGCGGGAGCTTCCGTATCACATCCTGTTGCGCGGCGAGGCTGTCGTCGAAGGCGAGACGGGCGGCGCGGACGAACCGACGCTCCGAATGAAGGCCGGCGACATCGTGGTGTTCCCGTCCGGCAGTGCGCACCGGCTGCACGACGGCAGCGGCGACGCGCCGCGCGCGGTGCAAGAGCGGCACCGCAACGGCCTGACCATTACGACGAACGGCGGCGCCGACGCGAGCATCGACGTGCTGTGCGGGCGCTTCGTGCTGCCGGCCGTCCCGCAGCAGTTGCTGCGCGACCATCTGCCTCGGCGTCTGATCGTGAGCAGCGTCGCCGCCGGCGATGGACAGACGCGCGACGCCGCGTTTGCCGCCACGCGGCTTGCGCGGGTCATCGAATTGATGCGTGAGGAAGCGCTGGAGCAACGTGCCGGCAGCGCGGCGGTGGTCGATCATCTGTCCGGCGCGCTGTTCGCGTTGACGCTGCGCAGTGCGTCCGAGTCCGGTCACGCGCCGCGTGGGCTGCTCGCGCTGGCGCAACGCCATCGGCTGCAGCCGGCGCTCACCGCGATGTTCGACGAGCCGGAAAAGCCCTGGACGCTGGCGCAGCTGGCGGAGCGCTGCCACATGTCGCGCGCGACGTTCGCACGCCACTTCGACGAGGCGATCAGCCGCTCGGCGACCGATGTGCTGACGGAAATCCGCATGGCGCTTGCCGGGCGCAAGCTGGCGCAAACGACGATGTCCGTCGCGGAGATCGGCGAGACGGTCGGATATCGGTCGGAGGCTGCGTTCCAACGCGTGTTCAAACGGCAGGTGGGGATGACGCCGGCGAAGTGGCGCATGCAAGCGACGAGAATCGCGGCGCCGGAAGCGCGGTCGTCCTGACGGACGGTGCAACCATCCATCCATAACGTGGGCGAACGCGCTGGAAGCATCGAGTCAGGCGACTGCTCGCAACGCTTGGAGGTCCTCCTTGATTCGATCGCGCGAACCTGCGGCATCGCAGTCGAGCGCGCGCGGCCAGTCGAAGTCGATGACGGCGGCCCCGCTCCGATCCGGCTCGGCAACAAGACCATCAAGCAGATTCGCAAACTGCGTCACGTCCTGGCGATCGATACCGTACTGAATTACGACGAAGTCCTGGTAAAGCTCAGTGCCATCAGTGAAGCGCGCAATTGTATGGTCCATTCGGCAGGGCGAGTACCAGGCGCATTGACGTGATGAACCGCCGCCAAACGCATCCGGCCACGACCGGACGATACTTATCGACTGCTTACGAGCATGCCGCTCAACGTCGGCACCTCAGTCGACGTCGTAGTTGAGATCGTGCCACCGCTGCGACGTGCCGCCTCCTGAACCCAGCTGACCGCGTGGAAAGCGCATGACGGCGATTGCATGGAGGGCGCGCTCGTCGCCGACCGGGTCGCCACAACTTCGGCGGACCTTCAGGTCGCGCACCCGACCTTCGTCGTCGAGCCAGACGCGCACCAAGACCCTTCGGCGGCCGTTGCCGGTTTGCGGTGTTGCACGCGATAGCATGCGGTCAAGAAGCGACATGTAATTCCTCTGCATTGATAGGGCCGGCCGGACTTGAGCCGGCGGCCAGTCGACCGAGAGTCGACTGATCCAACGGGCCGTGGTACGGGCTTGAACGACGCGATCGGTGCGGGATTTTCCGATCTCGATGTATAGCTGAACAGCGTACACGTACGATCGGCACTCCCGGGAGGTATTTGGCGTCGGGAATCAAAACCGGTTGCGATTTTCCGCGCTCGTTTGTGGGTACGAACAAGACGCATCGACGATGCCGCTTCGGCAGAGTGTTGACATCGGGTTCCTCAGTAACCGCGACGCGTATCGCTCGTGTTCGACGTAATCGCGCCATGCGCTGCCGCCTGTCCGGCGCCTGGACGAAAGGAAGAACGACTTGCCGGCCCAGGCCCGCCCCAGAGTTAAACTATTTGTGATCACTTGCCGCCGCAGAATTTTGCACAATGGCGGCATCGCGGCCGCACGATGTGTCGGCCGCCGCCGCTCGGCCGCTCCGCCACAGCCCGCGGCCACTACCGCGCTCGCGCGCCCGACACCCTTACCGACGCACTGCCTCGTTCGCCATGGATCACGCCAAACGCATCCTGATCGTCGAGGACGACGCCGACATCGCCGACGTGCTGAGCCTGCACCTGCGCGACGAGCGCTACGAGGTCGTGCACAGCGCGGACGGCGCCGAGGGTCTGCGGCTGCTCGAGCAGGGCAACTGGGACGCGCTGATCCTCGACCTGATGCTGCCGGGTGTCGACGGCCTCGAGATCTGCCGGCGCGCGCGCGGGATGCAGCGCTACACGCCGATCATCATCACGAGCGCGCGCTCGAGCGAGGTGCACCGGATCCTCGGCCTCGAGCTCGGCGCCGACGACTATCTCGCGAAGCCGTTCTCGGTGCTCGAACTGGTCGCGCGGGTCAAGGCGCTGCTGCGCCGCGTCGACGCGCTCGCGCGGGATTCGCGCGTCGACGCGGGCACGCTCGACGTCGCGGGGCTGTCGGTCGACCCGATCGCGCGCGAGGCGAGCGTCGACGGCGTGCGCATCGACCTGACCCCGCGCGAGTTCGACCTGCTGTATTTCTTCGCGCGGCATCCCGGCAAGGTGTTCTCGCGGATGGACCTGCTGAACGCGGTGTGGGGCTACCAGCACGAAGGCTACGAGCACACGGTCAACACCCACATCAACCGACTGCGCGCGAAGATCGAGGCGGACCCGGCCGAGCCCGTGCGGATCCTCACCGTATGGGGACGCGGCTACAAGCTGGCCGCGCCGGGCCAGCGGGACGGGCCATGAAGCTGACGCTCACCCAGCGGCTGTCGCTCGTGTTCTCGGTGCTGCTGCTCGCGTGCTCGGGCGCGTCGGCGTGGCTGCAGATCCGCGCGAACGACATGCGCGAGATGGAAGTCGTGCAGGGCCTGTCGCGCGATCTCGCCGCGCACATCGCGAACATCACGCCGCTGACGGACGCGAACGGCCTGCGCCCGGACGCCGTGCGCACGCTGTTCGGCCAGCTGATGGGCGTGAACCCGAGCGTCGAGGTTTACCTGCTCGACGACGCGGGGCGGATCAAGGGCGACGATGCGCCGCCCGGGCACGTGAAGCGCGGCCGCGTCGATCTCGCGCCGGTGCAGCGCTTTCTCGCGGGCGAGCCGCTGCCGATCCTCGGCGACGATCCGCGCAGCCCGAGCGCGCGCAAGATCTTCAGCGCCGCGCCGCTGCGCCGCGCAGGGCAGGCGCCGGCGGGCTACATCTACGTGGTGCTGCTCGGCGAGGCGCACGACAGGCTCGCGGCGCGGTTCGACGCCGGCAACGTGCTGCGCACGACGCTGTGGTCGATGGCGCTCGTCGCGCTGTTCGGGCTGCTGGCGGGCCTGACCGCGTTCAGCTTCATCACGCGCCCGCTGCGCCGGCTGACCGACGCGATGCGCCGCTTCGACGCGGACGGCGAGCCCGACACGCAGCCGGCCGTGCCGCGCTCGTCGCCCGGGCGGCGCGGCGATGACATCGCGCTGCTCGAATCGACGTACGCGCAGATGGCCGACCGGATCGGCGAGCAATGGCGCGCGCTGACGCGGCAGGACCAGCAGCGGCGCGAGCTGATCACGAACATCTCGCACGACCTGCGCACGCCGCTCACGTCGCTGCACGGCTACCTGGAGACGCTGTCGCTGAAGACCGACTCGCTCGGCGACGCCGAGCGCCGGCGCTACCTGTCGATCGCGCTCGCGCAGAGCGCGAAGGTCGGCCGGCTCGCGCAGGCGCTGTTCGAGCTCGCGCGGCTCGAATCGGGCGGCGTGCAGCCCGAGCGCGAACCGTTCTCGCTCGTCGATCTCGTGCAGGACGTGTTCCAGAAATTCGAGCTGGCCGCGAAGGCGCGCGACGTCGCGCTCCATGCGCGGATTCCGCTGCGCGTGCCGAACGTGTCGGCGGATCTCGGGATGATCGAGCGCGTGCTGACCAACCTGCTCGACAACGCGTTGCGGCACACGCCGCAGCACGGCGCAATCGAAGTCGCGCTGACGCCGCGCGACGACCGCGTGGTGGTGACCGTGTCGGACACCGGCGCAGGGATCCCGCTGGCGCGCCGCGCAGGATTGTTCCAGCGACCGCAGCGGCCCGCCAGCGGCGGCATGGCGACGAACGGCGGGCTCGGGCTGTTGATCGTCCACCGGATGCTGCTGCTGCACGGCAGCGCGATCCGGCTGGTCGACCGGGCCGGGCGTGGGGCGGTGTTCGAGTTCGCGCTCACGATCGCGCAGCCGGCGCCCGGCGATCCGCAATGACCGTGCATGCGCGGCCCGCACGGGCGCGGCGCACGAGTCATGTCCCGCGCGTCACGTGCCGCGCTTGCGCCGTACTTCGGTCGGCGTCTTGCCGGTCCAGCGCTTGAACGCGTGGCGGAACCCCACCGCGTCGCTGAAGCCGAGCGTCGCCGCGATGTCCTCGGTGCTGAGCGTGGTCGTGCTCAGGTAATCGATCGCCAGTGCCTTGCGCACGCTCGTCAGCAGTTCGCTGTATGACGTGCCTTCGGCCTCGAGCTTGCGGCGCAGCGTGCGCGCGGTGATGCACAGCGTCTGTGCGATCGCGTCGAGGTCCGGGAACTGCCCCGGCATGCGCGTGAGTTCCTGGTAGACGCGGCGCGTGACGCCCGACTGGGTGCGCAGTTCGTCGAGCAGCCGCGCGCAGTGCGACGACACCTGCGCGGCGGTGATCGGGTTCGCGAGCTGCGGCGCGCGCGTGAGCCACGCGGCCGGGTAGCTGAGCCGGTTGCGCGGCTGATCGAACGCGAGCGGGCATTCGAGCGCGTCGGACAGCATGGCCGCGTGCGGCGGCTCCGGCTGCGTGAACTGCGCACGCGCCGGCACGCACCACGCGCCCATCACGTCCTTGATGATCGTCACGTGCAGCGCGAACTGCATGTCGATCAGGAAGCGGTACAGCGGCAGATCGGGGCCGGCCAGCGCGGCTTCGTGCGGGTCGGGAAACAGCCACGACGCCGTGTCGTCCTGCACGACCCAGCGGATCTCGAGCATGCGGTTCGCGAGCTGGTGGTATTTGACGGCCGAGTCGAATGCGTGGGCCATCGATTCCGAGCAGAGCATCGCGTAGCCGTACATCCCGTAGCTCGACGCGTGCAGCCGGTGCCCGACCCGCACGCCGAGATCCGGGTTGCCGTATCCGCGGATCGCGTTGCTCGCGGCCGTCAGGAACTGCTGCGACGACGTGAGCGTGAACGGATCGGCGACGGCCTCCGGCGACAGGCCCGTGCCGGCGAGCACCGCCGACGAATCGAGGCCGAGCTCGCGCGCGACGTCGACGAGCACGGCGAGCTTCGCCGGCGAAAAGCGCTTGTCGCGCAACGCATGGGCGGGCAGGGTCTCGGGCAGCGCCGCCGCGCGGGCGGCCGTCGGGGTGAGGTGCGCGGTGCGCGGCATGGCTGGGTGTACGTCCGATTCGATACCGATTCCGGGTACGCGATTCTGCCCCCGAACGCGCGGCCGCGCCATAGGGTTCACCCTGATCCGGCGCCTGCGTGCGCATTGTGTCGCTGCCCGGGCAGGCGGGTTTGCGGTTTACGGACTGGCGTGCCGGTGTGTCCGTTTCGATCATCTTTACGGCCGCGCGAATCATTTTCAAAGCGGGCCGCGCGCGCGATATTCGTCGGTCAGGCGACGGCCCGCGTGCATCCGATGCGCGGGCCGCCGTGCGAACGGCGCCGCGTGGCGCCGTCCCCCGAGGAGCAGGACATGACGAAGAGACACTGGACCGCGTCATATGGCGCGATCCCCGCCGAGATCGACGCCGATCGCCATCCCTCGATGAATGCGCTGCTGGACGACGCGATGCGCCGGTTCGCCGGCAAGCCGGCGTTCCACGCGTCGGGCCAGACGCTGACCTATGCGGACGTCGACCGCCTGTCGACCGCGCTGGCCGCCTATCTGCAGCAGGTCGTCGGGGTCCGCAAGGGCGATCGCGTGGCCGTGATGCTGCCCAACGTGCTCGCGTTTCCGGTCGTCTTCATCGCCGTCGCGAAGATCGGCGCCGTCCAGGTCAACGTCAATCCGCTCTATACCGCGCGCGAGCTCGAGCACCAGCTCAACGACGCGGGCGTCGAAGTGGCGGTCGTGTGCGGCGGGTCGATGGCCACGTTTGCCGACGTGGTCGGCAAGACGCGCGTGCGCACCGTGCTCACCGTGGGCCGCGGCGATCTCGGCGTCGTCGATGCGCCGGCCGGCGCGTGCGCGGCGCTGCCGCCCGGCTCGCTCGCGCTCGCCGACGCGTTCGCGGCCGGCGCGGCGCTGCAACGCGCGCCGGTTGCGCTCGGCGGCGACGACCTGCTGCTGCTCCAGTACACGGGCGGCACCACCGGGCTGTCGAAGGGCGCCGCGCTGTCGCACCGCAACCTGCTCGCGAACATCGCGCAGTTCGGCGTGTTCGTGTTCGATGCGCAGCGGCCGGGCGAGGAAGTCGTCGTCACCGCGATCCCGCTGTATCACATCTTCGCGCTGACGGTGAATTTCCTGTCCTATTTCGCGATCGGTGCGGAGAACTGGCTTGTCGCCAATCCGCGGGACCTCGACGCGTTCATCGACGTGCTGAAGGCCGCGCGGCCGACGGTGTTCGTCGGCGTGAACACGCTGTACGCGGGGCTCGCGAACCACCCGCGACTGAAGGAGATCGACTGGTCGCGCCTCACGCTGTCGGCGGGCGGCGGCACGGCGGTGATCGACGTGATCTCGGCGCGCTGGAAGGCCGTGACGGGCTGCTTCATCCGCGAAGGCTACGGGCTGTCGGAAACCTCGCCGGTGGTCACGTTCAATCCGCCGTCCATCGACGCGTTCACGGGCACCACGGGCCTGCCGCTGCCGTCCACCGACGTGAAGCTGCTCGACGACAACGACCGAGAGGCCGGCATCGGCGCGCCCGGCGAAGTCTGCGTGAAGGGGCCGCAGGTGATGCGCGGCTACTGGCAGCAGCCGGAAGCGAACGCGCGGGCGTTCACCGCGGACGGCTACTTCCGCACCGGCGACATCGGCGTGTTCGACGACCAGGGCTTCCTGAAGATCGTCGACCGCAAGAAGGACATGGTGATCGTGTCGGGCTTCAACGTCTACCCGAATGAGGTGGAAGCGGTGGCGACCGCGTTCCCGGGCGTGGCCGAATGCGCGTGCATCGGCGTGCCGGACGAGCGCACCGGCGAGGCGCCGAAGCTGTTCGTGGTGCTCGCGCCCGACGCGACCGTCGGCGAGGCCGAGATCGTCGCGCATTGCCGCGCGAACCTCGCGGCGTACAAGGTGCCGAAGGTGATCCGTTTCGTCGAGCGGCTGCCGAAATCGACCGTCGGCAAGATCCTGCGGCGGGAACTCAGCCACGCGCAGTGATGGTGCGCATGCGCCGCGCGGTCGTCCCGAAAGCCCCGAAACACCGGAAAGCCCCGCAAGCCCGCCATGGGCCGCTCAAGTACAATGCGAGCGGTTCGACCGACGGGGACGCGATGACCGGTACAGATTCACCTCCCGCCCAGCCTGGGCGTGCGCTGCCGTCGCCGAGCGCGACGGTGCCGATTTCCCTCGTCAACGGTTTCCTCGCGAGTGCGGGCCTGCCGCCCGACGTGATCCAGCGCTACCTGCGCGGGGCCGGCATCCCGAGCGAGCTGCAGGGCGAACCGAATGCGCGCGTGACCGAGGAGCAGTTCTCGACGCTGTACCGGACGCTTGCGATCGACCTCGACGACGAAATGCCCGGCATCTTCTCGCGCCCGCTGCGCGGCGGCACGCTGAAATACCTGTGCCTCAGCCTGCTCGATGCCCGCAACCTCGAAACGGCGCTGCATCGCTTCGGTCAGTTCTTCCACATCCTGCTCGACGATTTCTACGTCGAATCGAAGCGCGATGGCCTGATCGGCCAGGTCGTGATCCGGCCGAATCCGGCCCTCGGCCCGCTTGGCCCGCTCGGCCAGGAGCTGATGCTCAAGCTCGTGCACGGCGTGTGTTCCTGGCTGATCGGCCAGAAGATTCCGCTGCTGCAGGTCGAGTTCGCGTGTCCGCGGCCGCGCCATGCGGTCGACCATCTCTACTTCTTTTCGGGGCCGGTGCAGTTCGACTGCAGCCGCACGCTGATGCGCTTCAGCGCCGGCTACCTCGACGTGCCGATCCGGCAAAGCAAGCGCAACCTGCGGAAATTCCTCGCCCGCGCGCCCGGCGACTGGATCTTCGAATCGTTCAGCGAGCAGCTCGTCTGCCATCGCGTGCGGCAGTATCTGTCGGGCCGGCTGCCCGACCTGTCGACGATCGAGGAAGCCGCCGCGAGCCTGCACTGCTCGGTGCGCACGCTGAGCCGCCACCTGCTGGCCGAAGGCACGACGTTCCAGGTGCTGAAGGACGAACTGCGGCGCGACATCGCGATCCAGCGGCTCACCGACACCCACGACACGATCGCGGCGATCGGCGCCGATCTCGGCTTCGACGATCCGAGCGCGTTTCATCGCGCGTTCCGGCACTGGACGGGCAGCACGCCCGGCACGTATCGGCGGCGCACGTAGCGCTTTCCCATAACCGGCATCCTTGCCGCGCTCCCATGGACGGCATCCCAGCCGGGCCGCTATCTTGCCGGCCCCGTACCGATGGCGCACATGCGCGTCGGCCCGTCGCGCATCGCTGCGGGACGGGCCGACGGTCATCGCATTCGTGCGCGGCGCAAGCCGGCGTGCCGCCGGCCGCGCGCGCCGCCGCGATCAGGCTTTCAACGCGCCGAAGATTTCGTTGAGCATCGACTTCGCGTCGCCGAACAACATGCGGTTGTTGTCCTTGTAGAACAGCGGATTGTCGACGCCGGCATAGCCGGACGCCATGCTGCGCTTCATCACGATTGACGTCTTCGCCTTCCACACCTCGAGCACCGGCATGCCCGCGATCGGGCTCGTCGGGTCGTCCTGCGCGGCCGGGTTCACCACGTCGTTCGCGCCGAGCACCAGCACCACGTCGACCTGGCCGAACTCGCCGTTGATGTCCTCCATCTCGTGCACGATCTCGTACGGCACCTCCGCTTCCGCGAGCAGCACGTTCATGTGCCCCGGCATCCGCCCGGCGACCGGGTGGATCGCGAAGCGCACGTCGACGCCCTTCTCGCGCAGCAGCTTGGTCAGCTCGAACACCGTGTGCTGCGCCTGCGCCACCGCCATCCCATAGCCGGGTACGATGATCACGCGCTTCGCTTCGCGCAGCAGCTCGGCCGTCTCCGTCGCGCTCACCGCGACGGCTTCGCCGGCCGGTTGCGCGGCGCCGCCGGCGGCCGCCGGTGCGCCCGCGGCGCTGCCGAAGCCGCCCGCGATCACGCTGATGAAATTGCGGTTCATCGCGTGGCACATGATGTACGACAGGATCGCGCCCGACGAGCCGACCAGCGCGCCGATCACGATCAGCAGGTCGTTGCCGAGCATGAAGCCGGTCGCGGCCGCGGCCCATCCCGAGTAGCTGTTGAGCATCGACACGACCACCGGCATGTCCGCGCCGCCGATCGCCATCACCATGTGCACGCCGAACAGCAGCGCGATCACCGTCATCACGACGAGCGGCAGCATGCCGTCCTGGATGGTTTCCGCATGCAGGAACGCGCGGCCGTAATAGATCACCACCAGCAGCGCGGCGAGGTTCAGCCAGTGCCGTGCCGGCAGCAGCAGCGGCTTGCCGCCGATCTTGCCCGACAGCTTGCCGAACGCGACGATCGAGCCCGCGAAGGTGATCGCGCCGATCAGGATGCCGACGTAGATCTCCACCTCGTGGATCGCCTTCTCGGCGCCGACGAACTGCAGCGACGTGTCGACGTAGCTCGCGAAGCCGACCAGGCATGCGGCGAGGCCGACCAGGCTGTGCATCAGCGCGACCAGCTCCGGCATCTGCGTCATCTGCACTTTCTTCGCGGCATAGAGGCCGACCGCGCCGCCGACGACAAGCGCGGCGATCACGTACGGAATGCCCGCTGCCGACACGCGCGGCCCGGCGACGGTGGCCAGCACCGCGATCAGCATGCCGATCATCCCGAGCAGGTTGCCGCGGCGCGCGGTTTCAGGGTTGGCGAGCCCGCCGAGGCTCAGGATGAACAGGATCGCGGCGCCGATATAGGAGACGGTGGTCAGATTGGAAGTCATGGTTGTCGTCCCCTTATTTGCGGAACATCGCGAGCATGCGGCGCGTGACCGCGAAGCCGCCGAACATGTTGACGGCGGTGAGCGTCAGCGCGCCGACCGCGAGGCCGAGGATCAGCCCCGACGGACGATCGCCGGCATTGGCCAGCTCGGCCGTCGGCGGCGCGACCTGCACGAGCGCGCCGATCGCGATGATCGACGAGATCGCGTTGGTCACGCTCATCAGCGGCGTGTGCAGCGACGGCGTGACGTTCCAGATCACCATGTAGCCGACGAAGCACGCGAGCACGAACACCGTGAAGTGCGACAGGAAGCTGGCCGGCGCGAACTGGCCGACCAGCAGGAACGCGAGCGCGCCGACCGCGAACACGATCGCGAGCGCCTTGGCCGACATCGGCTCGCTGCTGTGGCCGTGGCTCTTGGACTTCGCCGGCGCGGCCGCGGCGGGTGCGCCGGCCGCGGGCTTGGGCGCGACGGCCGGCTGCTTGAGCGGCGGTGCCGGCCAGGTGACGGTGCCTTCCTTGATGACGGTCAGGCCGCGGATCGCGTCGTCGTCGAAGTCGACGTCGATCGTGCCGTCCTTGCCCTTGCACAGCTCCTCGAGCACGCGCAGCAGGTTGGTCGCATACAGCGTGGACGACTGCCGCGACAGGCGCGACGCGAGATCGGTATAGCCGACGATCGTCACGCCGTGGCGCACGACCGCCTCGCCGGGCACCGTCAGCTCGCAGTTGCCGCCCTGTTCGGCGGCCATGTCGACGATCACGCTGCCGGGCTTCATCGACTGCACCATCTCGGCGGTGATCAGCTTCGGCGCCGGCTTGCCGGGGATCAGCGCGGTCGTGATGATGATGTCGGCGTCTTTCGCCTGCTGCGCATACATCGCGCGCTGCGCCTGCTGGAAGCCTTCGCTCATCACCTTCGCGTAGCCGCCGCCGCCCGAGCCTTCCTCTTCGTAGTTGACCTTGACGAATTCGCCGCCCAGCGACTTCACCTGATCGGCCACTTCGGCGCGCGTGTCGTTCGCACGCACGATCGCGCCGAGGCTCGCGGCCGTGCCGATCGCGGCGAGGCCGGCCACGCCCGCGCCGGCGATGAAGACCTTCGCCGGCGGGATCTTGCCGGCCGCCGTGACCTGCCCGTTCAGGAAGCGGCCGAACGCATGCGCGGCCTCGATCACCGCGCGGTAGCCGCTGATGCCGGCCATCGACGTCAGCGCGTCCATCTTCTGCGCGCGCGACAGCGTGCGCGGCAGCGAATCGATCGCGAGCACGGTCGCGCGCTTCGCCGCGAGCTGCTGCATCAGGTCGGGGTTCTGCGCCGGCCACACGAAACCGATCAGCATGCCGCCTTCGCGCATCAGCGCGACTTCGTCGGCGCTCGGCGGGCGCACCTTGAACACGATGTCGCTGCCGGACCACAGCTCGGCTGCCGTGGCGGCGATGCTCGCGCCGGCCGCGCGATAGGCGTCGTCGTCGAAGTTCGCGCCGGCACCGGCGCCGCTTTGGACGGCCACCGCAAACCCCAGCTTGATCAGTTTCTCGACCACCTCGGGCACGGTCGCAACGCGCCGTTCGCCGGTGGCTGTCTCCAGAGGAATCCCAATCTGTAGTGTCATGGTATGAAAGATGGGTGATGGCCGTCGCGAAGCGCTCGGGCCGGTGCGTCAAGTTACCAGAATCATGCCTGTGTTTCGTGGACCGGTTGCGAGATTGCATCACAGGATGAACGGTCGTTCGCGGTGCGGCGCCGACGCGGTCCGGGCGCCGCGCGCCTGCGTCGGACAAGGGCAGCACGCGGTCGCATCGCGGCTGTCTTTTGCCGCGCCGCTGTGTTTCGTCGACGCGCGCGTCTCGGCGCGGCATCCGGATCGGCGGCCGACGCGGCCAGTCTGCCGCGCATCGTGCAGCGCGGCACCGGCATGCGAAATGCGCAGCGCGCGCAGGCCCTAGGGTTTTCCCATAGAAGGCGTCCATCGCGATGACCGGCGCGCCGCCCCGGCCGCCCGATCGGCGTGCCGTGGCCGCGTCGGCCCCGTGGAAATCCGCGTCGGCACACGCTGCGCAAGGGCCGGGTTCGGGTGTCGGCATGCGCGCATCGTGTGGCCGATTTTGTCAGTAGGTGGGCCGGATATGACAATGGGAAACGGCCGCGTCGGCATTACGATGGGCCACGACGTCGCCTGGTGCTGGCCGGTTTTGCCGCAGCCGCGCGGGCCGCGCGCTTCATTCACTGCCTGATTTGGAACAACGACCATGAGCTATACCGCCCCCGTCAAGGACATGCTGTTCGTGCTGAAGGAACTGGCCGGCATCGACGCCGTCGCGCAGCTGCCGGGTTTCGAGGATGCGGGCTTCGACACCGCGCAGGCCGTGCTCGACGAATCCGCGAAGTTCTGCGGCGAAGTGCTGGCGCCGCTGAACGTCGACGGCGACCGCGACCCGAGCAGCTGGAAGGACGGCGCCGTGAGCGCGACGCCAGGCTTCAAGGACGCGTTCCGCCAGTTCGTCGAAGGCGGCTGGCAGGGGCTGCAGCATCCGGCCGAGTATGACGGCCAGGGGCTGCCTAAGCTGATCGCGACGCCGTGCATCGAGATGCTGAACGCGGCGAACCTGTCGTTCGCGCTGTGTCCGCTCCTGACCGACGGCGCGATCGAGGCGCTCCTGACGGCGGGCACCGACGAGCAGAAGCAGCGCTACGTGCCGAAGCTGATCTCGGGCGAATGGACCGGCACGATGAACCTGACCGAGCCGCAGGCCGGCTCCGACCTCGCGCTGGTGCGCTCGCGCGCCGAGCCGCAGGGCGACGGGTCGTACAAGGTGTTCGGCACCAAGATCTTCATCACGTGGGGCGAGCACGACATGGCCGAGAACATCGTCCACCTCGTGCTGGCGCGCACGCCGAACGCGCCGGAAGGCGTGAAGGGGATTTCGCTGTTCATCGTGCCGAAGTTCCTGGTCAACGACGACGGCAGCCTCGGCGCGCGCAACGACGTGCACTGCGTGTCGATCGAGCACAAGCTCGGCATCAAGGCGAGCCCGACCGCGGTGCTGCAGTACGGCGATCACGGCGGCGCGATCGGCTACTTGGTCGGCGAGGAGAATCGCGGCCTCGAATACATGTTCATCATGATGAACGCGGCGCGCTTCGGCGTCGGGATGCAGGGCATCGGCGTGGCCGATCGCGCGTACCAGAAGGCGGCGGCGTTCGCGAAGGAGCGCGTGCAGAGCCGGCCGGTGGACGGCTCGGCGAAGCAGTCGGTGGCGATCATCCACCATCCGGACGTGCGCCGGATGCTCGGCATGATGCGCGCGCTGACCGAAGGCGCGCGGGCGCTGGCCTATGTGGCGGCCGCGCACAGCGACATGGCGCATCGTCATCCGGACGAGGCGACGCGGGCGCGCCATCAGGCGATCTACGAGTATCTTGCGCCGGTCGTGAAGGGCTGGAGCACGGAGATGGTGAACGACGTCGCGAGCCTGGGCGTGCAGGTGCACGGCGGGATGGGCTTCATCGAGGAGACGGGCGCGGCGCAGTACTACCGCGACGCGCGAATCCTGGCGATCTACGAAGGGACGACGGCGATCCAGGCGAACGACCTGGTGGGCCGCAAGACGGTGCGCGACGGCGGCGCGGTGGCGAAGGCGCTGCTCGGCGAGATCGACGCAACCGTCGATGCGCTCGCCAAGTTCGACGGCGCGGCGGCGGCGTCGATGAAGGCGCAGCTGGAGAAGGGCGCGCGCTCGCTGTCGGCGGTGGTCGATTACGTGGTGGCGAACACGAAGCAGGACCCGAACGCGGTGTTCGCGGGCAGCGTGCCGTACCTGAAGCTGGCGGGCGTGGTGCTGTGCGGGTGGCAGATGGCGCGCGCGCTGGTGGCGGCGCATGCGAACCGCGCGAACGATCCGGCGTTCTATGACGCGAAGATCGCGATCGCGCAGTTCTATGCGGAACACATTCTCGTGCAGGCGGGCGGGCTCGAAGCGTCGATCGTCGGCGCGAGGGGCGGCGAGGGCGTGCTCGCGTTGACGGAAGACCAGTTCTGACCGCCACGGTCGGAGCGCAGGAGGAGACAGTATTTTGACCACCCAGGACTTGCTCGCGCAATACGGCCCGCGCGAATCGATGGAATACGACGTCGTGATCGTCGGCGGCGGCCCTGCCGGGCTGTCCGCGGCGATCCGGCTCAAGCAGCTCGCCGCTGAAAAAGGCGCCGAGATCGGCGTGTGCGTGCTCGAGAAGGGCTCGGAAATCGGCGCGCACATCCTGTCGGGCGCGGTGATGGACCCGCGCGCGATCAGCGAGCTGTTCCCCGACTGGAAGGAACGGGGCGCGCCGCTCACCGTCGAGGTGACCGAGGACCGCTTCCTGTTCCTGTCCGAGAAGAGCGCGATGCAGACGCCGAACTGGGCGCTGCCGGACAACTTCAAGAACCACGGCAACTACGTGATTTCGCTCGGCAACGTCACGCGCTGGCTGGGCCAGCAGGCCGAGGCGCTGGGCGTCGAGATCTTCCCGGGCTTTCCGGCCGCCGAGATCCTGTACAACGACGACGGCTCCGTGAAGGGCGTCGCCACCGGCAACATGGGCATCGGCAAGGACGGCGAGCCGACCGAGAACTTCCAGCTCGGCATGGAGCTGCACGCGAAGTACACGCTGTTCGCCGAAGGCTGCCGCGGCCACCTCGGCCGCCAGCTGATCTCGAAGTTCAAGCTGGACGCGAACGCCGATCCGCAGGCGTACGGGATCGGCATCAAGGAGCTGTGGGAAATCGATCCGGCCAAGCACAAGCCGGGCCTCGTGATCCACACCGCCGGCTGGCCGCTGAAGGCCGACACCTACGGCGGCTCGTTCCTGTACCACATGGACAACAACCAGGTCGTGGTCGGCTTCGTGGTCGGCCTCGGCTATACGAACCCGTACCTGTCGCCGTTCGAGGAATTCCAGCGCTACAAGACGCATCCGTCGATCCGCGCGTTCCTCGAAGGCGGCAAGCGCGTGTCGTACGGCGCGCGCGCGATCACCGCGGGCGGGCTGCTGTCGCTGCCGAAGACGGTGTTCCCGGGCGGCGCGCTGATCGGCGACGACGCGGGCTTCCTGAACGCGTCGCGGATCAAGGGCAGCCACGCGGCGATCAAGACCGGGATGCTGGCGGCCGACGCTGCGTTCGATGCGGTGCAGGCCGGCCGTCAGGCGGACGAACTGAATGCATACCCAGACGCCTTCAAGCAGTCGTGGCTGTACACCGAGCTGTACCGCGCACGCAACTTCAAGCAGTGGATGGCGAAGGGGCTGTACCTGGGCACGCTGATGGTCGGCCTCGAGCAGAAGGTGATGGGCGGCAACGTGCCGTGGACGCTGCATCACAAGCACGCGGACCACGAGATGCTGAAGCCGGCGTCGCAGTGCGAGCCGATCGAGTATCCGAAGCCGGACGGCAAGCTGACGTTCGACCGGCTGTCGTCGGTGTTCATCTCGAACACGAACCACGAGGAGAACCAGCCGGCGCACCTGACGCTGAAGGATGCGAACGTGCCGGTGAACGTGAACCTGCGCACGTACGCGGGGCCGGAAAGCCGGTTCTGCCCGGCGGCGGTGTACGAGTTCGTGAAGAACGACGACGGCAGCGATCGCCTCGTGATCAACGCGCAGAACTGCGTGCACTGCAAGACCTGCGACATCAAGGACCCGACGCAGAACATCGTGTGGGTCACGCCGGAAGGCGGCGGCGGGCCGAACTACCCGAACATGTAATGCGTGACCGCGCATGCGTGCGCGACCGAACTGGAGAGAGATGATGAGCCAAGCAGCAAAGGAAGTGGTGGTGGTGAGCGGCGTTCGCACCGCGATCGGCGATTTCGGCGGCAGCCTGAAGGACTTCGCGCCGACGGAACTCGGCGCGAAGGTCGTGCGCGAAGTGCTGGCGCGCGCGAACGTGCCCGGCGACGCGGTCGGCCACGTGGTGTTCGGCCACGTCGTGAACACCGAGCCGAAGGACATGTATCTGGCGCGGGTTGCGGCGATCGACGGCGGCGTTGCGCAGCACACGCCCGCGCTGACCGTGAACCGGCTGTGCGGCTCGGGCCTGCAGGCGATCGTGTCGGCTGCGCAGACGATCCTGCTCGGCGATGCCGACGTCGCGATCGCCGGCGGCGCGGAAAACATGAGCCGCGCGCCGTACACCGTGCCGGCCGCGCGGTTCGGGCAGCGGATGGGCGATGCGAAGCTCGTCGACATGATGCTCGGCGCGCTGCACGACCCGTTCCAGACGATCCACATGGGCGTGACGGCGGAGAACGTCGCGCGCAAGTACGGCATCTCGCGCGACGAGCAGGATGCGCTCGCGCTCGAATCGCACCGTCGCGCGGCGCGCGCAATCGCGGAAGGACGCTTCAAGGACCAGATCCTGCCGATCGCGATTCGCACGCGCAAGGGCGAAGTGCAGTTCGATACCGACGAGCACGTGCGCAACGACGCGAGCGCCGACGATTTCACGAAGCTCAAGCCGGTGTTCCAGAAGGAGAACGGCACGGTGA
The DNA here is from genome assembly GCF_001718695.1 of Burkholderia ubonensis. Lineage (NCBI taxonomy): Bacteria > Pseudomonadati > Pseudomonadota > Betaproteobacteria > Burkholderiales > Burkholderiaceae > Burkholderia > Burkholderia ubonensis. The sequence continues at coordinate 745,152 of NZ_CP013421.1, read as the reverse complement.
CGGCCGGCAACGCGTCGGGCATCAACGACGCGGCCGCCGCGGTGCTGATGATGAGCGCGGATGCGGCGCGCGCGCAGGGCGTGAAGCCGCTCGCGCGGCTCGTGGCGTATGCGCATGCGGGCGTCGATCCGGCGTACATGGGCATCGGCCCGGTGCCGGCGACGCAGAAGGTGCTCGAGCGCGCGGGGCTGACGGTCGCCGATCTCGACGTGATCGAGGCGAACGAGGCGTTCGCCGCGCAGGCGTGCGCGGTGACGAAGGAGCTGGGGCTCGATCCGGCGAAGGTGAACCCGAACGGCTCGGGCATCTCGCTCGGTCACCCGATCGGCGCGACCGGCGCGTTGATCACCGTGAAGGCGCTGTATGAACTGAAGCGCATCGGCGGCCGTTACGCGCTCGTGACGATGTGTATCGGCGGCGGGCAGGGCATTGCCGCGATCTTCGAGAACCTTCAATAATCGAGCGCTCAGCACCCGACCACAGGAATCGTCATGGCCATCGAAACCGTAGGCGTCATCGGCGCCGGCACCATGGGCAACGGCATCGCGCAAACCGCGGCCGTTGCGGGACTCAACGTCGTGATGATCGACGTCAACGACGCGGCGCTCGCGAAGGGCGTCGCCACGCTGAAGGGCAGCCTCGAGCGGCTCGTGTCGAAGGACAAGCTCGACGCTGCGACGCGCGACGCCGCGCTCGCGCGCATCGAGACGTCGACCGACTACCAGCGGCTGGCCGCGGCCGACATCGTGATCGAGGCGGCCACCGAGAACGTCGAGCTGAAGGCGCGCATCCTGAAGCAGATCGAAGCGGTGGTGCGCGCGGACGCCATCGTCGCGACCAACACGTCGTCGATCTCGATCACCGCGCTCGCCGCGCCGCTGGCCGACCCGTCGCGCTTCGTCGGCATGCACTTCTTCAATCCGGTGCCGCTGATGCCGCTCGTCGAGATCATCCGCGGGCTGCAGACGAGCGACGCGACCGCGGCCGCGGTGCGCGCGCTGACGGAGCGCTTCGACAAGTCGCCGATCGGCGTGCGCAATTCGCCCGGGTTCGTCGTCAACCGCATCCTGGTGCCGATGATCAACGAGGCATTCTTCGTGCTCGCCGAAGGGATCGCGTCGGCCGAGGAGATCGACCAGGGGATGAAGCTGGGCGCGAACCATCCGATCGGGCCGCTTGCGCTCGCGGATCTGGTTGGGCTCGACGTGTGCCTCGCGGTGATGGACGTGTTCCTGAAGGACTTCGGGGATCCGAAGTATCGTGCGTGCCCGCTGCTGCGCGAGATGGTGACGGCAGGGCGCCTCGGGCGGAAGACGGGGCGCGGGGTGTACGACTACAGCAAGTAAGCGCTGCGCTAAGGTTGATCGATGCGGCCGCCTTCGGGCGGCCGTTTTCGTTTGCGGCGGTGGTCGCGCGCGATCGTCGCGCGCCCGGCAGGCATGCGGATTGCGCGGCGCGATGGACACAACCGTTTCGGAGGTCGTCCATGAACCCGCTCTCGACACGGCGGCCGGTGCTCGCGATCTGTGCATGCGCAACGTTTGCTCTCGGCTCGAACGCTGCGTCGACGGCATCGGCCGCAGCGGCCGCGCCCGACGTGTCCGTCAGCCGTGCGCATTACGGCACCACCGCGGCCGGCCAGCCGGTCAGCCAGTACACGCTCGCGAACGCGCACGGCGTGACGCTGAAGATCATCACGTACGGCGGCATCGTGACGGCGCTCGACGTGCCGGACCGCAACGGCAAGCCCGCCGATATCGTGCTCGGCTTCGATTCGCTGCGCGACTACGAGGCGCACAACGGCAACATCCATTTCGGTGCGTTGATCGGCCGCTATGCGAACCGCATCGCACGCGGGCGCTTCGTGCTCGACGGCAAGACCTGGACGCTGCCGGTCAACGATCCGCCGAATACGCTGCATGGCGGCCCCAATAGTTTCGACGCGAAGGTGTGGACGGTGACGGGCACGCGCAGCGACGCCGACGGTTCGAGCGTGACGCTGCGTTACGTGAGCCCCGATGGCGAAAACGGCTTTCCCGGCACGCTGACCACCGACGTGACCTACACGCTGACGCGCGACGACCTGATCCGCATCGACTATCGCGCGACGACGAACCGGGACACGGTCGTCAACCTGACCAACCACAGCTATTTCAATCTCGCGGGGCACGACGGCGGCAGTGTCGAACGGCAACTGATCGAGATCGCCGCGGCGCGCTTCACGCCGACCGATGCGACGTCGATTCCGACCGGCGCGCTGGCGAGCGTGGCCGGCACGCCGATGGACCTGCGCCAGCTGACGCCGATCGGCGCGCGTCTGCGCGATCGTGATCCGCAGCTCGCCATTGCGCACGGGTACGACCAGAACTGGGTGCTCGACCACGGCGGCCAGCCCGCGCCGGCGTTCGCCGCGCGTGCGTACGATCCGGCATCGGGACGGTTTCTGGAGGTCTACACGACGCAGCCGGGGCTGCAGTTCTATACGTCCAACGGGTTGAACGGCAGCGTCGCCGGCAAGGGCGGCACGCTTTACCGGCAGACCGACGCGTTCGCGCTGGAGGCCGAGCATTTTCCCGATTCGCCGAACCGGCCGGCGTTCCCGACGACCGTGCTCAAACCCGGCGAGACGCTGCATGAGGTGACGGTGTGGAGGGTGGGGGCGCGGTGAAGGGGCGGCGATCGGGCAGCTGCGTCGCATGCGTTGCTCAATGCGACGCCACGAACACCGCACCGTCGAACGGCTCGGGCAGCGCGAAGCTCGCGCGCATGCGCTTCGCTTCCTGCGCGGGCGTCAGTCCGAACAGCCGTTTGAACTCGCGGCTGAACTGCGACGGGCTCGTATAACCGACCGCATAGGCCGCCGCTTCCGCCGTCAGGTCCTGACGCACCATCAGCAGACGCGCCTGATGCAGCCGCGTCGATTTCAGGTACTGCATCGGCGACGCATGTGTGATCGCCTTGAAGTGGCTGTGAAAGCTCGGCACGCTCATGCCGGCCTTGGCCGCAAGCCGCCGCACGTCGAGCGCGCGCGCATAGTCGGCGTGAATTACATGCAGCGATCGGCCGATGCGGCCGAACTGTCCGCGCATCGCCAGCGCGCTTCTCAGCGCGCCGCCCTGCGCGCCGGTCAGCACGCGGAAGTACAGCTCGCGCAGCAGCGCCGGCCCGAGCACCGCCGCTTCGAGCGGCCGGTGCATCGCGTCGACGAAACGCAGCACGCTCGCGTGCATCGCTTCGTCCATCGGCGTCGACATCATGCTCCTGGGCGCCTCTACGGGCGCCGCGCCGCCTTCGCGATCGATCTGCGCCGCCAGCTCGGCGGCTATCGTCAAATCGACGTGCAGGTACAGCGCGAGCAGCGGGCGCTCTACGGTGGCGTCGGTTTCCATGCTGAACGGCACGGGCACCGACACGGCCAGGTAATGGTCCTCGTCGTACAGATAGCATTCGCCGCCGAAGTAGCCGCGCTTGCGGCCCTGGCACACGATCACGATGCCAGGATCGTACAGCACCGGCGTACGCGACAGCGCACGGTCCGAGCGCAGGATGCGCACGCTCGGCAGCGCGGTCGCGTTGTAGCCTTCGTGCGGCGCCAGCGCGCGCAGCAGCGCGATCAGCCGCGCGCGGCGCTGCGCCGGCGGCGACGACGGCGATGGCAGTGACGTGATGATGGCGCTCATAGCTTTAGGCAAGAATCTCAGCGGAATCGGCATTATTCGTCGCAGGCCCTCAGACTAGCATGCATGCCGTGATCGACTTTCTGGAGAACTTCACATGGCATCAGGCACCATCATGCTCATCACCGGCGTGAGCAGCGGCTTCGGCCGGGCGTTGGCGCAGCAGGCGTTGGCGGCGGGGTACACGGTGGTCGGCACCGTGAGAAGCGACGATGCGCGGCGCGCGTTCGAAGCGCTGTCCCCGCAGGCGGCCATCGGCCGCGTGCTCGACGTGACCGACTTCGAGCGCATCGACCGCGTGGTCGCGGAGCTCGAGGCGAGCGTCGGGCCCGTCGACGTGCTGGTCAACAATGCCGGCTACGGACACGAAGGCATCGTGGAGGAGTCGCCGCTGGCGGAGCTGCGCCGGCAATTCGACGTGAATGTGTTCGGCGCCGTCGCGATGATGAAGGCCGTCGTGCCGTTCATGCGCACCCGCCGGCGCGGCCGCATCCTGAACATCACGTCGATGGGCGGGCACATCACGATGCCGGGCATCGCCTACTACTGCGGCAGCAAGTTCGCGCTCGAAGGCATCTCCGAAGCGCTCGGCAAGGAACTCGCGCCGTTCGGCGTCGCGGTGACGGCCGTCGCACCGGGCTCGTTCCGCACCGACTGGGCCGGCCGTTCGATGACGCGGACGCCGCGCTCGATCGCCGATTACGACGCGCTGTTCGATCCGGTCCGGCAGGCGCGCGAACGCAACAGCGGCCGGCAATTGGGCGATCCCGTGAAGGCCGCGCAGGCGATGCTCGCCGTCATCGAAGCCGATGCTCCGCCGGCCCATCTGCTGCTCGGCAGCGACGCGCTGCGCCTCGTGCGCGCCAAATGGGCGGCGTTGCAGGACGACATCCGCGCATGGGAGCCGCTGACCGTGTCGACCGACGGCTGATGCGCGGGCACGCCGCCGCGCGAGCGTCGCGAATTCACACGGTTAGTTGCGCAAAAGAGTGTGCGCTGGCGCGCTGTCGGGCGCCGCTGCGTGCGCTCATGTATTTGGCTTCATGACGCGGTCGCAGTTTTCCGCTACAACGAAGAGGTGCCGAATCGAGCGGCGCGGCATGTGCCGCCGCGCCGCAACTCGATCCCGCCATCCGCCAGGATGGCCCGCCGGCATGCGACGTCCACCTACCCCAAAGGAGCCTGCAGCCATGCCGTACATCACTACGAAGGACCACGTCGACATCTTCTACAAGGACTGGGGCGCGAGGGACGCCCAGCCGATCATGTTCCACCACGGCTGGCCGCTGTCTTCCGACGACTGGGATGCGCAGATGCTGTTCTTCGTGCAACGCGGCTTTCGCGTGATCGCGCACGACCGCCGTGGCCACGGCCGCTCGACGCAGGTGTCGGACGGCCACGACATGGATCACTACGCGGCCGATGCGTTCGCGGTGGTCGAAGCGCTCGACCTGCGCAACGCGGTGCATGTCGGCCATTCCACCGGCGGCGGCGAAGTCGCGCGCTATGTGGCGCGGCACGGCGAGCCGGCCGGCCGCGTCGCGAAGGCGGTGCTGGTCAGCGCGGTGCCGCCGCTGATGCTCAAGACCGACGCGAATCCGGCGGGGCTGCCGCTCGAGGTCTTCGACGGCTTCCGCAAGGCGCTCGCCGACAACCGCGCGCAGTTCTACCTCGACGTGCCGTCCGGCCCGTTCTACGGCTTCAACCGGCCCGGGGCGACGGTGCATCAGGGCGTCATCCGGAACTGGTGGCGGCAGGGCATGATGGGCAGTGCGAAGGCCCATTACGACGGGATCAAGGCGTTCTCCGAAACCGACCAGACGGAAGACCTGCGGTCGATCTCGGTGCCGACGCTGGTGCTGCATGGCGAGGACGACCAGATCGTGCCGATCGCGGATGCCGCACTGAAGTCGATCAAGCTGCTGAAGAACGGCACGCTGAAAACCTATCCCGGCTATTCGCACGGGATGCTGACGGTCAACGCGGACGTCCTCAACGCCGACCTGCTGGCGTTCGTCCAGGCGTAATCAGCTAGCGGCGGCGCGGCACTGCCCACGCGGGCGGCGCCACCGCCGCATAGCCGCGCGTTAGCCGTTGCGCAGGAATACGACGTACCCGCGAAACCACGGATTCGCCGCGAGGTAGGGCGGCGCATCCCACTCGCCGCCTTCGATCACGCCGATGCGGAACGGCAGCTGCAGCCGGGCGACGCGGGGGAGATAGGCGGCGTAGGTCGGGATCGTGCTGCGCCCCTGATAGGTCTGCACGACCACTTCGTCGACGATTCCCCTGAGCTGGTTGACCTGGTCGGTATCGATGCGGCTGCTCCAGTCGAGGAGCCCCGTGATGCTCAACCGGCAATCGGCGGGCAGGGTCTCGCGCAGGGTCCGCAGAAACGCAAGGTAGTCCTGAAGATGGCGCGTGCGCGCATCGAAATCGATCTGGATGCCCGCGATCGTGCGGCCCGACGCACGCCAGCGCGCGAGCTGGGCCAGCATGATCTGCGTGACCCGCGGCGTCCAGCGCAGCGTATGCGCACGATAGACGAGCCAGATGCGCGCATGCGGTGCGGGCGGCAGCGCGACGCCCTGAGCGATGAAGCGCACTTGCGCATCGTCCTGGGGCGACGCCTCGATCTGGCCTTGCAGCACGTAGACGGTGCGCGCGCCACTCACCACCGGCTGCGGCTTCACGCCCGCCCATAGCCAGAACGCATCGTAGTCGCGCGCATCGACGGTGCCGCCCAGCGCCGCGCGGGCCGCCAGCAGCAGCGCGACGCACGCGAGCCGCCTCATGCGGCGCTCACCAGTAGTAGCGCAGCTTGCGCGCCCAAGGCGTGCCCGCATAGCTGGTCTTCAGCGTATTGAACCAGCGCTTGCGGGTGGTCTTCGGAACGTCCTTGCCGCCGCAATCGTTGGAGCCCGACGGCGCATAGCATTTGATCGCCCGATAGAGCGCGTAGGCCCGGTCGTTGGGGTTCGCCTGCGCATCGTCCATCACCGCCACGTAGCTCGGCATCCGTTCGTACCGCTTGCCCTTGAACAGTGACGGCGCACTCCCGAGCGTCGGCGGCACGCGCGTGGCGGCGGCCGGCGCGCTGCGCAGCCACGCCGGGGTCGCATAGCTTTCGATGCCGGCTGCGGGCGGATGAAGGCGCACGAAGTCCGCAAGGCAGTTGAGCGCTGGTGCGTCGGCGGGGTTTTGTTGCAGCGCCGCCGCGACGTCGCGCGCGGACGGGCATACGTAGCCGTCCGCATTGCGCGCGCCGGACGCGACGAACGGCTTCAGCGGCTCGGCCGGCGCACCGGACACCAGCGCGACGTCCGCGACGAAGTCGGCGTAGTGCCCGCGCGTGAACTCCTTGTACAGCAGCGTATAAAGCGCGATGTCGCGCAGTGCAGCGCTGGTCGCTGGGTTCTGCGCCTGCGTGCGCAGCAGCGCCGCCCCGGCCGTACGCTGCAACAGCACGGCGCGGATCGCCGCATTCTGCACCGGCGAATCGGCGGCGAATGCGTCGTCGACGAGGCCAGCCTGCTCGAGGTTGATCGCGAGCGCGAGCTCCAGCGCTTCGCGCTGGAAGGGGAGTTTCGCGAGCGGGATCAGATCGCGCCAGAGCTGCCGCGCCTTGTCGGTCTGGCCGCTGTCCTCCAGCGCGAAGGCGCGCAGCGTCTGCTGGCTCAGGCCGAAGTAGTCGAGCGACGCGCCGGGCGTCTGCGGCAGCAGTGCGAGCGCGGCATCGGGCTTGTGCCCGATCTGCAGATACCAGGTCGCGACCAGATAGTCGTGCAGCGCCGGCGCGGCGGCGAAGCGCGGCTTCTGCGCGCGCAGCTCGTCCAGCGTCAGCGGCTTGTCGCGGCTCGCGTCGCCGCTGTTCGACGTGCGCATGCGCATCAGGTCGACGGTCGCCAGCATGGCGGGCGATTGGACCTGGCGCGCGTCGAATCCCGATGCGAACAGCAGCTTGTTGTCGAGTTCATTCGCCAGTTGCATGAGCGGCACGTTCGACGCCGTGGGCGACCAGCGCGCGAGCGCGTGACCGTACAGGTCGGCCTGTTGCGTGACGTTGCCGCCGAGCCACGCGATGCGCCGCAACAGCCCGGTCGCGGACACCGCGTAGTCGCCCTGCGGATAGATCTTCAGGTAGGTGCGAAACACGGTGTCGGCGGCGTCGAGCGAGACCTTCGTCACGCGTTCGCGTGACGGCGTGGGGCTGTCGTTGTCGAAGGCATTGGCCTGCGCGGCGTTCAGCTGCGCGCGTCCGGCCATATAGAGCCCGGTTTCCTTCAGCCACGGGTTGGCGCTGCGCGATGCGCCGGCGAATGCCTTGGTCGCGGCGAGGAAGTCGAAGCGGTAGAACGCGTTCGCGCCGTCGAGGTAGGTCGCGAAGTCGCGGGCGAGCGCCGATTTGACCGGCGGTCGCGTCCAGGAAGCGGTCGCGCCGCCCGCGGCGCAGGTCTTCTGCGCGATGTCGGCGCGGGCGGCGCGCAGGCGCGCGGCTTCGTCAGCGGGAAGGCCGGCCGCTCCGCTCAGGGCGTCGTTGAACGCTTGCGCGCCCGACTCCATGCTGCGGCAGATGCTGCCTTCGCCATCGGCGTAGCGGTTCGACGATGGATCGGCGTCCTGTCCGTCGCCGGTCTTGTCGGGCGACTTCTGGCCGATATCGATCCAGCCGGAAAAATCCATCGGGAACGGCACGACGATCTGGTTGATCCGCTCCTTCGCCGGGATGGTCTTCGGGTCCGGGAAGAGCTGCGCGACCTTGCCGCTGTCGACCATCAGCAGCATCGCGTTGATGCGCGTGTCGTTGCCGGGGCTCAGCATCGGCACGTTGCCGCACGAGTAGGCGCCCTGCCGCAGCGTGAGCTGCACGTCGCAGGTGTCGTCGGAGCTGGCATGGGCGGCGGGAACGCAAAGCAGGCTCGCCGTCAGCGAGGCGATCAGGTTTCGGTGCAGCGTCAGGGTGATTGGCATTTTTCTTGTGCTTGGATGGGGGCGCGACGGCCGGTTCTCTCAGGAGGATTTCGCCTCGGCGCGTATCGTACATCACGTGTGGCGGGGAGTTGGGGACTTCGCGGGGCGCTGGTGCCTGCGGTGAGAACGATGCCGATGCCGATGCCGAAAGTGACGGCGATGTCGGGCTCGGCCGGACACCGCGCGTCGCGACGGTCCGAACCGTGTACCCGCTGCCGGCCGCGCATTGGATGGCGCGGCTGGCAGCGCGAATGGCGTCGACCGTCGAATGGTCGATGAAGCTCTTGAGCGTTGTAGACGAAGCGCAGACGGACGGCGCAATCGCGCGTGGGCTGGGACGACCGCGCCGCGCTGGAGCCGCACAGGCTCGTTGAGCCTGCCGACCGCTTATGCGGCGCGCATCAACGCGCGACGCGATGCGTCGAGTAACGCGTCACGCATCGTTCACGGCGTTGTCGGCCTGGTCGCCGTCGATCGCGGCCAGCAGATCGTCGACGCCGACCATCAGCGCGCGCACCTGCCGTAGCGATTCGTACTGGTGCAGCACCGGCCGCCACGACGGTTGCGTCAGCAACGCTTCCCAGACGGCCTGCAGGATGGCCGTGTCGGCGTCCCCGTGCTGCGCCAGCGCGCTCGCATACGCGAGGCTCGCCGGCGTCGACAGCAGCTGCATCCGGCTGGCCGCGCCGAGCAGCCGCGGCGTCGGGTCGGCCGACGCATCGCAGCAGTACAGCACCTCGCGCTGCAATGCCGCATCGTCGATCGTCAGCGCGTGCAGCGACGCGCCGTGCACGCGTATCGAGCCTTCACGCGTGTCGAACGCGTAGACGGTATGCGGATCGGCTTGCGCGAGCAGGCTCAGCCCGCGCAGCAGGCGCGGCAGATCGGACGTGGCCGCATCCGCGGATGCCTTCGCCTCGACGAGGAACCGCATGTTCCACGCGGTCGACGGATCGCCGCCGCGCGCGCGCTCGAGCAGGACCGCGTCCCATTCGGTTTTCGCGCGGTCGTGCCGGCCGGGTATCGACGACGGCACGCGCATGGAGGTGACCACGCGGTACGTGCGCTGCGCGTCGATCGCGTCGAGCTGGTCGGCCAGCGTCCCGAGGGCCAGCGCGGCCAGCGCTTCGACCGCCGCGCCGCGCCGTTGCGACGTCGCGCCTTGCGCGACGGCCAGCGCGCTGCCTTCGGGCGGCCCCTGGCGTTCCCACAGTGCGCGGTACTGCCGAACCGCCGGGTCGACCGACAGCGCGGCGAGGCGCTGCAGACGTGCGAGCGCCGGGTTGTCGTGGAGTTTCGCGAGGTCCCGCTGGAATGCCGGGTCGGCTGCCGTTTCCGGCTGCGCAAGCAGGTGTCGCAGTTCGGCGTAGAGCGTGTCCCACGACGCGCCGGCCGCGGCCGCATGCAGCCGCGCGAGCGGCGCGCGCTGCCACGCATGCGCGTGCCGCTCGAGCCGCGCCGGATGCGCGATCGTGTTGACGGCCGAGCGCAGCGTGCGCCGATCCGGTTCGGCGTGGGCGGCGAGCGACGCGTATTCGCGCACGACCGGCGCGCGATGCCGCAACACGGCGGCCTGGAACGCGGGATCGCCGCCGCGCGCGTCCATCGCGGCGCGGATGATCCGCGCGAGCGCGTCGACGAAACGCTGCTGCAACGCGGCGCCGGGCGCTCGGCCGTCGGCGAGCTCGCGGCGCGCTTCGTCGATCACGGTCGCGACGACGACGGCCGGATTCGTCGCGTCGTCGAGCGACGACGCAGGCACGAGCGGCGGCAATCGGTAACGGCGATCGACGGTGCGCAGGACTTCGTCGAGCAGGGCGGGTAACGGTGCGGGCGGCATGGCGAAGGACCGGTGGAGGCGGTGCGTGCGCGATGTGCAACGGTATCACGTGGCGCCGGCACGCTGCGCGAGGGGTGATTGCGGTGTAGCCCGGTGGCGAAGGCGCGCCGGGACGTTGGGCTCGGCATGGCGCGGCGTGGGCAGCGGCTGCCTCAGGCTCAACCGACGCTTCAACCTCGACCGAGGCGCGCGACCTGCCCGAACTTCGCGACGGCTCGCGCGTCATGCCGTCCGCGTCACCGAGGCGGTTGCGACGCTGCCGCGCGCGGAAGTCGCGCCGCTGCGTTGCCCTGAATCCGGGGCAACAGCGGCTGCGGGCGCCTCGGCCTCAGCGTCAACCGACGCCTCAACCGCCGCGCGCGACCTGCTACGACTCGGCCGTCAAGCCGTCAGCGTGACCGTCAGGCTGCCCAGCTCGCCGAAGCGCACGGTCAGCACATCGCCGAGCGGCACGTCGATCGCGCCGGCATACGAACCCGTCGTCACGATCTGGCCGGCCCGAACGGATTCGCCGCGCGCGGCGAGGAAATTGACGAGCCACAGCAGCGGCCTGAGCGGATGTCCGTCCGGGTGCCGGCCGTCGATCGTGCGGTTCAGCGCGCCTTCGAACGACAGCGCGAGCGTCTCCAGCGGTGCGTTCAGTCCGTCTTGCACGACGGGGCCGACACACAGCCCCTGGTTGAACTGGCCGTCGGCGAGGAGTTCGAACTTCGACGCGCGGGCCGGCTCCGCGTAGCGGCAGCCGAGCACTTCGAGCGCGACACGCACCTCGCGGATCGCGCCGCGCACGTCGTCTTCGTCGTAGGGCCGCTCGCGCGGCGGCAGATCGCGGTCGATCACGAACGCGATCTCCGGTTCGATGCGCACGATCGGGCCGCCCACGACGCGGTACGGCCCATCGGCTTCGCGGATCGTCGACGCGAAGATCGGCGCGACCACGACGCGCCCCGGCGGCGGCAATGCGCATTTCCATCCGCCGATGGTTTCGCCGAGCAGGTCGGCGACGCGATGCTGGATCGCCAGCGCGGTGTCGACGTCCTGCGGGCGGCAGGCATCGGGCAGCAGCGGGCCGGGCACGCCGGCATGGCGGGCGGCGACGAGATGCTGGGCGGCGCCGTCCACGCGTTCGGTAGTCGTTGTCATGTCGGTTGAGTGAGGTGAAAGTGGGCCGGCAAAACGGGGCCGGACGCAGATCGAAGGTCTGATGATAGCGCCTTCGGCGCGATGCACCGAGCGTGGCGCGCGGCGCTTGGCCGCACAACGGGATTTTCGCGGAGCTTGATCGTCGTCAAGCCCGCAGTCGCACGCGCGCTGATGATGGTGACACGGCCGCGCGACGTTGCGCGGCAACTCACCCCAGCGAGGAACGCATGTACAAGAAGATCATGGTTGCCGTGGACGGCAGCACGTCGTCGAAACAGGCGCTTGCGGAGGCATTGAAGATGGCGAAGGTGGGCGGCGGGAACGTCAGCATCGTCTACGTGGTCGACAAGTCGGTGCTGTTTACGTATGCGGGGCGCTTCGATCCGAATGCGCTCATCGAGGAAATCCGCACCGAGGGCACCCGCGTGCTGCGCGAAGCCGAACAGACGGTCGCGGCGGCCGGTGCGCAGGGCGAAGGCGAGCTCGTCGAGACGGAAAGCATCGGCGAGGACATCGCGGAACGCCTGCAGCGCTACGTCGACGAGCATCGCATCGATCTGGCCGTGATCGGCACGCACGGGCGGCGCGGGATCCGGCGCATGGTCATCGGCAGCGTCGCGGAGCGCTTCCTGCGCGGCTCGACATGCCCCGTCCTGCTGATGCGCAGCGACGACGCCGACGTGTCGGCGGCCGCCGCAGCATAACGGCGCGGGGGTCGCGATGATACGTCGCCAGTCCCGCATCGTGGTTGCAGCGATCGCCGTGTTCGTATCGCTGGCCGGCATGATGGCCGTCGTGACCGGGCTGCTGTTCGACGAGACGGTCGCGCTGCGCGGCGGCGCGGCCGCGCTGATCGTCGGCGTGGCGTGCTTCGTCGTGATGCTGAACCCGGGGCCGAAGGGCGAAAGCTGACGCGCCGCGCTTCGCGCGCGTCCTGCCGCAGCATCGTTGGCGGCGGCCTCCGCTGCGCCGCCCCGCGGAGACTTTCCGCCTGCCTCATCCGGCGCGTTCGCGCCGTGCGACCCGACCGGTGTGTCCGCCGCGTCGGGTTTTGTCTATTCCGTCTGCATATTCCGCTCGAGCGCTGCGCGCTCGCCGCGACGTGCCGCACATCGCGGCGCTACGGTGCGATCCGCACTGCGTCGTCGTCGCTTCTCCTGTATGCCCGCCTTTTCTGCCCGGCTGATGCGGCGGTCCGCGCGGCCTGCACGGTACCTTCGTCACCGCATGGCGCGGCAAGGCCACGCACGGTCGGGTTCAAGCACGCTTTTCATAGGCCAAGGCGGAATTGAACGCGCAGCCTAAATCCGTCGCACTCCTTGCACTGCGGCGCGTCGATCACTCTCCGACGACGAGCGCCAGTCCACACCACGCAATCCAATCCCTTCAACTTCGTATTTCGCTCCGGCAACCGTTCGGGAGTGCGGGCTGACGCTTGTGGCCGTGGCCGGCCGGCTGAGACGACGAGCGGCGGTAGATAGCGCAGGCCCCGACACTCAGCGGCCGGTTGCAGCGGACAACACAGGTAGCAACGAGCGACGGCGGGTGGCGGTGGACAGCGCTGGCAGCGACGAGCGGCGGCGGACAGCGCCGGCCCCCGGCGAGCAGCGCGGGGGCGACGGATGGCGAGCAGCGTCGGTGGCACCGGGCAGCGCTGGCCGCGACGAGCAACGGCGAGTGGCGGCGGAGAGAGCAGGCCGTAACGAGCAGCGTCGGGCGGCGGCCGACAGCGCGGGCAGCCACGAGCAGCGTCGGCAGGCGGCGGTCAGCGCGGGAGCCACGAGCAGCGTCGGCAGGCGGCGGTCACCGCGACCAGCGGCAAGCAGCCGAGCCGCACCACCCCCATCAGCAGTCAGTACTCCTCCGCCAACCCTCAGCACTCCTCCCCCACCGATCTTCCCCCATTTCCACCGTTGCACGCCGGCGAACGATCCCTCTGATTTGTATCAAGCCGTGATATGTCCTTCTACCAGACAATCTGCCCGACCCGGACAAAACGCGTCGATCAGATGCATCTTTTACGGCCGGCATTCCACCCCTTTCAACAATCTGAGTCTGCCAAAAGACCGGAAAAACGAGATCCCCATGAGCCATTTCCTGGATAGATTGCGTTATTTCTCCACCGCCCGGCCAGGCTTTTCCAACGGGCACGGCGCCGTCACGGACGAGGACCGAAAATGGGAAGACGGCTATCGCAGCCGCTGGCAGCACGACAAGATCGTCCGCTCGACGCACGGCGTCAACTGCACCGGCTCCTGCTCGTGGAAGGTCTATGTGAAGAACGGCCTCATCACGTGGGAAACGCAGCAGACCGACTACCCGCGCACCCGCCCGGACCTGCCGAACCACGAGCCGCGCGGCTGCCCGCGCGGTGCTTCGTATTCCTGGTATCTGTATAGCGCCAACCGCCTCAAGCATCCGATGGTGCGCAGCGCGCTGGTGAAGCTGTGGCGCGAGCGCCGCCGCACGCTGGCGCCCGTCGACGCATGGCGCTCGATCGTCGAGGACGACGCGTCCCGGCGCGCGTACCAGAGCCGGCGCGGCCTCGGCGGCTTCGTGCGCGCGAGCTGGGACGAAGTCAACGAGATCGTTGCGGCCGCAAACGTCTACACGGTCGAGCGGCACGGCCCCGATCGCGTGGTCGGCTTCTCGCCGATTCCCGCGATGTCGATGGTCTCCTACGCGGCGGGCGCGCGCTACCTGAGCCTGATCGGCGGCACCTGCCTGTCGTTCTACGACTGGTACTGCGACCTGCCGCCGGCGAGCCCGCAGGTGTGGGGCGAGCAGACCGACGTGCCGGAATCCGCCGACTGGTACAACGCCGGCTACCTGATGGTCTGGGGCTCGAACGTGCCGCAGACGCGCACGCCCGACGCGCACTTCCTCGTCGAGGCGCGCTATCGCGGCACCAAGGTCGTGTCGGTGTTTCCCGATTACGCGGAAGGCGCGAAGTTCGGCGACCTGTGGCTGCACCCGAAGCAAGGCACCGACGCGGCGCTCGCGATGGCGATGGGCCACGTGATCCTCAAGGAATATCACCTGGCGGGCAACAGCGACTACTTCATCGACTACTGCAAGCGCTTCACGGACATGCCGGCGCTCGTTCGGCTCGTGCCGCACGGCGACGGCTACGTGCCCGAGCGCCTCGTGCGCGCGTCCGACTTCGACGATTCGCTCGACGAGGCCGCGCATCCGGACTGGAAAACCGTGATGATCGACGACGCCAACGGCGAATTCGTCGTGCCGGTCGGCTCGGTCGGGTTCCGCTGGGGCCAGCAGGCCGACGCCGACAAGGGCAAATGGAACCTGCGCGGCGAGACGTCGAAGGGCGCGGCGCTGGCGCCGCGGCTGTCGTGCACGGCGGCGCATGACGACGTCGTCGACGTGCTGTTCCCGTACTTCGGCAACCAGCCTCACGCTCATTTCAACTCGACGCACCACGGCTCCGAACTGTCGCGCCGGATCGGCGTGCGGCGCGTCGCGACGCGCAACGGCGAGATGCTGGTCGCGACCGTCTACGACCTGTTCGTCGCGAACTACGGCCTCGACCAGGGATTGGGCGGCCGCGACGTGGCCGCGAGCTTCGACGACGACGTGCCCTGCACGCCCGCGTGGCAGGAAGCGATCACCGGCGTGAAGCGCGCGGACGTGATCTCGGTCGCACGCCAGTTCGCGGAGAACGCGCACAAGACGCAGGGCAAGTCGATGGTGATCATCGGCGCGGGGATCAACCACTGGTTCCATATGGACATGTCGTACCGCGCGATCATCAACCTGCTGATGATGTGCGGCTGCATCGGCCAGAGCGGCGGCGGCTGGGCCCATTACGTCGGCCAGGAGAAGCTGCGTCCGCAAACAGGCTGGACCGCGCTCGCGTTCGCGCTCGACTGGACCCGGCCGCCGCGGCACATGAACGCGACGTCGTTCTTCTACGCGCACACCGACCAGTGGCGCTACGACACGATGGACCCGAGCACGCTGCTGTCGCCGCTCGCCGACAAGACGCAGTTCCACGGCTCGCCGATCGACTACAACGTGCGCGCGGAGCGCATGGGCTGGCTGCCGTCCGCGCCGCAGTTGGCGGTGAATCCGCTCAAGGTCGGCGCGAGTCTCGGCGATGCCGCGCCCGCGGGCGCCGAGCTCGCGCGGCAGTTGCGGAACGGCACGCTGCAAATGGCGTGCGAAGACCCGGACGCGCCCGAGAACTTCCCGCGCAACATGTTCGTATGGCGCTCGAACATCCTCGGCAGCTCCGGCAAGGGGCACGAGTATTTCCTCAAGTACCTGCTCGGCACGACCAACGGCGTGCAGGGCGAGGATCTCGGCGCGACGGGCGGCGCGCGGCCGGAGGAAGTGAAGTGGCGCGCCGACGCGCCGCGCGGCAAGCTCGACCTGCTCGTCACGCTCGACTTCCGGATGTCGACCACCTGCATGTATTCCGACGTCGTGCTGCCGACGGCGACGTGGTACGAGAAGGACGACCTGAACACGTCGGACATGCATCCGTTCATCCATCCGCTGTCGGCGGCGGTCGATCCAGCGTGGGAATCGAAGAGCGACTGGGAGATCTTCAAGGGCATCGCGAAGCGCTTCTCGGAGCTGTGCGACGGCCACCTCGGCGTCGAGCGCGACGTCGTGCTCGCGCCGATCGCGCACGATACGCCGGGCGAACTCGCGCAGCCGTTCGACGTGCAGGACTGGAAGCGCGGCGAATGCGAGCCGGTGCCGGGCCGCACGATGCCGGCCGTGATCGCGGTCGAGCGCGACTACCCGAACACCTACGCGCGCTTCACGTCGATCGGCCCGCTGCTCGACACGCTCGGCAACGGCGGCAAGGGCATCGGCTGGGACACCAGGGACGAAGTGAAGCTGCTCGGCGAGCTGAACTACAAGGTCGCCGACGGCGCCGCACGCGGGCGCCCGCGCATCGACAGCGCGATCGACGCCGCCGAGATGATCCTCACGTTCGCGCCCGAAACCAACGGCCATGTCGCGGTGAAGGCGTGGCAAGCGCTGTCGAAGATCACCGGCCGCGACCACGCGCATCTCGCGGCAGGCCGCGAGCACGACAAGATCCGCTTCCGCGATGTGCAGGCGCAGCCGCGCAAGATCATCTCGTCGCCGACGTGGAGCGGGATCGAATCCGAGCACGTGTCGTACAACGCCGGCTATGTGAACGTGCACGAGCTGATCCCGTGGCGCACGCTGACGGGCCGCCAGCAGCTGTATCAGGACCATGCGTGGATGCGCGCGTTCGGCGAGTCGCTGTGCGTGTACAAGCCGCCGGTCGACACGGGCAGCTATGCGCACATGGTCGGCACGCGCTCGAACGGCAACCCCGAGCGCGTGCTGAACTTCCTGACGCCGCACCAGAAATGGGGCATCCACTCGACCTACTCCGACAACCTGCGGATGCTGATGCTGTCGCGCGGCGGCCCGATCGTGTGGATGTCGGAGGACGACGCGAAGGCGATCGGCGCGGTCGACAACGACTGGATCGAGTGCTTCAACTCGAACGGCGCGTTGTGCGCGCGGGCGGTCGTGAGCCAGCGGATCCCGTCGGGGATGGTGATGATGTATCACGCGCAGGAGAAGATCGTGAACGTGCCCGGCGCGGAAACGAGCGGCAAGCGCGGCGGCATCCACAACTCGGTCACGCGCACCGTGACCAAGCCGACGCACATGATCGGCGGCTATGCGCAGCAGTCGTATGGCTTCAACTACTACGGCACGGTCGGCAGCAATCGCGACGAGTTCGTGATCGTGCGCAAGATGAATCGCGTCGACTGGCTCGACGCCCCGCTCACCGAAGGAGAAGCGCAATGAAGATCCGCGCGCAAGTCGCGATGGTCCTGAACCTCGACAAGTGCATCGGCTGCCACACCTGCTCGGTGACCTGCAAGAACGTCTGGACGTCGCGCGAAGGCGTCGAATATGCGTGGTTCAACAACGTCGAAACCAAGCCCGGCATCGGCTATCCGAAGGACTGGGAGAACCAGGACCGCTGGCGCGGCGGCTGGCAGCGCCGCGCCGACGGCCGGATCGAGCCGCGTCAGGGCGGCAAGTGGCGGCTGCTCGCGCAGATCTTCGCGAACCCGCATCTGCCCGCGATCGACGAATACTACGAGCCGTTCACCTACGACTACGCGCATCTGCAGGAGGCCGGCCACGCGCGCGCGATGCCGGTGGCACGACCGCGCTCGCTGATCAGCGGCCAGCGCCTCGAGAAGATCGAGTGGGGGCCGAACTGGGAGGAGATTCTCGGCGGCGAGTTCGAGAAGCGCGCGAAGGACTACAACTTCGAGGCGGTCCAGAAGGAGATCTACGGGCAGTTCGAGAACACGTTCATGATGTACCTGCCGCGCCTGTGCGAGCACTGCCTGAATCCCGCGTGCGTCGCGTCGTGCCCGTCCGGCTCGGTGTACAAGCGCGACGACGACGGCATCGTCCTCGTCGACCAGGACAAGTGCCGCGGCTGGCGAATGTGCGTGTCCGGCTGCCCGTACAAGAAGATCTACTTCAACTGGCAGTCGGGCAAGGCGGAGAAATGCGTGTTCTGCTTTCCGCGCATCGAGGCCGGGCAGCCGACCGTCTGCTCCGAAACCTGCGTCGGCCGGATCCGCTATCTCGGCGTGATGCTGTACGACGCGGACCGGATCAGCGAGGCCGCCAGCGCCGAGAGCGAGCAGGACCTGTACGAGGCGCAACTGTCGCTGTTCCTCGATCCGAACGACCCGACGGTGATCGCGCAGGCCGAGCGCGACGGCGTGCCGGCCGCGTGGCTCGACGCCGCGCGCCGTTCGCCGGCCTACAAGATGGCGATCGACTGGAAGATCGCGTTTCCACTGCATCCCGAATACCGGACGCTGCCGATGGTCTGGTACGTGCCGCCGCTGTCGCCCATCAATGCTGCCGCGAACAGCGGCGAGCTCGGGATGAACGGCTACCTGCCCGACGTCGAATCGCTGCGCATCCCGATGCGCTATCTGGCGAACCTGCTGACGGCCGGCGACGAAGCGCCCGTGAAGCTCGCGCTCGAACGGCTGCTGGCGATGCGCGCGTTCATGCGCGCGCGCCACGTCGACGGCGTCGACGCGCGCGGCGTGCTCGACCAGGTCGGGCTGTCGCTCGCGCAGGTCGAGGAGATGTACCGCTATCTCGCGATCGCGAACTACGAGGACCGCTTCGTGATCCCGACCACGCATCGCGAGTACGCAGAGAACGCGTACGACCTGCGCGCCTCGTGCGGCTTCTCGTTCGGCAACGGCTGTTCGGACGGCCGCTCCGAGGGGAGCCTGTTCAGTCCGAAGAAAGGCGCGAAAACCATTCCGATCAACGAGGTATCGCGATGAGCGGCGCACCCGATCCGACCTATGCGGCGTTCGCGGCGCTGCTCGACTATCCCGACGACACGCTCGTCGACGTGCTCGATTCGATCGACGGCCACCTGCGCGAGCGGGCGCAGCTGCCGAAGCGCGCGCGCACCGGCCTCGAGCGGTTTTTCGCGTACGTGCGTGCGCGCGACCTGCTCACGCTGCAGGAGAACTACGTCGCGCTGTTCGACCGCGGCCGCGCGACGTCGCTGCACCTGTTCGAGCACGTGCACGGTGAATCGCGCGACCGCGGGCAGGCGATGGTCGACCTTCTGCAGATGTACGAGCGCCACGGGCTGACGCTGAACCCCGGCGAGCTGCCCGATTATCTGCCCGTGTTCCTCGAATACCTGTCGCGCCTGCCCGCGCCCGACGCACGCACGCTGCTCGCCGAGACCGGCGACATCCTCACCGCGCTTGCCGGCCAGCTCGCGCGGCGCGGCAGCCATTACAGCTTCGTTGTCGGCGCGCTGCTGCCGCTCGCCGGCCTGGCGCCGGTCGAGCCGCCGGCCGCCGCGGACGACGACGTGGCGGCCGTGAAGCCCGGTGCGGACGACTACCGCGCGCTCGACGCGTCGTATGCGGATGAAGCCGTGCGCTTCGTCGGCGCGGCGACGCCGGCCGAGCAGACGATCCAGTTCCACGACAAGCGGCCCGCCCGCAGCGCGTGAGCGCGCGGGCCCACACTTGGGGAAACACATGAACGCTTACTTGCATCAGTTCCTGTTCGGGATCTACCCGTACATCTGTCTCGCCGTGCTGCTGGTGGGCAGCCTGATCCGCTTCGACCGCGAGCAGTACACGTGGAAAAGCGATTCGTCCCAGCTGCTGCGGCACGGCATGCTGCGGCTCGGCAGCAACCTGTTCCATTGGGGCGTGCTCGTCGTCGTGCTCGGGCACTTCGGCGGGTTTCTCGCGCCGCACTGGCTGGTGTCGCCGTTCATGTCGGCGTCCGGGCATCAGCTCGTCGCGATGGTGGCGGGCGGCGCGGCCGGCGTCGCGGGGATCGTCGGGCTGACGATCCTGATCTGGCGGCGCCTCGGCGACGCGCGCATCCGCGGCAACAGCCGCACGTCCGACATCGTGATCGTGCTGATGCTGTGGGTGCAGCTCGCGCTCGGGCTCGGCACCGTCGTGCTTTCGACGCGTCACATGGACGGCGCGATGTTCGAGCAGCTGACCGACTACGTGAAGGGCGTCGTCACGTTCCGCCCGAACGTCGCGAGCCTGCTCGTCGGCGTGCCGCTCACGTACCGGCTTCACATCCTGCTCGGCTTCACGATCTTCCTCGTGTCGCCGTTCACGCGGATGGTTCACATCTGGAGCGGGATCGCTTCGGTTGCGTACCTGATCCGCCCATACCAGCTCGTGCGCAAGCGCTGAGGAGACCCGCATGAACGACGTTCTCTGCGAAGCCGCGACCGCGCCGCTCGCCATCAACGGCGTCGCCTTCGACGCCGCCGCCATCGCGGCCGAAGCCGAACATCACGGCGATGCGCGCGATCCGCTCGATGCGGCGCGCCATGCGCTGGCCGTGCGCGAACTGCTGCGGCAGCGCGCGGTCGCGCTCGCGCTGATCGATGCGAGCGCACCGCTCGACGACGCGGCCGTCGACGCGCTGCTCGAGCGCGAGCTCACGCACGTGCCGCAGCCGGATCGCGCCGACTGCGAGCGCTATTACAGCCGGCATGCGGCGCGCTTCCGCCGCGGCGACATCGTGTACGCGAGCCACGTGCTGTTCGCGGTGACGGAGCGCGTGCCGCTCGCACCGCTGCGCGAGCGCGCGCAGGCCGCGCTCGCCGACGTGCTGGCCGCGCCCGATACGTTCGAAGCGGTCGCGCGCGCGTCGTCGAACTGCCCGTCGGCGCAGGTCGGCGGCAACCTCGGGCAACTGCTGCGCGGCGACACCGTGCCGGAGTTCGAGGCCGCGCTGTTCGACGGCGACGCACTCGGCGTGCTGCCGAAGCTCGTCAATACGCGCTTCGGCTTTCACATCGTGCGCATCGAGCGGCGCGTGCCGGGCGCCGCGGTGCCGTTCGACGAAGCCGCCGGCCAGATCGCCGAGTACCTCGCGCAATGCGTGCGTCAGCGCGCGATGCGGCAGTACGTGGCCGTACTCGCGGGCGCCGCGCGCATCGAAGGCGTCGCCTTCGACGGCGCGAGCGGTCCGCTCGTTCAATGAAACGGAGGTCGGCATATGGCCGTTCACCAAGCTAATGCCGGTCTGCCCGCCCAGGCGCAGACCGTTCCGCTGCGCGCGTGGTCGGTGTTGGCCGCCAGTACGCTCGCGTTCATGGTGTGTTTCGTCGTATGGATGATGTTCGGCGTGCTCGGCGTGCAACTGCGCGCGGACCTCGGCCTGAACAGCACCGAGTTCGGGCTGCTCACGTCCACGCCGGTGCTGACCGGCGCGCTGATGCGTCTGCCGCTCGGCACCTGGACCGACCGCTTCGGCGGGCGCATCGTGATGACGGTGCTGCTCGTCGTGTGTGCGGTGCCCGTGTATGTGGTCAGCTATGCGACGCAGCTCTGGCAGTTTCTCGTGATCGGGCTGTTTCTCGGCTGCGTCGGCGCGTCGTTCTCGGTCGGCACGCCGTACGTCGCGCGCTTCTTCCCGCCGCAGCGGCGCGGTCTGGCGATGGGCGTGTTCGGCGCCGGCACCAGCGGCGCGGCGGTCAACCTGTTCGTCACGCCGCTGCTGCTCAATGCGTATGGCTGGCGCGTCGTGCCGCGCATCTATGCGCTCGCTCTGCTCGTCACCGCCGCGATCTTCTGGCTCGCGTCGGCGCCCGATCCGGGCGCGGGCAAGCGCGGCGGCTCGTTGCTCGATTCGTTCAAGGTGCTGCGCGATCCGCGCGTGTGGCGGCTGTGCCAGTACTACTCGATCGCGTTCGGCGGCTTCACCGCGCTGTCGCTGTGGATCCCGCAATACCTGAAGAACGAATACGGGATGTCGCTCGTGATGGCGTCCGCGTTCGCGGCCGGCTTCTCGCTGCCCGGCGGCGTGCTGCGCGCGATCGGCGGCTGGCTGTCGGACCGCTACGGCGCGCATGCGGTCACCTGGTGGGGGCTGTGGGTCGCGTGGATCAGCCTGTTCCTGCTGTCGTATCCGGCGACCGACTTCGTGATCCACACGATCGACGGCACCGCGGCGCTGAAGCTGTCGATGCCGGTGGCCGGCTTCGTCGCGCTGACCTTCGTGCTCGGTGCGGTGTTCGCGTTCGGCATGGCGTCGACCTTCAAGTACGTCGCCGACGATTTCCCGGACAACATGGGCGTCGTCACCGGCATCGTCGGGCTCGCCGGCGGCCTCGCGGGCTTCCTGCTGCCGATCCTGTTCGGCATGCTGCTCGACTTCGCGCGCGTGCGCACGACCTGCTTCATGTTGCTGTACGGGATCGTGTGGGTGTCGCTGATCCTCATTTATCTGACCGAGGTGCGGCGCACGCCCGTCACGGGCTGAGCGCCTTCGCCCGACGCGCGTGCGCGACGCCCGATACCGCGGCGGCGCGCACGCGCGCACGCCGCTGCCGTTCGGCGTTTGCCGCCGCACGCAGTTCTGTCAAACTGGCGCCGACGACCACGCGCGGCGCCAGCGCTCCTTGCTTCGATTCCGCGGCTGATGAACGCAGGCGATCGCCGCTTCTCCGACGAACCGCCCGCGCCGCTTGCATGCGATGCGCGCATCCCGGACGGGACGGGAGGGAACGACACCGCGCCGCCGACGGTCAGAACCGGTGTCCGATAACGGAGGAAGCGGATGGCATCGCATCAGGGAACCGTCGATTTCATCGTCGAGCAGAGCGCATTGGCCGGCACGGTGTCGGCGCGGAAGATGTTCGGCGAATACGGCATCTATTGCGATGGAAAGATGGTGGCGCTCGTCTGCGACGACCGGCTGTTCGTCAAGCCGACGCCCGACGGCAAGGCCTTTCTCGGCGCATGCGAGCAGGCGCCGCCGTATCCGTCGGCGAAGCCGCATCTCGTGGTTGCGGGCGAGCGGTGGGACGAGCGCGAGTGGCTGTCCCGGCTGATCCGGATCACGGCTGCGCAGTTGCCGATGCCGGTGAAGCGCGGTCGATAGCCGTCGATAGCGGGCGGCATATTCCATCAAACAGGCGCGGCGACATCGCGCCATCCGCTGGAGCAAATCAATGGAGACATCCGAACATCCGCAGGCGCGCCGACGCGTGCGCCGTGCGTGGGCCGCATGCATCGCGATGCTGTGCGTGGGCTGGAGCGCGCTGTCGTTCGGCGCGGACGGCGCGGCCGCGCTGCTCGACCGTTATCACAGCTTGGGCGAGCAGTTGAAGCACAACGCATTCCATCGCCCGCTGTACCTCGAATCGTCGGAGGCGTCCTCATCGCTGAAGGGTGACATCTACGCCGTCGTCGACTATCCGTTCGCCTTGGTCAACGGCAGGCTCAACGACCCCGCGCGGGGGCCGGCCAACTGGTGCGACGTCCTGATCCTGCACCTGAACACGAAGTACTGTCATGCATCGGCCGGCAGCGGCGGGCCGGTGCTCGACGTGAACCTCGGGCGCAAGATCGAACAGAAGCTGTCGGACACCTATCGCGTGCAGTTCCGCTATCGCGTGGCGGCAGCGACGCCCGACTACTTTCAGGTCGACCTGAGCGCCGACAGCGGGCCGATGAGCACGAAGGATTACCGCATCGCACTGGAAGCGATCCCGGTCGGCGACACGCGCACGTTCCTGCACCTGACGTACGCGTACGGCTTCGGCACGATGGGCCGCATGGCGATGAAGGCCTATCTGGGGACCATCGGGCGCGACAAGGTCGGGTTCACGCCGGCGAGCGGTGCGTCGGCGGGCGAGCCGCAGTATGTCGGCGGCGTGCGCGGGCTGCTGGAGCGCAACACGATGCGCTATTACCTCGCGATCGACGCGTACCTCGGGACGCTCGACAAGCCGCTCGACCAGCGTCTTGCCCGCTGGTTCGACGCGACCGAGCAGTATCCGCAGCAGCTGCACGAAGTCGACCGTGCGGCGTATCTGCAGATGAAGGCGAAGGAAATCCAGCGGCAGCAGGCGGCGCGGTGACGCGTGCTGTTGCCTGAGGCCGCCGCCGGCTGCTCGGCGGCGGTCGGTTCGACGCGCGGCCGACCGTGCGAATGCTGTGCCACCGCGCCCGTTCGACGCGGAACAGCGTGTAGGGCGGCTTGATCAGGTCGCCGCGCTCGTCGAACGCGATTTTCCTGGTCACACCGGCGACCCACTCCGCGTGCGCGTAGCCCGGTCCGCCGGATCGGCAACGCGCGCATCCAGTCAACATTGCCGCTGAACCGTCATGACGGTCATCCGTCGCTCACTGCGGGTAACGGGCGAACTGCCTCGCGACATCGCACGGTTCATCACCCGATCCGAGCGCAAGTGCGTACGTGCGAGCCGATTCCGAGAGACGGTAGCGCGCCGTGACGCCGACGAAGCTCACATCGAGGATCGACTTTTCGACCAGTTGCGCGATGCAGTCGAGCGCGGTCGGGCGGTCGACGTCGTCGTCGCAAACGACGGAGTACACGGAATCGAGCGTGAACGCATGGTCGAACCGTGCGATGCGAAGAACGACGGCCTGTTCGTTGTGCGTGAGCCGCTGGAAACTCCAGTCAAATGCGGCGCGCAAGGTTCGGTGTCGCGGTTGCGCCGTGCGATAACCCCCTGCGAGCAGCAGAAAGCGTTCTTCGAGACGCTGGCGCACCCCTTCGAGGCCCAGCACGGACGCACGCTCGGCGGCGAGTTCGATCGCGAGAGGCAGCCCGTCGAGGCGGCGACAGATTTCGGCGACGAGCCTGAGCTGATGCTCGTCGACTCGCACGCCGCATCGGCTTGCGCGCTCCAGGAACAGCCCGACGGCAGGCGACTGCATCAGCCCGTCGCGGCACGACTCGTCTGCCGGCAGCGCGAGCGGTTCGACGCGGAACACGGTCTCGGGCGCGATGCGAAGGCGCTCGCGGCTCGTGAGCAGCACGCGCAAGCCAGGCCATTGGCCGATCAGCCGTTCCACGACGTCCGCCACCTCGTCGACGATGTGCTCCGCATTGTCCAGTACGAGCAGGGTGCCGGCCGGCGGCGAGGGCGCCGGCTCGATCTGCGCGACGGCCGCGAGCGATCCCGCTTCCTCGAGGTCGATGAAGACGACGTCCGACGCGCCGGTAGCGATCGTGCGGTGCGCATGTTCGATGGCGAGGCAGGTCTTGCCGACGCCGCCCGGCCCCGTCAGCGTGACCACGCGGCTGCGCGCGAACTGGCCCTCGATTTCGTCGAGCGCCGCGGCGCGCCCGAGCAGCGTTCTTCTGCCCGGCAATCGATGCCGCGGCGCGGTCATTGCATCCGCATTGCGGAAGTGCGGCGCATGCCGCTCGGTCGGTACGTCGCGTGCCGGCTCGGCTGGCGGGTCGTCGAATACCTTGAGTCGATAGCCGCGCCCCGGTATGGTGTCGATCAGTTGACGATGGTCGCCGAGCGCTTTACGGACCGCGCTCAGATGCACGTGGATGTTGTTTTCTTCGACGAACACACCGGGCCATACGGTGTCCATCAGTTCGTCCTTGGACACGATGCGTCCGGCCGCCAGCACGATCACCGATAGAATGTCGAACGCGCGCGAGCCGAGCGGCACTTCGCGTCCCGCCTTGTACAGCGCACGCATGCCGAGGTTCAGTTCGAATTCCCCCAGCGCGATGACGGAATGCTCGGGGGTGCTTCGATACTGCGGCCTGGCCGGCTGTTCCATCACCGTGTTCATAAGCATCGTCCGACAAAGTGTGAATGGGTTGCACGTGCCGGCGGGGCTCGGTGCGCGTGAGTTTCGCACCGTCATCTTATGGAGCGGCGGCTTGTCGGAGCGTTGCGATACCGTTAACGTTTGTTAATGTGCGCGGCCGGATGCCGCCGAGCCGCGCTGGCAAACGGCGGCAGGCACGCCACGCGCGCCCTGATTAAAAAAATTTAATACGGGGCGGTCGCTTCATCTGTCCCGACGAGGCGATAATGAAAGGTCAGCGCGACGGTGCACTATTTCGCCCGACCTGCACACGTCGGCGGCCTTTCTGTCAGGTCGCACACGGCGCGTGACCGACGGGCCGCCAATCCAGAAATGAAAATCCTCTTGGTCGAAGACAATCAGCAGGTGGCGGGCTTTCTGAAGAAAGGCCTGCTCGAAACCGGCCACGTCGTCGATTGGGCCGACAACGGCCGCGACGGCATGGCGCTCGCGATCGGGGAATCCTACGACGCGATCGTGCTCGACCGCATGCTGCCCGGCGGTATCGACGGGCTCAAGATCGTCGCGGCGCTGCGCGCGGCGGGCAGCAAGGTACCCGTGCTGATCCTCAGCGCACTCGACGAAGTCGACGAACGGATTCGCGGGCTGAAGGCGGGCGGCGACGATTACGTCGTCAAGCCGTTTTCGTTCGGCGAAGTCGTCGCGCGGCTCGAAGCGCTCGCGCGGCGTTCGCAGGACAACGGCTTCGACACGGCGTTGAAGCTCGCCGATCTCAGCATCGATTTGCTGTCGCGCAAGGTGACGCGCGCCGGTAAGCCGATCGTCCTCAAGCCGCGCGAGTTCAAGCTGCTCGAATATCTGATGCGCCACGCGGAGCAGGTCGTCACCCGCACGATGCTGCTCGAAAACATCTGGGAATACCATTTCGATCCGCAAACGAACGTCATCGACGTGCACGTGAGCAAGCTGCGCCAGAAGATCGACACGGGCTTCGACCGCTCGCTGCTGCGGACCATCCGCAACGCGGGCTACATGCTCACTGCCGCCGACTGACCCAGAGCGTCTCGCGAGATGGGAACCATGATGCTGACGGGCTACGACGTAACGACATTGAGCGACGATGGTCAGTTCGTGCTGTCGCGCCTGACGAGCCCGGGGGCGTCGGATAGCTGGCTGACGGTCACGCTGTCGGCATCGCAGCCGCAGCCGGAAAGCCATGAGCGTCTGGAGCACGCGTATCAGTTGCGCGGCATGCTCGACGGCGCGCATGTCACGCGGCCTCACGCGCTGCTGCGCGACGAGCGCAGCGCGACGCTCGTGCTCGAGGATCCGGGCGGCAGATCGCTTCGCATGGCGCAAGCGGGGCCGTTGCCGATAGGCCGGTTCCTTACCCTTGCCGTCAACCTCGCGTCGGCGCTGCGCTCCCTGCACAGCCGCGGCCTCACGCACAACGACATCCGGCCGGGCAACATTCTGATCGACGACGCGACCCACGCCATCGCGCTCACGGGCCTCGGCCTCGTCTCCCGTGCGCCGCGCGAGCGTCCGCGCGACGGCCCGCCCGCGATCGCCGTCGAAGCGCTCCCGTATCTGTCGCCCGAACGCACCGGGCTGATGAACCGCTGGTCCGACTCGCGTGCCGATCTGTACTCGCTCGGCGTCGTGTTGTACGAAATGATGACGGGGAAGCTGCCGTATCGGGCCGCTTCGGCGGCCGAGTGGCTGCATTGCCATACGGCGCAAGTGCCCATTCCGGTGGCCGAATGCATCGGCGGCGTGCCCGCGCAACTGAGCGCGATCGTTGCACGCCTGCTGTCGAAGGACGCGGCGCAGCGCTATCAGACCGCAGCAGGGCTCGAACACGATCTGCGGCGCTGTCTCGACGCATGGCGCACATCGGGCGACGTCGAGGCGTTCGCGCCGGGCGCCGCCGATGCGCCCGATCAGCTGCAACGGCCGTTTCGTCTCTATGGACGCCAGAAGCAGCAGCACAAGCTCGAAGCCGCGCTGGAGCGCGTCGTGCAAAGCGGCGAGCCTGGCGTGGCGTTGGTGTCGGGTTATTCGGGCATCGGCAAATCGACGCTCGTGAGCGGGTTGCGCATGACGCCTGCCGCGTCGCGCGGATGGTTCGCGTCGGGCAAGTTCGAACGCTACAAGCGCGACATTCCTTACGCCACGCTCGCGCAGGCGTTCCGGACGCTGATCCGCGAGCTGATCGACGACGGCATGCGCACGCACGCGGACCTGCGCCAGCGCCTGCACGATGCGCTCGGCGCGAACGGCCAGCTGATCGTCGAGCTGATTCCCGAGCTGGAGGCGCTCGTCGGGCCACAGCCGCCCGTGCCCGAACTCGCGCCGCAGGAAGCACGCATGCGCTTTCTCGCCGTGTTTACGCGTTTCATCGCGGCGTTCCCGTGCGACGGCCAGCCGCTCGTGCTGTTTCTCGACGACCTGCAATGGAGCGACGCGGGCACGTTCAGCGTGCTCGAACAGCTGTGCGGGCCGGGCGCGCGCAACGTGTTCGTGGTCGGCGCGTATCGCGACAACGAAGTGGGCGTCGCGCATCCGCTCAGACGCACAGTCGATCTCATCCGGCAGACGGGCACGCGCGTCGACGAAATCATGCTGACGCCGCTGCAGCCTGACGACGTGGCGCATCTGATCGGCGACGCCCTCACGACCACGCGGCCCGAACTGGAGGGCCTGAGCCGTCTCGTGTTCGAACGCACGGGCGGCAATCCGTTCTACGTCGTGCAGTTTCTGCAATTTCTCGCCGACGAGCGCTTCCTCGCGTTCGATCGCGACTGCCGCATCTGGACGTGGGACAACGAAAGGCTGCGCGAAGCGCGTTTCGCGGACACCATCGTCGATCTGATGGTCGGCAAGATCGAACGGTTGCCGCGCGGCACGCAGGCGTTGCTCGAACAGTTCGCGTGTCTGGGCGGCCGCGCGACGTCGCCGCTGCTCGCGCGCATCAGCGGCCTGGACGAGGCGCAGGTGGCCACGACCCTCGCCGACGGCGTCGAGGCCGGCCTGCTGTACCGCAGCCGCGAAGGCTATGCGTTCGTGCACGACCGCGTGCACGAGGCAGCGTATGAACTGATCCCGCCGCAGCTGCGTGCGCAGGCCCATCTGCGGATCGGCCGGATTCTCGCCGCGCAGCCGGCTGCGGACGAAGCGCGCAGCATCTTCGAGATCGTCAACCAGTACAACCGCGTCATTCCTCTACTCGACGATCCCGCCGAACGCGCGCGCGTGGTGGACTTCAATCTCGAGGCGGGGCAGCGCGCACGCGCGTCGGCGGCGTACGGCTCGGCGCTCGCGTACCTGTCGACGGGCAGCGAACTGCTCGGCGAAGCAGGCTGGGACGCGGACTATGCCCGCAAATTCCAGCTGGAATGCCAGCTCGCCGAATGCGAGTTTCTGACGGGGGCCATGGACAGCAGCGAGCGGCGGCTGGCGATGCTCGACACGCGCGCACACACGCTGGCCGACCGCGCGGCCGTTACGTTTCTGCGCGTCACGCTGTACACGGCGCTCGATCGGATGAACCTCGCGGTGCAGACGTGCCTCGACTATCTGCGGCACGTCGGCATCGACTGGAATCCGCATCCGGGCCGCGCCGCGGCGCGCGCAGAATACGACACGCTGTTGCAGGGCATCGGCGGCGCGCCGATCGACACGCTCGTCGATCTGCCCTTGCTCGACGATGCCGGACTCGCCGCGACGATGAACGTGCTGACGGCCGTGTTGCCGCCCGCGTTCTTCAGCGATGAAAACCTCGTGTGCCTCGTGCTGTGCCGGATGGCGAACCTGAGCCTGCTGTACGGCAACAGCGATGCGTCGTCGCTCGGCTATGCGTATCTCGGCATGGTCGCGGGTCCGCTGTTCGACGACTACGACGCGGGCTACCGCTTCGGCCAGCTCGGCCTCGCGCTCGTGGACAAGCGCGGGCTGGACCGTTTCAAGGCGCGTGTCTACATGTGCTTCGCGTATCACGTGACGCCGTGGACGCGGCCGATCCGCACCGGTTTGCCCTTGCTGCGCCGCGCGTTCGAAGTCGCGAGCGAAGGCGGCGACCTGACCTACATCGGCTTCAGCAGCTGCTGCACGGTCACGACGCTGATCGCCGCGGGCGAGCCGCTCGCGGAAGTCGAGCAGGAAGCGCAGCGTCGTCTGCAGATCGTTCAGGCCGCGAAGTTCGGCCTCATCGTCGACATCATCACCGCGCAGCTCGCGCTGATTCATTCGTTGCGCGGCAACCTCGACGCGCATGACGCGCTTCCCGATCGCTTCGACGATGCCGCATTCGAGCAGCGCCTCGACGGCGATCCGAGTCTCGCGATCGCGGCGTGCTGGTACTGGATCCGCAAGCTGCAGGCGCGCTATCTGGCCGGCGATATCGACGGCGCGATGCATGCGGACAGTAAGGCGTCGCCGTTGCTGTGGACATCGTCGGGTCATTTCGAAATCGCCGAGTATCAGTTCTTTGCGGGGCTCGCGCGCGCAAGCTGGCACGACGGCGCGCCGGAAACCGCCCGGGCCGGGAATCTGGACAAGCTCGCCGCGCATCAGCGGCAGCTGGCGCTGTGGGCCGAGCACTGCCCGAGCAACTTCAGCAGCCGCGCGGCATTGATGAGCGGCGAAATCGCGCGCATCGCGGGCCGCGAGTTCGAAGCGATGAACCGCTACGAAGACGCGATCCGGCTCGCGCGCAAGCATGATTTCCCGCACGACGAAGCGCTCGCGCAGGAGATTGCCGCGAAGTTCTATCTGGCGCGCGGCTTTACGACGACGGCCGCCGCGTATGTCCGCAACGCGCGCCGCGCGTGGTTGCGCTGGGGCGCGATCGCGCGCGTGAAGTCGCTCGACCGGCGTTATGCCGAGCTGCTGCGCGAGCTCGTCGAGCAGGCGCCGGCGCCCGGCGTCGTCGCCGAACAACTCGACGTCGATACCGTGGTGAAGGCGTCGCAGGCGATCTCCGGCGAACTGGTTCCCGAGCGTCTGATGCGCACGCTGATGACGATCATGCTCGAACACGCGGGCGCGCGGCGCGCGCTGCTCGTGCTGCCGCGCGCCGACGCGTTGTGGATCGAAGCGACCGCGGTGGCGGGGCGCGAAGGACCGGAAGTGCACTTCGACAGCAGACCGGTGAATGCGCAGGATCTGTCGAGCGCCGTGCTGCTCGAAAGCATTCGCACGCAGCGCGCGTTGCTGATCGACGATGCGATCTGCGACCAGACCTGGTCGTCCGACGAGCATTTCGCCGCGCAGCATTCGCGTTCGGTGCTGTCGCTGCCGCTCGTCAAGCAGTCGAAGCTGATCGGCGTGCTGTATCTGGAGAACGAACTCGCGCCGGGCGTGTTCACGCCCGCGCGTCTCGCCGTGCTCAGGCTGCTTGCGTCACAGGCGGCCGTGTCGCTCGAAAATGCGTCGCTCGAAGAGAAGCATGCGTTGCTCGCCGAGAAAGACGCGCTGCTGCATGAAGTGCATCATCGCGTGAAGAACAATCTGCAATTGATCAGCAGCCTGCTGAATCTTCAGGCGGAGCGCGTGACGGACAAGGCGGTGGCCGAACTGTTCGCCGACAGCCGCAACCGCGTACGCTCGATGGCGATGGTGCACGAGAACCTCTATCGCGCGGGCAACTTCGCGCGCATCGCGATGACGGCGCACGTGAAGACCTTATGCGGTCATCTGGCGCGCGTCTACGACATGGGGCGGCTGGGCGTCGACCTGCAGATCGACGTCGACGACATTCAGCTCGACATGAACCGCGCCGTGTCGTGCGGTCTCGTCATCAACGAACTGGTGTCGAATGCGCTCAAGCATGCGTTCCCGGATCAGCGCGGCGGCGTGCTCAAGGTCGAACTCAAGGCGATCGACGACCGGCGCTGCGCGTTGATCGTCGCCGACGACGGCGTCGGCCTCGCGCCCGGCTTTTCGTTCGAACGCGATGAAACGCTCGGCTTGCGCCTCGTTCACGACCTCGTGCTGCAATTGCGCGGCCGCATCGATATCGCGCAGCAGCACGGCACCACTTTCACCATTCAATTCAATGCAGCAGAACGTTGACGGCCACACGACATGACCAGCGCGCAAATCTTGATCGTCGAGGATGACCGCATCGTCGCGCGCGACATCGCGCAACAGATGAGCCGCGCGGGCTATGTCGTGGTCGGCAGCACGGGCAGCGGCGAAGACGCGCTCGCGCTGGTCGAAACGCTGGCCGCAGACAGCAAGCCGGATCTGGTGCTGATGGACGTGCGGCTCGAGGGCGAACTGGACGGCATCGACACCGCGCGGCGTATCCGCGAAGCGCGCGACATTCCCGTCGTATTTCTCACCGCCTATGCGGACGAAGAGACGATCCGCCGCGCGACGGCAGCGGAACCGTACGGCTACGTGCTCAAGCCCTTCGACGACATGCAGTTGCGTACCGTCGTCGAAATGGCGCTTTACAAGCACGGCGCCGAGCGGCGTTTGCGCGAGAGCGAGCAGCGCTATGCGATCACGCTGTCGAGTATCGGCGACGGCGTGCTGTCGACCGATGTGGACGGCTTCGTCACCTTCGTCAATCTCGCCGGCGAAGCGCTGACGGGGTGGTCGCGCAGCGAAGCGACGGGACGGCGGCTGAGCGAGGTCTTCAGTCTGCACGACGAGAACACCCACGCGCCGATCGAGGATCCGATGGCCGCCGTGCTGCAAACCGGGAGCGACGGCGGGCTGCCCGCGCGCACCATTCTGCGCGCGCGCGGCGGCAGCGACCTGCCGGTCGAATGCACGGGCACGCCGATGACGGACGAACGCGGCGTACGGCAGGGCATCGTGATCGTGTTTCGCGACGTGACGCAAAAGCGCCGCGCGCAGGAGGCGGAGATTCTTCGCGAGACCAATGCGCGACTCGAAATGGCGATGTACGGCTCGAATGTCGGCGTGTGGGAAATCGACATGCCCGAAGGCGATCACAAGCGCGGCTTCGCTCGCTATTCGAACATCTACGAGTGGCTAGGCTTCGACACGCCGCAGGCGCGCCTCGATTACGAAGCGTATATGAGCGTGCTGCATCCCGATCATCGCGACAGCACGGATCGCGCGGTCGCGTCGTTCCTCGAAAGCGGCGATGGCCTGTTCGAGCTGGAGAACCGGCTGCGGCATCGCGACGGCAGCGACCGCTGGGTGCTGGTGCGCGGCACCGCGCGCCGCGACGCGACGGGCAAGCCGGTGCGCTTCGTCGGCAGTCTGGTCGACATCACGGAACTGAAGATGACCGAGCAGGCGCTGCGCGCGAGCGAGGAGCGCTTTCGCGGCACCTTCGAAAACGCCGCGGTCGGCGTCGCGCATTGCGATCTCGATGGGCGCTTTCTGCGTGTGAATCAACGGTCGGGCGAGATCGTCGGCTGGCCGCGCGACGCGTTGCAGCAGCGACGGCTGCACGAGCTGATTCATGCCGATTTCAGCGTGGCGAGCACCGAGCGGTTCCGCCTGCTGACGGAAGGCAGGCTCAAGCATTATTCGGAGGAAGTGCCGCTCGTCAGGTTCGACGGGGAGCGCGTGTGGGTCACGCTGTCGGTTGCGCTTCAGCACGACGCGTCCGGGCAGACGGCGCACGTCATCGTCATCATTCAGGACATCTCCGAGCGCAAGGCGCTGGAAGAAACGGTGCGCGTCGCGAAGGATGCGGCGGAAGCGGCCAGCCGCGCGAAGGACCAGTTCCTCGCCAACATCAGCCATGAGCTGCGCACGCCGCTCAACGGCATTCTCGGCTATGCGCAGATACTCCAGCGTGACGCGCGGCTCGACACGCGCCAGCTGGCGAGCGTCGGCGTGATCGAGCAGAGCGGGCAGCATCTGCTGACGCTGATCAACGATATTCTCGACTTCGCGCGTCTGGGCGCCGGCAAGCTGGAACTGCAGGTCGGCGAAGTGTCGCTGCGCGGGTTTCTCGAGACGATCGCGGAAATCGTCGCCGTGCGCGCGCAGCAAAAGCGCCTCGTGCTGAACTATGTGGCCGCGCCCGATCTGCCCGCCGTGGTCCGTGTCGATGAGCGCCGGCTTCGCCAGGTGCTGCTCAATCTGCTCGCGAATGCCGTCCAGTTCACCGACCACGGCGAGGTCACGCTGTCGGTCAGCCGGGGCGCGGCCGGGCGCCTGCGCTTCGAGGTGCGCGATACCGGTATCGGCGTGAGCGCCGACCGGCTGGAAGCGATCTTTCAGCCGTTCGAACAGGCGGGCGATCACACGCGGCGCGGCGGCGGCGCGGGCCTGGGTCTCGCGATCAGCCGGCAACTCGTGCGCATGATGGGCGGCGAGATCGAAGTCACGAGTTCGGCCGGCGAGGGCAGCGTGTTCGGTTTTGAACTGGATGCGCCCGCGTCGGCGGCGGGGCCGTGCGAGCGCATACCGCGTCTCCAGGCGGACCGCCTCGACGGCGCGCGCCGCGTCATTCTGGTGGTCGACGATGTCCCCGCGAACCGCGCGCTTCTGGCGGAAGTGCTGGGGCAGGCGGGCTTTCGGGTGATCGAAAGCAGCGATGGGCGCGATGCGCTCGACAAGGCTGCAGCGTGCGCGCCCGACCTGATCGTTCTCGACACGGTGATGCCCTTGATGGGCGGCATAGAGACGCTGCACCATCTGCGCCGCTCGCACACACTGGGCGCGACGCCCGTGATCGTCGTATCCGCCGACGCCTCCGAACAGAACGCACGCGCGAACATCGACGCGGGCGCAAACGTGTTTCTGGAAAAGCCGCTCAATCTCGACCGCCTGTTGGGCTCGATCGCGATGCTGCTCGGCCTGGCGACCCAACAGGGCGCCGGCCCGGCCTGCGAAGCTGACCGGCCGATGATCATTCCGCCGCGCGAGGACATGGCGGCGCTGCACCGCTATGCGCTGCTCGGCTCGATGCGCGACATCAGCCGGCACGCCGATCGTCTTGCGAGTTCGCATGAAAAGTATGAACCGTTCGCCGCGCGTTTGCGGCACCTTGCCATGACCTACGAATCGCAGGCCCTGCTTTCGTTGATCGAACATCATCTGAACAGCGAAGGGAGTTGACGATGCGAGAGCACAACATGGACGCGCCCGTCGTGCTCGTGGTCGACGACACGGCAGCGAATCTCGGGCTCGTCGTCGATACGCTGGAAGCCGAAGGGATGCGCGTGGCCGTCGCGCGCGACGGCCACGAAGCGCTGCGCCGCGCCGAACTGGTCAAGCCTGACCTGATCCTGCTCGACGTGATGATGCCTGGCCTCGACGGCTTCCAGACCTGTCGCGCGCTCAAGGACAATCCGGTCACACGGGATATCCCCGTGATCTTCATGACGTCGCTGACGCAGACCGAGGACAAGATCACGGGCTTCCGCGTCGGCGCGATGGACTTCGTGACCAAGCCGCTGCAAATGGAAGAAGTGGCCGTGCGCGTGCAGACGCATCTGCAGCTGCATGCATTGCAACGCTTGCAGCAGGAACAGAACGCGAGGCTCGAAGAAGAGGTGAGGACGCGCATCCAGGCGCAGGACGCGTTGATCGAAGTGCTGAACGGTGTTCGCAATGTGTCGAACGCGATTGCGCACGATCTGCGCACGCCGCTCACCGAACTGCGTTCGAGACTCGAGGTGCTGCTGCTCGGGTTGCGCAAGAAGGGCGACGAAGACACGCTGGGCCAGCTCGAAGTCGCGATGACCGACGTGGACCGCGTGATCGGCATTTTCAATGCGCTGCTGCGTCTCGCCGAGATCGATGCGGGCGTGCGGCGCTCGGGTTTCGTCAAAAGCGACGTCGTGACCATCCTGTCGGATGCCGTCGAGTTCTATCAGCCGGTCGCGGAGTTGCGCGGCATTTCGCTGACGCTGTTGCTGTGCTCGGAAACCGAGGTGCTGGCCGAGGTCGACCCGTTGCTGCTCGCGCAAGCGATCGGCAATCTGATCGACAACGCGCTGAAGTATGCGCAGGACAACGGCGAGGTCGAGGTGTCGCTGTGTGAGCGCGACGATCGGATCGAGGTCACGGTGTCGGATGACGGGCCCGGTATTCCGTTTGCCGAACGGTCCAAGGTGACGGAGCGCTTCTATCGCGGCGACCGAAGCCGGGGAACGCCGGGCGTCGGGCTCGGGCTTGCGCTCGTCAAAGCGGTGGCGACGCTGCACCATGGTTTTCTGGAGTTCGCCGACAACGAGCCGGGCCTTGCAGCCACCATGACGATACTCCGGTTCAGCTGAACGGCTGCGGCTCGCGGCATATCAGAATCACACGAAGCGTCGGCAGTCGTTGCGACTGCCTTCTCCATTGCGTCGCCTGAATGCGGCGACGGTCTTGAAGTCCGGCGCATGCCGGCCAGTCAAACCCCATCAGTTCAAGATCGCGCTGGCACGGTCGCGCCAGGCGACGGCTCGGCTGCACGCGATCGAGGCAGCCGCGACGTCGATCTGGAGCAGCACGGTCGGGTGATAGGGCGGCCGGCGCTCGCAGGCGTTGCCCCTTCGAATCCCAGGGAAGCCGGCTCCGGTTCTTCGACGAACGGGCTCGCTCCGGAAGCAATGCTAAGGTCGCCTGCCCAAATTCGCCGGTTGCACCGGACATTGTCGGACGCCTCCGGTGTATTGCACGCCAGACCAGCCGAGCGACTCATGGTTAGGACTCGCACGCTAGTGATTTGCGCGCGCACCCAGGAATGACGTGGCCCGCCGGATGAATCAGGTTCTCCAGAACCCTGACGCAAACGATTGGGACGATAGAGGCGCTCAAGGATGGTTGCGAAGCACCCGTTAAAGCAACAAGCAGCGGGGAACTCGATGACGGCCGAGCATCCCGGCAGAGGCTTCGAAACTGAATCGATGGGGGTATGAAACATGAGTTCCAAACGAATGACTGTCCGTACGAAGCTCACGGCGACCTTCAGCCTGCTGGCGGCGCTGGTGCTGGTGGTATCGGGTCTCGCGCTGAACGCGTTGAACGAGGCGAACAATCGTTTTTCCGGATTCGTCAGTGGAATCAACGGTCGCGCCCAGATGGCTGCGTCCGTCCGTACCGCCGTCGACGATCGCGCGATGGCCGTACGCAACCTCGTCCTGGTCACCGCGCCTGCGGACGTCGAGATCGAAAAAAATGCCGTCAGCGACGCCGAGCGGAGAGTCGAAGCCAACCTGACGAAATTCAAGGCGATGGTGGCCAGCGCGCCCGACATGAGCGAGCGGGAGCGCAGCCTGGCGGCTGAAATTCCACGCATCGAATCGCTTTATCGCCCGGTGGCGCTGGAGATCGACAGGCTTGCCGTGAGCAATCAGCGCGACGCGGCCATCGCCGAAATCGACACCAAATGCCGGCCGCTGCTTTCTACCCTGATCAAGGCCTCCAACGACTATGCGGCCTTTGCCAATGAACGTGCGGCCGAGATGGTCAGGCAGTCCGAGGATCAATTCTCGAACCAGCGCATGCTTTTGATCGGTATCTGTCTGGCGGCGGTCGCGATGGCGATGATGGCCGGCGTCCTGATTACGCGGGGCCTGCTGCGTGCGCTCGGCGCCGAGCCGGCCGCGCTGGGCGAAGTGACGCAGCGAGTGGCCGCCGGCGATCTCAGTGTGGTGGTGGGGGCGAAGGACGCGCCTGCGGGGAGCGTGCTTGCCGCAATGGGGGCGATGCAGGCCAGCCTCGTGAGGCTGATCGGGCAGGTGCGGACCTCGGCAGACAATATCGCCACCGGGTCGAGCCAGATTGCTTCGGGCAACCAGGATCTGTCGTCGCGCACCGAGCAGCAGGCGTCGTCGCTGCAGGAGACTGCGTCGAGCATGGAGGAACTCACGTCCACGGTGAAGCAGAACGCGGAGAATGCGCAGCAGGCGAGCGCGCTGGCTGCCAACGCATCGGAAGTTGCACAGAAAGGCAGCACCGTGGTCGGACAGGTCGTGGAAACGATGACCGACATTAGCCAGAGCTCGACGAAAGTCGCGGATATCACCGGGATCATCGAAGGCATTGCGTTCCAGACCAACATCCTGGCGCTCAACGCCGCGGTGGAAGCGGCGCGCGCCGGTGAGCAGGGCCGTGGCTTCGCGGTGGTCGCGAGCGAAGTCAGAAGTCTCGCCCAGCGCTCGTCGAGCGCGGCAAAGGAGATCAAGGACCTGATCAATGCCTCGGTCCAGAAGATTCAGGACGGTTCGGCGCTCGCCGGTGAAGCCGGCAAAACGATGGCCGAAGTCACGCAGGCGGTGGCTCGTGTGACCGACATCATGGGCGAGATCGCAGCGGCTTCGGGCGAGCAGAGCCGGGGGATCGAACAGGTCAACCAGGCGATCACGCAGATGGACGAGGTCACGCAGCAGAACGCGGCGCTGGTGGAAGAAGCGGCGGCGGCTTCGACTTCGCTGGAAGATCAGGGCCGTCAGCTGAGCGAAGCGGTGGCCTTCTTCCGCGTCGAGGGCACACGCGCGAGCCAGCCGGTTCCGGCTGCGCCGAAGCCGGCACGGCGTCCGGCTCCCCGCGCCGCGGCAGGCAAGGCCACGGCGCCCGTGGCGCGACCGTCCGAGCCGGCAGTCGCTGCCGCTGGCGCGACTGAAGACTGGCACACGTTCTGAGCAGACCGTCACCGATCGACAACTGGAGAAAGATTCATGAACGCAGTACTTGAAGATCCGCACACGAAGGGCACGCGCGGACAGGCCGCCGTGCGAGACACGCAGGAGTTCGTGACGTTCCGGCTGGGTGCCGAGGAATACGGCATCGACATCCAGCGAGTGCAGGAGATCCGCTCCTACGAAACCCCGACGCACATCGCCAACGCACCGGCGTTCGTCAAGGGCGTGATCAACCTGCGCGACGTGATCGTGCCCATCGTCGATCTGCGGCTGAAGTTCGCGCTGGAATCCGCCGAGTACAACGACGCGACGGTCGTCATCGTCCTGAACGTCGCGCGACGGACGGTGGGCATCGTCGTGGACGCGGTGAGCGACGTTCTGGCGCTGGCGCCGGCCGATCGCCGGCCTGCGCCCGAATTCGGGGTGATGGGCGACGCCGGGTTCATCACCGATCTCGGCTCGGTCTCGGACGAGGACGGTGACCGGATGTTGATCCTGCTCGACATTGAACGGCTCATCGAGACTGTCGACGTCGGCCGGCTCGCCTGACGCGGGCTGGGTCCATCGCTTCATTTTTCGACCGGATGGTCTGACGCGCGCCCCGGCGCATCGCGCGCCGCCCGCAACAAAAAAAATGGCGCCGCAGGCATCGAGACCGCGGCGCCATCGGATCTCGCTGCGGCAGGTGCAACCCGCCGCAGCTCGACAGCACGCTTAGATCTGCACGGTGTCGGCCACTTCCTTGAAGTCTTCGATCTGGTCGAAGTTCATGTACTTGTAGATCTTGTCGCCGTTGGCGTTGATCACGCCGATGTCGGCCATGTACTCGTCCTTGGTCGGGATCTTGCCCAGGCGCGAGCAGATCGCCGCCAGTTCCGCCGAGCCGAGGTACACGTTCGTGTTCTTGCCGAGACGGTTCGGGAAGTTGCGGGTCGACGTCGACATGACCGTCGCGCCTTCGCGCACCTGTGCCTGGTTGCCCATGCACAGCGAGCAGCCCGGCATTTCGGTGCGCGCACCGGCCGTGCCGAACACGCCGTAGTGGCCTTCCTCGGTCAGCTGCTTCTGGTCCATCTTGGTCGGCGGCGCGACCCACAGCTTGACCGGGATGTCGCGCTTGCCTTCCAGCAGCTTCGACGCGGCACGGAAGTGGCCGATGTTGGTCATGCACGAACCGATGAACACTTCGTCGATCTTGGCGCCGGCCACGTCGGACAGCGTCTTCACGTCGTCCGGATCGTTCGGGCAGGCCACGATCGGCTCGTGGATGTCGGCCAGGTCGATCTCGATGACGGCCGCGTATTCGGCGTCGGCATCCGGCGACAGCAGTTGCGGGTCGGCCAGCCACTGCTCCATCGCCGTGATGCGGCGCTGCAGGCTGCGCGGGTCCTGGTAGCCCTGCGCGATCATCCACTTCAGCAGCGTGACGTTGCTGTTGAGGTATTCGATGATCGGTTCCTTGTTCAGGTGGACCGTGCAACCGGCGGCCGAGCGCTCGGCGGACGCATCCGACAACTCGAACGCCTGCTCGACCTTCAGGTCCGGCAGGCCTTCGATTTCGAGAATGCGGCCCGAGAAGATGTTCTTCTTGCCCTGCTTCGCGACCGTCAGCAGGCCTTGCTTGATCGCGTACAGCGGAATCGCGTTGACGAGGTCGCGCAGGGTCACGCCCGGCTGCATCTTGCCCTTGAAGCGGACCAGCACCGATTCCGGCATGTCCAGCGGCATCGTGCCGGTGGCGGCCGCGAACGCGACCAGGCCCGAACCCGCCGGGAAGCTGATGCCGATCGGGAAGCGCGTGTGCGAGTCGCCGCCGGTGCCGACGGTGTCGGGCAGCAGCATGCGGTTCAGCCACGAGTGGATCACGCCGTCGCCCGGACGCAGCGCGATGCCGCCACGGGTGCTGATGAAGTTCGGCAGCGTCTGGTGCGTCTTCACGTCCACCGGCTTCGGATAAGCGGCGGTGTGGCAGAACGACTGCATCACGAGGTCGGCCGAGAAGCCGAGGCACGCGAGGTCCTTCAGTTCGTCGCGGGTCATCGGGCCCGTGGTGTCCTGCGAGCCGACCGAAGTCATCTTCGGTTCGCAGTACGTGCCCGGGCGGATGCCCTGGCCTTCCGGCAGACCACACGCGCGGCCGACCATCTTCTGCGCCAGCGAGAAGCCCTTGCCGCTGTCGGCCGGCTGATGCGGCAGGCGGAACAGCGTCGACGGAGCCAGGCCCAGCGCTTCACGCGCCTTCGCGGTCAGCCCGCGGCCGATGATCAGCGGAATGCGGCCGCCGGCGCGCACTTCGTCGAACAGCACGTCGGACTTCACCTGGAATTCGGCGATGACCTTGCCGTCCTTCAGCGCCTTGCCTTCGTACGGGCGCAGTTCGACCACGTCGCCCATTTCCATCTGCGACACGTCGAGCTCGATCGGCAGCGCGCCGGCGTCTTCCATCGTGTTGTAGAAGATCGGGGCGATCTTGCCGCCCAGGCACACGCCGCCGAAGCGCTTGTTCGGCACGAACGGGATGTCTTCGCCGGTGAACCACAGCACCGAGTTGGTGGCCGACTTGCGCGAGGAGCCGGTGCCGACCACGTCGCCCACGTACGCGACCAGGTGGCCCTTTTCCTTCAGCGACTCGATGAACTTGACCGGGCCGCGCTTGCCGTCCTCTTCCGGGGTGATGCCGGGACGTGCATTCTTCAGCATCGCCAGCGCGTGCATCGGGATGTCCGGGCGGGTGGTGGCGTCCGGCGCCGGCGACAGGTCGTCGGTGTTGGTTTCGCCCGTCACCTTGAAGACGGTGATCGTCAGGCTTTGCGGCACTTCCGGACGGCTCGTGAACCATTCGGCGTCGGCCCAGCTTTGCAGCACGGCCTTCGCGTGCGCGTTGCCCTTGTCGGCCAGTTCCTTCACGTCGTGGAACTGGTCGAACATCAGCAGGGTTTTCTTCAGCGCGTCGGCGGCTACGGCGCCCACTTCGGCATCGGACAGCAGCTCGATCAGCGGCTGGATGTTGTAGCCGCCCAGCATCGTGCCGAGCAGCTCGGTGGCGCGAGCGCGCGAGATCAGCGGGCAGGCGGTCTCGCCCTTGGCCACGGCAGCCAGGAAGCCGGCCTTCACGCGGGCAGCTTCATCGACGCCGGCCGGCACGCGGTGGGTGATCAGGTCGAGCAGGGTCTGCTCAACGCCTGCGGGCGGATTC
Source organism: Burkholderia ubonensis (assembly GCF_001718695.1). Taxonomy (NCBI): domain Bacteria; kingdom Pseudomonadati; phylum Pseudomonadota; class Betaproteobacteria; order Burkholderiales; family Burkholderiaceae; genus Burkholderia; species Burkholderia ubonensis. The sequence goes on along the minus strand of NZ_CP013421.1, from coordinate 703,633 downwards.
GCCAGCAGCTCCACCAGTTCGGCGGTCTGCTGGGCCGTCAGCGGCAGGGGAGGAATACCGAGCGCGGCGCGGGCGGCCACGTGAGCACGAAAGTTTTCAAGCATGGGGGACCTGCTGATGTTGAGTTTCAGGGGAAGGCCTTTCCAGGTACGCCGGGGCTGCTATTCCGGATACTGCGTCAATGCTTGGACGCAATTGTAGTCGCAATGTGGTCAAGCGTCAAATGTCTTATGTCTTATATAAGAGTTGGTTGCCGCGGCAGCGGTTGGCGCGTCGCGTCTTCGCCGCGATGCGGCAACGCATCGGTGCGCACGAAGGCGGCGGCCGGCGCGGGCCGGGCGCCCGGCGAGCCGGCCGTGCGTGCGGATGAGCGGACGAATCTGGTGGAAAAGCGTCGCCGCCGCTGCCAAAATGACGCCCCCGTGGCGCCCCGTGGCGCCCCGTGGCGCCCCGTGGCGCCACGGGGCGAACGGCCGCGCCGGGCCGCCGCGCGTGCCGGCGGCCGGGCGCCCGGCCGGTGTCGGACCGGCGTCCGGACCGGCGTCCGGATCGCCGCGGGCCTACCTGAAAGGTGATCGTTGTGAAGTTGTCGTTTGAGGTCATGGAGGCGCTCGATGCCATCGACCGCACGGGCACGTTCGCGGAAGCGGCCGTGCTGCTCCACCGCGTGCCGTCCGCCTTGACTTATCTGGTGCAGAAGACCGAGAGCGAGCTTGGCGTCACGCTGTTCGATCGCAGCGGGCGGCGCGCGCAGCTGACCGACGCGGGCCGTCTGCTGGTCGACGACGGCCGCCGCCTGCTGCGCGCCGGGCGCGAGCTGGAGGACCGCGTCCGCGGCGTCCATGCGGGATGGGAGGCGGAGCTGCGCCTGTGCGTCGACGAAATCCTGCCGCTTGCGTCGTTGTGGCCCCACGTGCGCGCGTTCTACGCGCTGCAGATGACGACGCGGCTGCGTTTCTCGACCGAAGTGCTCGGCGGCGTGTGGGACGCGCTCGTGTCCGGGCGTGCCGATATCGCAATCGGCGCGGCCGGGGAGCCGCCGCACGCGCCGAACCTCGCCGCAAGACCGATCGGCGTGTTGCGCCACGTGTTCGTCGTCGCGCCGCAGCATCCGCTCGCCGCGCTCGACGCACCGCTCGACAGCGGCGTCATTTCGGGCCATCGCGGCGTGGTGATCAGCGACACGTCGCGCGACCTCGAACCGAAGTCGGTGGCCGTCCACGACGGGCAGCCGGTCATCGTCGTGCCGACGCTGGCCGCCAAGCTCGAGCTGCTGTGCGAAGGCCTCGCGGTCGGCATGCTGCCGGCGCCCGTCGCCGAGGAGCCGATTCGTCAGGGCAAGCTCGTCGAGCGGCGGCTGACGGGCGTGCGCGAGCATACGAACTGCTATCTCGGCTGGCGGGAGGACAAGGCCGGGCGCGCATTGAGCTGGTGGCTCGAGCAACTCGACGAGGCCGACCTGGTCGCGGCGCTGTTCGGCGCGCGCAGCGCGGCCGCGTGACGCGGGGCCGACCCACGACGACCGTGCGCGGCGGCAGCGGCGCCGAAGGCGACCGCTGCCGGAAGTGCGCCCGTCACGCGGCAGCGCTACATTTCGCCGCGCCGCCCTGTAAATGTCGCCGCGGCACTCAACTCTTGTCCGAACCTGCCGTTAACCCGGGATGGCCGCTCTCGATGGGGCCGTACGCCGGCGTATGGATGTGCCGAACGATGGAATGGCCAACGCGCCGCGCAAAAGTGTCGCGCTCGTCGCGACGGCGACCGGTCGGCCGGTCGCCTTCAAGGCCGTTGAGCAGGCAACCGTTCGGCGCAAATGCAATCACATCTTGCCTGCCGTTGCAGGCGAGCCCGCAGGGTGCCCGATCGAAGTGCGCCGGCGAGGACTTTTCGTGTTGATTAGAGAATGTACCCGAACAGCTACGATGTTCCGATTGGACGCCTCGTCGCGCGTCAGATCCTGTCCTGCGACCCTGCCACGCCGGTGCGAGAGGTCGCCCGACGCATCTTCGCCGAGCGTTGCAGTTCGATCGTCGTGATGGAGGAGCGCGAGGCCGTCGGCATCTGGACCGAGCAGGACGCGCTGGCGGCCGGGGACAGCCCGCAGGCGCTCGACCGGCCGGTCGGCGAGGTGATGAGCAGCCCGGTGCTGACGCTGGAGGCCAGTACGCCGCTCGGCGAAGCGGCGGTGAAATTCAAGCAGTCGGGCGTGCGTCACTTCGTCGTCGTCAGGGACGGCGTTGCGATCGGCGTGTTGACCCAGACCGACGTCGTGGTGAACCAGGGGGCCGAGTTCTTCCTGCGCCTGAAGCCGATCGAATCGATCCGCGTCCATTCGCCCGTCATGGTGCCCGAGCATGTCGCGCTGCATGATGTCGTCGCGCGGATGCGCGCGGAGAAGCTCGACGCCGTCCTCGTCGTCTACGACGACGGCGAGCACGGCATCCTGACCGAGCGCGACATCGTCCGGCTGCTGGCTCAGAGCGGCGTGCGAGGTGCGGTGGGCGCATGCGCGAGCAGGCCGCTGCAGATGCTGGCCACGAAGCAGAGCCTGTATGCGGCGCAGCGCTTCATGACCGAGCACAACATGCGGCACGTCGGCATCTGCGACGAGGAAGGGCGGCTCACCGGCCTGCTCGGCTTCGCCGACGTGCTGCTGGGCATCGAGCACGAATACGTCAACGAGCTTCGCAGCGCGTTGCGCGAGCGCGACGAGGCGCTCGGCCTCGCGCGCTTCAACCTGCGCATGGCCGACCGGGTCTTCGAGTCGGCGCTCGAAGGCATCATGGTGACCGACCGGCACGCCAGGATCGAGCGCGTGAACCAGGCGTTCACGCGCCTGACCGGGTACACGGAGGACGAAGTGGTCGGGCGTGATCCGAGCCTGCTGAGTTCCGGCCGCCAGACGCCGGATTTCTACCGGAAGCTCTGGCATTCGCTCACGACCGACGGCCACTGGCAGGGCGAAATCTGGAACCGCCGGAAATCCGGCGAGCTGTTCCTCGAGTACCTGACGATCACCAGCATTCGCGACAACGACGGCCAGATTTCGAATTACGCGGCGATCTTCTCCGACATCACCCAGCGGCGTCAGGCGGAGGAGCGGCTGGGCTACCTCGCCACGCACGACGTGCTCACCGGCCTCGCGAACCGGACGCTTTTCGAGGAGCGGCTGGCGCATGCGATCGTTCAGGCGAAGCGGCGCAGCCGCAAGGTCGCGGTGATGTATGTCGATCTCGATCGCTTCAAGCTCGTCAACGACACGCTCGGCCACAACGCCGGCGACGAAGTGCTGAAGGTGGTGGCCGGCCGGATCGTCGCGGGCGTGCGCGCGAGCGACACGGTGGCGCGCATGGGCGGGGACGAATTTGCGCTCGTGCTCGAGGAGTTCGACGATGTCCGCGACGTCGGGCGGATTGCGCGCAAGCTGCTGGATGAAGTGGGGCAGGCGATCGACATCGGCGGCCGCGAGATCTTCGTGACGCCGAGCATCGGCATCAGCATCTATCCCGACGACGGCACCGAGGCGGAGCAGTTGATGCTGCTCGCGGATCAGGCGATGTACGGCGCGAAGAGCCGGGGCAGGAACGTCTTCCAGTTCTTCGAGAGCAAGATGACGTCGTCGGCGATGGAGCAGCTCGAAACGCTCGGCGAACTGCACCGCGCGCTCGAGCAGAACGAATTCCGCCTGTTTTACCAACCGCAATACGATCTGTCGAGCGGCAGGATCGTCGGCGTCGAGGCGCTGCTGCGCTGGCTGCATCCGCACAAGGGGCTCGTGCCGCCGGGCGAGTTCATCGGGCTCGCGGAACGATCCGCGCTGATCGTGCCGATCGGCAAGTGGGTGCTGCGCGAAGCATGCCGGCAGGCGCGCAGGTGGCTCGACGAAGGCTTCGAATTCGGCCGCATCGCGGTGAACGTGTCGGCGCGGCAGTGCTTCGCCGACAGCTTCCTCGCCGACCTGACGACCATACTCAGCGAGACCGCGCTGCCGCCCGAATACCTGCAGCTCGAATTGCTCGAAAGCATGGCGATGAACACGCGCGAGGAAATCGGCATTCTGCTGCGGGAGCTGGCGACCCGGGGGATCAGCCTCGCGATCGACGATTTCGGCACCGGCTATTCGTCGCTCGTGTATCTGAAGGACCTGCCGGTCGATACGCTGAAGATCGACCGGTCGTTTCTCGCCGACTGCGGCACGGACAGCCCGGACGACGCGATCGTGCGCGCGATCGTCGCGATGGGGCGCGCGCTCGGCCTCGACGTCGTCATGGAGGGCGTCGAGACGGAGAAGCAGCTCGCGTTTCTGCAGGAGATCGGCTGCCACCAGGTGCAAGGGTTCCTGCTCGCACGGCCGCAGCCGGCCGAGCAACTGGCGCGAAGCGTGTCGCGCCGCGGCGCGGAGCTGCTCGTCGACTAAGGCTTCGCGCGCGGCGGCAGGCGACCTTGTGAGCCGTCCGGGCGCCGTGCGGCGCCCGTGGCTCACGAGCGCCCAAGCGCCGGCTCAATCGAAGTACGTGAGCCCCATCGCGCGCTTCACCTGCGCGAGCGTGGTGCTTGCGACGCCGCGTGCATGCATCGTGCCGCGCTTCAAAATCGCCATCACCTCTGCCTTGTCGGCTTCGAATTCGCGACGGCGTGCGCGAATCGGTTCAATCAGCGACTGGAGCCGCTCGTTCAGCACGCGCTTGACCACGCTGTCGCCCAGTCCGCCTTGGCGATAGCGGGATTTGAGCTCGTCCACCTTCTGCGTGTCCGGCTCGAACGCATCGAGAAACGCGAACACGACGTTGCCTTCCACCTGGCCCGGGTCGCTGACGCGCGAGTGGTTCGGGTCCGTGTACATGCTGTTGACCGCCTTCGTGATTTCGTCCGACGTGGCGCCCAGCGCGATCGCGTTCCCGAGGGACTTGCTCATCTTGGCTTTGCCGTCGATGCCGGGCAAGCGCGTGACCGGCGACAGCAACGCTTCGCATTCGACCAGCACCGGCCGGTCGACGGTGTTGTTGAAGCGGCGCACCAGCTCGTTGGTTTGCTCGATCATCGGCAGCTGGTCGTCGCCCACCGGCACGTGCGTTGCCTTGAACGCCGTGATATCGGCCGCCTGACTGACCGGATAGGTCAGGAAGCCCGCCGGGATGTCGCGCTCGAACCCGCGCAGGCGGATTTCCTCCTTGATCGTGGGGTTGCGCTCGAGGCGCGCGACCGTCACGAGGTTGAGCAGGTACTGGGACAGCTCGGCCAGTTCCGGCACCTGCGACTGGATGACGATGGTCGACTTCGCTGGGTCGATGCCCACCGCAAGATAGTCGAGCGCGACTTCGATCACGTTTTCCGTGACGCGCTGGCGGCGCCCCATGTTGTCGGTGAGTGCCTGCGTGTCGGCGAGCAGCAGGAATTGCGTCGCGTCGTGCTGCATCTGCACGCGGGCGCGCAGCGAGCCGATGTAGTGGCCGAGGTGAAGCGGGCCGGTGGTGCGGTCGCCGGTCAGGATGATCGGTCGGGCAGGGTGCGTCATGACGAGTGGGCTCCGGGTTATCGCCGCCTTCAACCATGACGCAGCCGCAGAAACGACGATGCCGCCAAGACTGGCGGCATCACGTTTGCGATATGCGTGGGGAAACGGGCCGCCGGAATCAGGCGTGCCACCAACGATGCAGGTTCGGCGAGGCAGGTCGGGTTTCCATCGCGCAAGTATAGCGCAGCGCGCCGGCCGCGGCCGTTCGCGCTCCGTCGCCCCAAGCTTTTTGCTCGTCAACAACCACAAAAATGATCGTTTCGCACGCGTCGGCGTGTCAGCAGAATGTCTCCGTTCCCGGTCGCGCGACGACACGCGCAGCGCAGCGGGCCGCACTTCAAGGAGACAGCCGTGGCAGTGGAAACAACTTCGATCGATACGCTGGTGGTCGGCGCCGGACAGGCCGGCGTCGCGATGAGCGAGCATCTGGGCAAGCTGGGCTTGCCGCATCTCGTGCTCGAGCGCGACCGCATCGCCGAGCGCTGGCGCACCGCGCGCTGGGATTCGCTGGTCGCGAACGGCCCCGCATGGCACGACCGCTTCCCCGGCCTGGAATTCGCGGGCCTCGATCCCGATGCGTTCGCAACCAAAGATCAGGTCGCCGATTACTTCGACGCCTATGCGCGCAAGATCGACGCGCCGATTCGCACCGGCGTCGACGTGAAGAACGTCGTGCGTAACGCCGGCAAGCCGGGCTTCGTCGTCGAGACGTCCGACGGCACGATCGAGGCGACGCGCGTGGTGGTCGCGACGGGGCCGTTCCAGCGCCCGGTCATTCCGCCGATCGCACCCGACGATGCACGCATCCACCAGATCCATTCCGCGCACTATCGCAATCCGGCGCAGTTGCCGGACGGCGCCGTGCTGGTGGTCGGCGCGGGCTCGTCGGGCGTGCAGATCGCCGACGAGCTGCAGCGCGCCGGCCGGCAGGTGTATCTGTCGGTCGGCCCGCACGATCGTCCGCCGCGCGCGTATCGCGGCCGCGACTTCTGCTGGTGGCTCGGCGTGCTCGGTGAATGGGACAAGGAAGCGGCGACGCCCGGCCGCGAACACGTGACGATCGCCGTGAGCGGCGCGCGCGGCGGCCACACGGTCGATTTTCGTGCGCTCGCGAATCGGGGCGTGACGCTGGTCGGGCTGACGAAATCGTTCGACGGCGGCGTCGCGGCGTTCGAGCCCGATCTCGCGATCAATCTCGCGCGCGGCGACGACAATTATCTGTCGCTGCTCGACGCGGCCGATGCGTATGCGGCCCGCAACGGGCTCGAGCTGCCCGCCGAGCCGCAGGCGCGTCGCATCCTGCCCGATCCGGCATGCGTGACGAACCCGCTCCTGTCGCTCGACCTCGCCGGCGCGGGCGTGACGTCGATCGTATGGGCGACCGGCTACGCGACGGACTACGGCTGGCTGAACGTCGATGCGTTCGACGCGAACGGCAAGCCGCAGCATCAGCGCGGCGTGTCGAAGGAGCCGGGCATCTATTTCGTCGGGCTGCCGTGGCTGTCGCGACGCGGCTCCAGCTTCATCTGGGGCGTGTGGCACGACGCGAAGCACATCGCCGACCACATCGCCACGCAGCGCAAGTACGTCGACTATCACGACGCAGCGCAACGGCGCGGCCACGCGAGCGCCCGGCAGGACGACGCGCGCCTCGCACCGGCCGCTGCGCGCCCGGTCGTCGACGCGATCGACTGAACCGCGGCGCGCCGCGAGCGCGCCTCCATCCGCACGTCGCCGCGCCGCCGCAGGCGCGGCGCGCGAACCCACCGACATTCGAAGGACCGCGATGAGCCAGCCCACCCACACCCGTATCCGCATGTTCAACACGAAGGATACCTACCCGAACCAGACGCTCGACAACGACCTGTGCCAGGCCGTCAGGGCCGGCAATACCGTCTACGTGCGCGGCCAGGTCGGCACCGATTTCGACGGCAACCTCGTCGGCCTCGGCGATCCGCGCGCGCAGGCCGAGCAGGCGATGCGCAACGTGAAGCAGCTGCTCGAGGAAGCCGGCAGCGACCTCACGCACATCGTCAAGACGACCACCTATCTTATCGACCCGCGTTATCGCGAGCCGGTGTATCGGGAAGTCGGCAAGTGGCTGAAGGGCGTCTATCCGATCTCGACGGGGCTCGTCGTGTCGGCGCTCGGTCAGCCGCAGTGGCTGATGGAGATCGACGTGATCGCCGTGATTCCCGACAACTGGCAGCCGGCGCAGCCGCAGGCTCGGGAGGCGCAATGACGTTCTCCATCGTCGGCCGCTGCGCCGAAACGGGCCAGCTCGGGATCGCGATCAGCTCGTCGAGCATCGCGGTGGGCGCGCGCTGCCCATGGGTGCGGGCGGGTGTCGGCGCAGTGGCGACGCAGAACGTCACGCTGCCCGCGCTCGGCCCGCAGACCCTCGATCTGATCGAGCATCAGCAACTGGCGCCGGCCGCCGCGCTCGATCGCGCGCTGAACGCGAACGGCTGGAGCCAGTATCGACAGGTGACGGCGATCGATGCGCAGGGCCGCACCGCGTGCTTCACCGGCAGCGAGGCGCTCGGCACGCATCACGCGGTGCAAGGCGAGCAATGCGTGGCGGCCGGCAACCTGCTGACCGCGCCGGCCGTGATCGACGCGATGGCGCGTGCGTTCGAACAGGCGCCGGGGCTGTTGGCCGAGCGCCTGCTCGCCGCGCTGCATGCGGCGGTCGCGGCGGGCGGCGAGGCCGGCCCGGTGCATTCGGCGGCGTTGACGGTGGCCGGCGACGTGACCTGGCCGATCGTCGACCTGCGCGTCGACTGGGCCGATGCCGATCCGATCGGGCAGCTCGATGCGCTGTGGCGCGCGTATCGCCCGCAGATGCAGGATTACCAGACGCGCGCGCTGAACCCGACCGCCGCACCGAGCTACGGAGTGCCCGGCGATGAGTGACACGTCGAGCCGTATGCTGCTGGCGCGGCTGGTCGGCTTCGCGACGGTCAGCCGCGATTCGAATCTCGCGATGATCGACTTCATCCGCGACTATCTCGACGGCTACGGCGTGACGAGCGAGCTGTTCTACAACGCGGAAGGCACCAAGGCGAGCCTGTACGCGACGATCGGGCCGCGCGATCGCAGCGGCATCGCGCTTTCCGGGCATACGGACGTGGTGCCGGTGGACGGGCAGGCCTGGACGGTCGAGCCGTTCCGGCTGACCGAGCGCGACGGCCGCCTGTACGGGCGCGGCACGGCCGACATGAAAGGCTTCATCGCGTCGATGCTCGCGGCCGTGCCGGCGTTGGTCGCTCGGCCGCTGCATACACCGGTGCATCTGCTGCTGTCGTACGACGAGGAGATCGGTTGCGTCGGCGTTCGGCCGATGCTCGAAGCGCTCGCCGGGCGCGAGCATCGCCCGCGCGTGTGCGTGATCGGCGAGCCGACCGGGCTGCAGCCGGTGCTTGGCCACAAGGGCAAGCTCGCGATGCGGTGTCACGTGAAGGGCGCGGCGTGCCACTCCGCGTATGCGCCGCTCGGCGTCAACGCGATCGACTACGCGGCGAAGCTGATCGCCCGGCTCGGCGAAATCGGTGCGGCGCTCGCGCGGCCCGAGCATCGCGACGAGCGCTTCGATCCGCCGTTCTCGACCGTGCAGACCGGCTTGATCAGCGGCGGCCGCGCGCTGAACATCGTGCCGGCCGAATGCGAATTTGATTTCGAGGTGCGGGCGCTGCCGAGCTTCGACGCGCACGACGTGCCGAGCCAGTTGCAGCAGTACGCGCAAGGCGAGCTGTTGCCCAGGATGCGCGCGGTGCAGCCCGACACCGATATCCGTCTGCAAGCGCTCGGCGCCTATCCGGGGCTTGCCACGGCGCCGGACAGCGACGCGGCGCGGCTGATCGCGATGCTCAGCGGTTCCGACGCATTCGGCACGGTCGCGTTCGGCACCGAGGGCGGATTGTTCGGCGCGGCCGGCATGCCAACCGTCGTGTGCGGGCCGGGCAGCATGGACCAGGGGCACAAGCCCGACGAGTTCGTCACGCTCGAACAGCTGCACGGATGCGACGCGATGTTGGGGCGTCTCGTCTCGCACGTCGCTGCGTCCGCGTGATCGTCGCGGCGGCCGCACGTTTCTACCGGCCCGTCTGCTCGACGATCTGCGCAAGCCGCTGGCGGCAGAAGTCGACGAACGACTGCGCCTGCTTGGTGAGCTGCCCGCGCTTGAGCCGCGCGCTCACGAGCCCCGACGGGCTCACCGTTTCGCTGAGATCGACCGTCACCACGCGCCGGCCGTCGTAGGTGTATTCGGAATGCGGGCGCGTGACGAGCAATGAGAAACCGAAGCCCTGTCCGACCATCCCGCGCACCATCTCGATCGACGGCGATGCGAACACGATGTTCGGCGTGAGCCCGAGCTCGCGGAACAGGCTGACGAAATAGGTGCGGCTCGGCAGCACGTCGAGCAGGATCATCGGCTCGACGCTCAGCTCGCGCAGCGACACGTGCGTCTGTTCCGCGAACCGGTGGTTCTCCGGCAGCAGCACGTACGGCTGCTGCGCGGGCATCAGCGGCTCGGTCTCGATCGTCCCGTCGAGGTCGTGGTCGTACAGGAACGCGAGGTCGAACGTGCCGGCGGTGAGCCCCTGTACGAGCTCGTGCTGCTCGCCGTCGCGCAGCCGGATGTTCACGCCCGGATAGCGCTCGCGAAAGCCGGCGATCAGCTGCGGCAGATAGAGCGGCGCGACCGTCTCGAAGCAGCCGATATCGATCTGGCCGGTCACGACGTCGTTGTCGGCCAGCGCGTTCTGTTCGAACTCGTGCGCGATGCGCAGCAGCTCCTGCGCCTTGCGGTAGAAACGCGTGCCGCCCGGCGTCAGCGACACGCCCTGCGCGTGATGGCGGATGAACAGCTTCACGCCGAAACTTTCCTCGAGCCCCTTGATCGCGCTGGAGATCGACGGCTGCGCGATGAACAGCTGGCGCGACGCCTCGGCGACGCTGCCGGACTCCACCGTCGTCACGAAATATTTCAGTTGCCGCAAAGTGTAGTGAGCCACGAGCACCTCTGATACGCGCCGCGGCGGCGCGTGCCGCCGCGCAGCGCATGCTGTCCGCTGGATGCGTAGCACCTTACCCGAACCCGCGCGGCGCCGAAATTTCCCCTGCAGAGCTTTTTCGTATGTCTCGGAAATATTTTTAGTATTTTCGTGTCGCGACGCGCGTGGCGCACCATCGTCTCCAATCCGGATCGCGACAAATGCGCGCACGTGCTGCGCCTCGCCGCGCATCCGGACCTGATTGCCGGCACGCACGCTCGCGCGCCGGCCGACACGGCAGGCGCGCGTTACTGCGCACGACAGGAGACTTGACCATGACGACCGCGGATCGCAACGCGTCATCGATGATAGAGAAGCACACGATCGGCTACGTGCCGCCCGCGGAACGCCACGGCAACGTGCGCGACCTGTTCACGCTCTGGTTCGGCGGCAACATCGCGCCGCTGCCGATCGTGACCGGCGCGCTCGGCGTGCAGCTGTTTCATTTGAACCTGATGTGGGCGATCGTCGCGATCGTCGTCGGGCAGGCGGTGGGCGGCGTGCTGATGGCGCTGCATTCGGCGCAAGGCCCGCAGATGGGCATTCCGCAGATGATCCAGAGCCGCGCGCAGTTCGGCTCGTGGGGCGCGCTGCTGGTCACGGTGATCGCGGCGGTGATGTACGTCGGCTTCTTCGCATCGAACATCGTGCTGGCCGGCAAGTCGGTGCACGGCATCGCATCGTCGGTGCCGGTGCCCGTCGGGATCGTGATCGGCGCGGTGGGCTCGGGGCTGATCGGGATCGTCGGCTACCGGTTCATCCACATCCTCAACCGGATCGGCACGTGGGTGCTCGGCATCGGCATCCTGGTCGGCTTCTGGATGATCCTGTCGCACGTGAGCACCGCCGATTTCTTCACGCGCGGCGGCTTCGACTTCGCGGGCTGGCTCGCGACGGTCTCGCTGTCGGCGCTGTGGCAGATCGCGTTCGCGCCGTACGTGTCGGACTATTCGCGGTATCTGCCGGAAGACGTCGGCGTCGCGTCGACGTTCTGGGCCACCTATCTCGGCTGCACGATCGGCTCGACGCTTGCGTTCATCTTCGGCGCGGTCGCGGCGCTCGCGGTGCCGGCCGGCGTCGACACGATGGACGCCGTCAAGCAGGCGACCGGCCCGCTCGGCCCGCTGATGCTGGTGCTGTTCCTGTTGAGCGTGATCAGCCACAACGCGCTGAACCTGTACGGCGCGGTGCTCGCGGTCATCACGTCGGTGCAGACCTTCGCGTACCGCTGGATTCCGACCGCGAAGGCGCGCGCCGTGCTGTCGGTCGTGATCTTCGTCGGCTGCTGCTACGCGGCGATCGGCGCGTCGACGAACTTCGTCGGCAATCTCGTCGATCTGGTGCTCGCGCTGCTCGTGGTGCTGGTGCCGTGGACGGCGATCAACCTGATCGACTTCTACGTGATTCACAAGGGCAAGTACGACATCGACGCGATCTTCACCGCGGACGGCGGCGTGTACGGCCGCTTCAATCCGCAGGCGCTGCTCGCGTATGCGATCGGGATCGTCGTGCAGATTCCGTTCATGAATACGCCGATGTACGCGGGTCCGATTCCCGCGCATATGGGCGGCGCGGATCTGTCGTGGCTGGTTGGCCTCTTGCTGACCTCGCCGCTGTACTACTGGCTCGCGACGCGCGACAGCGCGTACCGGCGCCGGCAGACGGGCGCGCAGTTGCCGTCGTCGTCGGCGCGGTGACGCGGTGAGTGCAGAGAGGGTCGGGCGAAGCGGCGGTCGCCGTGGTGGCGGGCGATGAGGCATGGCCGGTGCGAACCGGCCATGCCGTGCGCTTCGTCGCGGGTGGTTGCCGTGCGATCGGATCGCATGGCTGCCCGCCGTCGTCGCCGGGCCACCCCGGCGAGGCGCCCGATGCGTGCGACGCCGAGTAAGGCCGTCGCGCGCAGAGCCGACGTCAGACGGCGGCGCTGCCCTGCGGCGTGACGGCCACCGATGCTTCGCTCGTCAGCATCAGGAACGTGAACGTTTCGCGCAAGTACAGATGCACGACTTCGTCGTTGTGGCTGCGATAGCCGATCGACACGTCTTCGCCGAGATGCAGCGCAAAGTCGCCGCCGCGCATCGACAGCACGCAGCCGCCGCTGAGCGCGGGCGCCCACACGATCTCGCCGCTGACGATCCGCTTGATGTGATCGAGGACCGGATAGCCGTGCTCGCGCGCCTCGGCGAGCGCCGTGTACGCGTCCGCGCCGAGCAGCACGGAATAGGGGCCGTCGACGCCCGCGAGCCGCAGCGCCTCGACTGCGTCGCCGATCGCGCCCGGGTATGTGCCGACGTCGCTCGGCAGCGCGATCTTGCGGTTCGACGTCGCCTCGCGGATGCCGACGATGCCCGCGGCCGGATAGCCGTCGAAGATCGCGCTGTCCTCGACGAATGCGAGGCACTGCGCGGCGTCCTTCGCCGGCTGCCAGTCGGCGTCGCGCGCGCCGCGCTCGACGGCGTCGATCGCATCGCGCCGCAGTTCGAACGGCACGGTGAATTCGACGAGCGCCTTGACCTCGCGCAGCTTCGCGCCGACGCGCTCGCGCGGTGCGGCGATGGTGTGCAGGTGGCCCGTGCCGACGCCCGACAGCTCGACGCCGCCCGGCTCCTCGACGTCGACGACGCGCCGGCCGGCGACCGAGCGCTTGAAGGTGCGGGCCACCTCCTCTTCGATTTGCGCCCAGGCGGCTGCGGAGATGGGGGCGAGTTCGCGGTGCAGGTTATTCATGCGGGTGGGTTCCTTTGAGCGATCCGATTTTCAGCGAGCCGTCGGAAGCCGGCTCGGTCGACGGGGAGGCGGCCGGCTGAACGGCATCGGCGGCCGGTGCGGCGCGCGTTGCGAGTGCGTCGAGCAGGTCCGCCGACGGCACGAAGAACAGCGACCCCGTCACCGCGCGGCTGTAATCGAGCAGCCGGTCATAGTTGCCGGGCGGCCGGCCGACGAACATGTTCTCGAGCATCTGTTCGATCGGGGCGGGCGAGCGCGCATAGCCGATGAAGTAGGTGCCGAACTCGCCCGCGCCGGGACGGCCGAACGGCATGTTGTCGCGCAGGATCTTCACCTCCTCGCCGTTCTCGACCAGCGTCGTCAGCGAACTGTGCGACGACGACGGCTTGAGCGCGGCGTCGAGCTCGATGTCCGACAGCTTGGTGCGGCCGATGATGCGCTCCTGCGTTTCGACCGGAAGCGCATTCCATCCGGCCATGTCGTGCAGGTACTTCTGCACGATCACGTAGCTGCCGCCGGCGAATTCCGGGTCCTCGTCGCCGATCACGGTGAAGTCGACCGCTTCGCGCCCGTCCGGGTTTTCGGTGCCGTCGACGAAGCCGATCATCGCGCGCTGGTCGAAATTGCGGAAGCCGTGCACTTCGTCGACGAACTGCACCGCGTCGCCGAGGCGCCCGACCAGCTGGGTCGCGAGTTCGAAGCACAGATCCATCGCGTCGGCCCGGACGTGCAGCAGGATGTCGCCGGGCGTCGATACGGCGACGCGCTGCCCCGCGCCGAATTCGCGAAACCGATGCAGCGACGCGGGCCGCGGCGCGCCGAACAGCGCATCCCAGGCATCGGCCCCGAAGCCGCACACGCACGACAGGTTGCCGGACGGCACGCGCTTGCCGACCGAGCGGACGAGGGCGGCGATGTCGCCGCACCACGCGCGGATCGTGTCCGCGTGGCCGGCGCCGGGGTTCACGGTTGCCACGACGAAGATCGCGCTGCGCGTGATCGGACTGTGGACGGCCTGCGGGAGCGGGGAGCCGGTCTGCATCGCGGGCTGGCGGTCAATCATGTCGGGACGCGCGGGCCGCGCAGATCGCGGCACACGCAGACGAACGGTTGGACTGAGTCATGCGACGGTTCTCTTTGGGCTGTGTGACATGCGAATGAAGGACGTCGTGCGCGCATGGGCGGCGGGTGCTGTGCATTCGCCCGGCTTCGTTGCGCGCGCTGCGTAACAGCGTCGAGCCTGCAATCTAGCAGTTTCGACGGATCTTTGGAACATGAGGGGGGGAATGCGGAGGCCGCCGGGAGCCGTTGCCGCGATCGGCGGTGCGCTTCGGCCGGGCAGCTTCGGCGGGCGGGGCGTCCGATGGTTTCAGTCCCTTGCTGGTATGCCGAACCCGTGCGGCATTTAACGTCGGGCCGACCAATACGGCATGAAGCACGCCGGTCGGTGGCGTTGCATACCGGCCGAGCCGCGCGTCGTTAGGGCCGTATAGAGAATGACACGAGTGATTTATGTACAACGGCAATTGGACGCATCGCATCCAATGAACTCGCATGGACGAACGACATGAACGGAGAGCGCTGATGCCGATGAAGGCGATGCACGACAACAGCAAGGGAATCGGCGACTTGCGGGCGTTGAGCTACTCGCGCCCGGACACGGGTATCGCGGCGCGGCCTGAGGGCGGGCGTAGCCGGCGTCGCAAGATCGTCGCGTTGATCACGGCGGTGCTGCCGATCGCCGTGGCACAATACGTCATGCTGAATATCATAGACGCGACGCGGCCGGCTCACGTCGCGCCGCGAAAATGAATGCACGCGCAACTATCAAGATACCGGCTCGATAACGGAGAATCCCACGATGAAGCGTCTGCTGATGCTCTGGAAAACTGCGCGACACGATCTGCGCGTGTTGTACGGTGCGCTCGCTCACCCGGATCGTCCGGTGTGGCTGATTCCGGCGCTTGCGGTTGTCGCGCTGTACGCATTCGAGCCGTTCAACTTCGCGATGCCCGTGCTGGGTTTCGTCGACGACGGCGTGCTGGTGCCGTTGGCGCTCCACATGCTCGTCCTCGGGCTGCCTGTGTCGATGCGTCGCACGTTGGCACGGCCCCATCCTGAAGATGCTTGACAGTTGCGCGCGACACCGCGCAGTACACTGATTTTCAAGTCGATCCCGTAAGCAAGGCGACGATCGACCCGGAAGCCCTTGAATGTCACGCGTGGATTTCAAGGGCTTCGCTACGTGTGGCCTGCGTCGCAGCGAAGTGCCGACGTGCTGCCACCGTTCCAACGGAAATCGCAAGAACTAGCAAGGGGCGTGACACGAAGAACGACATCGGGTGTGGGTTCTTTCTGCCTGCATCGACGCGTAAGGAACTGCAGGAGGCGAAGCGTCAGGGCGGCATGCTCCTCGACGATGTCATCAAGCGCTTGCGTGTCGAGTATCCCGAGGCGTTCCATACGGAAAAGACGTTGCCCGAACGTCGCTTCGCGCTCAAGCCCGTCACCGACGAAACGCCTCATAGCGTGGAACGCCGGTATCCGCGTCACGACCACGACACGGCCTGAACCGCCGCGCCCGTCGGATGGCAGGCGGCGCCCGTTATCACCACGGTGCCGCCGATGGACCGCTGAATCGGTGCTTCGCGATCGACGTTTCACCTGCATCACTCCACTGCGTTGCCCCCCGCGCGCAACAGGCGCGTGCTTTGCTCGAACAGTGCGACGGTCCCCGGACCGTTCCCACTTTCGACAAGGAGGGCCTGACATGAAAGCAGTGGTATTTCACGGCATCGGCGATATCCGCATCGATACGGTGCCCGACCCGCAACTCGCGCAGCCGACCGACGCGGTCGTGCGGCTGACGGCCAGCGCGATCTGCGGCACCGACCTGCACATGGTGCGCGGCACGCTCGGCGGCATGAAGCCGGGCACGATTCTGGGCCATGAGGGCGTCGGCATCGTCGAGGCGGTCGGACGCGACGTGCGCAATCTGAAACGCGGCGACCGCGTGCTGATCCCGTCGACCATCGCGTGCGGCAGCTGCGCGTATTGCCGCGCCGGCTACACCGCGCAATGCGACGTCGCGAATCCGGGCGGCCCGCGCGCGGGCACCGCGTTCTTTGGCGGTCCGGCCGACACCGGCGCATTCGACGGACTGCAGGCGGAATACGCGCGCACGCCGCTTGCGAATGCGAGCCTGATCCGCTTGCCCGATTCGATCGACGACGACCGCGCGATCCTGATGTCCGACATCTTCCCGACCGGCTACTTCGGCGCCCAGCTCGCGGAGATCAAGCCGGGCGATACGGTGGCGGTGTTCGGTGCGGGGCCGGTCGGCCAGTTCGCGATCGCGAGCGCGAAGCTGATGGGCGCGGGCCGCGTGTTCGCGATCGACCGCATCGCGTCGCGGCTCGACATGGCGTGCGCACAGGGCGCGGAGACGATCGACTTCGCCGAGGAGGATCCGGTCGACGCGGTGCTGCGGCTTACCGGCGGGATCGGCGTGGACCGCGCGATCGATGCGGTCGGCGTCGACGCGATGCGCGCCACGCATGGGCCCGCGGCGGCCGATGCGGACGCGGCGCGCGCCTTCGACACGGAAGTCGACGCGGTGGCACCGCGCCGCAAGCCGGACGGCCGCAACTGGGTGCCGGGCGACGGGCCGTCGCAGGTGCTGCAATGGGCCGTGCGCGCGGTCGCGAAAGCCGGCACGGTGTCGGTGATCGGCGTGTATCCGGCGCAGGCCCGCGTGTTTCCGATCGGCGAGGCGATGAACCGCAACCTGACGATCAAGATGGGCAACTGCAATCACCGGACCATCACGCCGCATCTGATCGAGCTGGTGCGCAGCGGCGCGTTCGACCCGGCCGCAGTGCTCACGTGCCGCGAGCCGCTGACCAACGCGATCGACGCGTATCGCGCGTTCGACGTGCGCGAGCCCGGCTGGATGAAAGTGAAGCTGACGCCCTGACCGATGCAACCATCACGAGGAGTACTGCGATGAACGAAACGAACGCTTCCTATGACAACTGCATCGCCGCGTGCGACGCATGCGCGCGCATGCGACACGTGTGCGGCCGGATGCCTCGCCGAATCCGACACGAACCCGTTGGCCCGCTGCATCGCGCTCGACATCGAATGCGCGCAGTTGTGCCGCGTCGCGTCGGGCGCGATGGCACGGCGCAGCACGCTCGCGCCGCAAGTGTGCGCGTTGTGCGCGCAGGCGTGCGATGCGTGCGCGGCCGAATGCGGCCGCCATGCGCACGAGCACTGCCGGCGCTGCGCGCAGGCCTGCGAAGCCTGCGCGGCGATGTGCCGGGCGATGGCGGCGTGAGGGTTCAGCGGTTCGCGTGAGCGTTGCGGGCGACGCGCTCCAGCAGCGCGTCGAGCACCGCCATCTCGACGGGCTTCACGAGGTGATCGTCGAAGCCCTCGCTCGCGGTGCGCGCACGATCGGTCGGCCGCGCATGGCCGGACAGCGCGACGCAGGTCGTGCCGGCCAGCGTATCCATCGCGCGCAGTTCGCGCAGCAGCGTGAAGCCGTCGACGTCGGGCATCGACAGGTCGACGAGCATCAGCTGCGGCGCGAACTCGCGCGCGAGCGCGAGCGCGTCGTCGGCGTTGTACGCGACGCGCGGCGCGTGGCCTTTCACTTCGAGCAGCACGGCGAGCGTATCGGCGGAGTCGCGGTTGTCGTCGACGACGACGATGCGCAGCAGCTCGGCAGCGGGCGGCGCGATGCTGCGCGCGCCTGACGCTTCGAGCGCGGTTGCTTGGTCGGCGGGCTCGGCCGGCAGCCGCACGACGAACGTCGCGCCCTGGCCGGGGCCGGCGCTTTCCGCGGAAATGGCGCCGCCGTGCAGTTCGACGAACGACCGGCAGATCGCGAGGCCGAGGCCGAAGCCGTCCGATGCGAGCGTGCCGGTGGCGTTGCCTTGGTCGAACAGGTCGAAGATCGACTCGAGCGCGCCGGGCGCGATGCCGATGCCGCGGTCGCTGACGCGAATCACGGCTGCGCCGTCCTCCATGCGCGCGCCGATGTCGATCTGGCTGCCGTATGGCGAGAACTTCGACGCGTTGTCGAGCAGGTTGTGCAGCACCTGCACGAGCCGCGCCGCATCGCCGCGCACGACGAGCGGCGCGTCGGGTACGTCGACGCGCAGGTGCTGCTCGCGCGCCGCCAGTTTCGGCTGGACGCTCTCCACGCCACGGCACACGAGATCGCGGATCGTCACCGGCGCCGTGTCGAGCTCGAGCTTGCCGGCGGTGATGCGGCCGACGTCGAGCAGATCGTCGACGAGCCGCGTCAGCTGCCCGACCTGGCGATGCACGGCGTCGCGGCACTGCGCGAGCGCGGGCGCCGGCTCGGGCAGGCTCTGCAGCACGCCGACCGAATGGCGCAGCGGCGCGAGATGGTTGCGCAGCTCGTGCGCGAGCATCGCGATGAACACGCTGAGCCGATGCGTCGACGCTTCGAGTTCCGCGAGCCGCTTGCGCTCGGTCATGTCGCGCGTGATCTTGATGAAGCCGACCAGCTGGCCGCCCGGCCCGCGCACCGCGGTGATGGTCACGCTGGCCCAGAACCGCGAACCGTCCTTGCGCACGCGCCAGCCTTCGTCCTCGAAGCCGCCGTGCGCGACCGCTTCCTGCAGCCCGAACGCGGGCCGGCCGGCCGCGATCGCTTCGGGCGGATAGAAGCGCGAAAAATGATGGCCGAGGATCTCGGCCGGCAGATAGCCCTTGATGCGCTCGGCGCCCCGATTCCACGTGGCGACGTTGCCTTGCGGGTCGAGCATGAATACGGCGTAGTCGGTGATCGCGCCGACGACCGTCTCGAACCGGAATTCGGCGAAGCGGTGCAGGAGATCGCGTGCATCGGCGGGGCCGAGTGGCGGATGCGGGTCGGAAATGGCGTCGTCTTGTGTCATCGGAACGGCTAATGAAAGGGCTCGCGCGAGCGGCGGCCGGCCGACGCCGGGTGCGCCGCTGCGGCAATTGTTGGAATCGAATGGACCCGGTCGAAACCATAAGGGTACTCAATTCCCCTGATGAATGGGTGCGCATCACGCGTGCCCCCTGCGAGCGGCCGGCCCGGCATGCCGATTGCGCAGCGCTGCCACCTGCCCGCTGCGGCCCGTACGGCGGCCTTCGGCGGCGCTTCACCGTTACGAGAGGGCATCGACATGAACAGCACACTGGACCCCGACAATGAGCCGATCGGCCCCGACGAGGACAACGAGCGACGCGGCCGCGATGGACGGGCGCTCGGGCCGAGCGACTCGTCGGACAGCGGCAGCGATACGGTCGGCGCGCGGCGTCACGCATTCGACGTCGATTCGCCGCTCGACCAGCACGCGCTCGAACGCGGCGACGCGGCGCTCGACAGCGACACGGACCGTGCGGGTACCGGCGAGCGCGCGTCCGCGGACGGCGACGCGGGGCTCGACGAAGATGCGGACATCGAACCGGATCACACCGAGCGGCTGAGCGAACCGGGCAATACCGACGATCCGGATGCCGGGTCGGTCTAGCGGGCGGCTTGCGATCGGTGCATGCGAAAAAACTGCAATCGCGTTGCAAATAGTGCGGCCTGGGTAGGGGCTTTCGATGACGGGCGGCCGGTGGGGTAGGTGGCGGTGGTCGGGTACGGCTTGGTGCAGGGACGCGTGGGCCGGCGGTATCTGAATGGCGTGCCTCCGGCGTTTTTGTAGGGACCGCTGGCGCGAGCGCCGGGGGCGCGGGCATCCGAGCACGCTGGGAACCGGAAGAACCGCAAGAACCGCAAGAACGCCGAGAACGCCGAGAACGCCGAGAACGCCGAGAACGCCGAGAACGCCGAGAACGCCGAACACGCCGACAACCGCCAGAACCACGTCGATCCCGTCACCGCAAGGGCCCTCGCTGGCCGCAGCCGCAACCAATGCGGCACGCAGCTTGCAACCCTTGCATCGACGCGCGCCGCGATGCGGCATCGGGCCGTGCGTGCAACGGGCGCGAACCAGGAGAGACACCATGCAACGACGATATCCCGGAGGGCAGGGCGGCCGTAGTCGCTCGTCCGACTGGCAGGAGCGCGACGAACGCGCGTACCGGGGCGTGGGGCGCGGTATCACCGACGAGCCGTCGCCGTGGCCGGAAGAAGCGTACGAATCGGCATACCACCGGTTCAGGAGCGAGGACGTCGGCCCGGAGGACTGGGGCAGCGAATGGAGCGAGCGCGCCGCGCGTTCGCCGGCCGAAGAACGCAGCGCCGGCTGGCGCGATGCGCCTGCCGGCGCGCGCGAGCCGGGCCGCGGCTACGGCGAACGTCGTCGCGACCCGCAACGCGCGGGCGGCGAGCGCGGCGGAGAACCGCAATGGCGTACCGGGGGCTACCGCGGCGAACGTGGCTACGACCCGCCCGACGCACGCGACCGGCCCGGCGACCGGCCCGGCGAAGCGCCGGACCTGTCGCGTTTCGGCGGCGGCGCGATGCGCGCACGCACCGGCCCGAAGGGCTACACGCGTTCCGACGAGCGCATTCGCGAGGACGTATGCGAGCGGCTGGCGCGCGCGCTCGAGATCGACGTGAGCGACGTCAGCGTGGAGGTCCGCGACGGCTGCGTCGTGCTTGAGGGCACGGTGCCGACGCGCTGGATGAAGCACGACATCGAGGATCTCTCCGACGACTGCATGGGCGTGCGCGACGTCGAGAACCGCGTGCGCGTGCGTCGCGACGGCGAACACGACACGGTCAAGGTGCTGCGTCCGTCGCAACGCACGGTCACGCCGACCCGGCCGAACCCGAACACCCGCGAGCCCGAGCCGGAGTCCGGGTCCGCCCGCCGCGATGAAAACGGCGCCGACCGCGAGCCGCGCCATTGACGGGCGATGCGCGCGACCGATAGACCAAGGACACCGACATCGTACGCATGACCAACGGGAACAACGGGACCGACGACCTGCTTCGGGGCACGGGCGACGATCGTGACACGCGCGGCGCCGGCGCGCGCGAAGCCGGCCGCGACCGCCGCGGGCGCGGCCTGCGCATGCGCATCGCACTGGAGCTGTGGCGCGCGATCTGGCAGTACCGCGCGCGTGTGCTCGCCGCGGTCGCGCTGCTCGTGCTCGCGAAGGCGGCGGCCATCTCGGTGCCGCTGCTGCTCAAGGAGATCATCGACGGCTTCGGCGGCGCCGCGCGCCAGCCGATGGCCCTGCCGGTGTGGCTGCTGTTCGCGTACGCGGTGGTGCGCTTCGCCGCGAACGCCCTGAACGAAGTGCGCGACATGACGTTCGTGCAGGTCACGCAGCACACCGTCGCGTCGTTCACGACCCGCACCTTCGGCCACCTGCATCGGCTCGGCGCGCGCTTTCATGCGCAGCGCGAAACCGGCGCGGTGGTGCGCGACCTCGAGAAGGGCACGGCCGGGATCGGCTATCTGCTCGGCGTCGCAGTGTTCACCGTCGTGCCGACCGCGATCGAGATCGGCTCGGTGCTGGTGATCGTGATCAGCAAGTACGGCGGCGGCTTCACCGCGATCATCCTCGTCACGTTCGCGGTCTACGCGGCGTACACGATCGCGCTGACGCGGCGGCGGATGCGTTATCAGCGCCGCGTGAACGCGCTGGAGGCCGAATCGAATTCCCGCGTGGTCGACAGCTTGCTGAACGTCGATACGGTGAAGTACTTCGCGCGCGAGGACGTCGAGCGCAGCCGCCTCGAGCGCGTGCTCGACGCGTGGCGCGACGCCGGCGTCGACAACCAGTACGCGCTGTCGACGCTGCATATCGGCCAGAGCGCCTGCATCGGCGCCGGCATCGCGGCGGTGATGCTGCTCGCCGGCCAGCACGTCGCGCGCGGCACGATGACGGTCGGCGATCTCGTGCTGATCAACGCGTACATCATCCAGATCAGCCTGCCGCTGAACGCGCTCGGCTTCGTGTTCCGCGAGGCGAACGACGCATTGACCAACATCGAGCGGCTGTTCGGGCTGCTCGACGCGCGCGGCAAGCCGGGCGAGGACGGCGACGCACCGGGCGCGCAGCCGCTCGTGGTGCGCGGCGGCGCGATCGAGTTCGAGCACGTCGACTTCGGCTACGAGCCGAGCCGGCAGATCCTGTGGGACGTGTCGTTCCGGATTGAGCCCGGCCAGTCGGTCGCGGTGGTCGGCGGCAGCGGCTCGGGAAAGTCGACGCTCGCGCGGCTGCTGTTCCGCCTCTACCAGCCCGACGCCGGGATCATCCGCATCGACGGCCAGGATCTGCGCCTCGTCACCGAGCGCAGCCTGCGCGACGCGCTCGGCATCGTGCCGCAGGACACCATCCTGTTCAACGACACGCTCGCGTACAACATCGGCTACGGCAAGCGCGACGCGACCCGCGCGGAAATCATCGCGGCCGCGCGCAGCGCGCAGCTCGACGCGTTCATCGAGCGGCTGCCCGACGCGTATGACACGCGCGTCGGCGAGCGCGGCGTGCGCTTGTCGGGCGGCGAGCGGCAGCGCGTCGCGATCGCGCGCGCGCTGCTGAAGGCGCCGCCGATCGTCGTGTTCGACGAGGCGACGTCGGCGCTCGACACGCGCTCGGAGCGCGCGATCCAGCAGGAGCTGATGCGCGTCGCGCAGCACCGCACGAGCCTCATCATCGCGCACCGGCTGTCGACGGTCGTCGATGCCGACCGGATTCTCGTGATGGAGCACGGCCGCCTCGTGGAGCAGGGCACGCACGACGAGCTGCTCGCGAGCGGCGGCGTCTATGCGCAGATGTGGGCGTTGCAGGCGAAGCAGCGCGAGCTCGAGCGCACCGAAGCGAAGTTCGCGCGGCTGCCGGTGCGCATCAATCCGCTGGTTGCCCAGGTGCTCGATTCGCTCGCCGACGCGGCCGCGCAGCGCGCGGTGCCGGTGTTTCGCCAGCTGGCGGACGAGGATCTCGTCGTCAAGGCCGATGCGGCCGCGCTGCGGCGTTTCGTCTGGGAAATGTGCCGCGCCGGCATCGACGCGAGCGGCGGCGGCCAGCTCGAGGTGCACACCGCGCGTCACGACCCGGACGCGCGCATCACGATCACGTGCGCGGGCGTCGATGCGCCGGAGCTGTCGCTGGTCGATCTCGACCCGCTGCAGACCGCGATCGAGGAGGCGGGCGGCTACGTCGTGCGCGAACGCGACGACAACGGCCTGACGCTGCACCTGGCGCTGCCGATGAGCGCGGTCGCGCCGGCCTTGGCCGACGCGCAGCCCGCGGGCGCGAAGCCGCTCGACGGGCTGCGCATCGCATGCGTCGACGATCACGACGAGGCGCGCGAGGCGCTCACCGCGCTGCTGCAGACGGCCGGCGCCGACGTGCACGCGTTCGCGTCCGGGCAGGCGCTGCTCGACGATCTGTGGCGCACGCGGCGCGCGGAGTGGCCGGCGCTGCTCGTCTGCGACATCGACCTCGGCGACGACGAAGACGACGGCTACGCGGTGATGAGCCGTGTGCGCCAGCTCGACGCCGAGCGCCCGCGCGACGGACGCGCACCGCTCGAAGCGCTCGCGCTGTCCGGCCACGCGCGCGAGCGCGACCGCACGCGCGCGGTGGAAGCGGGATTCCATGCTTACCTGACCAAGCCCGCGGCAGCGGCCGACCTGATCGCGACGCTGCGCGCGCTCGCAACTTCCACTGGAGAGATACATGCCGAACCTTCTGAACCCGACGATTCCCGAAACGCCGACGCAGCAGCGCGGCGGTAGCGCGTTCGCCGACCGTCAGGCCGCGGTCGCGGCCGTCGAGCTGTTGCTGCCGACCTTGTCGGCGGCGTTGCAGAGCGACTTCGTCGGCGACAGCGGCTGTCTGCACATCGTCATCATGGACCCGGCGATCGGCCCGCATGACGCGGCGTTCGAAGACGCGATCCTGTATGAGTTCTCGCTGCCCGATCCGAAGGACTGGGATGCCGACTACCGCGCATACGCCCGCGCGAAGGCGCGGCTGTCGTGGGAAACCGGCCGCGACGGCCACGTCGTGCAGGCGCTCGAGCCGTACCGGCTGCGCGCGGGCGACACGAACCTGTGGGGCGCGGTCGTGCAGCACGGCATCGTGGTGGGCGTGTCGGGCGCGCAGCCCTGGTTCGACGAAGCCTTCGCCGGCTGCATCGCGCACTGCCTGCGCGCGGTCGCGAAGCATCGCGCGCAGGCCACGCCGGACGCGCTCGCGATCTGAGCGCGCGCTTGCGGGCCGGTTTTTACAGCCGGTTATAAAAAAGCCAGCGGGCGCGCGCGCCAGCGCGATGCGGCGCGGGCGCCCCGGCAGTGGCACGCTTCTCGCTGTACTCCCCCGCATCGACACTTGTTCCGACAAGTGTCACGGCCTCGATCCTCAGGATTTCTTCGAACCGCTTGCAGGAGGTATATGTGAACGCGACTCACGATTTAGCCCGACCGCCGCTCGCCGGCCGCACCGCACTCGTCACCGGCGGTGGCCGTGGCCTCGGCGAGGCCATTTGCGAAGAACTTGCGCAGTACGGCGCGCACGTGATCGTTGCCGATCTCGACGGCGACCGCGCCGCAGCCGTCGCCCAGCGCCTCGCGCGGCACGGCGGACAGGCGATCGGACGGCCGCTCGACGTGCGCGACGAAGCGTCGGTGCTGCAGGTCGTGCACGACGCGCGCGAGGCGCTCGGCGATCTCGACGTGATCGTCAACAACGCGGCGATCGACGTGACCGCGCCGATCGACGACGTCAGCGTCGACGCCTGGCAGCAGGTGATGATGACCAACCTGTTCGGCCCGTATCTGATGTGCCACGCGGCCGTGCCGATCATGAAGGCGCGTGGCAGCGGGCACATCGTCAACATCGCGTCGACCGCCTCGAAGCGCGCGTGGCCGAACGCCTCCGCGTACCACGCGACCAAGTGGGGCTTGCTCGGGCTGTCGCATGCGCTGCATGCGGAGTTGCGGCCCGCGGGCGTCAGCGTCTCGGCGATCGTCGCCGGCGGGATGCGCACGCCGTTCCTGCTCGACCGCTTCCCCGACATCGACGAGGACACGCTGCAGCCGCCCGAGCACGTCGCGGCCGCCGTGCGCTTCGTGCTGACGCAGCCGCCGGGCACCGTCGTGCCCGAGCTGATGGTGCTGCCGATGAAGGAGACGTCATGGCCCTGACGCGCGAGCGCCGGCTGCCCGGCGCCGTATTGCTCGACAAGGACGGCACGCTGCTCGAGAACGTGCCGTACAACGTCGATCCCGCGCGCATGCGGCTCGCGCCCGGCGCCGCGCGCGCGCTGCGCACGCTTGGCGCGACCGGCATGCCGATCGCGGTCGTCTCGAACCAGCCGGGCGTCGCGCTCGGCTACTTCCCCGAATCGAAGCTTGGCGCGGTCCGTCAGCGTCTCGCCGAACTGTTCGAAGAGAACGGCGCGGCGCTGGCGGATTTTTTTTACTGCCCGCATCACCCGGCGGGCAGCGTGCCGCGCTACACCTGCGACTGCATCTGCCGCAAGCCGCGCCCCGGGATGGTCCGGCGCGCGCTCGCGACGCTCGGCGCACTCGCCGAGTCGAGCTGGATGATCGGCGACATCCTCGACGACGTCGAGGCCGGTCGCACCGCGCGCTGCGGCACGATTCTGGTCGACTGCGGCAACGAGACCGAATGGCGGCTCGACGCCGCACGCACGCCGCACCACGTGGTCGACCGGCTCGATCTCGCGGCCGACATCGTCGTGCGCGAGGTCGCGCGGCGTCACGGCACGTGGGTGCGGCGATGAGCACCGCCTGGGATCGTGCGCGCCGGATCCTGTGCGTGCGCCTCGACAGCCTCGGCGACGTGCTGATGACGACGCCCGCGCTGCGCGCGCTGAAGGACGGCGGCCGCGGCCGCCAGCTCACGCTGCTGACGTCGCGCAGCGGCGCGGCGCTCGCCGGCCACCTGCCGATGGTCGACGACGTGTGGACGTACGACGCGCCGTGGGTCAAGCATCCGGAAGCGCGCGGCGATCCGGTGGCCGATCTCGACATGGTCGACCGCCTGCTGGCCGGGCGCTTCGATGCGGCTGTGATCTTCACCGTCTACAGCCAGAGCCCGCTGCCGGCCGCGATGATGTGCTGGCTCGCGGGCATTCCGCTGCGGCTCGCGCATTGCCGCGAGAATCCGTACGAGCTATTGACCGACCGCGTGCCCGAGACCGAGCCGGAATCGCACGTGCGCCACGAGGTCGCGCGCCAGCTCGCGCTGGTGCGCTCGATCGGCGCGACGACCTCGGACTGGCGCATGGCGTTCGAGCCCGGCGACGCCGCGCGCCGCGCGCTGCACGCGCGGCTGCGCGCGGCGCTGCAACGGCTCGGCGGGCCGCGCGACCCGGCGCGCGCGCGCTGGCTGGTCGTGCATCCGGGCGCGAGCGCCGCGTCGCGGCGCTGGCCGGCCGAGCGCTTCGGCGAGGCGGCCGCGCGGCTCGCGCCGCTGTTCGACGGCATCGCGGTGACCGGCAGCGCGAGCGAGCGCGCGCTGGTCGAAGCCGTGTGCGAGCGCGCCGGGCCGCGCGCGGTGCCGCTCGCCGGCGCGCTGCCGCTCGGCGAGCTCGGCGCGCTGATCGAAACGGCCGACCTGCTGCTGTCGAACAACAGCGGCCCCGTGCATCTCGCGGCCGCGCTCGGCACGCCGGTCGTCGACCTGTACGCGCTGACCAACCCGCAGCACACGCCGTGGCGCGTGCCGCACCGCGTGCTGAACGTCGATGTGCCGTGCCGCAACTGTTATCGCAGCGTGTGCGATCAACCGGGGCATCCGTGCCTGCTCGGCGTGAGCGTCGATGACGTCGTCGCGGCGACGCACGCGCTGCTGCGCGGCAGCGAGCGTCATGCGCTGCGTGCGGCCGCGCGCGCCGCCGCACACGGCGCCGCGCCGGTCGCGGTGAACGCCTCGAACGTGATCCCCTTCGCGCACGCCATCACCAGGAGCTGACGCATGCCCGAACCCATTTATACGCTGGGTATCAACGCCGCCTTTCACGACAGCGCCGCGTGCCTCGTGCGCGACGGCATCGTGATCGCGGCCGCCGAAGACGAGCGATTCACGCACGTGAAGCACGCGAAGCGGCCGGTGCCGTTCTCGACGTGGGAGCTGCCGTTTCACGCGATCGACTAATGTCTCGCGGAAGCCGGCATCGCGCTCGCGGACGTCGATCACGTCGCCTATTCGTACGACCCGTGGCTCGAGCTCGATCGTCACGGGGCCGAGCCCGAACTGACGCTGCCGCTGCAGCCGTCCGCCCATGCGCCGCGCGCCGACGGCGCGTCGCCGTGGCATCCGCTGTTCCTGTCGTCGATCGTGAACGCGCCGCGCCAGCTCGCGGGCGGCGCGCCGCACCATCTGCAGCGGCGCTTTCGCGGCGTCAGGCACCACGGGCCGTTCCGCTGGCACTTCATCGAGCACCATCTCGCGCACGAGGCGAGCGCGTTTCTCGCGGCGCCGTACGACCACTGCGCGGTGATGACGATGGACGGGCGCGGCGAGCGCGCGACCACGAGCTACGGCCTGTTCGACGGCAAGTCGTACCGGCGCCTCGGCCAGGTGAACCTGCCGCATTCGCTCGGGCTGCTGTACGAGCGCGTCACGCACTACCTCGGCTTCCTGCATTCGTCCGACGAGTACAAGGTGATGGCGCTCGCGTCGTACGGCAAGCCCGTGTATGCCGACGAGATGCGCAAGCTGGTGCGCTACGCGGGCGACGGACGCTACGAGATCGTCGAAGGCGACCTCGCCGCGCTGTTCGGCCCGCCGCGCGAACGCGGCGGCCCGATCGAGCCGCATCATTGCGACATCGCGCATGCGTTGCAGCTGGTGCTGGAGGAAGCGACGCTGCAGGCGGTCGAATGGCTCGCCGCGCAGACCGGCGAGAAGCAGCTCGCGATGGCCGGCGGCGTCGCGCTGAACTGCGTGATGAACGCGAAGATCCGCGACCGCGGCCCGTTCGACGACGTGTGGGTGCAGCC
This sequence comes from Burkholderia ubonensis, assembly GCF_001718695.1. NCBI lineage: Bacteria > Pseudomonadati > Pseudomonadota > Betaproteobacteria > Burkholderiales > Burkholderiaceae > Burkholderia > Burkholderia ubonensis. The sequence continues at coordinate 675,386 of NZ_CP013421.1, read as the reverse complement.
GGCCGCCGGCGATGCGGGCACCGCGCTCGGCGCCGCGCTGTGGACCGACTTCCGGATCCGCGGCGCGCGCGGCGACTGGCGCATGGACCACGCGTATCTCGGGCCGTCGTACAGCGACGAGGCAATCGAAGCGTTCCTCACCGAAGCGCAGCTGCCGTACCGGCGGCTCGACGACGTCGCCGGACAGACGGCTGCGTTGCTCGCGGCGAACCGCGTGATCGGCTGGTTCCAGGGCCGCATGGAGTTCGGCCCGCGCGCCCTCGGCGCCCGCTCGATCCTCGCATCGCCGACCGATCCGGACATGCAGCACAAGCTGAACCGGATCAAGGATCGCGAGGATTTCCGGCCGGTCGCGCCGGTCGTGCTCGAAAGCCATGCGCACGAGTGGTTTCGGGGCGGCCGCCGCACGCCGCTGCGCGCGCCGTTCATGCTGTTCGTCTACGACGTCGCGCCCGGCGCAGAAGCGACGATTCCGGCCGTGCGCCACATCGACGGCACGGCGCGCGTGCAGACCGTCGACGAAAGCCAGCATCCGCTGCTGCATGCGCTGCTGTCGGAGTTCAACGCGCTGACCGGCGTGCCGGTGCTCGTCAACACGTCGTTCAACACGCGCGGCGAGCCGATCGTCTGCTCGCCGCGCGACGCGATCGAATGCTTCTGGACCTCGCCGCTCGACGCGCTCGTGATCGGTTCGTTCCTGCTGGAGAAGCCGCGACATGAACATGCGTGACACGCAACAGGCACCGGTCGTGTCGGTCGTCGTGCCGACCTATCGTCGGCCCGATCTGCTCGAACGCTGCCTCGACGCGCTGTGCGCGCAGGCGTTCGACCCGACGGCCTACGAGATCGTCGTGGTCGACGACGATCCGGCCGGCAGCGCGCGCGCAGTCGTCGATGCGTGCCGCGCGCGCGTGAGCGACGTGCCCGTGATCCGCTACATGAGCGCGCCGGACACGCAGGGGCCGGCCGGCGCGCGCAACGTCGGCTGGCGCAGCGCGCGCGGCGGGCTGATCGCGTTCACCGACGACGACACGATTCCCGACCCCGCGTGGCTGCGTCATGGTTCGGCAGCCCTGCTGGCCGAGCCGTCGGCGTCGGCGGCGGCGGGGCGCATCGACGTGCCGCTGCGCCCGCGGCCGACCGATTACGAACGCGATGCGGCCGGCCTCGCGCATGCGGAATTCGCGACCGCCAACTGCTTCGTGCGGCGCGCGGCGCTGGAGCGCGTCGGCGGCTTCGACGAACGCTTCACGCGCGCGTGGCGCGAGGACGCCGACCTGATGTTCGCGTTGCGCGAGCACGCGGGGCCGATCGTCGAGGCGGAGGCCGCGCGGATCGTCCACCCCGTGCGCCCGGTGCGCTGGGGCACCAGCATCGGCCAGCAGTCGAAGGTGTATTTCGACGCGCTGCTGTACAAGAAGCATCGCGTGACTTACCGGCGGCACATCCGGCCGACGCCGCCGTGGAATTACTACGCGGCCGTGCTGTTCGCGCTCGGCGCGCTCGGCTGCTTCGCCCTCGGCTGGCGCGCGGCCGGCATTGCCTGCGCGCTCGTGTGGGCCGCGATCACGGCCGCGTTTTGCATCAAGCGGCTGCGCGGCACGCAGCTCACGCCGTCGCACGTGGCCGAGATGATCGTCACGTCGATCGCGATTCCGCCCGTGTCGCTGTACTGGCGGCTGCGCGGCGCGCTTCATTTCCGGGTGTTCTTCCTATGACGCACGATTCGGCTTCATCGTCCGGTCCGACGCGCATCGCGGTGTTTCGCGCGCTGCAGCTCGGCGACATGCTGTGCGCGGTGCCCGCGCTGCGAGCGTTGCGGCGCGGCGAGCCTGACGCGCGCATCACGTTGATCGGCCTGCCGTGGGCGCGCGAATTCGCGTCGCGCTTCTCCGACTACATCGACAATTTCATCGCGTTCCCCGGTGCGCCGGGGCTCGCCGAACAGCCGGCCGCCGATGCGGCCGCACGCGAGGCGTTCGTTGCCGAATGCCGCGCGCGCGGGTTCGATCTCGCGCTCCAGCTTCACGGCAGCGGCGAGCACGCGAACGCGGTCGTCGCCTCGCTCGGCGCGGCGCGCACCGCGGGCTTCGTGCCGGCCGACGGCGGCACGACCGCGCTCGACTGCTCCATCGTATGGCGCGACGACGAACCCGAAGTCACGCGCTACCTGTCGCTGATGCGCAAGCTCGGCTATCGCGACTGGGGCGACTACCTCGAGTTTCCGCTCGGCGGCCTCGACTATGCGCTGTGGCACGTGCTGCGCGACGAGCATGCGCTCGAGCCGGGCCGCTACGTGGTCGTTCATCCGGGCGCCCGGATGCCGTCGCGGCGCTGGCCGGTCGAACGCTTCGCGCGCACCGCGCGGCAGCTCGCCGACGACGGCTGGCAAATCGTGCTGACCGGCACGCGCGCGGAGCTCGCGCTGGCCAACGCGTTTGCGGAGCAGCTCGCGCGGCCGTGCGTGAACCTGTGCGGCGGCACGCCGCTCGGCGCACTCGCGGCGCTGATCGGCCGCGCGCGGCTGCTCGTCTGCAACGACACCGGCGTGTCCTACATCGCGGCGGCGCTCGGCACGCCGAGCATCGTGATCGCCTGCGGCAGCGACGTCGCCCGCCGGGCGCCGCTCGACACCGAACGTCATCGCGTGCTCGCCAGCTACCCGGCCTGCCGGCCGTGCATGTTCGACACGTGCCCGTACGGGCACGAATGCGCGATCGCGATCGGCGTCGACGACGTGATTCACCAGGCGGGCACGCTGCTCGCCCAGGAGAGACGTCATGTCACGTAAACGGTTGCGCGTGCTTACCTGGCACGTGCACGGAAACTATCTGTATTACCTGTCGCAGACGCCGCACGATTTCTATCTCGTGACGCGGCCGCAGCATCCGCCCGGCTATGCCGGGCGCGTCGGACACCTGCCGTGGGGCGACAACGTGTTCGAAGTGCCGGCCGAATGCGTGCGCGACACCGAGTTCGACTGCGTGCTGTATCAGCATCACAGCCACTACGCGCAGGATCGGCTCACGCTGTTGAGCGACGCGCAGCGCGCGCTGCCGACGCTGTTCATCGAACACGATCCGCCGCGCGAGCATCCGACCGACACGCTGCATCCGGTGCAGGACCCGAACGTCCAGCTCGTGCACGTGACGCCGTTCAACGCGCTGATGTGGGACAACGGCGTCACGCCGACGCGCGTGATCGAGCACGGCGTGCTGGTGCCCGACGACGTCGCGTATCGCGGCACGCTGCCCAAGGGCGTGACGGTCGTGAACAACCTCGCGCGGCGCGGCCGGCGGCTCGGCGCGGACCTGTTCGAGGAAGTGCGTCGCAACGTGCCGCTCGATCTGGTCGGCATGGGCTCGGCCGAGCTGGGGGGGATCGGCGAGGTGCCGAACCCGGCGCTGCCGCAGTTCCTGTCGCACTACCGGTTCTTCTTCAATCCGATCCGTTACACGAGCCTCGGGCTCGCGGTGATCGAGGCGATGATGATCGGGCTGCCGATCGTTGCACTGGCAACGACCGAGATGGCGCAGCTCGTGAAGACCGGCAGCAACGGCGTGGCCGACACGCGTCCGGCCGTGCTGATCGACGCGATGCGCATGCTGATCCGCGACGCGGACCTCGCGCGCGAGTGGGGCGCGGCCGCGAGGCGCGACGCGCGCGAACGCTTCGGGATCGAGCGGTTCGCGCGCGACTGGGACAGCGCGTTGCGCGACGTCGCGGCGTAGCGGTCGCGGCTACTGGCTTGCCGCGGTCGGCGGCGCCGTAGCGGCCGATGCGGCCGACCCGGTCGACGTGGCGGCGCCGCTCGTCGCGGCGCCGGGCGCGCCACCGCTCACCGCATTGCGCTCGTGCTCGGGCAACAGCGCGAGCCGGTTGTAGAGCGTCTTGAGGCTGATGCCGAGCGCCTTCGCGGTGAGCGGCTTGTTGCCGCCGAAATGCGTGAGCGACGCGACGATGAAGCGCTGCTGCGCATGCGCGAGCGTCGCGCCGAGCGGCAGCGTGATCGCGCTGTCGTGCACTTCGTCGCACGCGGGCGCGCGACGCGGCGGATGAATGTCGATCTGCTCGTCGGCGAGGATGAACGCACGCTCGACCGTATTGCGCAGCTCGCGCACGTTGCCCGGCCACGAATAGCTGCGCAGCGCCTTCATCGCCTGCATCGACAGGCGCTTGCGCGTGCGATGCCGCGCATTCAGCCGGTCGATGATCTGCACCGCGATGTCGCCGACGTCGTCCTCGCGCTCGCGCAGCGCGGGCACGCCCAGCGCGAACACCGCGATGCGATAGAACAGGTCCTCGCGCAGCCGGCTGCTGCGCACGGCATCGACCGGATCGTGGTGGGTCGCCGCGACGACGCGCACGTCGAGCGGAATTGCATCGATGCCGCCGACGCGCGTGATCGTGTTGGTTTCAAGCGTGCGCAGCAATTTGACTTGCAATTCCGCCGGCATTTCGGCGATCTCGTCGAGAAACAGCGTGCCGCCGCGCGCGGCTTCGAAAAAGCCGACATGCTGCGAGGCTGCGCCCGTGAAGCTGCCTTTCTCATGTCCGAACAATTGCGACTCGGCGATATCGGGGGGAATCGCGCTGCAATTGACCGGCACGAACGGCGCGCGCCGGCGCGCGCTCAAATCGTGCACGAGCCGCGCGGCAATCTCCTTGCCGACGCCGCTTTCGCCGACGATCAGCACGCTGGCGCGCGTGGCCGCGACGCGCGAGATTTTATGCAGCAAATCCTGGATTGTTCGCGAGCGGCCGAACAGTCGCGTGCCGTCATCGTCGGATTTCGACATAAGTGTTATCGCTTTGGGAAGTTTTGACCGAAACCGTCGAGGCATGCAGAAAAAGTGACACGGTATACGTCGCTTTTATGTATCAAGGATACCGGTTATGGCCCTCCCAATAGATTGAATATTGCAATGCGAGTTTCGCGAATAGATAGATTTATTCGATGATCGCCGATTGCGCGACACGCTTCTTCTATACTGCTAAGCACTCGTTTGTCATGGCGGACAAACTCCCATTTATTCGCGTGCAATGCGGGTCGTATCGCCGAGTGCCCGGCGTCGTACTCCCAGCGCACGCTCGCTGCGGTTCCGGTCGAACTTCATACCGGCCGCCCCACCAGGAGCTTCGATGCCTTATGTGCTGATCGTCGAAGACGACGCCGACACGCGCGCGATGCTCGCGGCGCTGGCGCACGCGCAGCACCTGACGTGCGATGCGGCAGCCACGCTCGAGGAAGCGCGCGCGCTGATGTCCGCGCACACGCCGGACCTCGTGCTGTGCGATCTCGTGCTGCCCGACGGCAACGGCATGAAACTGTTCGACGAATTGCCGAAAGAATCGCACTGCGAAATGGTGCTGACGACCGGCCACGCGAGTCTCGAGACCGCGATCGACGCGCTGCGGCGCGGCGCGACCGACTATCTGGTGAAGCCGATCAACATGCAGCGCCTGCACAGCATCTTCGCGCGCGTACCGCGCACCGGCGTGCTGCATGCCGAGATCGACGAGCTGCGTTCGGAATTGAAGCGGCTCGGCCGGTTCGGGCGGATGATCGGCAGTTCGCCGCCGATGCAGGCGATGTACGACGCGATCGGCCGCGTCGCCGGCACCGAGGCGTCCGTGTTGCTGACGGGCGAATCCGGCACCGGCAAGGAGCTCGTCGCGCAGACGATCCACGACCTGAGCCTGCGGCGGCGCGACCCGTTCCTCGCAATCAATTGCGGCGCGATCGCCGCGAATCTCGTCGAGAGCGAGATGTTCGGCCACGACCGCGGCAGCTTCACCGGCGCCGATCGCCAGCACAAGGGGTTCTTCGAGCGGGCCGACAACGGCACGCTGTTCCTCGACGAGATCACCGAAATGCCGGTCGAGTCGCAGGTCAAGCTGCTGCGCGTGCTGGAAACGGGCCGGCTGACGCGGCTCGGCTCCACGCACGAAATCGACGTCGACGTGCGCATCATCGCGGCCACCAACCGCGATCCGGAAGAGGCGATGGCGCTCGGCAAGCTGCGCGCGGATCTCTATCACCGGATCAACGTGTTTCCGATCGCGCTGCCGCCGCTGCGCGAGCGCGGCGACGACATCCCGATGCTCGCGGAAGCGTTCCTGCGAGAGCTGGACAAGGAGAGCGGCCGCAACGTGCGCTTCGCGCCGGCCGCGCTCGCCGCGCTGAGGGACTATGACTGGCCCGGCAACGTGCGCGAGCTGCGCAACTTCGTGCAGCGCGCGAGCATCTTCAACGACGGCGACGTGATCGACACGCTGCCGCCGCCGATCATGGAGGAAGCATCGGTCGCCGGCGAACCTCGCGACGACCGCGTCACGGTGCCGTTCGGCACGACGCTCGAGGAAGTCGACAGGCGCGTCATTCTCGGCACGCTCGCGCAGTGCGGCGGCGTGAAGGCGCAGGCCGCCGAGGTGCTCGACATCAGCCTGAAGACGATCTACAACCGGCTCGCGCAACTCGAAGGCGAGGTGGAGAAGCCGGACTCCTGATGCAACCGCCGGCGCACTCATGCGCGTGCGCGCTGCCGCGCGGCGTCGTCGAGGCGGCGTCGCATGCGTTCGACGTGCGGCGGGATCGCGCGCCGTTCGCGCAGGATCCACGGCAGGCCGGCAAGCGCGGGCAGGATCCCGCACTCGCGGCGCAGCCGCGGCAGCATGCGCACGGTGTGCGCGAACGCGGCGCCGGCCGGCCATCTGAGCCATGCGGTCCACACGTCGTTGCGGGTCGATACGCTGCGCCGCGCGCGCGCGTCGCGCTGCGTCGAAGGGTAATGATGAACCGTCAACTGCGGCGCATAGACGAGCCATGCGCCTGCGCGATACAGGTCGAGCGCGAGCAGCGCTTCCTCGCCGCCGAGAAAGTAGCGCGGGTGATAGCCGCCCGCGCGCAGATACGCATCGCGCCGGAACGCCGTCGCGCCGGCCAGCAACCCGAGGATCGGCCGCCCAGGCAGCGCGACGCTCGCGTCGAGCGGGCTGTCGGCCATCAGCGCGCAGGTCGGGTCCTCGCGTTCTTCCGCGCCCACCAGCACGCGCGCGGTGACGGCCGCGACGTGCGGATACGCGTCGAGCAGGTTTGCTGCCTCGGCGATCGAGCCAGGCGCCCACCACGTATCGTCGTCGCAGAACGCGACGTGGCGCGTGCGCGCGACGGCCACGCCGAGGTTGCGCCCGGACGCGCCCACGTTGCCGGGCGCATGCACGAGCGTCACGTGCGCGAAGCGCTCGCGCACGAGCGCCGCGGTCGCGTCGTCCGAACCGTTGTCGACCACGACGATCGCCGGACGGTCGCGCAGCGCGGTGAGGCGCGCCAGCGTGCGCGCGAGTTCGTCCGCGCGCCGGTAGGTGAGCACCACCGCGGTCACGCGCGGCTCGCGCGGCGCGAGCGCTGCGCGTGCGGGCGTTATCCGGACGTGCTGTCGCATTCGAGTTGCCAGTATGTTTCCGGTTCACGGAGGTCGGCGCGCATATGAGGCTCGAACAGCGCAATCTGGCTCTGGTATGCGTCGACCGCAGCGGCCTTCGCTGCCGCGCCGTCGCTGCGGTCGCCGGCCGGCGCGGCGACCGGGCGCGCGAACCAGCCGCGCTCGCGCCATTCGGACACGCGCTTCGACATCAGCCCGTCGATGCGCCGATACGGCGCGTCCTCGTAGAAGCGCCATGCACGCGACGTGTCGCCCGCCGCATGCAGGTCGTGCAGCACCGACAGCGCGGCCTGCTGCACCTGCAGATGATCGCGATGGAACAAGCCGGCCGGCGCGAGCACGCCGTAGCCCGGATGGGCGTCGAGCGTGTCGGTCAGCCGTGCGGCGATCTCGTCGGTCGCGGCCGGCGCGCCGTACTGATCGTCGAAGAAATCCAGCCACACCGGCCGCGCGTCGAGCAGCGCGAGCGCGCGGCGGTCCTCGTCGCGCCGCGCGCGCACCGCTTCGTCCGCGCTGCGAAACCCCGCGCGCCGATCCCACGGCGGCGCGGCCGTATCGCGTGCGGGGATGCCGGCGAACACGGTCACGACGACCGAGCCGGGCGCCTGCGCGATCGCCTGCCCGCAACTGAAGACGGCGTCGTCCAGGTGCGGCGAGATGACGAGCCAACGTGTCGGAGCGGTCATGTACTCGGAACCTCCGTGATGATGGATATGAACGGCCGGGCGGGCGACGCCCGCCGGCGAGCATGCGCCAGCATCACGCGTGCCCGTTCGTATTCCCGCGCGCCGTGGCGGCCGGCCGCACGGCAGGAGCGACCCCGATGATCGATATTGCAAGGACGCAGGCCGGAAATTACGCGACGGCCGTGATGCTGGTTGCGATCGCTACGGTGCTGCAGGCGCTCGCGATCCGGTACGGCGGCGTCAACCTGCCATTGCTGCTGTACTACCCGATGCTGGCCGGCGCCGCGTGGGCGACCTCGTTCGTGTTCGGCATCGTATCGACCGCGGCGAGCGGGCTGCTGGTGTGGACGCTGTTCCTGTCCGATGCCGGCGCGTATACCGGGACGCAGCCGGAGCGGCTGGTCCGGCTCGGCACCTTCATGCTGGTCGGCGTGCTGGTGTGCGCGGTCGCGGCGATGCTGCGCGATACGCGGCTCACCAACGACCGAGCACGCCGCCGCGAAGCCGCGGCGCGCGAGCGGCTCGAGGCGATCCTCGACGCGCTCCCGCACGGCGTGATCGCGGCCGACACGCAAGGCCGCGTGACCTACCTCAATGCGGCAGCGGCCGAGCTGACCGGCTGCTCCTCGGACGCCGCGCTGCAAGAACCCGTGCGCGACGTCGTGCGGTTGTTCGATCGCGACGAGCGGCTCGTGCCGACCACCGCGCTCGACCGCGCGCTGGCAGGCGTCTCCGCGCAATCCGATCAACACTGGCTGCAGCGTCGAGGCGACAGCGCGCCGGTGCCGATCGCCGAGATCGCGCGTCCGCTCGTCGATGCGCACGGCAACATCGACGGCGCCGTGCTGGTGCTGCGCGATGCGCTCGCGCAGCGTGCAGCCGCCGAAACGTCGCGGCTGCAACTGGCGGTGGTCGATGCGTCGCCTGACGCGATCGTCGGGATCGACGCGCAGGGCCGCATCGTCAGCTGGAATCCCGCCGCGCAGCGGATGTTCGGCTACGACGAAGCCCACGCGCACGGACGCGCGCTCGACACGCTGGTCGCGCAGCGCTGGCTGCGGCGCTACCCGCTCACCGTATCGTTCGAGACGCTGCGCGAGCCGATCGGCCCGCTCGAAGTGCTGTGCGTGCGCCGCGACGGCCGGCGCTTTCGCGCGTCGGTGTCCGCGTGCCCCGTGCGCGGCGATGCGCGCAACTGCGTCGCGCTGTCGCTGACGCTGCGCGCGTCGGACGAGCAGCGGCGGCGCGACCGGCGCACCCAGCGTTCGCTGCGCGGCGCGCGTGACGCGCGGCAGCAGGCCGACACGTCGAACCGGCTCAAGGACGAATTGCTCGCGACCGTGTCGCACGAGCTGCGCACGCCGCTCAACGTGATCTACGGCTGGGTCGAGGTGCTGCGCCATTCCGGCGACCAGGCGCTGCAGCAGCAGGCGATCGACGCGATCGATCGCAGCGCGCGGTCGCTGACGCGGATGGTCGGCGACATTCTCGACGCGTCGTCGCTGGCGACCGGCAAGCTGCGCATCGATGCGATGCCGGTCGACGTCGTGCGGCTGTTCGCCGACGCGACGAGCGCGTTCCAGACCGCCGCGTCGGCGGCCGGCATCGCACTCGAGTTCGATTGCACGGCGAGCGCGTGCGTGGTGTCGGGCGACGGCGAGCGGCTGCGGCAGATGCTGTCGAACCTGCTGTCGAATGCGCTGAAGTTCACGCCCGCCGGCGGCGCCGTGACCGTCACGCTGACGCATGACGCCGCGCACGCCGTGCTCGCGGTCGGCGACACCGGGCAGGGCATCGCGAGCGAGTTCATCCCGTACGTGTTCGACATGTTCCGGCGCGCGGACGATTCGCCGGCGTCGTCGCGCCGCGGCCTCGGCCTCGGGCTGTCGATCGTCCGCCACATCGCCGAGCTGCACGGCGGCGAGGTCCGCGTCGACAGCGCGGGCCGCAACCGCGGCGCGACCTTCACCGTCACGCTGCCGGCCGGCTGGCAGCCGATCGGCGCGATGGCGTGGGGCGTGACGCAGGTTCTGCGCGATGCGCCGACGCTCGACGCGCAGCGCGTGCTGCTCGTCGACGACGACGCGACGACCCGCGTGAGCCTGGCCGCCGCGCTGAGGACGCTCGGCGCCGTCGTCGCGATCGCCGTGTCAGGCCGCGCCGCGCTCGACGCCGTCGCGACGCTGCAGCCGACCGTCGTGCTGTCCGATCTCGCGATGCCGGACGGCGACGGCTACTGGCTGCTCGACGCGCTGCGCCGGCGTGGCGCGGGCGGCGTCGATACGTCCCGTCCGCGCGTGCTCGCGGTGACCGCGCATGCGGGACTCGGCGACGAGCGCCGCGTGCTCGCCGCCGGCTTCGACGGCTATCTGCGCAAGCCGGTCGACGTGCGCGACCTCGCCCACGCGATCGCACGCGTCACGCAGCAAGATGGCTGACGCGTGCCCGCCGCGGCATCGCTGCGCACCGCTCACGCCGGGGTGGCCGGCCGGTTCTGCGTACTGATCTGCGCGAGCAGGTGCGACGCGATCTGCGTGCTGCGCACCAGCTCGCCCGGCGCGTGATGCGCGGCCTGCCGGTGGATGAAGTAGCGCGCCGTGTGCGCGAGCCCGGTGGCGAGCGGCGTCGTCGCGCGCCAGCCGAGGCGCCGCCGCGCGGCTTCAAGATCGGGCCGGCGCTGCAGCGGATCGTCGGTCGGCAGCGGGCAGAACTCGATGTCCACGTCCGTGCCGACGACGCGCACCACTTCGCGCGCGATGTCGAGCATCGCGATCTCGTCGTCGCTGCCGAGGTTCACCGGTTCGCACGCATCGCCCGGCTCGTCCATCAACCGCACCAGCGCGTCGATCAGATCGTCGACGTAGCAGAACGAGCGCGTCTGGCTGCCGTCGCCGTACAGCGTGATCGGCTCGCCGCGCAAGGCCTGCATGATGAAGTTCGACACGACGCGGCCGTCGTCGGCGCGCATGCGCGGGCCGTAGGTGTTGAAGATCCGCACCACGCGGATGTCGACGCCGTGCTGCCGGTGGTAGTCGAAGAACAGCGTTTCCGCGCAGCGCTTGCCTTCGTCGTAGCACGCGCGCACGCCGATCGGGTTCACGCGCCCGCAGTAGCGCTCGTCCTGCGGATGCACGTCGGGGTCGCCGTACACCTCGCTCGTCGACGCCTGCAGGATGCGCGCCTTCACGCGCTTCGCGAGGCCGAGCAGATTGATCGCGCCATGCACGCTGGTCTTGGTGGTCTGCACCGGGTCGCGCTGATAGTGCACCGGCGACGCCGGGCACGCGAGGTTGTAGATCTCGTCGACTTCCACGTACAGCGGAAACGTCACGTCGTGACGCATCAGCTCGAAATTCGGCGCATCGAGCAGGTGCGCGATATTGTCCTTCGCGCCCGTGTAGAAGTTGTCCACGCACATCACGTCGTGGCCGGCGTTCACGAGGCGCTCGCACAGGTGCGAGCCGAGGAAGCCCGCGCCGCCGGTAACGAGTACGCGTTTGCGATCGTAGCCCTTCATCATGCATTCTCCTTGCGGTGCGCGAGTACGCCCGGCGTGGGCGAAACCGGCGTGCGGCGGGTCGCGGCGGTGCCGGCGCGCTGCGGATACGCGACGTCGCGGTAGACGTCGACGAGGCGGTCGGCCACGCCGCGCCACGTGTAGAAGCGATGCGCGCGCAGGTAGCCGGCGCGGCCCAGCGCCGCGCACAGATCCGGTTGCGCGCGCAACTGCACGAGCCGCGCGGCGAGCGCGGCCGGGTCGCGCGGCGGCACCAGATAGCCCGTGACGCCGTCGTCCACCGTCGTGCTGATGCCGCCGACGTCGCTGCCGATCACCGCCGCCGCGCACGCCATTGCCTCGACCGGCGTAATGCCGAATGGCTCGTACCACGGCGTCGTCACGAACACGTCGGCCGCGCTGTAGCACAGGTGCAGCGCCTCGCGCTCGCGCCGGCCGACGAAGGTCACGCGATCGGCGATACCGTTGTCGTGCGCGAGCGCCATGAGTCGCGCGAGTTCCGGGTCGCGCGCCGGGTCGGGCGTGGCCTGGCTGCCGCCGACGATGTAGAGATGGGTCGGCCGCTGCGGATCGCGCGGCATCCGCGCGAGCGCGTCGATCACGTTGTCGATGCCCTTGCGCGGCACCAGACGCCCGAGCTGCAACACGACGAACGCATCCTGCTGCCAGCCGAGCTGCGCACGCGCGTCGGCGCGCGGCACCGGTCGAAACTCCTGCGCATCGAACCCGCACGGCACGATCTCGATGCGCGCCGCGTCCGCGCGGTAGTGCGTGGTCAGGTCGAGCGCATCCTGCGGGCATTCGGCGATCAGGCGGTCGGAGCGGCGCGCGAGCGTGTCCTCGATCTTGAAGCGCGCGTCGGGAAAGCCGTCGGCCGCGCCCTGATGCAGCCGGCGCACGCGGCCGAGCGCGTGGAAGGTCGTGACGAGCGGAATGCCGAGGCGCTTCTTCACGCGCAGGCCGGCTTCGCCCGACATGAAGAAGTTCGCGTGCATCACGTCGACGGGGTCGGGCTCGCGCCGCATGCGCGCGATCATGTAATCGGCGAACGCCCCCATGTACGGCAGCAGCCGCTCCTTCGGCACATCGGTCGGCGGACCGGCCGGCACGTGGATCACGCGCATGCGCGGGCCGATCTGCACGACCTCCGGCAGGTGCGCATTGTCGCAACGCGTGTAGACGTCGACGTCGAGGCCGCGTTCGGCCAGCTGCTTCGCGACGTTGGCGACGTAGATGTTCTGGCCGCCCGCATCGACGCCGCCGATGACGCCCAGCGGCGACGCATGTTCACTGATCAACGCGATTCTTTGCATGGTGATGCTCCCGAGGTCGGGGCCGCGCCGGTGGGCCCCGTTGCATCCCTGTCCGGCAATCGGCATGCCCGCCGCTTTGCGGGGGAAGCGGCCCGCATCGGCGCCGAAAAAATTACAACGGCTTGGATGAAAGGGCGTCTGATCGGCGCGCCGCACGCGCGAGCCGCGCCGTGCGCGCGGCACGCGACTTGCGACATCGGCATACCAGCCGGCACGGCCGGCGCTCACGAAAGGAGGTCACGATGAAGGTATTTCTGCTGCAAGCCAGCGCGCCGCGAGCGCGCCGTCGTGCGGGCACGCGTATCGGCATGGCGATCGCCGTCGCCGCTGCCGCCGCCTGCACCGTCGTCGCGCCGAGCGCGTTCGCCGCCGGCGACGACGCCGCTTCGTCGTCCGCATCGTCGTCCGCATCGTCGTCCCATTCGAGCACCGGGACGAAGATTCGCGACGCGGCGATCACGACCAAGGCGAAGGCCGAACTGGTCGGCACGAGCGGCCTGTCGTCCGGCGACATTCACGTGAAGACGCGGCGCGGCAACGTCGTGCTGACGGGCAGCGTGCCGGACTTGCAGCAGCGCGGGCAGGCGGCCGACGTCGTCAGGAAGATCGACGGCGTGCGCGACGTGCGCAACCAGTTGACCATCCGCCCGAAGTGATCGGCGCGACGTAACAGGAGGTGTTATGAAGTGCACGCTCAAACCCGTCGGCGAGCAGACGATCGTGATCACGGGCGCGACGAGCGGCATCGGCCTCGTCACCGCGCGCAAGGCGGCACGCCGCGGCGCCAAGCTCGTGCTGTTCGCGCGCAACGGCGACGCGCTTAATACGCTGTGCGACGAGATCCGCCAGCACGGCGGCCTTGCGGTGCCGGTCGCGGGCGACGTCGCGAATCTCGAGGATCTGCAGCGCGCCGCCGCGCAGGCCGTCGACACCTACGGCGGCTTCGACACGTGGATCAACAACGCCGGCGTCTCGATCTTCGGCACCGCGGCCGCGGTGCCGCTCGAGGATCAGCGGCGGCTGTTCGACACGAACTACTGGGGCGTCGTGCACGGCTCGCTCGTCGCGTCGGACCATTTCCGGCGCAAGGGCGATTTTCACGGCGGCGCGATCATCAACCTCGGCAGCGAGGCGTCCGACGCGCCGCTGCCGCTGCAGAGCGCGTATGTCGCGTCGAAGCACGCGGTGAAGGGCTTCACCGATTCGCTGCGGCTCGAGCTCGAGTCGGACCGCTTGCCGGTATCCGTCACGCTGATCAAGCCGGCCGCGATGGACACGATGTTCGTGATGCACGCGAAAAACTACATGAACGTCGAGGCGAAGCTGCCGCCGCCGATCTACGACCCCGAGCTGGTCGCCGACGCGATCCTGTTCGCGGCCGCGCATCCGCGCCGCACGCTGTTCGTCGGCGGCGCCGCGAAGCTGGCCTCGGCGGGCGCGTATCACGCGCCGCGCCTGTTCGATCGCCTCGCGGCCACGTTGTTCTCGCGCGGCCAGCGCACCGTGCGCGCGGCACGCCCGCGCGACGACAACGCGCTGTACGAGTCGCGCCACGCGCTGCACGAGCGCGAAGGAATGGAAGGTCCGGTGCTGCGCGGCTGCGCATACAACGCCGTGGTGCAGCGTCCGAAGGTCGCGGGCGCCGTCGCGTTGGGCGCGGCCGCGCTGATGGTCGTGGCGCTCGCGCGGGCGCGGCGCACGACCGCGTAATCGATCTGGAGTGCGTTTTTCTTTCGAAGGAGGTTTCCATGACATCGCGACAACACACCGGCCACGAATACAGCCACTCGCGCGCGCACGAAGGCGAGCGCACGCAGCAGGACCACGACAAGGGCGGCCATCAGACCGGCCACGGCAAGGCGCCGAGCCCGGTCGACGTGCAGAAGGCGCTGAAGGGCATGGACTACCCGGCGAGCAAGGCCGACGTCGTCCAGTGCGCGGAGCGCTCGCATGCGGACCAGCACGTGCTGGAGATGCTGCGGCAGATTCCCGATCGCGAGTACACCACGCCGGCATCGGTGTCGAAGGAACTCGGGCGGCTGATGTGAGCGCCGCCGTCGGCCGTGCGCGCCGGCGCGCGCACGGCGCGTTACCGTCACGAGGAGCACGAGCATGGCGATGATCGTCGCAGGCCGCTTCACGACGTTCGATGAAGCGGAAGGTGGGGCGCGCCACCTCTACGAGCGCGCGTTCGGACCGGACGACGTGTCCATCTTCTTTCTGAACCCGGGCGGACAGCACGCGCGCTATCCGATCGGCGGCGACGTGTATGCCGATACGGCCGCGAAGCCCGGCGGCCGCGGCGCGATGGTCGGCGCACTGCGCGGCATGCTGATCGGCGTGATCGTCGGCCTGATCGCTTACGCGATCGGCCTGCGCTACTGGTTCGTGCCGGTCGCCGGCGCGTTGGCCGGCGCGTATCTCGGCGCCTTCGGCGGCGCGCTCGGACGGATGCGCGGCGAGCAGGCCGAGGGCAAGGGCACGCTCGAGCAGACCGAGAGCGGCGTGATCCTCGCCGCGCGCGTGACGGCCGCCACCGCGGCGGCGGCCGAAGACGTGCTGCGCGCGACCGGCGCGCAGGCGATCGAGCGCGTCGAAGGCGAATGGCAGGACGGCGAGTGGCGCGACTTCGACCCGGTGCGCCGGCCCGACGGCACGACGCAGGACGCCGCGCACTGACCATGCCGTTTCTGCACGCGCTTGCAATGCAGGGACGCACCGCGCGCGCACGGCCGCGAGCGGCCGTGCGGCACGAGCGGCGGCCTGCGGCATGCGGCATGCGGCTTGCGCCGTGCTCCCGACCCACGATCAAGGAGGCATACATGACCCAGGCACACACCCCGCCGCCCCAGAATCAGACGCAGCAGCCGGGCAGCGAGCGGGACATGCAGCCGAAGCCGCGCGACGAGGCGGCCGATTACGTCGGCAGCGGCAAGCTGGCCGGCAAGGTCGCGCTCGTCACCGGCGGCGACAGCGGGATCGGCCGCGCGGTGGCGATCGGTTTCGCGAAGGAAGGCGCGGACGTCGCGATCGTCTATCTGAACGAGTCGGACGACGCCGCGCACACGAAGCGGCTCATCGAACAGGCCGGCCGGCGTTGCGAGGCGATCGCGTGCGACATCGGCGACCGGCAACAGGCGCGCGACGCGGTCGCGCGCACCGTCGAGCGGCTCGGCCGGCTCGACGTGCTGGTGAACAACGCGGGCGAGCAGCATCCGCAGCCCGGCATCGAGGACGTGACCGAGGAGCAGCTCGAGCGTACTTTCCGCACCAACGTGTACGGGATGATCTTCTGCACGCAGGCGGCGCTGCAGCACATGAAGGGCGGCGGCCGCATCGTCAACACGGCGTCCGTCACCGCGTACCACGGCAGCCCGAAACTGCCCGACTACTCGGCGACCAAGGGCGCGATCGTCGCGTTCACGCGCTCGCTGTCGATCGAGCTGGCCGAGCGCGACATCCGCGTGAATGCCGTGGCGCCGGGGCCGATCTGGACGCCGCTGATCCCGTCGACCTTCAGCGCCGAGCAGGTGTCGAAGTTCGGCTCGAACGTGCCGCTCAAGCGGCCGGGCCAGCCCGACGAGCTGATCGACTGCTACGTCCTGCTCGCATCTGAAGGCGCGAGCTACATGACGGGACAGACCTTGCATCCGAACGGCGGCTCGATCGTCGGTGGCTGACCGGTTCCCCACACAAGGAGAAAGCGCATGAAACGACACAACTGGACGACCGCGGCGCTCGCTGCGGGCGCGCTCGCGGTAGCGGGGCTCGCGCACGCACAGATGCCGAGCGAGCCGCCCGCCTCGAATTCGCACGTGCCGGGCGGCGTGATCAATCCGTCGTCGGGCGCCGGAGCCGGCGACGCGGGCATGGCGAAGGCGCCGCAGGGCGCCGATGCGGAATTCGTCGACAAGGCCGCGATCGGCGGCAAGGCGGAAGTGCAGGCGAGCCAGCTGGCGCTGAAGCAGTCGAAGTCGGCCGACGTGCGCGCGTTCGCGAAGCGGATGGTGGCCGACCACAGCAAGGCGAACGCGCAGCTGAACCAGATCGCCGCGCGCAAGGGCATCAAGCCGCAGGTCGAGCAGGTGACCGACCCGGACGTGGAGGCGCTGCGCGGCAAGCAAGGCAAGGACTTCGACTCCGCTTATGTCGCGGCGGCCGGCCCGGAAGCGCACCGCAAGACGATCGCGCTGTTCGAAACGGAGGCCCGCGACGGCAAGGACGCGCAGCTGCGCGCGTTCGCGCAGGCCACGCTGCCGAAGCTCAAGCATCACCTGAGCATGGCGGAAGCGCTGCAGCGCAAGGTGGGCGCGCAGTAACGCGCGTCCGGTTCAACCCCGGGCCGCGTGTGCGGCCCGCATTTTTCGGAGAAGCAGTCATGGCCCAACGGCAATCGAAGCACGAAGGCATCCTCGAACTGCTCTGTCAGGCATACGAGACCGAGCTTGGCGGCGCGCAGATCTACGAGGCCGCGCTCCAGTGCGCAACCGACCCGGACCTGCACAAGGAATGGGAGAAATATCATCGCGAGACCCTGCATCACCAGGAAGTGCTGCGCAAGGTGTTCGAAACGCTCGGCCTCGATCCGGACGCGCAGTCGCCCGGCCGTGCCGCTGTCGCGGCCACCGGCAAGTCGCTGGTGCAGGTGATCCAGCAGGCGAAGAAGCAGGCCGATCCGGCCGTCGCGCAGGTCGTCGCGGCCGAGTGCGTGGTGCTCGCCGAGACGAAGGACCATCTGAACTGGGAGCTGATCGGCTATGCGGCCGACCAGTTGCGCGACAGCGACGCAGCGCGTGCGCTGAAGGCCGCGCACGACGAAGTCGAAGCCGACGAGGATCATCACCTCTATCACACCCGCGGCTGGGCGCGCGAGATGTGGATCGAGTCGATGGGCTTCAAGGCCGTGCTGCCGCCGCCGGAGGAAGTGAAGAAGGTCGAGTCGGCGGCCGATGCGGCGCGCGCCGAGCGCTCGCGCGGGAAGATGATGTAAGCGGGTCCGCTCGCGATCGGGCCGTGCCGCTCGCGCGGCCGGCCCGAGGCGACCGTGACCGAGAAGCGCATGAATCCGCAGGCAAGAACCGCGGCCACTTCCCGAGCGACGTGGCCGCCAGCAGCAAACCAAATGGGCCGATCAGGGGCGGTAGAGTCTGCTCGCGAGCCTCGGTGACGCCCGCGCTGTAGCCCGCTGCAATGGCGGGTTTGATTCCGGCTGGTTAAAACTCCCGTTTTTCAAGAAGACGTCCCCGCTCGTCAGGCGCGGCGCGCAGGCATTCGCGGCGGCTGGGCCTGTGAAGGCCGGAATGCTCGTAAAATCGAGCATACGAGCCATAAGGATCGATTTATCGAGCATGAAGGTCAATCAAGAGATGGCTGCCAGCCCGGCCGTGCTTGCCGAGACAAAGCACCACTGGGGCAACTGCTCTCCCGTCTCCGTATAGCGAGAGGGGTTCATCAGAGCGAGGCAGCCACGCGAGCCGGTCTGTCGCGCAATACCGCCTACCGCATCGAAAAGGGCGACCCCGGCGTGGCGATCGGTCAGATGGTTCGGTATCTGGAAGCGTTTGCTCCCGGCCTGCGCCTGCATGACTTGCTCTCCGAGACGGATCCGGCGCTCAAGTCGCTCGATGCTCGCACCCGTCGACAACGAGTTAGCGTTCTGTCGGAGAAGGAACTCAAGGAGCTGGACTTCTAATGGCAGCAACGATCGAGAAGTTCGCGAGATCGCTGCGAACGCTTCATCGGTGAGCCGGAGGGCATCGCAGGCCCGGCCGTCAACCGTTGTTGTATCCGCCGTCGCAGTCAGCCTCCATCGATTACCGCCATCCGCCGCCCCCAGTTGCAAACAGCAACGGCCCCGCCGCTCACGCCAGCATGTCCACCACCATCACCACCACCGACGCCGCCATCAGCGCGACGGCAAGCCACCCCAGCACCCTCGACGCGACGCCGCTGCCCGGCTGGCCGGCCGCCCCGCGCCGCTGGGCGAGCAGCATCACGAGCACCAGCATCGGCACCGCGGCGATGCCGTTGAGCACCGCGCTCCAGTACAGCGCCTTGATCGGATTGACCGGGCCGAAGCAGATCGCGATGCCGACCAGCACGCACAGCGCCAGCACGCCGTAGAACGCCGGCGCGCGATGCACCGGCTCGTTGAGGCCCTCGCGGAACTGCCATGCCTCCGCGCAGCCGTAAGCCGCGCTGCCGGCGAATGCCGGAATCGCCAGCAGCCCGCAACCGACGATGCCGAACGCGAACACGACGAACGCCGCTTCGCCCGCGATCGGCCGCAGCGCTTCGGCGGCCTGCGCCGTCGACCCGATGTCGTGCCGGCCGTGCGTGAAGAACACCGCCGCCCCAATCACCATGATGCAGAACGACACCGCGTTCGTGACGATCATCCCGGTCCACGTGTCGAACGTGATGCGCCGCTCGGTGTCGCGACGGGTCGCGGGCGCGTTGACGGTGTCGCCATCGCCGTTGCGCCGCTCGGCCTGGGTTTCCTCCACTTCGAGCGCGGCCTGCCACACGAACAGATACGGGCTGAGCGTCGTGCCGAGCACCGCGACCGCGGTGGTCGCGTAGTCGTGCGTGAACGCGATGTGCGGCAGCACCAGCGTATGCAGCAGATTGCGCCAGTCGACGTGCACGAAGCCGAGTTCGAGCACGTACGCGAGCAGGCCGAGCGTCATCCATTTGAGCCAGCGCGCATAGCGCTCGTACGACATCAGCACCTGCAGCGCGAGCGACGCGATCCCGTACAAGGCCGCGTACCAGTAGCTGCGCCCGCCGGCGACGAGCGCGGTCGCGTCGCCCATCGCGGCGAGATCGGCGCCGACGTTCACGACGTTGACGATCACGACCATCACGATCAGCGTTTTCGCGAGACGGTCGGAGAAGTGCTCGCGGATGCCGGCCACCAGCCCCTTGCGGTTGGTGCGCCCGACGAACGCGGCCGCGAGCTGCACGACGACCATCATCGGCAGCGTGACGACGATCATCCACAGCATGTTGAACCCGAACTGGCTGCCGGCCTGCGCGTACACCGCCACGTTGCTCGGATCGGCGTCGGACGCGCCCGCGAGCAGGCCGGGGCCGAGCCGCCGATACCAGGGCTTCGCGGCCGGCGCGGGCGCGGACGCGGATGTCGAGGTGGGCGCGGCGTGCGTTGCGTCGTCGTCGCGCAGGTCGCTCATTCGGCGTCTCCGCGCGTGCCGTGCGCCGTGCCGGCGTCGCGCGCGAGTCGCGCTGCGGTGCGCAGCGCGTCGACCAGCGTCCGGTACGCGCGCTCGCGCGAATCGGCGCCGCGCGTGCGCAGCACGTAGGACGGGTGATACGTCGCGACGACGAGGCGGCCGTCCGGCGAGCGCAACGGCTGGCGCGCGCGTTCGAGCGTCGCGTCGTTGTCCTGCAGCACCGCGCGCAGCGCCGTCGCGCCGAGCGCGACGATCACGCGCGGCGCGAGCGTCTCGAGTTCGCGCTCGAGCCAGTAGCGGCACGCGGCGACCTCCCGCTGCGCCGGCGTCTTGTGCAGCCGGCGCTTGCCGCGCGGCTCCCACTTGAAGTGCTTGACCGCGTTGGTCACGTACACGCGGGCGCGATCGATCCCGGCCTCGTCGAGCGCACGGTCGAGCATGCGGCCCGCCGCGCCGACGAACGGCACGCCGGTCCGGTCTTCCTGATCGCCCGGTTGCTCGCCGACCAGCATGATGCGCGCGTCGGCGGGGCCGGCGCCCGGCACCGGCTGCGTCGCGTGTTCCCACAGCCCGCAGCGGCGGCACGCGTCGAGCGTGGCCGGCGCGTCGTCATCGGCGTCGCCGCCGTGCGTGTCGGCCGGGTCGGGCTGCGGCCGCTGCGATGGCTTGGCGTGCTGCGCGGCGTGCGTCGGATGTCGGGACGTGCGTTCCGTCATGCGGCGCCTCCCACGCAGCCCGACGCGTCGGCGTGCGCCGCGCGGCATGCGTCGCGCCCTGCGGGCGGCTTGCTGGGTTGGCGGCTCGGCAGTGCGCACATCGAGGGGCTCCGTATCGACGATATCGAGTCGATGCAGCAACCGGCATGCCGGGCACTTTCAATATGGGCGCGCAGTTTGCGCGGGGGCCGTATCCGCTGAATGGAGACACCCGATGCATACCCCCCGCGTCAACGATCCGGCGGCCGACGACGTGCTGCTGTGGCGCTCGCCCGGCAGCGTGCCGGCGCGACCGCGACGCGTGCTGGTGGCCGACGACTATCGCGATGCGGCGGACGCGCTGCGCCTGCTGCTCGAGGCCCGCGGCTTCGCGTGCCGGGTCGTCGACGATCCGTTCGCGGTCTGCGACGTCGCGCGCGACTGGCAGCCGTTCGCGGTCGTGCTCGACATCGCGATGCCGGGGCTCAACGGCCTGCAGATCGCGCAACGGCTGCGCGACGATCCGCGCACGGCCGACATGCTGCTCGTCGCGTGCAGCGCGTTCGCGTCGACGCGCGACCGCGAGCGCGCGAAGGAGGCGGGTTTCGACGCGCATTGCGCGAAGCCGCTGACGCCGCACCGGCTGCTCGCCTACCTGGAATCGGCGAGCAGCGGGCGGCGCTGACGCGCGCGGCGCGGGACGTTACACGACGCTTGTAAAACGGTGCCGGGCGGCGCGGCGGCGGGCTCGCGCGCATGATCGATTGGGTGATCGTTCGCGCGGACGCACCGCCGCGCTCGCGCGCCGGTATCTTCCCGGCTGGGTCTGCCCGGGCGAATCATGCACAATACCGGGCATTCGAGAACCGGAGACCAGGGCCGTGGGAATCAATTTCGATTTGACCGACTTGCAGGCGTTTCGCGCGGTGGTGGAGCTGGGGAGCTTCCGTAAGGCTGCCGAATCGATCAGCATTTCGCAGCCGGCATTGAGCCGGCGCATCGAGAAGCTCGAGGAGGCGCTGGGCGTGCGGCTGTTCGAGCGCACGACGCGCAGCGTCACGCTGACGACGGTCGGGCGCGTGTTCGCGCCGAGCGCCGAGCAGGTGCTCGACGATCTCGACGCCGCGCTGCTCGGCATCCGCGACGTGTCGTCGAGCCGGCTCGGGCACGTGACGATCGCGTGCGTGCCGTCGGTCGCGTATTACTTCCTGCCGAACACGATCGCGCGTTTCCGCACCCGCTATCCGAAGATCCGCATCAAGCTGATCGACGCGAGCGCGAACGACGTGCTCGACGCGGTGATGAGCGGCGAGGCTGACTTCGGCGTCGGCTTCATGGGCAGCCAGGAGGCGGACGTCGAATTCACGACGCTGCTCGAGGAGCGCTTCGTCGCCGCGTGCCGGCGCGACCATCCGCTCGCCGCGAAGAAGCGCGTGACGTGGCGCGAGCTGTACGAATACGACTACGTGTCCGTCGACAAGACCTCCGGCAACCGGCTGCTGCTCGACCAGGCGCTGGCGGGCGTCGCGCCGCGCGCGCCGAGCGTCTG
Source organism: Burkholderia ubonensis (assembly GCF_001718695.1). Taxonomy (NCBI): domain Bacteria; kingdom Pseudomonadati; phylum Pseudomonadota; class Betaproteobacteria; order Burkholderiales; family Burkholderiaceae; genus Burkholderia; species Burkholderia ubonensis. Next base: position 652,988 of record NZ_CP013421.1, on the reverse strand, counting down.
CGAGACGCGTCACGTGACGACGATGCTCGGGCTCGTCGAGGCGGGCCTCGGCGTCGCGGCGGTGCCGTCGATGGCGATGCCGCTGCCGACGCATCCGATCCTGACGAGCGTGCCGCTCGTCGAGCCGGTCGTCACGCGGCGCGTCGGCATCGTGCGGCGGCGCGGCCGCACGCTGACGCCGGCCGCGCAGGAATTCCTCCAGCACGTGCTCGAGGACCGCAAGCCGGCCGCGGGCCCCAAGCGCGCGGCGGGGAAGCGCGCATGACGCTGCTGCGGCCGCTCAGGCTGCTGTACGTGCAGGTGCTGGTCGGGATGGCGCTCGGCGTCGCGGTCGGGCACCTGTTTCCGCAGGCGGGCGTCGCGCTCAAGCCGCTCGGCGATGCGTTCGTCGCGCTCGTGCGGATGATGGTCGCGCCGATCGTGTTCTGCACGATCGTGACCGGCATCAATGCGCTCGGCGACGGCGCGCGCATCGGCCGCACGATCGTCAGGGCGCTCGCGCTGTTCTACGCGCTCACCGCGGCCGCGCTCGCCGTGGGGCTCGCGATCGCCTATGCCGCGCGGCCGGGCGACGGCCTGCATGTCGCGGCACGCCATCTCGATGCGTCGGCGCTCGCGTCCTTCACGGCACGCGCGCCGGCTGCGGGCGTCGCGTCGTTCCTGCTGCAGATCATCCCCGACACGCTCGTCGGCGCGTTCGCCGCCGGCGAGGTGCTGCCGGTGCTGCTGGTCGGCCTGCTGTTCGGCTTCGCGCTCGCCGCGACCGAAGGGCGCGACGGCATCGTGCATGCGTTCGTCGAGGGCATCGCGCGCGTGCTGTTCCGCGTGCTCGCGCTCGTGATGCGGCTCGCGCCGCTCGGCGCGTTCGGCGCGATCGCGTTCGCGGTCGGGCGCTTCGGCATCGATTCGCTCGGCTCGCTCGGCAAGCTGATCGTCGCGATGTATCTCGCGTGCGCGCTGTTCGTGATGCTCGTGCTCGCGCCGCTCGCGCGCCTGCACGGCTTCTCGCTGTGGCGGCTGCTGCGCTATCTGCGCGAGGAGCTGCTGATCGTGCTCGCGACGTCGTCGACGGAGCCGGTGCTGCCGCGCCTGCTCGTCAAGCTCGAAGCGCTCGGCTGCGACAAGGGCGTGGTCGGGCTCGTGCTGCCCGCCGGGTATTCGTTCAATCTCGACGGCACCGCGATCTACCTGACGCTCGCCGCGCTGTTCATCGCGCAGGCGTGCGACGTGCCGCTGTCCGCCGCGCAGGTCGCGACGCTGCTCGCGGTGATGCTGATCACGTCGAAGGGCGCGGCGGGCGTGTCGGGCAGCGGGCTCGTCGCGCTGATCGCGACGCTGACGGTGGTGCCCGACCTGCCGGTCGCGGGCGTCGCGCTGCTGGTCGGCATCGACCGCTTCATGTCGGAGGCGCGCGCGCTGACGAGCGTGATCAGCAATGCATGCGCGGTGATCTTGGTGGCGTCGTGGGAAGGCGCATGCGACCGTGCGCGCCTCGTGCGGGTGCTGAGCGGCGCCGGGACGGCCGGCGCGGACGAGGCCGAAGCCGGTGCGTAGTGCACCTGGTGCGCGTAGTGCGGCGGGAAGGCGGGGAAGGCGGGGGGAGAGCGGCGGGAAGCGCGGCGTCGTGTCCGCGCCCGCCGCACGTGCTCAATGCGCGGACACCGAATCCAGCCCGGTCGACTTCACTTGCGGCTGTACGTCGGGCGACGCGAGATAGTCGAGCAGCGCCTTCGCTTCGGCCGGATGTTGCGCGCCGACCGGAATGCCGCCCGCGAAGCGCGTGACCGACTGCACCGCTTCGGGCACCTTGCCGACGTACGTGACGCCCGGCACCGGCAGCAGTTCGCTGACCTGCTGGAAGCCGATCTCGTAGTCGCCGTTCGCGACGACCGACGCGACCGGGATCTTCGGCACCATCGACGCCTTCGGGCGAACCTGCGCATCGATGCCGAGCTTCCTGAACATTTCCTTTTCGATGTAGACGCCGCTCGCGCTGTCCGAGTAAGCGACCGACTTCGCGCGCAGCAGCGCGTCCTTCAGCCCGTCGACGGTGCCGATGTCCGGTTTCGGCGCGCCCGCGCGCACGACCATGCCGATTCGCGAATCGGCGAGCTCGACGCGCGACGCGGGCATCACCTTGCCTTCCTGGATCAGCTTGTCGAGCGCGTAGCCGACCATGATCACCGCGTCGGCCTGCTCGCCGTGCGCGAGGCGGTTCGGAATCGCCTCCTTCGACTGGCCCATCGACGGGCCGCGGATCGTGTCGAGCGTGTCGCCGGTCGCGGCGGTGAAGCCGGGGCCGAGCTGCTGGTAGGCGGCGGTGAAGCCGCCGGAAATCATCACGCGCAGTTCGGCGGCGCGGGCCTGGAGCGCGGTGGCGGCGAGCGCGGCGGCGGCGAGCCAGATTGCCGCGCGGCGGGTGAGTGGTCGATGGTTCATCGTGAGGGGTCCGGAAGTCGGGAAAAAGCGCGGCGCGTCGGCGCCGCGCGTGAATGAGCAGCCGCGGCCGGTCACGCGGCGCGCAGCGCGTCGCGGCGGCGGCTGTACAGCAGCACCGTCGCGCCGAACGCGCACGCGGCGGCGAAGCTCATCCAGAAGCCGGGCGCGGCCTTGTCGCCGGTCGAGTGGATCAGCGCGGTCGAGATCGCGGGCGTGAAGCCGCCGAACACCGCGGTCGCGAGGCTGTACGCGAGCGAGAAGCCGGCGACGCGCACGTCGGCGGGCATCACCTCGGTCAGCGCGGCGACCATCGCGCCGTTGTAGAGGCCGTACATGAACGACAGCCACAGCAGCACCAGCAGCATGTTGACGAAGCTCGGCGCGTGCGCGAGCAGCGACAGCGCGGGGTACGCGGTCAGCACGTTCAGCGCGGTCATCGCGAGCAGCACCGGCCGGCGGCCGAAGCGGTCGGACAGCGTGCCGCCGATCGGCAGCCAGATGAAGTTCGACACGGCGACGCACAGCGTCACGAGCAGGCTGTCCGCGGTGCTCAGGTGCAGCACGGTCTTGCCGAAGGTCGGCGCGTAGACGGTGATCAGGTAGAAGCTCGTCGTCGTCATCGCGACGAGCAGCATGCCGCCGAGCACGACGGCCCAGTTGCGCGCGAGCGTCGCGAACACTTCCTTCATGCTCGGGCGATGCCGGCGCGCGGTGAACTCCTGCGTTTCCTGCAGATTGCGGCGCAGCATGAAGATCGCCGGCACGATCAGGCAGCCGACGAGGAACGGCACGCGCCAGCCCCACGCGGTGATCTGCGCGGCGCTCAGCCACTGGTTCAGCGCGAAGCCGAGCGCAGCCGCGACGACGATCGACACCTGCTGGCTGGCCGACTGCCAGCTCGTGTAGAAGCCCTTGCGGCCGGGCGTCGCCATCTCCGCGAGATAGACGGACACGCCGCCCAGCTCCGCGCCTGCCGAGAAGCCCTGCAGCAGGCGGCCGGCGAGCACCGGCACCGGCGCGAGCAGGCCGATCGACGCGTAGCCGGGCACGAACGCGATCAGGATCGTGCCGCTCGCCATGATCGACAGCGTGACGATCAGCCCCTTGCGGCGGCCGACCTCGTCGATGTACGCGCCGAGCACGATCGCGCCGAGCGGGCGCATCAGGAAGCCCGCGCCGAACACCGCGAAGGTCATCATCAGCGATGCGAATTCGCTGCTCGACGGGAAGAACACCGACGCGATCTGCGTCGCATAGAAACCGAACAGGAAGAAGTCGAACTGCTCGAGGAAGTTGCCGGCGGTGACGCGGAATACCGCGGCGGCCTTCGAGCGTCCGGTCGAAGGGCTGGACGAGGGATGCATCAGGGTGTCTCCAGGAAAGCGGGAAAGGCGCGGGGCGCGATCGATTGTTGTTTCGCCAATGTTCGCCCGGAGACGGCAAAACGAGAAGTGCGATTTTTGCAGCGATTGATGTTGTTTCGTTATCAATCGGCGCGCGGGCCGAGGACGACACCAGGACGAAAAAAAGCCCCGCATTCTGCGGGGCAGGTCGGCTCAACTGCTGCCGAATCCGGATGACGCGTCAGTTTCAGTGATGGCCGCGGGTGCGCGGGTCGGTCAGATCCTCGGTCGGGTCGGTCAGCCCGAGTTCGTCGCTGGCGCTCCAGTACGGCGTGCTGCCGTAGTACTCGTGCAGCGGCTCGGCCCATTGCGGGTCCGCGATGACCGGCCAGTGATCCTTGTCGAATCCCGGCGCGTTGCGAATCCGCTCGGACGACGCCGACAACAGGAAGCACTTGCGCTCGGTGTCGAGCGTGAGCGCGTTCCACGGAATCGCGAGCAGCTTGTCGCCGATGCCGAGCAGGCCGCCGCTCGACAGCACCGCGTAGGCGACGCGGCCCGAGTCCACGTCGAGCATGATCTCCTTGATCCGGCCGACGTCGTCGCCGTCGGTCGTGACGACCTTGTCGCCTTCCAGCGTGCCGGCGGCCATCACGTCCGGGCCGGGGCCGGCTGCGGTCGCCGCGCCCTTGCCGATGATGCGGGCTTGTCCTTGGTCGGTAGTCTGCATGGTTGTCCTCCTGGCTGTGTAGGCGCGACCGTGCCCGGGATGGGCCCTGCGGGTCGCGCGGGTGGTCGGGCGGGGCGCACGCGCCCCGTCACGTCTGCTTCGGTTGCGACACGCCTTCCAGCGTGTTGGCTACTTCGTCGCGCGCCGGGCTGGCCGTGCGCGTTGCGATGTCGCCGAGCGACAGCATGCCGACGAGCCGCCGGTCGTGATCGACGACCGGGATGCGGTGCAATTGCGCGTCGGCCATGTAGCGCTGGATCTCGTCCAGCGAGTCGTCGTCGAAGCACCATTCGATCGGCCCCGACGCGACCTCGCGCACCCGCGTTTCGGGCGGCTTGCCCGCGGAGACCGCGCGCACCGCGAGATCGCGGTCCGTCAGCATGCCGACCAGGCGGTTGTGGTCGCACACCGGCAGCGCGCCGATGTCGTAACGCGCCATCAGTTGCGCGGCGTGGCGGATGGTGTCGGTCGGCGCAACGCGCACGACGTCCTTCGACATGATTTCGTTGACGCGATGCATTGAGGTCCTCCTCGCGAGTTGGGGGCCGGGCCGTGCGCTGCCGCAAGCGGCGTGCCGCGGCCAGGGTCATTCGTCGCGGCGCTTGGCCGGGTCCTGCCAGGGGCCGTCGTCATGCGTGCCCGGGGGCGTATCGGGGTCGATGCGCGTGACGCCGCCGGTCGCGGGCGGGTCGCTCGCCGGGAACGTGTCCTCGAGCTGCTTGTCGATGTGGCGCTCCGAGTGGCCCGTCCTGGTCTGATCCTGGTCCTTCAGCGGCGGCTGCGGGTCGGGATGCCGCTCCTGTTCCGGCGTATCGATGCCGGCTCGGGTCGAATCGCTCATGGCGTGGCTCCGTATCGTTGGCGTTGACGTGCCGATGGCGCAACCGGCGTGCCTGCAACGCGCGGCGGCACACGATTTGCCGTCTGCGTGGCGGAGGACCACGCGCGGCGCCACGCGCCGCACGCACACACGCACATGCAATCCACACGCAATCGAGCGGGAGGCACGATGACCATTCCAAAACGACGACCCGGAGTGCGCTACGAAGTGAACGTATGCGGCGGCGGCTTCGATTCGGTGAAGAGCCACTTCAGCGCATGGAAACGGGAGCCGCTGATCTACCGGCCCGAGCGGCGGATGTTCGAGGGCAAGGCCGACGTGCGGCCGCTCGACGAGACCTTCGGTTCGACCGAACCGGCGCGGTTCGCGCTGCAGACCGCGTGCGAGCCGGCCGACGCGTATGCGCTCGCCGCGCGGGTGCGCGACGACGGCCGCGAGCTGTGGCTCGTGATGGCGGCGTACGAGAGCTAGCGCGATGCCGTTGAAAGAATTGCAGCGCGCGGTGTAGGGAAGACATGGAATGCGACCGCGCCGCGGTGCGCGGCGGCGGGCGGCCCGTCGGGCCGCGCCTGTCGCGGCGGCATAGCGCTTGCGGGCTGTTGTGGGCCTTAGCGGGCCTGATGGTCGCGCGGTCGCGCGACATCGCGCGCCGCCATGTGGAGATCGGCGCCGCTTGCGCCGACACGACGCGATGAACGACTGCCTATGAACCCGATCCTTATCCGAAAGCTGCATCGCCCCGAGCCGCCGCTGCCGGACGTCGAGCCGGAGCCCGAGCCGCCCGCGCCGACCGAGGTGCCGCCCGGCGTGCCGGAACCGTACCAGGATCCCGAGGGCGATCCGCCCGCGCACCCGCCGCCGGAGCGCGAGCCGCCGACCCGCGAGCCGCCGATCCGGGCGCGGTGGGCGGTGAAATTCACAACGTTGATGGAGGTCTCACATGAATATCCGCGTGAAACCCGGCATGTTGCGCGACGTTGCCGAGACGCTCGGCCGTCATTTCGACGCACGCGAGATGCCGTTTCATGTCGAGGAGCGGCCGGCCGGCGCGCTGCATATCGGCTTTCGCGTCGACGGCCATCCGGCCTCGCTGACGGTCACGTTCGACGCCGACGCGTTCGCCGCGCTGGAACACGCCGGCGTCGAGCGGCAGCGCGGCGCGCTCACGCGCGTCGCCGCCGAATTCGACACGATGATGGCGCGCCGCGCGCCCACCGCGTATGCGGGCGATTTCCACTTCAACGGGCTCTGAGCCGGACCGTTCAGGCCGGCTCGGTGCCTGCGACTTGTCACGGAGGATTCGATGAAACCGATCCAGACGATACGCGTGGGCGCCGTTGCGTTTGCCGCCGCGTGCGCGCTGGGCGCATGCATGCAACCGCGGCCGACCACGACGATGCCGGACGCGAACACGCGCTACGACACGCGGCCGTCGCCGCACAACACGCTGCCGGCCGGTGCGGCGGGTGGCGAGCCGGCCGACGTGCCGCCGCCCGGACCGAACGGCGCAGAGGGCGATGCGCCGCTGCCGGGCACGCCGCCGCCGATGCAGTACTGAGGCGAGCGGTTGGTGCTGCGGGGTGGGAGCGTGCGGGACGTAGGAGGCACGCGCGCCGCATGAGACGCACGACGCATGAGGCGCACGACGCACGACGCACGCGCGGCACCTGCCACCCGGCACCCGGTACATGCCACCCGGCACCCGGCACCCGGCAGCCGGCAGCCGGCACCCGGCAGCCGGCACACGGCACACGGCACACGGCACACGGCACACGGCACACGGCACACGGCACACGGCACACGGCACATCGCGCGTGGAGGGCGCACGGAGGGGGCCGGACCCGCAGGCCGCGCACGACACGCGAGAAGCGCAAGAAGCGCAAGAAGCGCAAGAAGCGCAAGAAGCGCAAGAAGCGCAAGAAGCGCAAGAAGCGCAAGAAGCGCAAGAAGCGCAAGAAGCGCAGCGCACGCAGTCGCCTCTGTAGCCCTCGGCGCGCGCCCGCCGCGCTCGGCGCCCCCGTCGCCGCCCCCGTCGCCGCGACCAAAATCCTCGCGCCTCCCGCCCCCGCAACCGCCGTGCCGCGCGCCCCGACGACGCGCCCCCGAACTTCCCGCCGCTTGTAAAAAAGCGGTCTCACGCGCCGCCCGCGCCAGGGTACGAACCCTTGAGAGCCGCGCCGGACGGCGCTTTGCCGTACTGGCACGGAAGCTGCATCGATCCCCCGCATACGAATTCCACACACCGTCAGGAGGACATCGATGTCCGTCACGCTTGCGCTTCAGATGCGGCAGCATCTCGCACTCACGCCGAGGCTCCAGCAGTCGCTGCGCCTGTTGCAGATGTCTTCGCTGGAGTTCCAGCAGGAGTTGCGGCAGGCGCTCGACCGCAATCCGTTTCTCGAAGATGGCCAGAGCGACGACGAGGCGCCGGCCGATCCACCCGAACATACTGCCGAGGCAGCCCCGCAGGACACCGCGGCCGAGCGCGACGACGTGCGCGCGCCGGACGGCGACGTGTCGTACACGGCGGCCCCGACGATGCGCGGCACGGGCCGCCAGGGCGAGGATGGCGGCGATCTGTCGCCGGGCGAATGGATGGCCGCCGAGCCGTCGCTGCATGCGTACCTGCACGACGCGCTGCGGCTCTATCCGCTGAACCGGCGCGATCGCGCGGCGGCGCGCCTGATCATCGACGCGCTCGACGACGACGGCTACCTGCGCCAGGGGCTGCCGGATCTCGTGCTCGCGGCCGACGCGGCGCTGCTGCTGAACGAACGGGATCTCGCGGTCGCGCTGCGGCTCGTGCAGGCGCTCGACCGGCCCGGCATCGCCGCGCGCACGCTGGCCGAATGCCTGCTGCTGCAGCTCGATGCGCTGCCGGCCGGCACGCCGGCGCTCGCGCAGGCGAAGGCCATTGCCCGCGACCATCTCGAACGCCTCGCGCATCGCGAGACGGCCGAGCTGCAGCGGCGGCTCGGCTGCGACGCGCCGACGCTGCACGCCGCGTGCGCGCTCGTGCGCGGGCTCGATCCGCGTCCCGGCGATCACTACGGCAGCACGCGCGGCGACTACGTCGTGCCGGACGTGATCGTGCGCGAGGTGCGCGGCGAATGGATCGTGACGATCAATCCGGCCGTGCTGCCGCGCGCGCGGCTGCACCAGCGGTATGCGGAACTGTTCGCGCGCGCGAGCGGCGAGCGCGATTCGCCGCTCGGCCAGCAGCTGCAGGAGGCGCGCTGGCTGATCCGCAATGCGCAGAAGCGCTTCGACACGATCCGGCGCGTCGGCGCCTGCATCGTCGCGCGCCAGCGGGATTTCTTCCGCTACGGCGAAATCGCGCTGAAGCCGCTCGTGCTGCGCGACATCGCGGACGAGCTCGACCTGCACGAATCGACGGTGTCGCGCGCGACCGGCAACAAGTACATGGCGACCCCGTACGGCACGTTCGAGTTCAAGCACTTCTTCCCGCGGCGGCTCGAGGCGGCCGGCAACGGCGCGTGCTCGGCCGCCGCGGCGAAGGTGCTGATCCGCGACATGATCGCCGCGGAGCAGCACGCGGAACCGCTGTCGGACGTCGCGCTCGCGCAGCGCCTCGCCGGCCGCGGCATCCTGCTCGCGCGCCGCACCGTGACCAAATACCGGCAGGCGATGAAGATTCCGCCCGCCGGGCTGCGGCGGCGCGACGCCGCATGACGATACCGTTCGAACTGCGCGCGGCCCGCGAGCCGCGGCCACCGCGCGCGTCACCGAAAGGAGGCAAGCGATGCCAGCCAAATCCCAGGCACAGCAGCGCGCCGCGGGGGCCGCCCTGTCGGCCAAGCGCGGCGACACGAAAATGAAGGACCTGAAGCCGCCGTCGAAGTCGATGGCCAAATCGATGAGCGAGAAGGAGCTCGAGAAAATGGCCTCGACGCCGACCCACGGCAAACCCAAGCACAAGCACGATTCTTGATCGCGGCGAGCGCGCCGCCGGTCACCGTCAACCAGGAGGAATTCATGCTTCGATACGCCATCATCTTCTTCGTCATCGCGATCATCGCCGCCGTGTTCGGCTTCGGCGGCATTGCGGCCGGTGCGGCCGAGATCGCGAAGATCCTGTTCTACATCTTCGTCGTGATCTTCCTGGTCACGCTGCTGCTGGGCGTCGTGCGTAGATGACGGACGCGCCCGACCGTTCGCAGCGCATCGCCGAACTCGAACATGCGCTCGCGAACGGGTTTCCGTCGCAGTCGACCCTCGTCGTCCACGCGGACGACGCGTCGGGCCGGCTGACGATCCAGGTGTCGTGGGTGCGCGTGCCGGCCGACGAGCGCGCACGCCAGTGGCGCTGCGTGGTCGACCTCAGCTTCGCGCCCGACGTGCTCGCGCGTTACGCGTCGCTCGGCACGGCCGACCGGCTGCGCGTGCGCACGCACGTGTGCGACCTCGCTCGCCGCGCGGTGGACGAGGAGAAGCCGCGCGTCGAGGATGCCGAGATCGAATGCCGCGTCGCGGTGGACGTGACGCGCGCCGAACTCGACGACGCATTGCGCGCGCCCTGACGCCGCACCCGTGGTCCGCCGCGCCATCGCGCGCGGCCGCGCCGGCTCGCGCCGCCCCGGCGCGGGCCGTTTTCCGTAGCCGCGACACGCGCCGCGCCGTCGCGTGCACGTCGCCGCTCCTGACCGAATCGATACGAGGATGCCTGCATGACGAACTCCGCTCCATCCGGCAGCCAGCCTTCCGCCGCACCGCAATCCGACAGCGCGAAGGCGCGTCAGCTCGACGAGCACCGTAAGCACCCTGACGGCGAGGCGTTGCGCACCAACCAGGGCGTGCGCATCGCCGACAACCAGAACACGTTGCGCGCCGGCGCGCGCGGCCCGTCGCTGCTCGAAGACTTCATCATGCGCGAGAAGATCACGCACTTCGATCACGAGCGGATCCCCGAGCGTGTCGTGCATGCGCGCGGGTCGGCCGCGCACGGCGTGTTTCGCGTCTACGAGTCGATGGCCGACTACACGAAGGCGGCGTTCCTGCAGGACCCGGCGGCCGAGACGCCGGTCTACGTGCGCTTCTCGACCGTGCAGGGCCCGCGCGGCTCGGCAGACACCGTGCGCGACGTGCGCGGCTTCGCGGTGAAGTTCTATACCGAGGAAGGCAACTACGATCTGGTCGGCAACAACATGCCGGTGTTCTTCATCCAGGACGCGATCAAGTTCCCGGACTTCGTGCACGCGGTGAAGCCGGAGGCGCCGAACGAGATGCCGACCGGCGCGTCCGCGCATGACACGTTCTGGGATTTCGTGTCGCTCGTGCCCGAGACCACGCACATGGTGCTGTGGCTGATGTCCGACCGCGCGCTACCGGCGAGCTATCGCGCGATGGACGGCTTCGGCGTGCACACGTTCCGGTTCGTCAACGCGGCCGGCGCCGAGCATTTCGTGAAATTCCACTGGCGGCCGGTGAGCGGCGCGTATTCGCTGTTGTGGGACGAGGCGCAGCGCATCGCCGGCCACGACCCGGACTTCAACCGCCGCGATCTGTGGATGGCGATCGAGCGCGGCGACTATCCGGAATTCGAACTGGGCGTGCAGCTGATCGACCCGGCCGACGCGCGCAAATTCGACTTCGACCTGCTCGACCCGACCAAGCTGGTGCCCGAGGAGCTCGTGCCGGTGAAGCCGATCGGCCGCATGACGCTGAACCGCAACCCGGACAACTTCTTCGCCGAAACCGAACAGGTCGCGTTTCATCCCGGCCATGTGGTGCCGGGCATCGACTTCACCAACGACCCGCTGCTGCAGGGGCGGCTGTTCTCGTACACCGACACGCAGCTGAGCCGGCTCGGCGGTCCGAATTTTCACGAGCTGCCGATCAACCGGCCGCTGTGCCCGTTCGCGAACAATCAGCGCGACGCGATGCACCGGCAGACCATTGCGGTCGGTCAGGCGTCGTACGAGCCGAATTCGCTGAACGGCGGCTGGCCGCGCGAGACGCCGCCGGCGCCTGCCGGCGGCGGCTTCGAGACGGTGCCCGAGCCGCTCGAAGGCACCAAGGTGCGCGTGCGCAGCGAATCGTTCGCCGACCATTTCTCGCAGGCCGCGCTGTTCTACCAGAGCATGACCGACATCGAGCAGCGGCACATCCGCGATGCGTATTGCTTCGAGCTCGGCAAGGTGACGAAGCCGGAGATTCGCGCGCGTGTCGTGAACGAGATCATCGCGCGATTCGACGCGGGGCTTGCCGCGGAAGTGGCCGAGCGGCTCGGCTTGCCCGCGCCGCAGACGGCGACGACGCCGGCCGTCGCGCGCCTCGCGCCGTCGTTGAGCCTCGTCGGCCGCGCGAAGCCGACGATCCGCTCGCGCAAGATCGCGCTGGTCGCGACGCCGGGCGTGAGTCAGGCGCTGGTCGACCAGGTGCGCAGCACGCTGGCGGCGGCGGGCGCGGTGCCGACCGTCGTCGCGCCGACGCTCGCGCCGATCGGCAGCATCGTGCCGCAGGCGACGCTCGCGGGGATGCCGTCGGTGATGTTCGACGCGGTGTTCGTCTGCGGCGGCGACGGCCGCGAACTCGCGCACAACGCCGAGGCGTGCCACTTCGTGCGCGAGGCGTTCAAGCACCTGAAGCCGATCGCGGCGGTCGGCTCGGGCCGTCAGCTGTTGAGCGCCGCGCATTTGCCGGACCCGGCCGAAGGCGTGTGCGTCGGCCACGTGGCCGATCTCGACGCGGTGCTCGGCGCGTTTTCCGGCGAGCTTGGCCGGCACCGCGTCTGGGCGCGCGAGCAGCAGGCGGCCGAGCTGCCGGCGTAGCGCCGCACCGCGCGCCCGGCTCGCGCAGACGGGCGCGCCTGCGGCAAGGAGGAACAGGGATGCCACCGCGGATGATATGGAAAGGCGCGATCAGCTTCGGGCTGGTGCACGTGCCCGTGCAACTGTTCCCGGCGACGCGCACCGTCAAGCCGTCGTTCCGGATGCTCGACAGGCGCTCGATGGACCCGGTCGGCTACCGGCAGATCAACAAGCGCACCGGCAAGGAGGTCACGCGCGACGACATCGTGCGCGGCTACGAGTACGAGAAGGAGCGCTACGTGGTGCTGACCGACGACGAGATCCGCTCAGCGAATCCGGAATCGACGCAGACCGTCGATATCCTGACCTTCGTCGACGAGGACGCCGTGTCGTTCCTCTATCTCGACACGCCGTACTACCTCGTGCCGGACCGCAAGGGCGAAAAGGTCTACGCGTTGCTGCGCGATGCGCTGAAGGACAGCGGCAAGATCGGCATCGCGCTGGTCGTGATGCGCGATCGCCAGCATCTGGGCGCGCTGATTCCGGTCGGCCCGCTGCTCGCGCTCGATACGCTGCGCTGGCAGGACGAGCTGCGTCCGCTCGACGAGCTGTCGGTGCCGGCCGACGACGCCAAGCGCGCCGGCGTGACCGCACGCGAGTTCGAGATGGCGAAGAAGCTGATCGACGACATGTCGGGCAAGTGGACGCCCGACGAGTATCACGACACGTTTCGCGACGACATCCTCGAGATGGTGGAGCGCAAGGTGCGCGCGGGCAAGATCGAGGAGATCGAGGAGCGTCCGGCCGAGACCGGCCGCACGGCGACCAACGTCGTCGATCTGACCGAGCTGCTCAAGCGCAGCTTGCGCGGCGGCGGTGGCGGCGGCGGCCGCGCCGCGAGCGCGCGCGATGCGGAGGACGACGGCGAAGCGGATGGGGCGGACGCCGCGCCGCGCGGCGGCGCCCGGCGCAAGCCCGCCGCGAAATCGGCGTCGAAGGGCGCGGCCGCGAAGTCAGCCGAGAAGTCAGCCGAGAAGTCAGCCGAGAAGCCCGCGGCGAAGCGGCCGGCCGCGAAGCGCGCGTCGGCGGCCGAGCATGCGACGAAGAAGACCGCCGCGCGTCGCAAGCACGCGGCCTGACGGTGCGCGATCCAGTTCACGCGAGGTGACGCGATGGCAGGCAAGCTCGATCCGTATCGCCGCAAACGCCATTTCGACGCGACGCCCGAACCCGCCGGCGCGGGCGCGCGGCGGCGCGCGAAGCCGCAGCCGCAGCCCGATGGGCGTGCGGCCCCGCGCCGGCCGTTGCGCTTCGTGATCCAGGAACATCATGCGCGGCGGCTGCACTACGACTTCCGGCTCGAACTCGACGGCACGCTGAAGTCATGGGCGGTGCCGAAGGGGCCGAGCTTCGATCCGTCGGTGAAGCGTCTGGCCGTGCACGTCGAGGATCATCCGGTCGAATACGCGTCGTTCGAAGGGCAGATTCCGGCCGGCCACTACGGCGCCGGGTCGGTCGTCGTGTGGGACGAAGGCACGTGGACGCCCGACGGCGGCGTCGCGGGCGCGCGCAGCGGCTATCGCGCGGGCAAGCTGACGTTCCGGCTCGATGGCGAGAAGCTGCACGGCGGCTGGGCGCTGGTGCGCAGCGGGCGGCAGGAGGGACGCCAGGAGCAGTGGCTGCTGATCAAGGAGCGCGACGAAGCGGCGCGCAGCGCCGATGAATTCGACGTGGTCGGCGAGCGGCCGGGCAGCGTGCACGACGGTGAGGGCGGGGCGTCGTCGGCGACAGGCGGCGCGGGCGCGGACTCGCACGATGCGACGGCGCGCGCGGGGGGCGGCGGCAAGCGCGCCACGCAGACCGGCAAGCGCGCCGCGCGAAGCGGCGAGCGCGCGGCACGAGCCGCCGAGCGCGCCGATGACCGCGATCGCGCCACCGCCCGCGCGCACGTTCGCGATGGCGACCGCGCCGCGGCCCGCGACGGTGCTGCCGCAAGCGACCCCGGCGCCGCCCGCGTCCGAGCTCGCACCGGCGCCGGCGACGCCGACCGCACCCCTCGCCGTACGCGTACTCCCGACCGCGCATCCGCCGGCGACCGCGATCCCTCCACCGTCGAAGGCGCGGTGCGCGCGCCGCTGCCCGAGCGCATCGCGCCGCAACTGGCGACGCTGGTCGACGCGCCGCCCGCCGACGCAGACTGGCGCTACGAGCTGAAATTCGACGGCTACCGGATCCTCGCGCGCATCGCCGGCAAGGGCGCGCGTCGCCACGTGAAGCTGATGACGCGCGAAGGCCGCGACTGGACCGCGAAGCTGCGCGCGCAGCGCGATGCGCTCGCGGCGCTGCCCGTCGACGACGCGTGGCTCGACGGCGAGGCCGTCGTGCTCGGCGCGAACGGCCTGCCCGACTTCCAGGCGTTGCAGAACGCGTTCGGCGCCGGGCAGTCGGACGACGTCACGCTGTTCGTCTTCGACCTGCCGTATCTCGACGGTTACGACCTGCGCGATGCGCCGCTGGCCGCGCGCCGCGCGCTGCTCGAGCCGCTCGTCGCCGACAGCGACCCGACCCGGCTGCGCTTTTCCCCCGATCTCGGCGACGACGTCGCATCGCTGATCGCGAGCGCCTGCGACACCGGCCTCGAAGGGCTGATCGGCAAGCGGGCGGAATCGCGCTATCGCGGCGGACGGTCGGCGGCCTGGATCAAGCTCAAATGCCGGCGCCGGCAGGAATTCGTGATCGGCGGCTACACCGAGCCGTCGGGCAGCCGCCACGGCTTCGGCGCGCTGCTGCTCGGCGTGCACGACGCGCCGCCGGCCGGCAAGCGCTCGCGCGCGGCCGCGCCGCTGCGCTACGTCGGCCGCGTCGGCACCGGCTTCGACGCGCGCGCGCTCGACCGGCTCGCCGCGCTGCTGCGCCGGCACGAGCGCGACACGACGCCGTTCGAGCCGGCGCCGCGCGAACGCACGCGCACGCGCGCGCACTGGGTTGAGCCGACGCTCGTCGCCGAATGCGAATTCGCGGAATGGACCGGCGACGGCATCGTGCGGCAGGCCGCGTTCATCGCGTTGCGCGACGACAAGCCGGCGACGCAGATCGTCCGAGAAATGCCGAAGCATATGGAAACGGAGGGAGCGATGGAGCGACAGCAGAGCACGCCCGACGCGGGCCATGAACGCAAGCGCGCGTCGCGCGCCGCCGACGATACGGGCAAGCGCAAGCCAAACGCGCGCGCGAGCGCGTCCGCGCGCAACGCACGTGAGGACGGCGACGCGGAGCTGTCCGGCCGCGTGCGCATCACGCATCCCGAGCGCGTGCTGGACCCGACGAGCGGCACGCGCAAGATCGATCTCGCACGCTACTGGCAATGGGTGGCGCCGTGGCTGCTGCCCGACCTGAAAGGGCGGCCCGTGTCGCTCGTGCGCGCACCGGGCGACATCACCGGCGAGCTGTTCTTCCAGAAGCACGCCGAGCGCCGCGAGATTCCGTTCGTCACGCAGCACCCCGGGCTCGATCCCGGGCATGGGGCGCTGCTGTCGCTCGACAGCGTCGATGCGCTGCTCGGCGCGGCCCAGATGGGCACGATCGAATTGCATACGTGGAACGCGCATGCATCGAACATCGAGCGGCCCGATCGCATCGTGTTCGACCTCGATCCCGATCCGGCGCTGCCGTGGAGCGCGATGATCGAGGCCGCGCAGCTGGTGCGCGGGCTGCTCGACGAGCTCGGCCTGCGCTCGTTCTGCAAGACGAGCGGCGGCAAGGGGCTGCACGTCGTCGTGCCGATCACGCGGCACATGGGCTGGGACGACGTGAAGGCGTTCTCGCGCGCGCTCGCGCAGCACGTCGCGGGCGCGCTGCCCGAGCGCTTCACCGCGACGATGGGGCCGCGGCACCGGCGCGGCAAGATCTTCATCGACTACCTGCGCAACGGTCGCGGCGCGAGCACGATCGCCGCCTACTCGGTGCGCGCACGGCCGGGGCTGGGCGTATCGGTGCCGCTGCACTGGGACGAGGTGCCCGACACGACGGGCGGCGCGCAGTGGACCATCGACACGCTGCACGAGCGCCTCGAGCGCTTGAAGCGCGACCCGTGGGAAGGCTACGACGACACGCGCCAGCGCATTACCGCGCAGATGCGCGCGCGGCTCGACGGGGCGTGACGCGTTCAGCGGCGACGCTGCTGCAGCCGGTAATACCAGTCCATCAGCGGCGTCGCGGACACCCCGTGCGCGATCACCGATGCGGCGATGACCGCGAGCACCGGCGCCGTGAGCGGTCGCACCGCGTCGGCGGGCCCGTGCTCGAGCACGAACGCGAGGTAGTAGAACGAGCCGATGCCGCGGATGCCGAACCATGCCGTCAGCCGCCGCTGCGCGCGCGTGGCGTGTGAGCCGGCGAGCGTGAGCGACACCGCGAGCGGGCGCACGGCGAAAAACAGCAGCGCCGCGAGCGCGGCCGCGCCCCACGTGACGAGCGGCGCCGTCAGCGTGCCGAGCACGCCGCCGACCATCGTCATCACGACCGCTTCCGCGATGCGTTCGAGCTCGATCGTGAAGCCCAGCACCGATTCGGCCATATACGCATGCGCTTTTTCCGGATGCTGCTCGGTGGCGACGACGTCCGCCGCGTCGATCTTGCCGATCACGTCGTGCGGCGCGCGGTCGCCGCTCGCCTGGTGCTCGACGCGCCGCATCGCGACGCCCGCGGCGAACGTCGCGATGAAGCCGAATGCATGCGCGAGCTGCGCTGCGCCGAACGACAGCACGATCAGCGCGAGCGCGAAAAATCCTTCGAGGCCGAGCGCTTGCGCGTGTTGCGTGCGCAGCCAGCCGATCGTCTTCGTCGTCGCCCAGCCGAGTGCGCCGCCGATCGCGGCTGCGCCCGCGATGCCCCACAGCGCGGCCAGCAGGAACGTTCCCGACAGCGCCGGCTGCCCGTGCGGCATCTCGGCCGCGCCGCACAGCGCGAGCCCCGCGAGCGCGAACGGCAGCGCGATGCCGTCGTTCAGGCCGCCTTCGCCGGACAGCGCGAAGCGCACGAGGTCGCGATCGCCCGGGTCGCGCACCTGCACGTCGTGCGCGAGCACCGGGTCGGTGGGCGCGAGGATCGCCGCAAGCAGCACCGCGGGCCCCCAGGCGAGCCCCAGCGTGACCACCGCGCAGCCGGCCAGGAGCGGCACGGTGACGATCATCGCCAGCAGCCCGAGCCGGCACGGCATGCGCCAGAGCGGGTCGAACAGCGGCACGCGCAGCCGCAGCCCGATCGCGAACAGCGACACGAGCAGCGCGACTTCGACGACGCTGCGCAGCAACGGCGCGTCGCGTTCGAGGTCGAGGTGCAGCAGCCCCGCGCCGGCCGGGCCCAGCAACACCCCGAGCAGCAGGTAGATCATCGCCGTGCTGCACGGCAGATGGCGCAGCGCCGAGGTGGCGACGCCCATGCTCATCAGCACCGCGCCGACGATCAGGTACCACAGGGTTTCATGCATGCGAAAACGAGTAGTGGGAGAGGGAAAAGGCGTACGGTCACGGCTTGCGGCCGAAGGCCTGGCGCAGCTTGCGCTTCGCGCGCTCGAGCGTCGCCCGTCGCGATTTCGGCAGATTGCGGCCGGCGCGGTTGACGTAGAAGTTCAGCATCGACATGGCCGACTGGAACGGCGTCCCCTTGCGCCGCCGGCTGCGCTCGGCCGAGCGCTTCAGCGACGCCGCGACGGCCTCCGGATCGTCGGATTTGAAGATGTCCGGCTCGATGTCGAGGGCGTCACTTTTTTGCATCACGTCGGCAGACCAGCGGTTGCGGTGCTGCGGACCGTTGCTGCGCGCACGGCCGGGGCGGCGCGACGCGCGTTTGCCGTGCGGCGGTGAAGCGGAAGGCATGGCGGCGACTCCGTAAGGGATCGGATGAACGGACGCGGGGCCGCAAGTGGCGTGCCGGCCGACGACGACGGCACGGGCCTTGCTGATTCGTCTGCGCATGAACGTTCCACGACAGCGGTTCCATTGAGGGAGAACGCACCATGAAGTCAGCATCCGAATCGAAATCTGCCGCGCGCCGTCTGGTCGCGTGCGCAGCCGTCGCGCTCGTCGCCGCCGCGCCGGCCGCGTGGGCGCAGAACTCGCAGCGCGCGGACCACGGCACCGGCGCGCCGATTCTGTCGCCGCCCGATACGTCGGCGCAGGACGGCGGCAGCGGCATGTCGAACGGCAACACGGCCGCGCCGCCGCCTGCGACGCGCATGAACGACGCACGCGGCAAACGTTCGCACGCGCGGCCGCATGTACGGACCAAGCCGGGCGGCCCGAGCGCGGCCGGTAATGGTGGTAGCGGTGGCAGCGGTGGTAGCGGTGGTAGCGGTGGTAGCGGTGGTAGCGGTGGTAGCGGAGGAAGCGGCGGTATGGGCAACGGCGCCGGCGCAAACGGCGGCGGCAGCGCCGGCACGGGCGCCGGGGCCGGCGCGACGGGCGGCGGCAGTGCGGGGATGGGCGGCGTGGGCGCGGGTCAGGCCGGCACCGGAGCCGGTGCAGGCGCCGGCCGCTCGTCGGGCGCGACCGGCTCGGGCGGCGGCGGTGCGGGCGGCACGGGGAGCGCGGGCTCCAGCGGGTATTGACGCGCTCATTTGACGACCACGGTGTCGCGTCGGCGCAGCCGGCGCGGCGCGATGGCGGGGCCGGCCGCGCAGCCGGCGCGCCGCCGCCACGCAGGAGGACATCATGCACTCGAATCATTGGAGCTCGTTCGACCCCAACGACCTCGACGCGGACGACATCGATACCGACGATCTCGACACGACGGTGCATCTCGACGTTGAAACCGGCAGGATCATGTTCCATGCGGCCTGGGCGTCGGCGCCCAATGCGTCGCCGATTGCCGCCCGGCACTCGGTCATGCTCGCGCTCGACTGCGACACGATGGAGCGCTACGCGAACCTCGACGAAGCTGCGCGCTTGCGCGTTCACGCGATGCTGCACGACAGCGTGCAGGCGACGCTCGAGACGTTGCCCGACACCGGCGACGAGATGACGCTGACGGTCGAGCTCACCGACGCGATGCTCGACGTGGCGCGCCATTTGCAGTAACCCGGTAACGCGATACTCGCGACACGTGCGACACGTGCGACACGCGCGACACCTGGCCGGCCTCGCATGTCGATGCGTCGCCGGCCGGCCGTAGCGCGCGTTACACCGCGTTGCAATGTTTGCAGAGCACGCGCAGCGGCACCGCGATCAGCGTCGCTTGGGCGAGCGACCGGCATGACGATTGCTGCGCAAGCTGCACGGCACGATGGGTGCCGCAACGCGGTAACACGACAGGGAGCGATCCATGAGCAACAAGCTGGACCAATGCAAGGTGGCGATCCTCGCCGTCGATGGCTTCGAGGAAGCCGAACTGGTCGAACCGCTGCGCGCGCTGAAGGCCGAAGGCGCGCAGGTCGACGTGATCTCGCAGCAAGCCGGCGAGATCCAGGGCTTCCGGCACGTCGACAAGGGCGAGCGCGTGAAGGTCGATCGCACGTTCGACGACGTGCGCGAAGGCGATTACGACGCGGTGGTGCTGCCGGGCGGCGTCGTGAACGGCGACGCGATCCGCATGCTGCCGGCCGCGCGCGAATTCGTGACCGCGGCCGTCGGCGGCGGCAAGCCGATCGCGGCGATCTGCCACGGCGGCTGGCTGCTGGTCTCGTCCGGGCTCGTCAACGGCCGCACGATGACGAGCTGGCCGAGCCTGCAGGACGACATCCGCAACGCGGGCGGCAAGTGGGTCGATCAGGAAGTCGTGCGTGACGGCAATCTGATCACGAGCCGCAAGCCCGACGACCTGCCCGCGTTCAACGGCGCGCTGGTGCAGTGCCTCGCCGCGCGGGGAGCCTGAGCGATGGCTTCCTCCGAGCGCCGCGTGACGCTGACCGATGCGCCGCCTGAATTCGACGGCGCGGCGCTGCATTTGCGCTTCGTGATCGACGTCGACGGCAAGCCGCAGACGGCAGCGATCAGCGTGGAAGCGCTGGAAGACCATTTCGGCGCACGCTCCGCGCTGGAAGCCGACTTGCGCGACGCGTTCGAGCGTGGCCGCGCGCGGATCCAGGCGGCCTGCGCCGAGCTGCTGGCGAACGGCGAAGGCGTCGTCGAGCTGCACAGCGGCTATTTCCGCGTGCGCGAGACGGTCGTGGGCGAGGCCGCGCGCGCGGGCCTCGAGCGCGCGCGTCGGTCGTGAGCCACGCGCTGCACCGCGCGGCGACGGCCGGCGTGGCGGTGAAACCGTCGGCCGTTGTCCCGCGGCATTACATGGCGTTGAAAACTTTGCACCGGGGCGCGCGCCGCCCGTAGCGACAGACCACGCCGCACGCGCGCTGTGCGCCGTTCTCGCGCATCATCGCGGTTGGCACGATCCCTGCATGTCCCTGTAGCTGCGGCGCGCGCCTGCGCGCCCGCGCCGACGCCATGAGGCACGCGCCGCACCGTATGAAGCCGTCCACGGGGGAAATCAAACATGCTGACCGCACACGAATTCGCTGCACTGTTCCTGGTGCATCGCGCACCGGAACAGATCGAGCTCGACCGCGACGACGTCGTCGCGTTGATGGAACGGGAACTGATCGAGTTGCAGCCCGACGGGTCGGGCGCACACCGTCCTGCCTTGACCGCCGGCGGCTTGACGATGGTCCGGAGCGTGCAGCGGCACGACGACCGGCGGGTCGACGGCTTCGAGCTGTAACCCGCGCGCCGCGCGCCGCCGGCCCGCGCCTCAACGCGCGATCGCCACGGAATCGTTGACCTTCACGACCGGCGGTTCGCCGTCGAACGGCGGCGCGTGCACGAAGCGGTCGATCACGCCCGGCTCGAACACCAGGCAGCAGGTCGAGCCGCCGAACTGGAAATATCCGATCTCCTCGCCCTTGTCGACGCGCTGCCCCGGCACCACCTCGATCACGCACGACGACACGTCGCCCATCCCGATGAACACCGCTGCAATGGTGCCGATTCCCGGATCGTCGCTGTCGATCGCGACGATCGCGCGCGCGGCCACGGCCGTCATATAGCCCTGCGAGTCGTTGAGCCCGGCCGGATCGGGGCCTTCCGCTTCGGCGACGGAGTAATACGCGCCTTCCACGCGGTACGCGTGCGTGACGGTGCCGCGCACCGGCGCATGCCAGCGGTGATAGTTGTACGCGGCCAGATAGGCCTGATAGATCTCGCCGCCGACGAAGCGCTCGGCCAGCGGCTGCCACGCCGGCGTGAAGATGTCGCGCAACGAATACGGTTGCCCCTTGATCCAGAACGTGTCGCGAATCTTCACGTTCGACGCGGTGTGGTACGGCGTGGATTCGCAGGGGCTGACGATCACGTGCGAATCGCCGGGCGCCGCGACCGGCCGCATCCCGGCGCGAAAACGCCGCGTAAAGAAGTCGTTCCACGAATCGAAGCCCCAGTGCGGCTGATCTTCGCGGTACTCGAACTGCGACAGACCGAGGCGCTTGTGCGCGGCCTCGCAGAACCAGCCGTTCGGCGCGGACGTGTCGAGATGCGCGCGCGAATGTGGGCCGCCGAGGAAGTCGCACCACACGTTCAGCACCTGCTTTAACTGCGCGTTGACCGCCGCGTCGCGAAACACCGCATGGCCCGACGGCATGCACATCGGCCAGTCGAGGAACGCGTTCACCGGACACACGATCAGGCTCGTTTCGCTGAATGGCGGCGCGTACGTCATCAGATGGTCGAGCACCGTCATCAGCTCGCCGATCGACGCGTAGCCGAGCCGGCGGCCCGCGGCGCGCGCCTCGTCGATCGCGCGCGTGAGGCCCATGCGCAGCACCGCGTTATCGTCGAACAATTGCGCGAGCGCCTGCACGGCCGGCGTACGCAGCCGTTCGCCGGCCTGCGCGCGCGCGTCGCTCGCGAGCTTTTCGCGGTACGCCGCCATCTGCGCTTCCTCTCCGGCCATCCAGGCGCCGAGCCGGCGTCGCGTCGAGGGTGGCGTGCTGCGGTTTGTCGGCATGGTTACCTCCGTAACGAGTTGCGATGGGTTGCGATAAGGCGCTCATAGCAAGCCGCTTGCCCGGCCATCGGCACCGGAATTGCTGCTCCAGGGAGCAGCGTTTCCTTCACCGACCCAAGGAGGGCACCCATGACTGCAGCTTCCGACATGCAACGGACCGACGATCGAACCGCGAGCGGCGAACACTTTCCCGGCGGGCAACGCACGGTGGCACCGACCCGCACGCGAGCGCGGCTGCGGGCGGCGACGTCGCGCGACGCGGCGCAGCGCAACGAGCGCCCGGACGGCCAAGGGCCAGTCGCCACGAGCGGCGGTCACGAGACTGGCGAGCCGCTGTGGGAGGACGATCGCCCCGCGATGCCGCCGGAGGAATGGTCGTAACGGGCGCGGGCCGTGGCGCAGCGGGCGGCGGACCGCGGCCATGGGCGCAGCCCGGCCAGCGGGCATTTTCGAGTGACGCAGCGCTGATTCGGCAATAACCCGCCTGTCGCGGCCGAAAATTTCACTGAAGTTTTTGCGCCGCGCACCGATATATCAGGTCGGAGACAAAATTCCTGCCATGACGGGACGGGCCCCATATTCGAACAGCCGGGACTGAGAGCCGGTTGCGTGTAGTGCTGCGCTTCTTGCCGTCTTATTGCCCTTCGATGAAGTTCGTCCTGTTATCTCGTGCTCCCGCTGCGGTCCGGCGTTGGTGGCAACGTCACGTCGTCGACGGCGCCCGTCTTCCCGTCACGCTCGGGCTCGCCTTCGTGGGGCTCGCGATGTTCGCGTCGGGTCTCGGCTACATCACGATCAGCCACAACCGGCTGAACGCGCAGCGCGTGCATGCGCTGCACGCGCGCAACGACATCGACGCGCTGCAGGCGCTCTATCTGCGCGCCAACGCCGACTTCCTGCAGGGCTTCGGCAGCACGCGCGCGGCGTCGTTCGCGTGGCCGGTCGAACGCGTCGGTGCGGCCGTGGCCGGCTTCCGGCGCCTCGAGCAGAGCTATGCCGGCGAGCGCGGCGGCATCGAGACCATCCACGCGCTGCGTCAGGAAACCGCGCGATGGGCGTGGCTGCTCGCCGAAATCACGGTCAACGCGCAGGTCGCAGGCGGTCGCGCGTCGGTCGACAGCGCCGGCTTGCTGGAGGCCAACCGCCTGCTCGCGCAGATCATCGGCCAGCTCACGGCGCTGCGCGAAGGGCAAACCCGGATCCTGCGCGCGATGTCCGACCGCGCGAGCCGCAACGAGGCGATCGAGGGCAGCGTGCTGGCGCTGTCGTCGCTGCTCACCTGTGCGCTGCTCAGCTACGCGTTCGTCGCGCGCTACCGCGCGCGGCTCGAACGGCAGCGCGGGCGTCTGGTCGCCGCCGAGAACGAGCGGCGCTTTCGCCAGTATTTCGAGCACCATCCGCTGCCGATGCTGATTTTCGACGTCGAGACGCTCGCCATCATGGCCGCGAACGTCGCCGCGGCAGCCCAGTATGGCTATCCGGTGGGCGAGCTGTGCCGGCGCGACATGGCGTCGCTGTACGCGCAGGCCGACATGCCGGCGTTCCTGCGCGATCTGCAGCATCTGCGCACGTCCGGTACGGGCAGCGGCTCGGCCGGCATTTGCCGGCACCGGCGCAGCGATGGCCGCGCGATGTACGTCGATCTGTCGTATCACTTCCTGACGTACACGAAGCGCGATGCCTGCTTCATCACCGCGATCGACGTGACCGAGCGCAAGAACGCCGAGCTGGCGCTGCGGCTGCGCAGCCGCGCGCTCGATGCGATCGGCAACGGCGTGCTGATCACGCGCGTCGAAGCCGGCGAGGAGATCGTCGAATATGCGAATCCCGCGTTCGAGACCATCACCGGCTACACCAGCGCGCAGGTCGTCGGCCGCGACCACGCGGGCCTCGCGCGTGCCGGGCAGCAGGGGCTGCTGTTCGAGCAGATGGCCCAGGCGCTGGCCGCCGGCAGCGCCGGCGCGCGGCTGCTGCGCAGCCGCCGGGCCGACGGCTCGGCGTTCTGGGGGCAGCTGTACGTCGCGCCGGTGCGCGACGATCTGACGTATCACATCTGCGTGATCAGCGACCTGACCGAGCTGATCGATTCGCGCGATCAGCTGGTGAGGCAGGCGCGACGCGATGCGCTGACCGGTTTGCCGAACCGCGCGACGCTGCGCGAGCTGATTGAGCAGGCGGTGGCGGAGCGGCGCGCGTTCGCGCTGCTGTTCATGGACGTGGACCGGCTCAAGGACATCAACGACAGCCTCGGCCACGGCGCGGGCGACCGACTGCTGCGCGAGGTCGCGCAACGGCTGTCCGGTTGCGTCGGCGAGGACGGCACGGTGACGCGCTACGGCGGCGACGAGTTCGTCGCGATGCTCGGCCGCCCGGACGACGGCGACCGGCTGGCCGCCCTGCTGCGGCGCATCGCCCGTGCGTTGGAGCGTCCGGTGCAGATCGGCGACGCCCAGTCGCGCGTGCAGCTGAGCATCGGCGTCGCGTGCTACCCGGCAGACGGGCTCGACGCGGAGACGCTTCTGAAGCACGCCGATCTGGCGATGTATCAGGCGAAGGCGCGCGGCCGCAATACCGTCGAGCTGTTCAAGCCGTCGTTCGCGGAAGCGGCGGAGCGGCGTATTGCGCTGTCGCACCGCTTGCGCGCCGCGCTGGAGCACGATGGCTTCGAGCTTGCGTATCAGCCCCAGATCGACGTGCGCACGAGCCGCGTGAGCGGCGTGGAGGCGCTGTTGCGCTGGCACGACGCGGAGATGGGCACCGTGAGCCCGGCCATCTTCATCCCGCTTGCCGAAGACATCGGGCTGATCGGCCAGCTGGGCGAGTGGGTGCTGCGCAGCGTATGCGGACAGGCGAAGCGCTGGGCGGACACGTTGCCGGCGTTGCGCGTGTCGGTGAACGTGTCGCCGCGGCAGCTGGCGAGCGGCGACTTCTGCAGCGTGGTGCGGCGCGTGCTGGATGCGTCCGGGCTGCCGGCTCATCAGCTCGAGCTCGAGATCACCGAGGGCGCGCTGGTCGCGCCCGGGGCGCTGCCCGCGCTGCGCGCGCTGAACGAAATCGGCGTGCTGATCGCGATCGACGATTTCGGCACCGGCTATTCGAGCCTGTCGTACCTGCGCACCTTCCACGCCGACCGCTTGAAGATCGACATGTCGTTCGTGCGCGGCATCGGCACCCACTGCGCCGACGAGGCGATCATCCGCGCCATCCTCGCGCTCGCCCGCAGCCTGCATTTCGAAGTGGTGGCCGAAGGCGTCGAACGTCCGGACCAGCTGTCGTTCCTGGTCGCCGAGGGCTGCCCGATCGTGCAGGGCTATCACTTTTGTCGCGCGGTGCCGGCGGCCGAGATTCCGGCGTACGTGCGGAGCTTCTCGATGGCGTCGACTGCGTGACAGTGAGGCCGCGCGGTGCGTGCACATCGCGCGGCCGTCGCGTTATCGGCCGGCGATGTCGATGCGACGAACCTCGCCGAGCACGAACAGATAGGACGCGACGCCAAGCGCGGCGACCGCCGCCACGTAGACGAGCGCGAGATTGAACCCGCCCGTCGACTTGACGATGAAGCCGACCACGATCGTCGCGAGCGTGACGCCCACGTTCGCGACGAAGTACAGCATGCCACCCAGCACATCCACCATGCCGTTTGGCGCGATGTCGGAAAGCGGCGCGCTCGTGGCGATAGACGCCATTGCTTGACCGAAGAACGCGATCGACCAGCCCGCGACCGCGATCCCTTACACGATGCGCGGGCCGACCCGGTCGAGTAGCGCGCCGGCGAGCGACAGCTACGCGGTATAGGCTCAGCCGAACAACGAAAATACGATGCCCATCTCCGCGGTGCTCAGCCCCAGTTCCTTGTGAATCGCAGTACCGGCGAGCGCGAGGTTCGCACGGTCGAGGTAATGCACGCATGTCACAAGCGTGGCGAGACTGAGCGTTAGCCATCGCGATCTTGTCCGTTGACCGGTTTACCGACGTGCGATTGCCTGGGTGTTCACGGGTTGTCTCCGAGTGGTTTCGATTGTTGAGCCGCATTCCGTCGCGGCCCGAGGGTGTCGTGCGTGCAGCGGCACCGTGCTTAAGGCGGTATCGGCGTGTCAGTAATGGTGGATATGCATGCCGCCGTCGATTTCAATCACCGTACTCGACGACGACACGAAGATCACGCTGCGGGTGCCTTCCGCCGATCAAGGCTTCCTGCACATTCCGGTGACTTCCGTAAGTGCACAATAGATCGATGATTTTAAAGAATTTTGTGGTTGACGGCGCGCTTACGGGGCGCGCTTACGACTTCTGCGACGGCTCCCCACAATCTCCCCATGAAACATGGGGGGCGAGCTGGGCCTTGTGGGTAGGAAAGGAGGGCAATACGACGGAGCGACAATTGTATCGACTCTGCGCGCTCATGGGTATTTCGCTTCAAGCTTGACGGTCGCGTGCGCGAAATGGGTTTTGGACGCTGTCGCGAGTCTCACGTGGGAAAGCACGGAAACTGGCCATCGGATATCGCACGATGGTCGGTAACCAGATCAATCCGGTCCTCGCCCGGTGCGAAGCGCAGCGTCGGCGACAGCTTGATATCTCGGTCGAGCCGAATGTGACCGTCCGTGAGGCGGCTGGGGCATCCATCCGCGCACGTGAACCGGAATGGCGAAACCGCAAGCATGTCCGGCAACGGGGCAATACGGGCAATACACTGGGGACCTGCGCCTATCCCGTTATCGGCGATGTGTGCGTGCGCGACATGGACACCGCGATGATCGTGCGTATTCTCCAGCCGATCTGGACCAAGAGGCAGAGACAGCACGCCGGGTGCGCGGTCGCATCAAGGCGATCCTCGGCGGGGAAGCCGTGATGGGGAAGCGCACCGGCGGCAACCCTGCTCGGTACGTCGACCATCTCCAACTGTTGTTGCCGCGCTCGAAGAAACGCTCGCAGACGAAACAGCATCCTGCGCTGCCTTCGAAGACCTGCCGACGTTCGTCCGTGAATTGGAACTCCGTCCCGGGCGCTCGATCGCACGGAGAGCGATCGGCGCGCTTCGCGTGCCGCTTTGTGAGCGAGCCGTCTAAGTCATGCATGCTGCGCGACCCACGGTCAAATATGGGTTTCTTTTCCCCGGTTGCGCGGAAGGGCGCCCACTGTCGAACATGGCAATGATGGCCCTATTGACACGCATTCGTATTCACGGGTCGCCGAATGCGCCGACTATCCGGACGCTTGGGCAGAGGAAGTCTTGGCGTGCATCATTACTTCTCAGACGATAGCGGCTTATCGGCGTCGCGATCAACTCAAACGACGGCGACTCATGATGGAAGACTCGGCCCTATTGTTCACGTGGGCACACGCTGAAGCGTCAATGGAGCCGATCATGCCGCAAACAGTTGTTGCCTAAATGGACACTGCTTCTGTTCTGGAAACGGTGCGGTGGCCCGGGCGGGTTCGCACTTGGCCGGTACCGCGAGTGCGGGGCAGTGCCGTCGGTATGTCGTTTGATCGTGATGCACTACGGTCCGGATTTATCGACACCTTGCTGTATCGCTGCTATGTGTGAAATAAAGTCGCCACGGAGACGAACAGCATGGAGTCCAAAGGACCGCGGGAATTATTCAACCGCAGTCCGCTAAGAGGGATCTGAATCAGTTGGGCCGACACTGCTTGATACAGATTCAACTAGGCCTGAAGCATGGAGCTGCGGGTTCGTAGGGTGTCCGTCGGGCGATCGATCGCGACGCTGCTGCGATCATTCGGCGATCAAGAAACGATCGCGTCTCTTGCCCTTGATCCATGACGGTTCACGGCCACGCCCGCTCCACGTCTTGCCCGTTTTGGGATCCTGATACTTCGGCGTTGCGGGTTGGCTGCCATTCGCGATACGTACGCGCTTACGGCCGAAGATCTGGTCTGGCATGAGTCCGTACTCCTGAACCCGCGCGCGAACCTCGTCAAGCACGGTCGCTAGTTCGGCCTGCAGAGCTTTTTCTGCTTGCACGAGCAGTGCTTCAGCCTTGGCTTTCAATTCTTGATAGGTGGCCATTCTTCACTCCACGTGGTTAAACGAAACAGTAGTATTGAAACGGTTGCTTCGAGGAGTTCAATTCGGCGCGTTGCGTCGAGTCTGCGACATGCTATTGTCGGCTGCACAGTCGAAACGATTGGACGATTTTCTCATCGTTTGGACCGAGAGTCGATCATTTTTCGCTTCCGAGTCCGCGGACCTGGTGGAGCAATCGAAGCCGTCCATTGAGTGATTTCCGTTGGGTACGCAAATTGCCAAAGATCATCGACGGCTCGTTGGGCGGCCGCCGGCCCGGCGTCGATGCGGGGTCAACCGTTGTAATTCGCCAGAGCGGGTGGGGGGCTGTCTTCATCGGATTGCATTGAAGGCACAATGAGGATACCTATTTTGCATTAACCGGTCGTGCACAAAGCGTGGAGCGTCAGACAGGCCGCGTTATTTTCTGGGTTCATATGTGCGGGATATGCGCCATTGATGGACCTACTCTGCCTCAATGTTGTAATTCGGCGTTTCGTCTGCCCAGATAGCTCAAATTTGGCAGACGCGATGCTTGCTGGTTGGCGTCCCCCCAATGTTTACAGTTGACACTGCAGCGCGAAGGAACGAAAAAGACGCATCGATTTGCGCCGGCGCGATGGGTCCGGTCAGTTCGGTGCATCAGCGGTCCCATTTCTCGCGGTGTGTGGAGTACATATCGCCACGGTGGAGGCGAGGCCTGCTATGGAGCAACGCGATAATGTTTGGCGATCAAGCGATACAGACGCAGGCTTGGTACCAGCCTGCGACTGCGAGGCGTTGCAGATCCGCTTGCGGCACGCCGAAACACAGATTCGTCGTCTCACAAGATGCGTGCAACTGAAAGACGAGAAGCTCCGAGAGCTTGGCAAGGTCCTGGCGAACTCGGCGACCGCGCACTATTGCGTCGAAGAGCGATTGCAGCGTGAACTCGACGCGCTACGTATTGATATGCCGGCCGAGGTGTTAAGCGAGCGCCACGGTCCGATTCATGGCGCGTCAAGGGGAGGTGGTGTGATCGTTCGGTTACCGTACCTAACCACGATCCTGTCAGTGTTATTTGATGCGATGCATGTGTTCTGGGGCGACTGCGATGACGGCCGCCTGCCAAAATCCTCGACTGTCGCCCATGCAATTGACGAACGTCTCGGACTGCGCGCACAGGCAAGCGGCGAAGGTTCGCGCACCGGTCAGGCCTACGCGTCCGCCATCCGGCCGGATTGGGTAAAGGACGCGGATAACCGGCATCACCGCCCGCGACCCACATCCTGATGGTGGTCTTGGACGTCTTGCGCACCAAGTCGGGCGAAGCGCGACGGCTCCCGACCGGTACGGGATCTATTGCATCTCTGCCGTGCTATGGGGGGCGCGTGGCACGCTCCTCAGCGAGCCAGGAACGTTCGAAGTGAGGGACCGATACCACGTGATTGATGATCGGAGACTGTCGAGGTCAGTTCCAAGGTTGGCGAACGCGACGGCCGTGAGAGCAATGGAACAGGCCACGAACGGAGAGGTAGCGGTCTGCGGATGAGATCCCTCATACTGAAGATCGAGGCCAAAGCGGCGATACAGTCGTGCGATTGCCTGGGTGGCCACGCCAATGATGCGGGTCGCCCCGAGCAACGCCGCGACGGCCATAACGTAGGGAAACAGTTGCATGCCCGAACCGGCGAACCGCGATAGCTCCCATACGGTCGGTGACGAGGGAAAATCGAGTTCCGACGAACGAGGCAGTAGTTCTCGGAGCAGATATGGGGCGGTAGTTGGCATCAGTCGTGCGCAACCACATACCGGTCCGTTGGAAGTGCGTTCAACAACCTGAATGGTGTTTTCGCCATCGAAGTGATCCCATTCCATGGTTTCATTTTCCTTAACATCGGGTAGGGACCAGCCGAGGCGGCGCACGAACACGTCGTACCGGAACGCACCGAGTTCATCACGAAGTTCGAGCGGCAAGTCGCACAACCTACTCGCGATAATGAGTGGCATTTGCGTTCTCCATCGTTTATTGATGGGCGCCACCGTATCAAGTCGAAACAACAAAATGAACTAGTCAGGTAGGGAGGGGCGGGAATGAATATTTGCGGTGCATTGTCGGTGGGAGGTTAAGGATCTCTGGGTGGTCCGAAATTATTCAGTATGTGGGATTCAAGAGGTGTCGAGACATGATTAACTCATGCCGGTGGCTGGCTTGCACAAGGATGGCTTCGACTGAAAATAAGAGCGCTAATCAAGTAGGCCGTAATTGGAGGCAATCACAGCCGCCGCTATCCTGCTATTTACGTTCAGAACCCTCATTGCTTCAGTAATATGATATTCGACCGTATGGCGAGATATCTTGAGAATCATGCAGATATCCGACGATGTCTTCCCTTGCGCAACCCATGAAAGACATTGGCGTTGACGCGGGGAAAGCTGAATGAATTCATTCGGATGAGGAGGGGCGAGTCGATCCAGCTCCAAACGAAATAGATTGCTGATTACGCTCGCGAGCTGCCGCTTCGTCCCTGTATTGATACGGGATGACGGACCCGACAGGTTGATGAGCAAAATACTGCCTCCAATCTCACGAATTGGAATGCTAAGCCCATTTTTGAGTCCGGCGTCGCATGCTTCTGCAAGCACATGTCGCTCATTTTGGCTCAAATCGGTAATATCTGCCCAGCGATAAGGTCCGGATGACGTAAAAGCCGCTCGATGTACCGGATCGACGGCGCCATAGTTGTGCTGTAGGTAGTGCTGAACCCAGTTATTGGGATAATGCGTACAAATTGCCTCCATTGAGATGCTGGGTCTTGAGCGGTAGCACGTCAGGGCGATCCGCGTGACGGCGTAACATGGAAATCCCAATGGAAGTACCGCATCTCCAAGTGAGTCTGAAAGCGAAGAAATATCCTTTGCATCGGTAAAGAGCGACAGGATTTTCACCATTCGAGTCGCTAATGTGGCATTCCATGGTGATGGCTTGAGCACTTGTCTGCTCGTTCGATCCCGAAATCGCGTTCTCATGACTTTTGCCTCGCTTGGTGCCTAGTGGTATTCAGGAGAAATGCTGGGGCACGGCGCCAGCGATGTGGCAGCGACTCGGACGAACATTGCGGGCGTAGCTAGCGTGGAGTCTAATAGTTTGAACCGGAACGTCACTTGTTATATTGTAATAATATAATACTTGATTGTGTTTTTAAGTGTAACTGCTGGAATGGGAGCGAGATTGCCGCGTATTTAGTGATCGTGTCCCTGCGCCAGCGGTGAAATTGCCTCGATTCAACCATCCTATTAGCGAACGAAGAGCGCCGCCGCAGAAAATCCTCCCACTCCGCGGGCGCATAGCAGGAAAGGCTTACCGGGAACCAGGTCACCGCAGTCGGCGAGATTGATGAATGGATCGCAGACCGTCACATGCGCGATGCGGACAAAGTTATCAGCAAACAGGTGTCGTGCGGGAAGGCCGAGCGATGCGACCGTTCGGCGCCAGGTGGGTAGATCAAGATGGCACGGCAAGATTCGCTGAATCTCGGCGAGGGGCACATTCGCCTCGGCGCTCGCTTGCATCGCGAGTCGACGCGCCGCAAAGAAGTACTGCGCCGCGAAACGCGATTCATCTTGTTCCAGTGTGCCGCGCCAGCCTTCTCCGCTCGCGTGAAACGCCAGCGAAACCAAGCGATTGATCGAGGCGTCGCGTTCGACCAGCACGGCACACGCGCCGTCGCTGAGCAATCCGGCCCCGGCTATTGACCGTTCGCTTGCAAGGGGCATGACGTCTGCCCCGACCAGCAGGCCGCGATTGATCGCTGGACGGGCCGCAAACATCGCGCGAATGATCCGCAGCGCCCCCAGTGATGAGGCGCAATGCTGTTGCGCAAACGAGAATGCCTCTGCCCGCTCGAAGCCAAAGTGTTCGCATAGCAGACGTGGCAAGGATAGTGGCGGAGGGGCGACGCTGCCCTGAAGCGTATGAACATAGACGAGAAAGTCGATCGTGTCCGGCCCAAGCCGGGTCGCACAAACGAGGGACTGGATGGCGTTTGCGGCGAGCGAAAGTGCAGTCTGTCCCCGAGCGTTATAGAACAGTCGCACCCCGGCTTTTTCGAGGCGTTTGACGGTCTCGACGGACTGCTTGGTTCGTTGGGCCCAGCCGCGGACGTCCTCGGCCGGCTCGGGCAGATAGTAAGCGGTATGGACGATCCCGATAGAAGCGCTCATGGAGGATTGCGATATAAGAGCGGCCTGCCATACGATTCGAACAGTGTGCAACCAACGAAACCGCCCAGGCCGATGCCCCACGTCAGGATTCGTTCGCGCACTGGCAGGTCGTGAGATTCCAGGGCATCGGCGAGCTGCACGATAGGTTCGGCTGCGCCTAGATGGGCGCGGCAGCGCTCGGGAAATTCAACGACACGGCGACTGAGATGTCGGCAAACAGCTTCTTCAAGTTGCGGATCGATTCCCGCTCCCACGACGGTACCGAGGTCGTTCGGTTGAAGCGCGTGTCGGAGCAGCATCGCGTCGATCGTCAATCGCAGCGCCGGAACCCAATCTGTCGGGATATCTTGGCTTGACAGCGGGGTGTGTGTTCGGAACCTGTCGAGGCGGCTGGCGCATGCGTCGATCACAAGCAGTCCGTAAGATGCGGGTCCGGCGCGCTCCACCAAGATGGCACCGGCTGCGTCGCCCTGCACGATTCCCTGATCCGTCCATCGTGAGAATGGTGGGCACCACTTTTCTGCAGCGACGATCAAGATAGTGTGGATTTCGGGCTCTGCAATCAGCAGATTATCCGCCAACTGGAGTGCTGTGAACGTGGAAGCCCCCTGCTGTTGCGAGACCGAGAATGGAAAGCATGGAGTGCCGACTACCGTACGCAGGCGTCCAGCGGTCGTTGTGGACATGTGCTCGTTGAGACTACTGTGGCAGAACATTGCAATATCGATCGGCGCTGCATTGGCTGGCCGCGCGGCACATATTGTCTGCGCCACTTTGGCGGCGAGCCCGGATAGATCGGTATCGCCCTCAACAGGGACACAACGAAATTCGTCTGGCGCTGCGCCGATTGCAGCGCTTCCGGCCGAAGCCGCCTTCTTCGTGGAGTAGCGGACGTAGTCCGCTTGCCACGACGCGACCCACGCGTGCCAACCGGAGCGCATCGGAGCACCGAGCGTCGGCTCGATTCCGGGCTCACGATGTACAGCGACTGTACGCGGCACATAGCTGGCCAGTGCCGTGATCACGGCTGTATTCATGGTGCGCGTAGTAGTGGGAGGTTCTCGGGCAGCAGGTCGTAAAGGAGTCGCCCGACGCGCCTGCCATCGACGAGATGACAGGCGCGTTGCTGTCCGATCAGACGAAAACCCAGGCGCGCGAGCAGACGTTGCGACGGAACATTGCAGTCGACAGCCCATGCGGCGATGCACTGCAGCCGATCACGAACGAACGCTTCATGAAGGAGGGCTGTCGCTGCGTTGCAAGCCATATTGATGCAGGTTGGTCGCAACCGGTCGCGAAGGATCCAGAATGAGCCCGTCGCGAAGCGATGTGCGACATCACTGACGGCGACCACACCGCTCGGCACTGTATAGCCAGCCGAACCGAATACGCGTATTCGATGCTGTCTGCTATGGACCATCGCTTGTACCGCCAATGCGGGCAGGGTTTGGCGGCCAAGCCCGAAGTCGAACCACCGGCTAATAGTCGGCTGTGCGAGCCAGGCGACGATGTCGTCGATGTCATTCAGCCCTGGTTCGCGTAGCCAGACAGTGGAGGACGTTGCAGGCGATGCTGCGTTGTCCATCGAGGGCTGAGGGGTGCCATCCGTAGGGGCGCAGCCATTCATCTGTCGACCTCCTCTTTTGCCACCCGTGGCGGCGCGAGCCAGCCGAGCGCTGTGTCGATGTGCTGCAGTAGGAAGGCAACCCAGTGGCCCGTCTGGAAGCGGGCTGCGGGCGGGAGACCTTCAACATAACCATGGCCGCCGCAAAGCTGCACGAATTCGCGACTGACGTTGACCGACTCGGCCGCGACGTGTCGCAGCAGCTGACGGACCAGCGAGACCGGTGCCGACGGGCAAGCCGTACCTACTGCCTGCAGAAAGAGATGGGTACCAATGGTGGCGATCATCATGTCGGACAATCGCGTCGCGACGAGTTGATGGCTTGCCAACGGCTTTCGGAACGCTTGCCGAGTCGTCGCGTAATCGAACGCGAACCGGATACTATGTTGCATGGCACCCATCAAGAGCGCAGCGAGATAGAGGCCGATTTCCGTCATGTACGTCTGCGCGGGAGGAACGCTATCGCTGTCGGCCCGTGCAATCACGGCGAGCGGCGTTTCGGCCGCGACCTCATCTGAATGCAATTGCTCCAACACGAGCGCGCCGAGCGTGGCGATGCCTGTCGATCTTGAAGATCGCCGATCGCGTGGGCGCTCGGTGAGGACGAGGCGCTGCTGGTCATCTATGCGCATGGCAAGGCTCACCTCGCTGCCCAGTGGACCAAGTTGCCATATTGCCCCGCTGTCGATACCGGGCACGGACAGCGCGATCGCTGTTGTGCCGTCGAAGTACGCTTGAACAGGCCGAGCCAGAACCGAACCGAGCGCTTTGTGCGTCCGGAGCACCATGAGCGCGGGCGCTGTCAGCGTTAGCTCCACCGCACGCTCAAGCGGCCCGGCGGCGAGCGCTTCGATAACCACTGCCAGACCGTGACGATCGATTCCCAATCCGCCGTGTTCTTCGGGTAAAACCATTGTTCCAAGATCAAGTGTTGCGGCTGCGAGTCTGACGGTTTCTCGCCATGCTGCTGCACTGGGTGAACCCGCAAGCAAGGGCTCCAGTCGGTCGCGCGCGAAGCGTTGGCTCGCGATATAGAGGTTGCGTTGATCGTCGGTCAGTATCCACGGCGCTAGCGCCAGTCCCGGCGGGAAGGAATCAGGGGAGAACATCACCATCCTCCACAAAGAAAGAGCTTGATCAGACGAGCATCTCGATCGCATCAGGGTGGCCAAGAAAGTCCCTGGGGCTGGCCGAGCGTCCATACGCACCCGATTGGAAGACAACCACAAAGTCTCCGATCTGAGCTTCGGGAAGCAGCACGTCGTCGGCGATCCGGTCGAGCGGCGTGCACAGACATCCGACGATGTGGCAACGCTCCGTGGGGGCTTGAGTCTGGCGATTCCCGATCGTGACTGGAAAATTGCGGCGCAGAATCTGCCCGAAGTTCCCCGATGCCGCCAGATGGTGGTGCAGGCCGCCATCCGTGATCAGGAACGTTCTGTCTCGGGATATCTTGCGATCGATAATGCGGCACACATAGATGCCGGCTTCCCCGACCAAATATCGTCCAAATTCCAGGACCGTGCGTGTGCCCGGTAAACGACCGCGCAATACGCCGAGCCAATCGTGCATGGCGTCGGCGACCGCAGCGAGGTCCAGCGGTGTTTCCCCCGCGAAATAGGGGATACCGAAACCGCCTCCGAAGTTCACGTATTGCGGCGCGACTGGCAGGCCGCCGGCCAATCGCACGACGAGATCCGCGCTTTTCCGTTGCGCGTGGATGACGGTCGGGGCGTGCAGACACTGGGATCCCCAAAAAATGTGGAAACCGGCCAACGTCACGTCTCTAGCATCGAGCTCGCGCAGTAGCTCAGGCACCTGCTCCGCATCGAGCCCAAAAGGGCTGGCTCCGCCACCCATGCGCATGCCGCTGTGATCGACGTGAAAGTCCGGGTTGACTCGAATGGCGACCTTCGGCTGCACACCGAGCTCCCAGCCGAGTGCTGTGACGAGGCGCAGCTGGGTGACCGATTCGAGGTGAATGTTGACACCGCTTGCGACGGCGCGACGCAAGTCGTCGCGGCTCTTGCCTGGGCCGGCAAAGCCAATCAGTTCTGCGGGCATGCCCGCATTCAGCGCAACTGCCATCTCGTTGGCCGATGCGACGTCGAACCCGTCCATCTGAGGCGCGAGGTGATGGACGACCGCAGGCAATGGGTTGGCCTTGACCGAGTAATGCAGGTCGATACCGGTTGGCAGCGTCTCGCGCAACATGCATACACGCGCATCGAGCGTTGCCCGATCGTAGACGAAGAAGGGTGTGCGCCCGGCGCGATCGGCCAGGCGATTGATCGCGACGCCCCCGACGGTGAGGATGCCTTCACGCTCGCTAAACTGCGCGTTCATGATGGTCTCACTTCGTGGCCGGCGTCAGGAGCGGCGAAGGCAGCGCGCAATCCGGCTCGATCGAATTTCCCGTTGGGGTTGCGCGGAACGGTCTCACGGACCACGATGCGATGCGGCACCATGTAGCGCGGCAAATGCTCGACGCACCAGCCTTGAAGCACTTGAGCATCGAAGCCATTGGCGATCGGCACGACCACCAGGGCGATCGCTTCGCCGAGTTCATCGTCAGCCACGCCGAAGGCAACCGCTTCTGTGACAAGGCCACTGCAATGAACGACTTCTTCGACCTCTTCAGGGCTGATGCGATAACCGGAGCTCTTGATCTGCGCGTCGTTGCGTGCGACGAAGTACAGGAATCCTTCTGGATCGCGCCGTACCAGATCGCCTGACCACACAGCGCGCTCTCGCGGCGCGCCGCCGGGCTTCGGCTCGGGCGAAGGTCGATAGCGCTGGGCCGTGCGCGTCGCGTCATTCCAATAACCGAGCGTGACGCAAGCTCCAACATGGACCAGTTCACCGGTTTCGTTAGCTCCACACGGCGAGCCATCATCGCGAACGACCAGAATTCGGGCGTTAGGTACGGCTTTCCCGATGGAGTCGGGGCGACGATCGACCTCTGAAGGGTCGAGAAACGTGGAGCGAAATGCCTCGGTCAGGCCATACATGAGATAGGGTTTGGCCTGCGGAAATAATGCCCGGAGTTGCTGCAAGACCGGCGCCGGCAGCTTGCCGCCGGTGTTGGCGAAGTAGCGCAGCGTCGAGCGTGCCGTTTCGGGCCAATTCGCACGGGCCAGTTGCATCCACAAGGGGGGGACGCCCGTGATCGCCGTAATGCGTTCGCTCGCGCAGGCATCAATGATGTCTCGCGGTACCAGATAGTTGATGAGCATGGCGGTGGCTCCCGCCGCCCAGGCCGATGTAAGCTGACTCAGGCCGGCATCGAAGCTGAGCGGCAGGGCAGCGAGGATTCGATCGGATGAGACGTAGTTCAGATAGTGAGCAACGCTCCAGGCACCTTCGAGCAGGTTGCGGTGGCTCAGCATCACGCCTTTCGGCAATCCGGTCGAGCCTGATGTATAGAGGATGGCGGCCAGATCGGTGTCGACATTGGCCGACCCCGGCGATTGTGGTGGATTCTCACTATCGCGTTCCGAGCGATTTCCGTTTGCGGACTCGGGCCAGCTTTGGACGCGCGCTGTTGTTCGGAGTTGGCGGCTTGCGGAGCCGGCATCGTCCACGATGATGGTGTTGGAAACACTGGTAAGGCCGTGTTCGTCAAGGACCCGCGCGCGCAGCGCGCTGGTAATCAGGCAGTCGGCCCCGCAGTCGAGCAGGATGTGAGCGACCTGCTTGGGTTTGAGGAGCGGATTGATGGGAACGAACACGTATTGCGCGGCAGCGGCACCCAGTATCGACACGACGGTTTCGACACGTTTGTCCAAATAGATCGCAATGCGCGCGCCGGCCGTGAATCCAAGTGCGTCGAGTGCATTGCCCATGCCGCGCGCGCGGTGAACCAAGTTCTGATAGGTTACGCGGGCGGCGCCGCAGATGAGCGCTTCCGCGTCGGGCGTGCGGTTTGCTGCAGCTTGTACGAGGTCGAGGACGTTTCTCATGGCAGTATCCGGATCGAATGTCGAGCGTTGAAAGGAGGTCGTTCAGGCGATCAGTGACGGACCACCATGGCACCGAAGCAGCCAGCGAGGCCGCAGGAGAACAGCAGCGACCAGCCGCCCGGTTCCCGG